>NZ_JAXOJR010000002.1:0-652388 GCF_036663855.1 Sphingomonas fucosidasi | reverse complement strand
CTGGGGTATCGGTCTTCATAATCTCTAACTCCCCTCCCGCCTGCGGGAGGGGCCGGGGGTGGGCTCCCGGCCTCGGCGTCTTGCACCGTGGATGGCGGGGGGGGGGGCCCCCCCCCCCCCCCCCCCCCGCCACAAGCGCCCTCGCCCGGTACTGCCCCTCACCCCGACCCTCTCCCCGAAGGGGAGAGGGAGAAGGTCCCAGACATGCTGCATTTCGAACTCGTCACGCCAGAAAAGCTCGTCCGCTCGGAGGAGGTCTACATGGTCGTCGTTCCCGGCACCGAAGGCGATTTCGGCGTCCTCGAAGGCCATGCGCCCTTCATGTCGACGGTCCGCGACGGCGGCGTGCAGATCTTCCGCACGCAGAACGGCGCCCCCGAGGTCATCGCGATCAGGGGCGGTTTCGCCGAGGTCAACGCCAAGGGCCTGACCGTCCTCGCCGAACACGCCGGCGAGTAAGACTGTTTCCCCGCGAAGGCGGGGATCCAGACTGGGCATTCGCCTTCGCGGTTGAACAAACTTGGCTGGTGACGGACGCTGAACTAGCGCCCCCTTCAAACCGTCATCCCAGCGCAAGCTGGGATCTCCCCGTTCCGGGTCGCAGCGCCCGCCCCGCTGATATCCCAGCTTTCGCTGGGATGACGGTCGGGAGAGGGGGTGCCCTCTACAGAAAATATTCGGGCAGACGTCTATCGGCTTGCGAGCTTGCGTCGTGCAGCCGCGCCCCCCCAACCGTCATCCCAGCGAAAGCTGGGATCTCCCCGTTCCGGGTCGCAGCACCCGCCCCGATAATATCCCAGCGTTCGCTGGGATGACGGGTGGGGCGCCGCTACAAGAAATTATACGGGTCGACGTCGACCGTCACCCGAACCTTCGACGGCCAGTCCAGCTTACCCAACCACGCCCGGATGACATCCTGCACATCCAGCGCCCGCCGTGCGTGGACGAGCAGCCGATACCGGTGCCGCCCCCGCAGCATCGCCAACGGCGCCGGCGCAGGCCCATACACGTGCATGCCCTCGACCTCGGGCGCACTCCGCCCCACCAGCTTGGCCGTATCATGCGCGCAACCCTGGTCCTCCGACGACACCACGATCGCAGCATACCTTCCGAACGGCGGCGCCCCCGCATCCTTCCGCGCATCCGTCTCCGCCGCATAGAACGCATCCGCATCACCAGTGATCAGCGCCTGCATCACCTGAGCCCCCGGACTATGGGTCTGAATGAACACATGGCCGGGTTTCTCGCCACGCCCGGCGCGGCCCGATACCTGCCGGATCTGCTGGAACGTGCGTTCCGCCGCTCGGAGGTCGCCGCCGTCTAGACCCAGATCCGCATCGACCACGCCGACCAGCGTCAGGTTCGGGAAGTGATACCCCTTCGTCACGAGCTGCGTACCGACGACGATGTCGATATCGCCCGCCTCCATCCGCCCGACAAACTCGGCCGCCTTGGCCGGCGACCAGATCGTGTCCGACGTGACCACGGCAGTTTTCGCCTCGGGGAACAGCGCCGTCACCTCGTCGGCGATCCGCTCCACGCCGGGCCCGCAGGCGACCAGCGTGTCCTCGCCCTTGCACTCCGGGCACACGCGCGGCGTCGGCTCCGCATGCCCGCAATGATGGCACGCAAGCCGCCGCGTCAGCCGGTGCTCGACCATCCACGCGGTACAGTTCGGGCATTGGAACCGATGCCCGCACGTCCGGCACAAGGTCAGCGGCGCATAGCCACGCCGGTTGAGGAACAGCAACGACTGCTCGCCCCGCTCCAGGGTCGCCTGCATCGCCTTCACGAGCCGCGGCGCGAGCCAGCGGCCACGCTCGGGCGGTTCCTTGATCAGGTCGATCGGCTCGATCGTCGGCATCTCCGCCGCGCCGAACCGACCGGGCAGCTTCAACTCCGCATACCGCCCGGTCACCACCTGTTGCCGCGTCTCGATCGCCGGCGTGGCAGACGCGAGGATCACCGGGCACCCCTCGAACTTGCCGCGCATCACCGCGACGTCGCGCGCATGATAATGCACGCCCTCTTCCTGCTTGAAGCTGGTCTCGTGCGCCTCGTCGACGACGATCAGCCCGAGATCGCGGTAGGGCAGGAACAACGCGGACCGCGCGCCTACCGTCACCAGCGCCTCGCCGCTCGCGATCGCGCGCCACGCCCTGCGCCGTTGGGTCGAGCGCAACCCCGAATGCCAGGCGATCGGCTCGCACCCGAACCGGTCGTGGAAGCGCTTGAGGAACGGCTCGGTCAGCGCGATCTCGGGTAGCAGCACCAAGGTCTGCCGCCCATCGCGGATCGCCTGCGCCACCGCCTCGAAATACACCTCGGTCTTGCCCGATCCCGTAACCCCGTCGAGCAACGTCGGGTGGAACGCGTGCTCCGCCACCCCCGCCACCAGAGCATCGGCCGCTGCCCGCTGGTCGTCGGACAGTGTCGGCTCGTGATGCGAGGGATCGGGGACGGGGTAGGGGCTGTCCAGGCTGACCTCGACCGCCTCGATCGCACCGACCTTCACCAGCCCTCGGATCACCGCATCGCTGACGTCGGCGGTCGTCGCCAACTCGCGGATCAGGCCTTGGCGATCACCGATCCGCTCAAGCGCCTGCTCGCGCTGCGGCGTGAGGCGGGGCGGCACGACGCCGGTGGACCGGTACTCGACAGCGGTCCGCGCGCCCTCCAGCGCCGAGGTCGAGGCGAGCGTCATCCGCAACACCGATGCGGCCGGCGCGAGATAATAATCCGCGGTCCACTCGACCAGCCGCCGCAACGGTGCCCCCAAGGGCGGCACGTCGGCGACCGCGAGCAGGTTGCGCAACCGGTTGTCGCCGACCTCCGCATCCGACGGCATCCGCTCCGGCTCCCACACCACGCCGAGTAGTTGCCTTGGCCCCAGCGGCGCGACCACGATCGAGCCCGGCCCCACGTCCATGCCGGCCGGCACGCGGTAGTCGAGCGGCCCGAGGGCGGCGTTGAGGATCAGGACACGGGCGCGGGACGACATCGTGTCCGTATATGGGGCCGGATCGCTCCTGCGTGAACCGCTTTACGCGGCGCAGCACTTCACGCAACGCCGCTGCGCGCCTGCACTGCCCGCCCGCGTCGACCTCAGGCGGCGGTCTTCCGATCGCCACGCCGCCGCTCGCCGACCCGCTCGCGTTTGGCCTGATAGAGATTGGTATCGGCGCGGTGGACGAAATCGCGGATCGTATGGCAATCGTGATCGAGCATCGCGATCCCGACGGTACCGGCACTGATCATCGCCAGCCCCCCCATCGCGATCGGAAAGCGCAGCGCTTCCTCGAGCCGCCGACGGACGTGGCTCATCGACATCGCCAGCGCCGGATCGTCGACGATTACCGCAAACTCGTCCCCGCCGAGTCGTGCGGCGAAACTGCCCTTCAACCACGGCGCTTCGAGCACCCGCCCGACGCCGCGCAGCACGTCGTCGCCTGCGGTATGACCAAGCGTATCGTTGATCGCCTTGAACCCGTCGAGATCGACGAGCGCCAGCAACAACGGCGTGCCGTGTTCGTGCGCGCGCAGTATCGCGGCGTCCAGCGCACGATCGAACGCCGCCCGGTTGGCGATTCCGGTGAGCGAGTCGGTGTCGGCGGTCCGGCGCAGCGTCACTTCCAGCGCATGGCGTTCGGTGACGTCCTGGAACACGCCGACCAGCGCGGTCGGTGTGTCGCCGTCGCCCTCGCATTCGCCCATCACGCGGACGCGGCGCAGTTCGCCTTGTGCGGTCGTGAAATCGACCTCGATATCGAGCGATGCACCGGTCTCGACCGCGCGCGCCAGTCCGGCGCTGATCTCCGCACGGGCATGCGGCGGATAGAAATTCAACGCCGTCGCCATAGTCGGGCGCTCGGACATCGGCAGGCCGTAGATGTGATAGACGCCGTCCGACCATTCGATATCGTCGTTGGCGAAATTCACGCGCCACGATCCGAACGCAGCCATCCGTTCCGCCTGGCGAAAGATCCGGTCCTGTCGCGTGAGCGCAGCGGCTTGGCGGTCTGCGATGGTGGCGATCGTTATCGCCTGACGCGCGGCGGCACGCGCCGCGATCGTCGTTTCGGCCAGCGTCGCCAGATGCTGCAACGCGCGCCGTCCGGCGTCGTTCAGGCTGCGGGGTGCGGTATCGACGATGCACAGCGCACCGATCGCATGTCGCTCGCCGGTGTCGTCGGTCGCGTGGATCGGCGCACCCGCGTAAAAGCGCAGGCCGTCCTGGGGAACGACCAGCGGGTTCGCGCCGAACCGCGGGTCGAGCGCCAGATCGTCGACGACCATCGGATCGCCGCCTTGGATCGTATGCGCGCACATGCCGACGTCGCGGGCGATCTCGCCCCGCGCACCCGTACTCGACGCCTTGATCCACAGTCGGTCGGTGTCGACCAGCGTCAACATGGCGGTCGGGCAACCGAGCATTTCTGCGGTCAGCGCAACCAGCGCATCGAATTCGCGCTCCGGCTCGCTATCGAGCAATGCGAGCGCATGAAGCGCGGCCAACCGCCGTGTTTCGTCCGCGAACATGTCGGCCATGGGCAGTGCTGGAGACATAATGTTTCTATTAAAGCGAGGGAGTTAATTTTCTTTGCCGGTTCCCACGGATACTATCCATCGGATGACCGTGACCATTTCCTTGTCTGCCACCGATCCGTCGACATGCGATGATGTTGATCCTTACAACAGGCCGCCATCGATGCTCTGGAGCGAGCATCTCGCGCGCGACCGTCGGCGATCGGTGCACACGGTACGCGCCTATCGCGCCTCGGCCGAGCGGCTGACCGCGTTCCTGATCGGCCATTGGGGCGAGGCGATCGACCGCACGGCGCTGGCGCGGGTCACGGCGACGGATCTTCGCGCATATCTGGCGCAGCGTCGCGAGTCGGGACTCGGCAACGCCTCGGCCGCGCGCGAATTGTCGGCGGTGCGCGGGTTCCTCGCCTGGGCGAACGAAGGCGCCGAGCAACCGCGGATGCGGGGACCGCGCGTCAAGACGGGCGTGCCGCGGCCGATCTCGCCGACCGAAGCCGTCGCGCTGGCGGAGGAGGTGGCCGACGATGCCGCCGAGCCGTGGATCGGCGCGCGCAACTGGGCGGTCCTGATGCTGTTGTACGGCGCAGGTCTGCGGATCGGCGAGGCCCTGACGTTGCGGGGCGAAATCCTGCCGCTCGGCGAGACGATCCGGGTGACGGGCAAGCGCGCCAAGACCCGCGTGGTGCCGCTGTTGCCACAGGTGCGCGACGCGATCGACGCGTATGTCGCGCAGACACCTTGGCCGGCCTCGCGCGACGAACCGCTGTTTCGGGGTGCGAGGGGCGGGCCGCTGTCGCCGGTCATGATCCGTCGTGCGGTGCAAGCCGCGCGGACCCGGCTGGGACTGGGCGACCGGACGACGCCGCATGCGCTGCGCCACAGCTTCGCGACGCATCTGCTGGGGCGGGGGGCGGACCTCCGCGCGCTACAGGAGCTGCTCGGCCATGCCAGTCTCAGTTCGACGCAAGTCTATACGCAGGTCGACGCGGCGCATCTGATGGACGTGTATCGGAACGCGCATCCGCGGGCCTGAGATCAGGCGGAGCCCTTCGGCTTCCACGTGACGACGCGCCAGACATAGCCGATGATGATGACGACGAACGTCGCGACGGCCACCGGCCCGACATAGCGGTCGAGTTCCTCGAAATGCGATCCGAGCAGGATGCCCGCATAGGCGAGCACGGTGTTCCAGATCGCACTGCCGGCCGCGGTCCAGATCACGAACTGCCAGATCGGCATCCGCGTCATCCCCGCGGGCAGCGAGATGACCGTGCGGAAGGTCGGCATGAACCGGAACACGAAGATCACCCAGCCGCCGCGCTTCATGAAGAAGCGGTGGATTGTCTCGACGTCCGACCATTCCATCGTCAGCCAGCGCCCGTTGCGCTCGATGAACGGGCGAAAGCGTTCGTAGCCGATGTTGCGGCCGATATAATACCAGAAGTAATTGCCGACGACCGACCCTGCGGTGCCCCAGGCGATCAGCGGCAGCACGGTCATGTCGCCGCGCGCGACCGCCATGCCACCAAGCCCCATGATCACTTCGGATGGTACCGGTGGCACGATATTCTCGAGCGCCATCAACAGGAAGATACCGAAATATCCGCCCCAGGCGATGAGATCGAGGATGAATTCGGTCATGGGTATGAGATACTGCCGGGACGCCGGATGGGTTCCGCGAGGCTTTTCATCATTGCACCACCCCGGCCCATCATTGCACCACCCCGGCGGAGGCCGGGGCCCAATTGGGGGACGGTTGTGACGGAGGACGGCGCTCCGTTACTGCGACCTTTCCAGTTGGGCCCCGGCCTCCGCCGGGGTGTTTTTGGAAAGGCTACCGCGCCGCGACCTTCGCCTCGATCGCATCCCAGATCATGCCCGCCACATCCGTCCCGTCGAACTTTCCGATCGCCACGATCCCCGTCGGCGACGTTACGTTGATCTCGGTCAGCCACCTGCCCCCGATCACATCGATCCCGACGAACAACAGCCCGCGCTTCTTGAGTTCCGGCCCGAGCACCGCGCAGATCTCGCGCTCCTTGTCGGTCAGCTCCGACTTCTCCGCCGAGCCACCGACCGCGAGGTTCGAACGGATCTCGCCTTCGCCCGGCAGGCGGTTGATCGCGCCCGCGACTTCGCCGTCGACCAGCACGATCCGCTTGTCGCCCTTCGCGACGTCGGGGAGGAACGCCTGCACCATGTGCGGCTCGCGCCACGTCATGTTGAAGACCTCCATCAGCGCCGACAGATTGGCGCCGTCCGACTCGACCTTGAAGATCGCCTTGCCGCCATTGCCGTGGAGCGGCTTGATGACGATCGCGCCGTGCTCGGCGAGGAACTTCCGCGCCTCGTCGAGCGAGCGGGTGACCAAAGTCGGCGGCATGAACTGCGGGTAGTCGAGCACGAACACCTTCTCGGGCGCATTCCGCACCTGCGCAGGATCGTTCACGACCAGCGTCCTGTCGGCGATCCGCTCGAGCAGGTGCGTCGCGGTGATGTAGCCGAGATCGAACGGCGGATCCTGGCGCATCAACACGACATCGGCCTCGTCGCCGAGGTCGAGGTTTACCGGTTCGCCGACGCTGAAATGATCTCCGACGACGCGCTGCACGGTTACCGGATGCGCCTTCGCCCAGACCCGGCCGTCACGGTAGTTCAGATCCTCGGCCGAATAATGGAAGAGCGTATGACCACGATCCTGCGCGGACAACATCAGCGCGAAGGTTGAATCGCCGGCGATGTTGATGCTGTCGAGCGGGTCCATCTGGACGGCGACGGTGAGGCTCATTCTCGCATTCCTTCCATGCACCCCGCTTTGGCCGTCACCCCAGCGGAAGCTGGGGTCTCCCAGTTACGGAGAGACCACAGCTTCCGCTGGGGTGACGGGCTGGGATGGTTCGGATCGGGACTTAGGAAGGCGGGCGGGATTTGTCACCCACGCTCGCCTGATCCCCGCCCGATCCCGTCACCCTATCCCGCCTCCGATCCACGCATTCTCGATATGCCGCGGACGCGTACCCGGCGCGAGCAGGATCACGTCCACCCGGATATCGTCGCCCGGCCCCGCATAGCGCGGCATCAGATATTCCGCCGCCGCCGCCACGCGCGCGAGCCGGCGCTCGTCGATCGCGAAGTCGAGTTCGGCCGCGGTCGCGCGCGTCTTGACCTCGACGAATGCGATCAGGTTACCTTTGCGCGCAACGAGATCGACTTCGCCCGCCGGAGTGCGGACGCGGCGATCGAGGATTCTCCAGCCTTTGAGACGCAACCACCACCCGGCCAATCGCTCGCCGCGACGCCCGGCGGCTTCCGCAACCTGTCGGTCAATCGTGTTCCCCTTCCGCTTGCGGGAGGGGCCAGGGGAGGGCGGGGGCGGCACGTCCGTGACATGCCCTGGCCCAACCCCTCCCGCAAGCGGGAGGGGAGATCAGGCCTTCGGCTTCAATTCCAGCGCCCGCGCGTAAAGCGCCTTCCGGTCGAGCCCGAGCTTCTTCGCCACCTCACTCGCGGCCTGCCCGGTCGACAGTCGCGTCAGCGCCTCGACCAGCGCAACATCGCCGTCCTCCGCGCTCGCAGGAGGCGCTTCACCCGGCGGTGCGACGACGATCACGATTTCCCCCCGCGGCGGCGCGTCCGCATAGCGCTCGGCCAAAGTCGACAGCGTCCCCGTCACCGCCTCCTCGAACTTCTTGCTGATCTCGCGCGTCACCGCCGCCTCGCGGTCGCCGAGCCCTTCCAGCAGCGCCGCGAGACACGCCCCCAACCGCGGCCCCGACTCGTACATCACCAAAGTTGCGCGAATGGTGGCTACCTCCGCGATAGCCTCCGCCCGCGCGTGCAGCTTCGACGGCAGGAACCCGACGAACAGGAACCGGTCGGTCGGCAATCCCGCCAGCGTCAGCGCCGCCACCGCCGCGCACGGCCCTGGAATCGTCACCACCAGATGCCCCGCCGCGCGCGCATCACGCACCAGCTTGAAGCCTGGATCCGAGATCAACGGCGTCCCCGCATCCGACACCAAAGCCACCGCCTGCGTCGCCATCCGCGCGATCAATGCCGGTCGCACACCCTCCGCGCTGTGATCGTGATACGGCACCATCGGCGTCTTCGTGCCGATGTGGCGGAGCAAGCCGGCGGTCACGCGGCTGTCCTCCACCGCGATCACGTCAGCCCGGCGGAGGATGTCGGCGGCGCGCGGCGACAGATCGCCAAGATTGCCGATCGGGGTCGCGACGATGTAGAGGCCGGGATAGAGAAGAGATTCAGGGTTCATGGGGATGGTCATGGCAGACGCGACGACGATAGGGCAACCGGGACGGCAACGCGCATTCGGCCGGTGGGTGGCACTCGGTGCGGCGTGCCTGCTTGGCGCATGTCAGACGATCGTCCCGCGCGGCCCGGTCGAGCCGTCGCAGCAGCGCCCGACCACGCGGCCGGTCGATCGTCCTGAGATTGGCGTCGAGACCGGCATCCCGCGCGATGCCGAGCGTAACCGCGTCGCGCTGCTGGTGCCGTTGTCGGGCAGCAACGCCGGCGTCGGCACCTCGATCGCCAACGCGACGATGCTCGCGCTGCTCGATACGCAGAACCAGCGCGTCCGGATCACCAACTACGACACCGCGACCGGTGCCGCCGCCGCTGCGCAGCGCGCGATCGCGGAAGGCGCGCAGCTGATCCTCGGCCCGTTGCTCGCCGACGATGTCCGCGCCGTCGCACCGATCGCGCGCGCCGCGAACATCCCGGTGCTCAGCTTCTCCAACGATCTCGGCGTGGCCGGCAACGGCGCGTACCTGATGGGCTATGTTCCGACCCAGTCGATCGCGCGTGTCGTCGATTTCGCCCGGACACGCGGCGTCAGCAATTTCGCCGGCCTCGTCCCCAACGGCCTGTACGGCGAGCGCGCCTCGACCGCGTTCCTCCGTGCGGTCGAAGGCGCGGGTGGCCAGGTCGTCTCGCTCCAGACCTACACGCGCGGTCCCGGTGGCATTTCGGGCGCCGTCACGCGGTTGGCGGCAAAGGCCCCTTATGACGCGGTGCTGATCGCCGACGGTGGCGCCACCGCAGCCTCGGCGGCAGCGATGGTCAAGCGCGGCGGCGGTGCGTCGACGCGTATCCTCGGCACCGAACTCTGGAATTCCGACACCAGCATCGCCGCCAAGCCCGCACTGTCCGGCGCCTGGTACGCCAGCGTCTCGGACACGCTGTACCGCCAATACGCCGCCAAATACCGCGCACGCTTCGGAGCAGGGCCGTATCGCCTGTCGAGCCTCGGGTACGACTCGGTCCTGCTGACGGTCCGCATCGCGCGCGACTGGAAGCCCGGCACGCCGTTCCCGGTCAACCGCCTGCGCGACAGCGACGGCTTCGCGGGCATCGACGGCGCCTTCCGCTTCGGCAAGGATAATATCGCCGAGCGCGCGCTGGAGGTTAAGGAGATCCGCAGCGGCACGACCACGGTGGTTTCGCCAGCGCCGAGCGGTTTCGGGAAATAAACCGGTAGGCGCATCACGCCCGTCCGCGGGGGTGGTGCGCCGGGCGGATCAGCTCCCCTTGCGGCCGATCTTCTCGACCCGCGCCACCACCTCGTCACGCACCGATTCCGGTACGAACTTGGCGATATTCCCGCCGTACAACGCGATCTCCTTGACCAGCCGGCTCGCGATCGGCTGCAACGCGACGTCGGCCATCAGGAACACCGTCTCGACGCGCGGATTGATCTGCTGGTTCATCCCCGCCATCTGATACTCGTATTCGAAATCGGCGACCGCGCGCAGGCCCCGGACGATCACCTTCGCCCCTTGCCGCTCGGCGAAGTCCATCAGCAGCGAATCGAACGCGACGACCTCGATATCGCCATCGACGTCCGCCACCTCGCGCCGCACCGTCGCCATACGCTCCTCGATCGTGAACATCGGCGACTTCGACGGGTTGGTCGTCACCCCGATCACCAGCCGGTCGACCAGCTTCGCGCCGCGTCGGATGATATCCATATGGCCCAACGTGACCGGATCGAACGTGCCTGGATAGACACCAATGCGTGCGGTCATGTTGAACTCCCGGTTGTACGCTTAGCGGTCGCGTTCGAGCACGAAGCGCGCGATGTCGCGCAACAGATCGGCTTCCTTGCCATAGCTATGCAGGTGCGCGATCGCTTGGTCGACCAGCATCCGCGCCTGTTCGCGCGCGCGGTCGGGCCCGAGCAGCGACAGGAACGTCTCCTTGCCCGCGACCTCGTCCTTGCGCAGCGACTTGCCGACGACCGCCTCGTCGCCCTCTGCATCGAGCAGGTCGTCGGCGATCTGGAACGCAAGCCCCAGGTCATGCGCATAGCCGCGCAGACCAACCCGGCCCTCCGGCGGCAACCGCCCGAGGATCGCGCCGGCCTCGACCGACGCCGAGATCAGCGCCCCCGTCTTCATCTGCTGGAGCCGCGTAACGGTGTTCAGGTCGAAGCGCGTGCTTTCCGCCTCGATATCCATCTTCTGCCCGCCCGCCATGCCGTTCGGGCCGGCTGCGCGCGCGAGGTCGGTCACCAGCTCGATCCGCACGAACGGATCGGGGTGCGTCGCCGGATCGGCGAGGATCTCGAACGCCAGCGCATGCAGGCAATCGCCCGCCAGGATCGCGGTCGCCTCGTCGAACACCTTGTGGACGGTCGGCTTGCCGCGCCGCATGTCGTCATTGTCCATCGACGGCAGGTCGTCATGGATCAGCGAATAGACGTGGATCGCCTCCAGTGCAGTCGCTGCCCGCGCCGAACATTCGTGCGCGACGTCGAACAGATTGGCGGTCGCGAACACGAGCAGCGGGCGCAACCGCTTGCCGCCGCCGATCGCGGCATGCCGCATCGCCCGGTACAGGTCGCCGCGCGGATCGTCGGGGATCGTCAGCAACTGGTCGAACTGCCGGTCGATTTCGGCCGCGACGTCGGCGAGGGCGGCATCCAGTGTGACGGGCATCTGGCTCACCGCGTCAGCCCGCCGCGAATGGGCGGACGCCCGCGGGCTTGCCGTCGCCATCGAGCCGTATCGCTTCGATCCGCGCCTGCGCCGCATCGAGCCGGTCGGCGCAACGCTGGCGCAGCTTGTTGCCGCGCTCGTACAGCTCGATCGCCTGCTGGAGCGGCGTATCGCCACTCTCCAGCTTCCCGACGATAAGCTCGAGTTCCTTCAGTGCATCCTCGAACGCGAGGTCTTCGATCGGCGTGTCCATGTCCGTCGCTATGGCGCAGGCACGCGATGGGGGTCAAGGACGTGGCGGCGGGGTTCTGACGGGTTCGGGGGCGTTCAGCGCAGCCGGTTCACGGTCCAGGTGTAGAGCACCGAAACGCCGACCAGCCCGAAATCGACCGCCGCCTGGATCCGGTGCGGCGACGGATCGCGCGAATCATGCGTGACCAGCTGCAGATCGACGGTCGGATGCCGCACGGCCACGACAGCCAGCGCGATCAGCCCCGCGACCACCAGTGTTCCCTTACGATCCCGCATCCTGTGTCCCCCCGGCAACGCGGCCGATCATGTCGCAATTCGTCCTTGCCGACAAGTCGAGTGGCGGTCCGGCGCCGATGCACCCGGCCGCCGCTTCCCCCTTCTCGTCCAATACCGCCCCGGCATCGCCGATCCCCAGGCGGGCGCGCACGAAAAAGCCCGCCGCCGGATCGCTCCGACGGCAGGCTCTTCGCTTCGATCACAACCCGAAGTTACTTCGCGTCGACAGTCTCGACCTTGCCCTTCTTCTTGGGCTTCTTCGGCGCGGCCGGCTCGATCGCGAACGACAGCGCGCCGTCCTTCATCTTCACCGTCACCTCGCCGCCGTGGACCAGCTTGCCGAACAACAGTTCCTCGGCAAGCGGCTGCTTGATCTTCTCCTGGATCAGGCGACCCATCGGCCGTGCGCCGTACAGCTTGTCATAGCCCTTGGTCGTCAGCCACGCCTTCGACTCGTCGTCGAGCAGGATGTGCACGCCGCGGTCCGCCAGCTGGAGTTCGAGCTGGAGGATGAACTTGTCCACGACCCGCGCCACGACTTCGGTCGGCAGGTACCCGAACGGCACCACCGCATCGAGACGGTTGCGGAATTCCGGCGTGAACATCTTGGTCACCGCCACCTCGTCCTCGCCCTCACGCGTCAGGTTGCCGAAGCCGACCGTCTCGCGCGCCATGTCGCTGGCGCCCGCATTGGTCGTCATGATCAGGATGACGTTGCGGAAATCGACCGACTTGCCGTGCTGGTCGGTCAGCCGCCCGTTATCCATCACCTGCAACAGGATGTTGAACAGGTCCGGATGCGCCTTCTCGATCTCGTCGAGCAACAGGACGCAGTGCGGGTTCTGGTCGATCGCATCGGTCAGCAGACCGCCCTGGTCGAACCCGACATAGCCCGGGGGCGCACCGATCAGACGGCTGACCGAGTGGCGCTCCATATATTCGGACATGTCGAACCGCTGGAGCGGAATGCCGAGGATCGTCGACAGCTGCTTGGCCACCTCGGTCTTGCCGACACCGGTAGGCCCGGTGAACAGATAGTTGCCGATCGGCTTCTCCGGCTCGCGCAGACCTGCCCGCGCCAGCTTGATCGCCGACGCCAGCTTCTCGATCGCCGCATTCTGCCCGAACACCACGCGCTTGAGATCGGTCTCGAGCGTAGCCAGCGCCAGCTTGTCGTCGGTCGAGACCGACTTCGGCGGGATCCGTGCCATCGTCGCGATGACCATCTCGATCTCCTTCGGGGTGATCGTCTTCTTGCGCTTGTTCGGTGGCACCAGCATCTGCATCGCGCCGACCTCGTCGATCACGTCGATCGCCTTGTCCGGCAGCTTGCGGTCGTTGATGTACCGCGCCGACAGCTCGACCGCCGACTTGATCGCATCGGGCGTGTACTTGACGTTGTGGTGATCCTCGAACGCCGAGCGCAGCCCCGCGAGGATCTTGATGGTGTCCTCGATCGTCGGCTCGTTCACGTCGATCTTCTGGAAGCGCCGCAGCAACGCGCGGTCCTTCTCGAAGTGATTGCGGAACTCCTTGTACGTGGTCGAGCCGATGCACCGGATCGTACCGCCGCTAAGCGCCGGCTTGAGCAGGTTAGACGCATCCATCGCCCCGCCGCTGGTTGCGCCGGCACCAATGACGGTGTGGATCTCGTCGATGAACAGTACGGCATCGGGGAGCTTCTCAAGCTCATTCACGACCGCCTTCAGCCGCTCCTCGAAATCACCGCGGTACCGCGTACCCGCCAGCAACGCGCCCATGTCGAGCGAGTAGATGATCGCCGGCAACAGCACGTCGGGCACGTCGCCCTCGACGATCTTGCGCGCCAGGCCTTCCGCGATCGCGGTCTTCCCCACGCCCGGATCGCCCACATAGAGCGGGTTGTTCTTCGACCGGCGGCACAGGATCTGGATCGTGCGATCCACCTCCGGCCCGCGCCCGATCAGGGGATCGACCTTGCCGGCCTTCGCCTTCTCGTTGAGGTCGACCGTGAATTGCTTGAGCGCGCTTTCCGTCTTGCCCTTCTCCTGTCCCTTGGCCGGCTTCTCGTCGTCCGCACCCTTTGGCGTGGATGCTTCGGTCGCCTGCTGCCCGCCCTTGCCGACACCGTGGCTGATGAAGCTGACCGCATCGAGGCGGCTCATGTCCTGCTGCTGCAGGAAATACACCGCATAGCTCTCGCGCTCGCTGAACAGGGCGACGAGTACGTTGGCACCCGTCACTTCGTCGCGGCCCGAGGACTGGACGTGGAGGATCGCGCGCTGGACGACGCGCTGGAACCCGCTGGTGGGCGAGGGATCGGTCGCCGCATCGACCTTCAGCGCATCGAGTTCGCTGTCGAGGTAATGCGCGACGGTATTTTTCAGTTCGCCGATCTCGACGTTGCACGCGGTCATGACCTTCGACGCGTGTTCGTCGTCGATCAGCGCGAGCAGCAGATGCTCCAGCGTCGCATATTCGTGGCGCCGGGACGACGCCGCCTCGAGCGCCTTGTGCAGCGTGGTCTCGAGGGCGGGTGCAAATGATGGCATTTACAATACTCCTGTCGGGCCGCGAGAACGCGAGCCCTTTGACGCTATGTCGGAACTGATATCGGTCGCATCAAGCACTTGAACCGTGGCCCGACCGTTCCTGCGTCGGTTAAAGATCACGCGGCGCTGCTCCCTTGCCCCGTCATCCTGGGCTCGACCCAGGATCCAGGGCCAGGATCGCCCACGCTTCTGGCTCTGGATCCCAGCGTTCGCTGGGATGACGGCGGGATGGGGCCATGCGGCAATGGTCGATGGAACAGTGCCGGTCGATGCCGTGGCAGCGAACACAGGCACCGCCGCGCCAGTCACCGCCTGAACAAGTCGTCGGCGATGGCGCGATGACTGACGGCGCGGTCCTTCTTGACCTGGCATCGCGCGATCTCGCCCTGCAGCACGGTGATCCGCGCATCGAGTTCGGCCACCGACAACGGATCGAGGTCCTGCCGCACCAGTGCGTCAAGCAGATCGTCGGGACGGGAGGGGGCGTCTTCCAGGTCCATCGTGCCTGCAACGTTGACCCGCACCCGAGTGATGTCAATAAGGCCGGCACATCAAAAGGGACGTGACGAGCCGATGACCGCGATACCCGAAAACCAATCCAGTAACTTACGTGTACCTGACGTCATGAAGGCGATCGATCCGGAACAGCCCGGCGGTCCCGACGTGCTGGTGCTCGTCGATCGTCCGGTGCCGCAGCCCGGGCCGGGCGAAGTGCTCGTCAAGGTCGCCGCGGCCGGGGTCAATCGTCCCGAGGTGATGCAGCGCCAGGGCAAATATCCGCCCCCGCCGGGTGCGCCCTCGATCCTCGGCATGGAAATCTCCGGCACGATCGTCGCGGTCGGCGACGACGTCGGCGACGAACAGATCGGCCAGTCGGTCTGCGCGCTGATCTCCGGCGGCGCCTATGCCGAATACGCGGTCGCGCCGTTCGGCCAGTGCCTGCCCGTGCCCGCAGCGCTGACGATGGTCGAGGCCGCGGCAATGCCCGAAACGCTCTTCACCGTCTGGACCAATTTGTTCGAACGCGCCTACGCCACCGAGGGCGACACCGTCCTCGTCCACGGCGGCACCAGCGGCATCGGCACGATGGCGATCGGGCTGTGCAATCTATTCGGCATCGACATCATCGTCACCGCCGGTTCGAAGGCCAAGTGCGAAGCCGCGCTCAGCCTCGGCGCAACCCACGCGATCGACTACAAGACGGAAGATTTCGTTGAGCGCGTGAAGCAGATCACCGGCGGCAAGGGCGTCGCCGCGGTGCTCGACATGGTCGGCGGCGACTATGTACCCCGCAACCTGCAATGCCTGGCGGAGGACGGCCGCCACGTCTCGATCGCGGTCCAGGGCGGCATGATCGCAACGGTCCCCCTGTTCGAGATCATGCGCCGCCGCCTGACGCTGACCGGCTCGACGCTTCGCCCCCGCGACACCGCATTCAAGTCGCTGGTCGCCGACGAACTGGCGCGCACCGTCTGGCCGCACGTCGAGGCCGGCAAGCTGAAGCCGGTCATCGACCGCGTCTTCGCGTTCGCCGATGCCCCCGCCGCCCATACCCGCATGGAAGCCGGCGACCACGTCGGCAAGATCGTCCTGACGATGGGCTGAGGGGAGCACTCGCCCCCTCCGTCACCGGTTGGAGCACGATAGCCAGTAGCATCGGTGAGGGGGGTAGCCACCAGTCGCATCGGTTGAAGCAGGACACCCGCCCCCGATCCCGTCGCGGCGACGATGGAGCAGAACACCCGCCCCAATCCCGTCGCGTCGGTGATGGAGCAGAACACCCGCCCCAATCCCGTCGCGGCGATGATGGAGCAGAACACCCGCTCCAATCCCGTCACCCCAGCGAAAGCTGGGGTATCCCCGTTTGACCCGCGACACACACCAAGCTCACCACCACCACCCCGGCGAAGGCCGGGGCCCAGTTGAGAAACCCGATTACGCACGCGGTGCGCTTCGTTACCACGACCTAGCCAACTGGGCCCCGGCCTCCGCCGGGGTGGTAAATCTGAGATCGGAGCAAACGCCGCACCAAACCAAACCCTGTTCTCCCGCGAAGGCGGGAGCCCAGTCTGGATCCCCGCCTTCGCGGGGAAACAGCTTTTCTTAAAACAGACCGCGTCCGAAGAATCCTCCCCCGCGAGGGGGAGGTGTCTGGCACGTGCCAGACGGAGGGGGCGGAAAGAGAGCCCGCTGCTCCGTGTCCTCCCCCTCCGTCGCGTTCAGCCCCCCGGGCAGAGGATTGAAGCGATAACGCCAGCCTTACCCGGCTTCGCGCCCCTTAGTTGCTGTCCGAACCGTCATCGTCATCCCCGCCGCTCGTCGCGAGCAGCACGCCGACCACC
The DNA here is from genome assembly GCF_036663855.1 of Sphingomonas fucosidasi. Classification (NCBI taxonomy): domain Bacteria; kingdom Pseudomonadati; phylum Pseudomonadota; class Alphaproteobacteria; order Sphingomonadales; family Sphingomonadaceae; genus Sphingomonas; species Sphingomonas fucosidasi. The sequence goes on along the minus strand of NZ_JAXOJR010000002.1, from coordinate 635,483 downwards.
AGCGCGGCCAGGATGCCGATATTGACATAGGTCGCGGTCGGACCCTCGGCGAGCGCGCTCTTGCCCGTCGTCGTCGTCCCCGCACGCGCCTGCGCCACCGACAGCGACGACGCGGCATTCGCCGCCGACGCCATCGTCGGTGCGACCATCATCGCCGCGCCCGCAACCGCCACCGCAACATTCCTGAAACCAGACTTCACGATATTTTCTCCCTGCAACATCGCCGCATAGGTTCAGCTTCGCCCCGATTCGTCAACGCGTTTGCGCGCAGTTGCAGCAACGTTTTTCACTGACTTCTAACAGTCACCGGACTGCGACTACCCTGTCACAATACTCGGCTAATACTCGCGGCGAGGGATACCTTGCCGGGGGACAGGCTCATGAACGCCGTTACGACGTTTCCGCCATCTAGCGTCTTGGGCGCCGACATCACCGATATCGCCGATTTCATCCACTCCCGGCCCGCCGCGCCCGAGCCGATCGTCGAGCGCCGGCAATATCGCACGATCTGGATCTCCGACGTCCATCTCGGCACGCGCGGCTGCAACGCCGGCATGCTCAACGACTTCCTCGATCACGTCGACAGCGAGACGATGTATCTCGTCGGCGACATGATCGACGGCTGGCGGCTGAAGAAGAAATTCTACTGGCCCGCCGCGCACAACGACGTCCTCTGGCGCCTGCTCAAGCGCGCCAAGCGCGGCACCCGCGTCGTCTACATCCCCGGCAATCACGACGAAGTGTTTCGTCAATATTCCGGGCTCGATTTCGGCGGCATCTCGATCCGGCGGAAAGCGATCCACGAGACCGCCGACGGTCGCCGCCTGCTGGTGCTCCACGGCGACGAGTTCGACGCGATCACGCTCGCGCACCGCTGGGTCGCGCATATCGGCGACGCGGCCTATACGATGCTGATGGGCCTCAACCGCTGGGTCAACGGCGCACGGCGGCGGATGGGCATGCCATACTGGTCGCTGTCGAAGCACGCCAAGGCCAAGGTCAAGAACGCGGTCGCCTTCATCTCGCACTTCGAGGAAGTCGTGGCGCATGCGGCCGGCGTCCGCGGTGTCGAGGGCGTCGTCTGCGGCCACATTCACACTGCCGAAATGCGCGAGATCGCCGGCATCGCCTATTACAATGACGGCGACTGGGTCGAGGGCTGCACAGCCCTGGTCGAGCATTTCGACGGCCGCATGGAACTCCTCCATTGGGCCGACGAAATCGCCGCCCGCGAGCGCGACAAAATCGTCACCCTAGCCGCCTGACCCAAAACCCTCTCCTCAGCGGGGAGAGGGAAAGACGCGAAGCGGCGAGGGTGAGGGCAAGTCCACCGCACTAAACAAAAAGCGTGCCGTCACCCTCCCACCGCAAGCGCGGCGGGCCCTCCCTCTCCCGATGGGAGAGGGGCAAAACGGAGAAGACAGATGCGTATCGCAATCGTCACGGACGCCTGGAGCCCGCAAGTCAACGGCGTCGTCCGCACCCTCCAGTCGGTCCAGCGCGAACTCGAATCGATCGGCCACCAGGTCATGGTCGTCTCGCCCGAGCGCTTCGCCTCGATGCCATGCCCGACCTACCCCGAGATCCGCCTCGCCTTCGCCCGCTCCGGCGCCGTCGGCCGCATGCTTGCCGCGTTCGGGCCGGACGCGATCCACCTCGCCACCGAGGGGCCGGTCTGCCTCGCCGCCCGCAACTGGTGCCTCGCCCGCGCGCTGCCGTTCACCAGCGCCTATCACACGCAATTCCCCGACTATATCGCCGCCCGCACCGGCGCGAACCCCGACTGGATCTGGCGCTACATCCGCTGGTTCCACCGCCCCGCGCAGTCGATCCTCGTCTCCACGCCATCTGTTGCGAAGACGCTCGCCGAGCACGGCCTGCACCAGGTCCGCGAATGGGGCAGGGGCGTCGACTTCGCGCAGTTCGGCCTTGACGGCGCGCGCGACCCGGACATGGCGGCGCTCCCCGGTCCGATCCAGCTCTATGTCGGCAGGGTCGCGGTCGAGAAGAACATCGAAGCGTTCCTGTCCTCCTCGCATTCCGGCACCAAGATCGTGGTCGGCGAAGGCCCCGCCCGCGCCGCGCTCGCCCGCCGCTTCCCGGACGCTGTTTTCCTGGGCCAACGCTCCGGCCTCGATCTAGCCGCCGCCTATCGCACCGCCGACGTCCTCGTCTTTCCCAGCCGCACCGACACCTTCGGCCTCGTCATGATCGAGGCGCTGGCGTGCGGCACGCCGGTCGCCGCCTATCCCGTCACCGGCCCGATCGACGTCCTCGACGACCGCGTCGGCGCCATGCACGAAGACCTCGACGTCGCGATCGCCACCGCGCTGACCCGCGACAGCGTCACCTGCGCCGCCTATGCCGCGCGCTACAGCTGGCCGGCCAGCGCCCGCCAGTTCCTCCACGCGCTCGTCCCGCTGGAAAGGAAGCTGTTAGCCGCCTGAGCTTGTTCGCTTGCCTGTTGCCCCCACGCGCACTAAGTCTCTCTCATGTCAGGCCGCTCCGAAAGGGGCGGCCCTTTCTATTTTTACGGAGTTTCCGCCGTGGCCCAGCCGCTCATGCCCCACGCGACCGCCGCCTGGATGGTCGACAATACCGCGCTCAGCTTCGAGCAGATCGCGGACTTCTGCGGCCTGCACATCCTCGAGATCCAGGCGATCGCCGACGACACGACGTCGACCAAGCTCACCGGTCGCGATCCCGTGCGCGCCCATGAGGTCACGCAGGAAGAGATCGACAAGGGTGCCGCCGATCCCGATTACCAGCTCAAGATGATCAAGGGCCCCGAGCAGGTCCGCCGCACCAAGGGCCCGCGCTACACGCCGGTCTCGAAGCGCCAGGACAAGCCCGACGGCATCTCGTGGATCATCCGCAACCACCCGGAGATCACCGACGGCGCGATCTCGCTGCTGATCGGCACGACCCGCACGACGATCGCCGCGATCCGCGACCGCAGCCACTGGAACATCGCGAACATCACCCCGAAGGATCCGGTCACGCTCGGCCTGACCTCGCAGCGCGAGTTGGATGCAGCCGTGGCGAAGGCGGCCAAGGCAGCCGGCATGGAAGCGCCGACCGACACCCGCCTCGAAGGCGACCGCGAAGTGCTCCTCCAGCAGCTCCGCGCCGAGCGCACCCAGGCGGCAGCCGACGCGCAGTTCGTGGCAGACGGCGGCGTGTTGCCCGTCAAGCCGCTCTTCGACGACCCCTTCAAGCGCTGACCGCACGTCCCCTCCCGCAAGCGGGAGGGGCAGGGGTGGAGCGCACGCTCACCTCAAACGATACGTCGAGTGAGCGCGGTAAGACCCACGTGCCGCGCAGATGGACAAGCGCAAACCCCTCCTCCGTCATCCTGACGAAAGTCAGGATCCAGAGCCAAAAATGTCGCCCTACGTTATCCTGGATCCTGACTTTCGTCAGGATGACGGGGAGCGCGCAACGCCCGCCAGCACTATCTCCCGCCACATCCAGTTGCTAACCGCAACGGATGGCAACCGCACCCGACACCGATTTCGCGCCGACCAGCCACAAGGGCCTGACCTACCCCTTCGGCGGCGCCGAGCCCGAAGTCGGTGACGTCTTCGAGGTCGCCCCCGGCATAGACTGGGTCCGCCTCAAGATCCCCGGCCCGTTGAAACACGTAAACTGCTGGCTCCTCGCCGACACCGACGGCGACGCGCTGATCGACACCGGCATGAACACCGCCGAGGCCCGCGACGCCTGGAAAGCCATCTTCAACGGCCCCAAGTCCGGCGTCCGCATCACGAAAATGATCGGCACCCACTTCCACCCCGACCATATCGGCCTCGCCGGCTGGATGTGCGATCACCATGCCGCCCCCCTGATCATGACCCGAGCCGAATGGCTGACCGCGCGCATGCTCGCTGCCGACGCGCGCGACTCGGTCCCGCACGAAATGCTCGCCTTCTGGCGGGGCGCAGGCTGGGGCCCAGACCAGATCGACCACGCCACCGCCAAGGGCTGGGCCGGCTTCCGGAAAATCATCACCCCGCTCCCACTCAGCTACACCCGCATCGAAGACGGCGACACGCTCACCATCGGCGCGCGCGACTGGCGGATCGTCACCGGTTCCGGCCACTGTCCCGAACATGCGTGCCTGTACGACGAAGCCGGCGGCATTCTGATCGCCGGCGATCAGGTCCTCCCGCGCATCAGCCCCAACGTCTCGCTAGGCGTCACCGAACCGGGCGCCGACCCGCTGGGCGAATGGTTCGCCTCGATCGCCAAGCTCAAGACGCTGCCGGCAGACCTGCTCGTCCTCCCCGGCCACGGTGACCCGTTCACCGGCCTCCACACCCGCCTCGACGCGATGGACCGAGAACACCGCGAACGACTCGACGAACTCGCCATCTTCCTCGCCGAACCCCGCCGCGCGGTCGACTGTTTCGGCCGGCTGTTCCGTCGCGCGATCGGCCCCGATGTGCTCGGCATGGCGACCGGCGAAGCACTCGCGCATCTCCGCCGCCTCGAGGTCGAAGGCCGAGCGATCCGCGACACGGAAGATGGCGTATGGTGGTGGCGCGCAGCCTGAGTTAGCATGCGGCCAAATTCAAGAGGATAGCCCCATGTGCGACGAGCATACCGCAGACGATAACGAAGCGTATCTGGCCGGCGTCTCGCGCCGCCAGTTCGGCGTGATGACCGGCGCGATCGGCCTGACGATGCTGCTGCCCGCCCCAGCGAACGCCGCCGTCATCAAGGGCCGCGACGTCGCGATCACCACGCCCGACGGCAAGGCCGACGCCTATTTCGTCGCGCCCGCCACCGGCAAGCACCCCGGCGTGCTGATCTGGCCCGACATCATGGGTCTGCGCCCCGCCTTCCGCCAGATGGCCGACCGCCTCGCGCAATCGGGCTATGCGGTGCTCGTCGTCAACCAGTTCTACCGCTCGACCAAGGCACCGTTCCTCGCGCCCGGCGAGTCGTACGACCAGCCCGCCGTCCGCGCCCGCATCGCCCCCTTCCGCGAAGCGCTAACGTCCGAAGGCACGGTGCGTGATGCGAAGGCCTTCACCGCCTTCATCGACGCGCAACCGCAGACCGACCGAAAGCGCGGGCTGGCGACCACCGGCTATTGCATGGGTGGCCCGATGGTGATGCGCACCGCCGCAGCCGTCCCCAACCGGATCCGCGCCGGCGCGACCTTCCACGGCGGTGGCTTCGTCACCGACACGCCCGACAGCCCGCACCGCCTGATCCCGCAGATGAAGGGCCGATACCTCATCGCGATCGCCGCCAACGACGACGCGCGGTCGCCCACCGAAAAGGACACGCTCCGCACCGCCTTCGCCGCCGCCAAACTCCCCGCCGAGATCGAGGTCTACGCCGGCACGATGCACGGCTGGTGCCCGCCCGACTCGAAGGTCTACAACGCAGCCCAGGCGGACAAGGCCTGGGCCCGCATGCTCGCGCTGTTCGACAAGGCGCTGGTGTGAGGCTCCCGCCGATCTTCCCCGTCACCCCGGACTAGTTCTGGGGTCCACGGTCCCGCATATTCTCAGGCCAACGCGTATGCGGAGCGGTGGATGCCGGAACGAGCCCGGCATGACGGGAGGAGAGGGTAGTGTCTGATGCCCGCAGCCAGCCGCTTGACCATGCCAACTGTCCATGAGACCATCGTTCACGATCCGTTCTCAAGGAGAGTCGCATGACGCTGACCCTGTACACCAACCCGATGTCGCGAGGCCGGATCGCGCGGTGGATGCTCGAAGAGGTCGACGCCGAGTATGAGACCGTCGTCCTCGACTACGACACGACGATGAAGGCCGAGCCGTATCTGTCGATCAACCCGATGGCCAAAGTCCCGGCGATCGTCCACAACCACAAGACCGTCACCGAGTGCGCCGCGATCTGCGCGTACCTCGCCGACACGTTCCCCGACGCCGATCTCGCCCCCCGCGACGAAGAACGCGCCGATTACTATCGCTGGCTCTTCTACGCCGCCGGCCCGGTCGAAGCCGCGACCGGCAACCGCGCGCTCGGCGTCGTGCCCGATGCCGCGCAGCAACGGATGATCGGCTATGGCAGCTTCGATCGCGTGATCGACGTGCTCGAACAGGCTGTGGCAGCGCACCCGTACATAGCCGGCGACCGCTTCACCGCCGCCGACGTCTATGTCGGATCGCAGGTCATCTGGGGCATGCAGTTCGGCTGGCTGCCGAAGCGCGAAGCGTTCGCGGACTATGCCGCGCGCCTGATCGAACGCCCGGCGTACCTGCGCGCCGCAGCACTGGACGACGCCCTGATCGCAGTCGCCGCGTAGGAGCGAGCGCGTGACCAACCAACCAAACCCGTCATCCTGACGAAAGTCAGGACCCAGGATACCAGGAGCTAGCCTCCATGGCTCTGGGTCCTGACTTTCGTCAGGATGACGGCGGGGGTTGGAACGACTGGAGTGGGTGAAAATCCACTTTCTACTATAGGCGGCCGGGCCTGTGGACTCGCTGCGTGGTGGGCGGGTACCTCGCGTACAGCTAACGACGATCCTCCCCCGCCAGGGGGAGATGGCGCCAAAGGCGACGGAGGGGGAGGACACGGAGCAGAGGTCGGCGCTTACCGCCCCCTTCGTCAGGCTGCGCCTGCCACCTCCCCCTGGCGGGGGAGGATCGTTCGGGGCCAGCACCTCAGCTTACCGATACGTTTTAAAACCGAGTCGCCATCGAAGAGCGACTTACGAAAATGCAAACCGCCGGAGTAGACGCTACAGATTAGCGATCAGGCCGCCCATTTCGCCAGCCAGTCGGCCAGCGCCTGCGGCCCCATCGATCGCGCATCCGCCAGTTCGGTCTCATGCCCAGCGTTCAGCAGCTTGTTGCTCCGCGGATCGACCACCAGCACCGCCGGCACGCCCTTGAGCCGCCCCTTGATGCCGTACCCCGCCGCGATCTGCCCGTTCTTGTCGAAGCGGCCGATGTCGACCGTCACGACCACGAACTTGCTGTCGACGAAACGCTTCATCTCCGGTAGGTCGATCGTCCCCGCGAGCAGGCGGCAGTCGAGGCACCAATTGCCGCCGAGATCGATCAGCAACCGCTTGTGCGTCTTCAGCGCGCGCGCACGCGCCGCCGCAACCTGCGCATTGGCGTTCGCCGACTCGTTATACGGCAGCGGCAAGGGCTGTGGCAGCTTGTCGAAGCTCGTCGTGTTGACGTGCGGCGCCACGACTTTCCCACGAGGGGCAGCCGGCGCGGCCACCGCGGTCGCGAGCAAGGCAAGCGCGGCGAGACGGGGCATCGACATCATTCATATCCTCCGATCACGGCATTCAGGAAGCTCGGAAATGGTCCGTTCCAGCCATCCGCCGGCGTATCGGCGACCGGTTGGCGCCGACCACCGGTTGGATCCGCAGGAATGCGCTCCGTCCGTGGCGGCTCGACCTTTGCCGATTCCGAACGAACAGGTTGCGAGCGAACCGGCTCCGACCGCGCCGGCTCAACGGGCGCCGCGCGAACCGGTTCGACATACGCCGGTTCGACCTGCACCGGCTCGACCCGTGCCGGCTCGGCAACGCGCGGCTTCACCGCGGGCACGGGCTCGTCGATCGGCGTACGCTCCCAGCGTGGACGCTTGGCCGCCGCAACCGGCTCGGCTGCAGCCAGCACTTCGGCGACGATCGCCGGGGCCACCGTATCCGCCCGTGGCACCCGCCGCGTACGGGGCCGATCCGACTCCTCGGCAGCCGCCGCAACCGGCACCGGCGTAAACGTCTCGGACCGCGCGCCGCGACGCGGCCGCGCGCGCCGCGCCGTGCCCTCGTCTTCGGTCACAGCAGCAACCGGCGCAATCTTCGGCTCGGCACCCTTCAAGCGCTCGATAGTCTGCCCGGTCAGCTTCTCGATATTGACGATGTTCTCCGCATCGTCCGGCGCGACGAACGTGTACGCCGTACCGGTAGCCCCCGCGCGACCCGTCCGCCCGATCCGGTGGACGTAATCGTCCGGATGCCACGGCGCGTCATAGTTGAACACCGTCGACACGCCCTTGATGTCGAGCCCGCGCGCCGCGACGTCCGACGCAACCAGGATCGTCACCGCGCCGGTCTTGAACAGCTCCAACTCGGCCAGTCGCTGCGGCTGCTCCATGTCGCCGTGGATCTCGCCCGACTTGTAGCCCGCCTGCTTCAGCACCTTGTTGAGATCGCGCACCGTCGTCTTGCGGTTGCAGAAGATGATCGCGTTGGTCACTTCGTCCTGCGCGAGGATACGGCGCAGCGTGTCGCGCTTGGCGGTCTGGCTCGCCACCGGCACCAGATACTGCTTGATGTTGAGGTTGGTCGACGCCGGGCGCGACACCTCGATCGTCTTGGGATTGGTCAGGAACTTGTCCGCCAGCTTCTTGATCGGCGGCGGCATCGTCGCCGAGAACAGCAGCGTCTGGCGCTGCTTCGGCAGCTTGGTGCAGATTTCCTCGATGTCGGGGATGAAGCCCATGTCGAGCATCCGGTCCGCCTCGTCGATCACCAGCATCGAACAGCCGTTGAGCATGATCTTGCCGCGCCCGAACAGGTCCATCAGCCGGCCCGGCGTCGCGATCAGGACGTCGACGCCCTTTTCCAGCGCGGCGAGCTGGTCGCCCATCGACACGCCGCCGATCAGCAACGCCATCGAGAGGTTCGAATTGACGCCGTATTTCTCGAAATTCTCCGCCACCTGCGCGGCGAGTTCGCGCGTCGGCTCGAGGATCAGCGAGCGCGGCATCCGCGCGCGGCTGCGGCCATGCGCGAGAATGTCGATCATCGGCAGCACGAACGACGCGGTCTTGCCGGTGCCCGTCTGGGCGATACCGATGATGTCGCGCATCATCAGCACCGACGGGATCGCGCCGGCCTGGATCGGGGTCGGCTCGGTGTAGCCGGAGTCGGTGACTGCCTTCAGCAGTTCGTCGGAGAGGCCGAGGTCGGCAAAACTCATGCAAATGTCCGGTAAATGGAGGGTGAAATGCACTGCCCTCAAGCCTTCCGGCGCTCGCCGATTTAGCGCCAAATGTCAAGGAAACGCGGTGAATGGAGGATGGAGAGGCACCGGTGGCCGGCGCACTTCCGCAAACGCCCCGTCATCCTGACGAAAGTCGGGATCCAGAGCCAAGCAGCGTACCGTCGGTTACTCTGGATTCTGACTTTCGTCAGGATGACGGAACGGGTGGCCTTGCATCCGCCAAGCGCGTTAGCGGCCCGACCCCGCTACTTCTTCGCCCGCAAGCTCTTGAACCCGTCGATCTCGCAGCGCGCACCCGAGCGCATGCGGATCGCGTCGCGGTCCTTGCAGATCAGGCCGTCGGGCCCCGGCCTCAGATAGAATCCCGAATAATAATCGAGCGGCCTGCAGTCGCCGTCGAGCCGCGCGCGCAGCCGCGTCGTATCGTCCATCACCAGGTCGACCGCGCCCTCCTTGTTCAGCATCGCGCCGGCAATTTCGGAAACCGCGATGCATTTGGGGCCCTTATGCTCCTTCCACTCCCGAGGCGGCGAGAAGGTCCGCGCTGGCGCCCGGCTCATCCGGGGCACGCGGATGATGACGCGCTGGTGGATCGAGATCTGCGCGACCTGCAGGCCGTCCAGCGCGAACCGAGGCTGGGGGACATCGCGCCCGCTCGCAGAAAAGGGGGCCGCGACGAAGGGGCCCGCGAGCGCGAGGAGGGTGGCGGGAATCGCGGGATGGATCATGTTGACGTAACCGTTAGGGCCAATCGTTGAACGCGCGATGAATTTTGTCTAGCGCTGCTCGCGTGCCCGAAATTCAGTCCGACATCGAAACAGAAACCCTGACGCGGTCGCAAGCCGCGATGCTGGCCGCGCTCGCGCCGCATCTCGATGCCAAGGCGATCGTCACCGACCCCGCCGACATCGACCCCTGGCTGCACGACTGGCGCGGCCGTTTCCACGGCGCCGCACCCGCGATGCTGTCGCCGACCTCGACCGCGGAGGTCGCGCTGATCGTCAAGGCGGCGGCCGCACACCGCGTGCCGCTGGTCGCGCAGGGCGGCAACACCTCGATGGTCGGCGGCGCGACCGCCCCCGCGGACGGCAGCGCGCTGATCCTGTCGCTCCGCCGCCTGAACCGAATCCGCAACGTCGACACCGATGCCGGGCTCGCCATCGCCGAGGCCGGCGTGATCCTCGCCGACCTCGACTCCCCCGCCCAAGGGCAGGGGTGGCGCTTCCCGCTGACGCTCGGCGCGCGCGGCACCGCCACGATCGGCGGGCTCGTCTCGACCAACGCGGGCGGCACGCAGGTCCTGAAGTTCGGTACGATGCGCGGCCTCGTCGCGGGCGTCGAGGCGGTGCTCGCCGACGGCAGCATCCACGACGGCCTGTCCGCGCTGAAGAAGGACAATCGCGGCTACGACCTCGACCAGCTGTTCATCGGCGCGGAGGGCACGCTGGCGATCGTCACCGCCGCCACGCTCCGCCTCGCTCCGGCAATCGCGGCGCGCGGCACGGCGTGGGTCGGCATCGCGTCCCCCCAGGCCGCGCTGAAACTCCTGCGCACGATGCAGGCGAAGACCGACGCGATCGAAAGCTTCGAGATTCTCCCCGCCGAATCGCTCGACGCGGCGGTGACGCACCTCCCGAACGCCCGCGTGCCACTAGTGGGCCGCCACCCCTGGCACCTCCTGATCGAGGCGACGTCGGCCACCACCGACGGCGAATCCCCCAGCGCGCTCCTCGAACGCCTGCTCGCCCAAGCGTTGGAAGACGGCGCGATCGAAGACGCGACGATCGCCACCAGCGAAGCCCAGTCGGACGCGTTCTGGCTGCTCCGCGACTCGCTCTCCGCCGCCGAACGCGCGCTCGGTCCCGCGACGCAGCACGACATCTCGATCCCCGTCGAGACGATGCCGCGCTTCATGATCGAGGCGGCGGCGGCGTGCGACGCGCGCTTCCCCGGCACGCACGCGAGCGGATTCGGCCATCTCGGCGACGGAAACGTCCATTTCCACGTCCGCGCCGCCCCCGGCACCGACCCTTCGCGCTGGTATGCCGAGGATGCGCCGGTCGTCACCCGCTTCGTCGGCGATCTGGTGACGGCGGCGGGCGGCTCGATCTCGGCCGAGCACGGCATCGGCCAGATGAAGCGCGACGAACTCGAACGCCTGTCGTCGCCAGCGCGGATGACCGCGCTTCGGGCGATCAAATCCGCGCTCGATCCGCTGGGCATCCTCAACCCCGGCAAGCTCGTCACACTTGCACCAGCCCGCCCCGCACCATAGAGCCTCGCCCCAATCGGTGGCACAAGCCGCCGGCAATGTTTTGACCGACCGACCCGGAGAGTATCATGGCCAGCGCCGCCCAGCTTCCGCTTTTCTATAACGGCCTCGAGCCGCTCTCGAGCGACACGCACGCCAATTACAAGGTCCGCCCGCAGGACAGCGCGCCGTTCCTGGTCGGCCAGCACGCCATCCCGATCACCGTCGACGAGTTCCCGCTGGTCCAGCGCCACATGCCGATCGTCTTCTCGACCGGTGACGACGCCATCCCGCTCGCGCTGATGGGCCTGAACGAGGGCGTCAACGTGTTCGTCGGCGACGACGGCAAGCTGACCGAGAGCACGTTCTACGTTCCCGCCTATGTCCGTCGCTACCCGTACATGCTCGCGCGCCTCCACCCGGACGCGCAGGAGCTGTCGCTCTGCTTCGATCCGACGTCGCCGACGCTCGGCGAGTTCGAGGACGGCGATGCGCTGTTCGAGAACGGCCAGCCGACCGAGCTGACCAAGAACATCCTCGGCTTCAACGAGTCGTTCGAACAGGCCGGCGCACGCACGCAGAACTTCATGAACGAGCTGCGCGAGCTCGAGCTGCTGATGGACGGCGAAGTCACGATCCAGCCCGATGGGGCCGAGCAGCCGTTCGTCTATCGCGGCTTCCAGATGATCAACGAAGAGAAGCTGATCGACATGCGCGGCGATGCGCTGCGCAAGATGAGCAAGTCGGGCATGCTCCCGCTGCTCTACGCACACCTCTTCTCGTTGTCGTTGATGCGTGACATCTTTGCGCGCCAGGCGCAGCTTGGCCAGACTCCGCAGCCGCAGATGGCCGCACCGACGCCGTTCAACGTCTGATCGCGACGGCATAGCCCTTTATCGAAGGAAGACCATGGCAGCGCAGGATCGTCCGGACGGACCCGGGCCGGACCGCTACTCGAGGGTGGCGATCTGGTTCCACTGGACGATCGCGCTGCTGGTCATCTTCAACATCGCGGTCGGCCTGCTGCATGATCCGGTGCCGGCGCTGCGCAACCTGATGGGGGCGCACAAGGCGCTCGGCATCACCGTGCTGGTGCTGACTGCCGGACGGATCGCGTGGCGGCTGGCTCATCGCCCGCCGCCGCTGCCCGTCCATACCCCGATGTGGGAAAAGGCGCTCGCGCATGCCGCGCACGCGCTGCTCTACGTGTTCATGATCGCCCTGCCGCTGACCGGGTGGCTGATGGTGTCCGGCTCGGCAAAGCGTTCGCCGCTGAACTGGTTCGGTCTGTTCGACATCCCGTATCTGCCGGTGTCGGCCGCGACCGGGCGGTTGGGTCATGAAGCGCACGGCGTGCTGGGCTGGCTGATGCTCGCGCTCGTCGTCCTGCATATCGGTGCCGCTCTGCGCCATCACCTAGTGTTGCGCGATCCGGTTCTGGCGCGGATGGCCCCGGTTTTCCGTCGGCGCTGAACAGCCATAGCCAAACCGTTCGAAAAATTATTTGCGGTGCGTCGCAACAAAGGTTGAACCAAAACCGGGCTCACCCATTTAGATCCTGTACGGCATCGTGTCCCCCCCTTTCGCGGCGCCGTACGGTACGCTTCTAGCGTACCTCCTCCCTGAACCTAGGCCACTCCGTGCGTCATGCACGGGGTGGTTTTTTTTGGCCCGCGTAGGCGGATAAGCGCGACGGCGCGCCGCGACCAATTCTAGCGCAACGGGTGCGACCATTCTTCAAACCGATCCTACCCCGCCAGGGGGAGGTGGCACCGAAGGCGCCGGAGGGGGAGGATGGGCAGCAGAGGTGGTCGCTTACCGCCCCCTCCTTCAGGCTGCGCCTGCCACTTCCCCCTGGCGGGGGAGGATTTGAGATTCGTGGCGCGCGGCCAAAGCAACGTCTCGGTAGTGTCGGCAGCGGCTCAGGCGTCGGGCTCCGGCTAGCCCAACCGCTGCTCGGTCAGGATCTGCCATCCGGCCATGAACAGCGCCGCGACCACCGGGCCGACGACGATCCCGCTCAGCCCGCACAGTTCGATCCCGCCCAGCGTGGTGACCAGCACGACGTAATCCGGAATGCCCGTGTCGCGACCGACCAGGATCGGCCGGAGGATATTGTCGGCAAGCCCGATCACGACGATCCCCGACACGATCACCGCAATCCCCTGCCAGATCGCACCGGTCGCCAGCAGATACACCGCGACGGGCACCCACACGATCGCCGGCCCCAATGCGGGCAGCAACGAGGTGAGCGCCATCAGCAGGCCCCACAACAGCGCCGCCGGTACGCCGACCAGCCAGAAGGTCAGCGCGCCCAGGCCACCCTGGACGAGCCCGACGATCACCGAGCCCTTGATCGTGGCGCGCACCACCGAGACGAACTTGCCCACCAGTCGCTCGGTCACGGATCGCTCCAGCGGCAGCGCGCGACAGAGCGCCGGCCCGACGCGGTCGCCGTCGCGCAGCAGGAAGAACGTCACGTACAGCGCGATGCCGAATGCCAGCAGGAACGCGAACGCGTTGCGGCCGATCGACAGCGCCTGGCCGGCGATGGTCCGCACGCTGTTGCCGAGCGCGCCGGAAATACGCGATTGGAGCCGCTCGAAACTGTTGATGCCGGACTTGTCGACCAGCTGCTGGAGCCGCTCGGGCAACGCGTCATGAACCTGCTGAAAATAGGCGGCGAAATTGATCTGACCGCTCTGCATGCTCGTATAGACCGAGGATGCCTGGTCGATCATCAGGCTCGCGATGATCAGCGTCGGGACGATTACCGCGACGAAGATGATCAGCATCGCCAACGATGCGGCAAGATTGCGCCGCTCCGGCCAGCGCTTGAGCAGCTTATGGTACAGCGGCTGGAACAGGATAGCCGCCAGCGCGCTCCATAGCAGGGCGGCCGCGAAGGTCGATACCACCATGCCCAAGGCTATGGTGATGATGGTCAAGAAGAGGAGAAATCCCCCGTTCTCGATCCGGCCCCTGTTCGTCATGTCGCCCACCCCGTTTCGCCAGCTTGGCCGACGCGCCCCGGTCGACGCTCACCGGCCGCCGTCTCGCATCACTTATAGAAAAATCCCCCCGGTCGTGCCGGGGGGATGATCGTCAACGCAGCTTCTCGCTACCGTTGACCAGGGCCGCCTTCTCGCTGGCGGGCATCGCCTGCGCGTTCACGTCGGCGTCGTCGATCGCATCGGCCTGCTGGTCGCCGCTCTCACGGACGGCCTCGGCCTGATCCTCGAGATTGTCGGCCTTGGCTTCCAGCGCGTCGGCGCGGTTGTCGGCGGCGCCCTCGACTTGGCTGCCGAGCTTGTCGTCGCCCTTGCCGCCGCAAGCAGCGAGCGGAACGGTGAGAGCGGCCATCATCAGCGCTACGGTCAGTTTCTTCATGATAGGGTATCCTGTTGGTGTTGTGTCGACGCAAACCGTCACGGTCACGTAACGGTTCCCAACGACCGCGATCCTTCTGAAACAGTGTGATCTTTTTGCACCGCGGCCTAGTTCGCCGCCGTCCTCCGCTGGAACCAGAAGCCGCCTTCGATCAGGTACACGAGTATGAGCGCGCCCAGTCCGATCCCGAGATATCCGATCGCAAGCGGGAAGGTGGAGCCGTCATAGGCCTGGCCGATCAACGATCCGACCACCACCGCGCCCAGGCTGGTGATGAAACCCTGCACCGACGAGGCCGTTCCTGCGATATGCCCGACCGGCTCCATCGCCATCGCGCCGAAGTTCGATCCGCACAAGCCGATGCACGTCATGCTCAGCGCCTGGAACACGATGTAGCTCCACAGCGTCTCGATGCCCGCGGCGATGACCGCGATGTGGATCAGCGACAGCGCGATCAATATGAAGACGCCGGCCTGCGAGATGAGCCGTGTCCCAAGGCGCTCGACCAGCCGGCTGTTGGCGAACGACGCACAGCCCATCGCGAACGCGCAGACCGCGAACAGGATCGTGAACCGGTCGCCGGCGCCGAACTCGTCGACGAAGATCTGCTGGGCCGACGATACGAAGGCGATGATCCCCCCGAACGTCAGCGACGCGGCGGTCGCATAGCCGATCGAATAGCGGTTGGTCAGCGTGAGACGGTACGCGCTGCGCAACGTCGTCAGCGAAATCGCCACACGGCGCTCGATCGCCAGCGTCTCGGGCAGGCGGATCGCCGACCAGGCGAGGATGAACGCGGCGAACCCGGCCAGCGCGTAGAAGATGAACCGCCACGGTCCGAACGCCAGCAGCACCTGGCCGATGCTGGGGGCCAGGATGGGCACGAGGAAGAAGATCATCTGCGCCAGCGACAGCGTCTTGGCCATCTGCCGGCCCGAATACCGGTCGCGAACGATCGCCACGGCCAGCACGCGCGTCGATGCCGACATCAGTCCCTGCAGGATCCGCGCGCAGATCAACGCGGTGAAGGTTGCCGAACTCGCCGCGAAGATGCTCGCAAAGACGAAGCCGATCAGCGTGGCGAGCAGGATCGGTCGCCGGCCATAGCGGTCGGCGAGCGGACCATAGACCAGCTGGCCGATCCCGAACCCGAACAGATAGGCGGTGACGATCCATTGCCGTGAATTGGCGGTCGCTGCATGCAGTTCGGCGCCGATCGCGGGCAGCGCGGGCAGCATCAGGTCCACGCCTAGCGCGTTCACCGCCATGATCGCGGCGATGAACGCGACGAACTCGCGACGGCCAAGGGCAAAATGGGTAAGCGGTTGCGTCATATCACCGCGCCTAACGGTTTATGCTGCACCGCGCCATATTCGATCGCACCCTCCCACGATCCTCCCCCGGCAGAGGGGGGAGGCGCCGAGCGCTATCACAATCCTCCCCCGCAAGGGGGAGGTGGCTGGCGCTTGCCAGACGGAGGGGGAGGAAAGGAAAACCTCCGTTCCGTGTCCTCCCCCTCCGTCGCTGCGCGCCACCTCCCCCTTGCTGGGGAGGATGATCTAATTTCGTGCCCGCCTCAGTCCCCGCTAGTCGGTGACAGGCGTGTCGCTACGCTCCACCGCGACGATATCGACATGGTGGCTTTTCCATCCCCGCGTAGATGCAGCCTCGACCGCGAGAGTCTTGGTCTTCTTCGCGTCGGCAAGCGATTTGCTATGTCCCCAGAAGACTTCGGTCTTGCCGTTGGCCAAGACCGCGACGATGCGCCAGTAATGCGTCAAGTCGAGCGCGGTCGGGCCGATCGTCTTGACATAACCATCGGGCAGGACCGCCGTGAGGTAGAATTTACGCTTGGCCATCGCGCCCTGCTAGAAGCTCGACGAGACGAAGGCATCCGCGAAAATCGCCGTTTACTTAGGGGCGTCATCCACAGCGACAGGATTGCCTGCCCGCCCAGGGATCGAATTGGCGCGTGCAGCGCTCCTTCCATGACTCCTTTCGAAGGGCTGACATGACGACATTCGACGCTGCTCCCACCCATCCTCTCAAGGGCGACCTGACTGCAACGAGCATTCCGGAAACGGCCGGGTCCGATATGCGGGGAATTGATTTCAAGGCGGCCGCCGATGTCTTCACCAAACTCGACGTCGAACTCATGCCCGATCCGTCGCGTACCGTGATCCGTCCCTTCAGTTTCGCGTATCCGGCGGCGTTCGAGGCGGATCGGCCATCCCGGCTCCATGTGGTCGTCGAACGGGTTCGCGCGCTCGATCCGGCGATGCGGACACGGATGCGTGCGCTGCTTGCGGCGCCGATGCGCGAACGTCACCGCAACGCCGACCAGGTGTTTCTGCGCCGTTTCGCCGCAATCCGCGACGAGATCGGTACGGGCGATTTCGATGACGACGAGCAATGGCTGATCGGGGCGTATTTCAGCCAGGAATACGCGTTCGAGGCCGCCGCGCTGTTCAACCCGAGCATGGTCCGGTTGCCCGACGATGCGCTCGACGGGCGACCAACCGAACCGGGTGCGGTGCGGTTTCTGCTGTCGCTGCGCGGGATCGGCGAGGGGCACATCTCGTCGGTGACGTTCCGGACCGGCGAATGGGGGCCGGGCGATCGGCTGGTGGTCGATCCACCGAGCGCGAACGGCGTGCCGCCGCAGATCGAGCGGACCGACTCGGATTGGGTGCGGCTGCTGTGCGAGGACAGCCGGGACGTCTCGGAAACGGTGATCTTCCCGGTCCTGCCCAGCCAGCATCAGGGGATCGAGGATCTCCGCATGGTCACCTTTACCGATCATGACGACGTGCAGAGCGTCATCGGCACCTACACCGCGTTCGATGGCAAGGTCGCGCGGCAGGAGATGTTGCGCGGGATCGATATCAGGACGTTCGAGATGCGGCCGCTGGCGGGGTCGATGACCGGCTACAAGGGGATGGCGTTGTTCCCGCGGCGGATCGACGGGCAGTTCGTGATGCTCGGGCGGCAGGACAGCGAGAATATCTGGCTGCTGCGGTCGGACGATCTTTACACCTGGGATAGCGGCACGCCGATCATGGCGCCGAAATATCCGTGGGAATTCGTCCAGCTCGGCAATTGCGGGTCGCCGATCGAGATCGACGAGGGCTGGCTGGTCTTCACGCACGGCGTCGGCATGGTCCGCGGCTATTGCATCGGCGCGTGCCTGCTCGACAAGGCGGACCCGTCCAAGGTGCTCGCGCGGACGCCGTCGCCGTTGCTGTTCCCGTCCGCGGAACAGCGCGGCGGCTACGTCCCCAACGTCACCTACAGCTGCGGCGGCCTGCTCCACGATCGCCGGATCCTGCTGCCGTACGCGATCGGCGACGAATACAGCGCCTTCGCGGTTGCCGCCGTGGACGACCTCCTGGCCGCCATGGTCCCCGCCTGAGACCATGGCCAACCGCGGCGTGCGTCAGCCAAGCGCCGCGAACATCTTGTGTATAATTCCCGTATCAACCGAAAAATCCCGCCGATCCACCGCGCGGGTGTCGGTGGACACGGTAGGGCCAACGGCAGCCAGATAATCGAGCTGTCGGTGGTGCGCGAGATTGGCGAACAGCGTGGCATCGCCCTCGCGCCCTTCCGGAGCTATCTCGATCAAAGCGCTGCCGGGGCGCATGAACACCGCATTGGCAAGCCCGGCGCCCAGCGGCCCGGCAATGGCGTCCGCGCCGGAAAAGAGTTCGACCTGCTCGCGAAATGCCAGATGTTGCGGCTCGATGGTCTCGAACCCATGCTGCGCGGCAATCGCGATGATCTCATCTTCATTGATCAATTTGCGCGATCCGGCACCGGCGCGCGTGACAAAAAACCTGCGTCCCGATGGCGCGGCTGGCGCGAAACGCTCGCGGATTTCGTCCGCCATGGCAAATGCATGGGCGCCGAACGTGTGTATGTTGCTCAGGCCGCGCGCGGGCATCAGCAACCGGGCGCACCGCGTGATGCCGTCCCCTTGCGTCGCCCGCCTGTCGATAGGTTGCAACGCATCGATCATATCGGCCATCCATGGCCGCAGTGGTGGCAGCCAAACCGTTGCGTCCGCTGCCAACCCTTCACGCTGCGCCAGCCAAAGTCGCGGCATGGCTTCGAGCAGCCAGTGAAAATAGTTCAGATTGGTCTGTATTCCCACGACCAGATGGGTCCCCGGTAGTTCGGGGCCGCCGACCAGATCGATCGAGAAAACGCGATCCGGATGCTCGTGAAAGCCGTAGCGTGCAAGCGACCCGAATGCACGAAAGCTGTCGCTGAGGATTCGATGAGCCTCATCAGCAACCAGGAAACCGTCGGTGAGAATCGCGCCGTGCGGTAGCGCGACGACGAAAGAGGGTGCCAGTCGCGTGGAAGCGACCGCTTCTGCGCGCAGTTGGTGTTCGCGCGCTACGTCGGCGACGCGTGGGTCGATCGCGAAGAATACGGGACGCTGCCGTAATACCGGAGCGCTGCCCGGCAGGATGACCTGCGTTGCATGACCCGTGGCGGTCGACAGATCATCCGTCGTCGGAATGCTATCGCGGTGGAACAGGCGGTACAGCGTATCAGGTACGAACTGGGGATCGGCGATCGTCGGTTCCTTGCAGCAAACGTTATGGCGTACCTGCGTCTCATAGTGCCGTCCAATGGCAACCGACGATCGGCGCGATCATGTGGTGCCACCGTCGGCTCGGACCGTCGTGAATACGCGTCGGTCCTGCGCCACTTGCGCGTACAAATCGCAATAGCGGTCCGCCATCGCCGAAGTGTCGTAGCTACGACCGACGGTGTCCTGCCAGCGGACGGTCGCGATGCTGGCGGCCTGGATTGCATCCGGAAGGGCCGCCAGATGGGTAAGCCACTGGGCGAGGTCCGCGGCTGGAATGCCGACATGGTGCAGCCATCCGGCGCCAGATTCCTTGATCCGGTCCCCCACCGCGCCGATGTCGAAGCCGATTACGGGAAGGCCCGCCGCCCAGAGTTCGGTCAACGTATGACAATAGGTTTCCGCCCAGATCGAGAATATTGCCCCGACATGTGGTGCGATCTCGGCCACGCGGGCCGCGAACGCATCGCGTTGGTAGCGTCCGTGCAGGACCAGTCCAGGCCGTGCCACCATGTGACCCGAGTCGCCGAGGACGTGGAACTCGAACGTGCGCCCCCTGTCGATGTCCGCCACCGCCTCGACGAGAATGGCCCCTTTTGCGGCAGAAAGGTTGCCGGGCACGAGCACTCTAAGCGGCGCGCCGGGGTGTCGCGGAACCGTCGTGGTAAACCCTGTAAAGGTGCGTCCATGCGGAATGACTTCGAACCGCCTGCCGACGAGGTCGGGCAACGCATCGACAATGATTGCCCGAGCCGTAAGGCTTGTCGTGACATAAGCGTCGCAGTGACGAAGCGCGTCGCTCATCATCGCGCGCCAGCGATAGATGAACTGGTGCTTCAGGTTGGGAAACGCATCGACCGGCCAGAGTTCCGGGCGACAGCGCCCCACGCCCGGCGTGCAGCGACCACCGCAGAACACCATGTCCTGGTCGAGCAGTTTGACCGTCGGGCATAGCATGTAGAAATCATGGAACGAGAAGATCACCGCGATTCCGAGCCGGCGGCATGTTTGGGGGAGGGTGGTGCTGTGCCACGCCATGTGTCGAATATGGACAAGTTCGATCGCGTGCCGGGTGAGCATATCGGCGACGATCATGTCGTATTCGCTCGACCGGTGGACCAACGGATCGATGCCGCGGTGAAGGTCCGCGGTTTCGACCGGGACGAGCGCGCCATCGTGCAGCCGCGACAATTCGAGCTGGACCGTATCGCAGCGTAGCAGCCACGGCTCGAACCGGTCGTCGATCGCGGTCATCAGGTCCTGGTTGGTCTGCGGCGTGCCACCCGATTGCGTCGCGATCACGTACAGGATGCGGGGTCGCGGCGGCGCGACGGCCTGTGCAACCGCGCGACGGATGCGCCACCGCATCGCCAGCATGTCGCGACCACGCGCGAACACGCCGATCCGCGCCTTGTATTCGGGATAGCGCGCGTCGACCACCAGCCGCCCCGCCGCATACAGCGCCGCCTTGGCCGTGCCGAAGCTCGCCGACCCCTCGTGATGGACGAAGGTACGGTCGTCGACGACGTTGCGCAGCCCGGCATGATCGGCGCGCATCGAGAAATCGTTCTCCTCGCCATACCCACGCGGAAAGGCGGTGGCATCGAGCAGGCCGATCCGGTCGAGCGCATCGCGGCGGATATACAGGCAGAACCCGTGCCCGGTCGGCACCTCCGGCCGCAGCGTCATCGCCGACTGCCGGACCAGCCGCGCCATGTCGTCGAACGACAGCAAGGCAGGAACCGGGTTGGCCATGCCGGTTTCAGGTACCGAGAAAGCGCCCGCATTGTCCGACACCGCGGTGGCGGTCGCGACCGACCGGCCGCTATAGGCCGCAAGACGCAGGCCCTGGAGCCATCCCGTGGTGACCTGCGTATCCGAATTGAGCAGGACCACGTCGTCGCTACCGGCGAGCGCGATCGCCCGGTTGACAGTCCGCGTGAACCCCAAATTCTCCGTGTTGCGGTGAACCTCGACGTTGCGAAGCGCCGCCGCGGTTTCGAGAATGCCGGCGATCGCCGGATCGGTGCTGCAATCGTCGATCAGGATCAGCCGGCAGGGTATGTCGGTGGTGCGGCGGAGCGCGGCGATGCACGCGGCGGTATCGCTCGCGGCATTGTAGATCGGGACGATGATCGTCACGCCGCGTTCGTCAACGTCGGGAAGAATGTCGAGTATCACCGACGGCAGCAGCGAGCGCCGCTCGGGCACCGCCATGTCGGTCCCGCCGCGAATCGCCATGGCATCATCCCGCGCATGGACCGCGACATGGGCAGTCGATCCACCGGTCATGCTGATCGAGGGCATCTCGAAGCGAAATCCGCCACCGGCCGTGACGATGCCCTTGGCGACGAGATCGGCGCGGTTCCGATCGGCGAGGCCGGTTGCATAGCGGATGCCGTCGATCCGCATCTCGACCTGGAGCATTCCGTCCGGTCGGTTGGCGTCGGCGGCCCAGCCTCGTGCTTCGGCCGGCGTGACGCGCTCGAGCTTGCCGTGGACGAGCGGCGTCCGGACGATCGCCGCATCGCCGACGATGTGCGTTCCGGCCCGCAACAGGACCCTGTCCGGTCCCAAGGCGGTATCGGACGACGGCCTTGAGCGCGCGCGCAACGCCTGTAGCGATACGCGAAAGCCATAGGTCGGGGCGTCGCCCGGCACGATCTGCGCGAGATCGGGCCGGTCGATCGCCGCGTCGATCGTGGCCGTCAGCGTGCCGTCGAACTGGAGCGTGACCGGCAGACCTGCCGCGACGATCCATCCCCCGATATCGTCGCTGCCGGCCACCTCGATATGGCCGAGCGGTGCCATGGGGCGGATCGCATCCGCGGCGATCTGGAGCGATGCGCCGATAATCGCGGCGGTGACCTTCGTGCCCGGCCCGATCGGTACCGGCAGGCAGACGCGAAACGCGCGCGCATCGACCGCGGCGAGGTCTTCGCGGTAGGTGGTATCGATGATCTGCACCACGGTCTGCGCGATACCGTCGAACGAGAGCGTCAAGGCGCCGGACCGTAACGCGTCGTCGTTGGCCCAGCCCTGCACGACCGTACGATCCGTCAGGCATTCCAGCGCTTCGATATAGCCTGCGGTCATAAGTCTTCGCTGCTCCGTTCGCCCGTTTAATATCCGGAGCCGGCCGGGGAAGGTCGTCCCCGTCGCCGATCGTTTCCGGTCCAGTCAGAGTCGCCTGTGCCGACGGTTACCGCGCCAGGCTGCGCCCGAGCGCCAGCGGGGTGAAGAGCTGGCCGATGATCTGCGTCATCTTGGCCGGCGCATTGGCGGCGGCGCTGGAGACGTAGATGACGTCCTTGTCCTGCATCTCGACGCGTTGCGACAGGAAATAGCTGTCGGCGCGAACCATGTTCAGGCGGTAGACGACCGGCTTGGGTTCGGCACCGAGCGACGTGTCGTATCGAAAGAGATAGACCGCGGCCGGGTCGGCGGTACGCTCGCTGGGGCCTCCGATCCGCGCCATCGCCTCGGCCAACGACAGGGAGCTTGCCCCGAATGCGACCTGCGAGACCTTCTCGGTTGCACCGAAAACCAGGAACGTCCGCGGCCGGTTGAACAATTCGACCCGATCGCCCGGCAGCAGCGCGATGTTCTGGTCGCCCGACGCATCGATTTCGCTGAGCCGCGTTTCGGCAGACCGCGCGCTGCGGGTGAGGCGCACGATCATGTCGTTGGGCTGGTTGGTGGTGCCCCCGGCGCGCGCGATCGCATCGAGCAACCGTTCACGCGGCAGGCCCAGTTCGAACCGGCCCGGGCTCCGGATATCGCCGGAAACATAGAAGACGTTGAACGCGTTCGCCTTGACCGTCACGACGACCTGAGGTCGTTGCGACAAACCGATCATACCGTGTTCGATCGTCCGTTCGACGTCGCCGGGTGTCTTGCCGGCAACCGGGATGCGGCCGACATAGGGCAATTGCACATCGCCGGCGGAGTCCACGCGAACGGTCAGGTCGGTGCCCGATGCCGAGGGCGTGAAGCTGCTTTGGGCGGTGGCGCCGTTGCCGCGCGTAAACAGCGTCACGCCGACCTCGAAAATGTGGATCGACAGCGTGTCGCCGGGCCCCAGCGTGTCGGTGCGACCGACTTCGTCCAGCGCCGCTAGCGGTGCGGCGGCGGCACCATCGATGGCAAGACGCGCCGTCGTTGCCGGGTCGATGTCGACGATCCGGAACCCCGTGCCGTTGTCCTTGATCTCCGCACGCCGGATCTGTGCCGCGGTCGGGCCGGCGGCCGGCAGGGTCGCGCACCCCCCGATCACGCCAAGTCCGACACATGACAGGATGACCCTCGCCAGAGGTTTTCCGTATCGGCGCCGTGAATTGTAATTTTCAGACACTGTCATCGATCAGTCTTCCAATAAAACGGCAGAAAGGAAAAATGAATCGATCGGCTTTCCCCGGTCCTCCATTAAATCAGCACGTTGCTGAAAACAATCGAATCAACGTGGCGGCGGCGGAAAGCTTTGTAGCCTGTGATGAACATCGGCTGCTTCTTGAATCGTGTCATATAACGTTACAACTCCACCGAATACGACCGCACCACGCTCACAATATCGAAATAATGCGTGCGTATCATGCGAGACCATGACTAGAGTTCCACGGTCTCTACGCGCGGTAAGTGCCTCTTCAGACTTGATTCTGAAACGTTCGTCCCCCGCGCCCGTAATTTCGTCGACGATGTAGCAATCAAAGTCTATGGCGAGTGATACACCGAACGCCAGACGTGCGGACATGCCTGCCGAGTAGGTGTTGACAGGTTCATGGATATAGGAGCCAAGTTGCGCAAAATCCTGAACATAGTCGAGCAGTTCTTGCGGATCCCGGCCATAGATGCGGGCGATGAATCGGGCGTTGTCGGCACCGGTGAGGCCCGCCTGGAACGCGCTGGCATAGCCGATCGGCCAAGACGTCGTCATGGTGCGCTTGATTACGCCCGACGTCGGCCGCTCCACACCCGAAATCATCCGCATCAAGGTCGATTTGCCGACACCATTGGCGCCGCAAACACCAATACTGTCACCGCGTTTAATGACCATATTCACATCATTGAGTACGGCATTATCAAAACCACGCCCGTGATATTTCTTGTAGACATTCTCGAAGGCGATCATCGCGTCGAATGCTCCGCATGGAAGGGATGACAACTCGGGCTGTACTCGACCGCGCCACTCATAAGAAGGTGAAGATTGCCGTCGATGCCCGATTGGCAGGAACTGCCGCCACCGGGGTCGCGAGCTATCGTCGGGCGGTACTGGCCGCACTCGCTATCGCGGGCCGCACTACGATGGCCTTGCACGATGGTTCAGTCGGTCGTTTCGGCGTGCCGAGCACGCGGCGCGAGGCGGCATCGCGGTGGCTGTCGGCATGGTCGTCGCGGCCGCGCCGGTTATTGTTGAAATCATATGGCGGCGATGGCGGCCATGCGCAGACTTGCAGTGCACCGATGGGTGAGGTGTCGAGACGCGACGCCCCGACATCGCCTGTACCGGTACGCGGTACGCCGGCGTTGCACGTGCTGGCCTGCGATCCGCCGTCCCTGTGGCGACAAGACGTCTTCAGGCTCGCGCATATCCATTTCAGACGGCACGGCACGCTGTTGCGGCTGACCCCGCCGCAGCCGGTCGGCGTGATGCACTGGACGTATCCGATTCCCGCGATCGTCGACGGATGGATCAACGTCCACACCGTGCACGATGTGATCCCGTTGCGTCGACCCGATCTGTCGCCGATTGAGGCGGATCGGCTGCAGGCATGCCTGCTCGCAATCGCCGCGCGCACCGATCGGATCGTGACGGTATCCGCCTGGGCGCGCCGGACGATCCTCGATGCGCTGGTGGTCCCGGCGGACCTGGTCACCGATTGCGGCAGCGGCCTGGCCGAGCTTGTCGGTACACGTGGCGTGGGCACGGCATACCTCCCCGGTACCGGTGAGAGTGGCAGGGCTGATTCTCATCCGGAGGAACGCGGTGATGGGATCTTGCCCTATGACCTGCGCCCGGACGGTTATCTCTTTTTCTGCGGCGTGATCGAACCCCGCAAGAACCTCGCTCGGCTTGCGGGCGCGTGGAGGGTCAGCGGCTGCGGCATGCCGCTGGTGGTGGCGGGGCCCGATGGCGCCCACGGCGGTGCGCTGCGCCGCGAGCTCGAACGCGCCGGTGCGCTCGTGCTGCCGTATCAGGACAGGCCGGTACTGATCGACCTGATCCGCAACGCACGGGCGCTGGTCCTGCTGTCGCTGGAAGAAGGGTTCGGGTTGCCCGTGGCGGAGGCGATGGCGTTGGGAACGCCGGTTCTGACGTCGGATCGTGGCGCATTGCAGGAGATTGCGGGCGGCGCGGGCCTGTTGGTCGATCCGACCGATGCGCCGGCGATCGCCGAAGCGCTCCGACGGATCGTTGCCGACGACGTCCTGCGCGGGGCGTTGGTCAGGCGTGGGCTGCACCGGGCGGAGGCGTTCCGGCCGGTGGCATTCGGCCGGCGGCTGACCATGCTGTACGACCGCTTGATCGACGCGCGGATCGCCGACGGCGTGTGGCCCGAATTGGAGACCGCGGGTGAACGCTGACGTGCGGATCGCGATCGACGGGTTCAACCTCTCTTTGCCGCACGGCACCGGGGTCGCGACCTATGGCCAGGCTCTTGGCGACGCGATCACGTCGTTGGGCGTGCGTCTGGACGGCGTATTCGGGATACCGGTCGGGATCCACCCGGAGCTGCGTGAAATCCTGTTTTACGAGGCGCTCGGGCGGGGAATTCCGCAAGGCCCCGGGCTCGCGGCGGTGCGGGCGGTGCGGGAGTGGTTCGGCCAGTATCGGCGGACGCAGATGTTCGACGTTCCGATGCGGGGATTGATCGTGCAGGGCGCGATCGCACGGCGACTGCCGCGATTCGAGCGGATCATGAGTTCCGCCCGGCTGTTCGAGCGTGCCGACCGATATTTTGCGCGGACCGGACGGTTCCTGCCGATCCGGGTCTCCGATCCGCCGCACATCATGCACTGGACCTACCCCGTGCCGATCCGGATGCAGGGGACGAGCAATGTCTACACGCTGCATGATCTGGTGCCGCTCAAGCTCCCCTATGCGACGCTCGACCGAAAGCGGCTCTATTACCGGATGATCGAGACGATCGTGCGCGCGGCGGACCATGTCTGCACCGTGTCGGAGTCGAGTCGTGACGATGTGATCGCGCAGTTCGGTATCGCCGGGGACCGCATCACCAACACCTATCAATGCGTCTCGACCGCGCAGACGCGGCAGGACCATGTCGGCGACGTCACCGCGTTGTTCGGGCTGAAGCCGCGCGGCTATTTCCTGTATTACGGCGCGATCGAGCCCAAGAAGAATGTCGGTCGGTTGATCGAGGCCTATCTCGGCAGCCAGGTGAAGACGCCGCTCGTCCTGGTCGGCGCTGGCGCATGGCAGGCCGACGAGGAGCTTCGCCTGCTCGCGACCGGAGCGGCAGGATCGCACAATGCCTTTGGCAGGCGCGTGGCGAGCCAGGTCATCCGGCTGCAATATCTGCCGCGCGCGCTGTTGCTGCAGCTGATCGCGAACGCCAAGGGGGTGATCTTCCCGTCCTTGTACGAGGGGTTCGGGCTTCCCGTCCTCGAAGCGATGCAGCTTGGCACGCCGGTCATAACGTCCGACCGGAGTTCGTTGCCGGAGGTCGCGGGGCAGGCGGCGTTGATGGTGGACCCATACGACGTCGGCGCGCTGACCGTCGCCATCCTCGCGCTCGATACCGACGACGCGCTGGCGGATCGGCTCGTGGCGGCCGGCACCGAGCAGGCGCAAGTGTTCACGCAGGATCGCTACCGCGCGCGGCTCGGCGCGATGTACGACACGATCCTGGCCGGGGGGCTACGGACCCGACGCAATATGCCCAGGGGGTGGGAATAGATGGCAACGCGTATCGCGCCGCGCGGCTCGCTGCGCCGGGGGCTCAAGGTCCAGGGCAACGTGATCGGCGCGCTGATCATGCGCGAACTGCACACGCGCTATGGTCGCGACAATATCGGCTATGTCTGGCTCATCCTGGAGCCGATGATGCTGGCGACGATGATCGCCTTGCTGCACCAGCAGACCGGCGGGCATTTCGGCAACGACGTCAAACCGGTGCCGTTCGCGCTGATCGGCTATTGCATCTTCATCATGTTCCGCAGCATCTTCGGGCGGGCGGAAGGGGCATTGGAAGCCAATCTGCCGCTGTTGTACCACAAGACCGTCACGATCTTCGACATCCTACTCGCCCGTGCCCTGCTCGAAGCGGCTGGCTGTATCCTGTCGTTCATGATCCTGATGAGCCTGGCGGTGGCGATGGGTCTCGCAGATCTTCCGGCACGACCGCTTTACGTATGCCTGGGCGTGGCGTGCATGTTCTTCCTGGCCTTTGGTCTTTCGCTCGTCGTCTGTGCTTTCACGTTCGAAAACAGAGCGATGGGAAGGTTGGTCCATCCGATCGCCTACATCATGCTGCCGCTGTCCGGTGTATTTGTGATGATGCAATGGGTGCCGGCGAAATTCAGGCCGCTATTTTCGGTAATTCCGATGTCGCATATTTTCGAAATGTTGCGATACGGTTGGTTCGTCAGTGCGGTCCCGTACTTTATCGATGCCTGGTATCTTGCAGGCTGGATATTTGGATCGACCTTGGTCGGTCTGCTGGCAATTGCTGCCGTGAAGCGCAAGATACATATGCCGTGACGATTCGTGACGGCGCTATACTCGGCCTTCAGTTGAGGCCGACCCTCGGAGAACATCATGGTGCACGGTTTCATGTCCCCGGCGACGGTCGAGCCGGAGGCGTCGCCGAGCCTCGGCGAGCGATGGCGTTATGCCCGGACGCATTATGGCTGGTTCTTCTTCGTCGTCGCGCTGCCGTGCCTTGCCGCCGCGCTCTATCTCTACGCGTTCGCCGCGGATCAGTATGAATCCGAAGCGCATTATCTGGTGCGCGCGCAAGGGGCGCCGGCATCGAGCGGATCGAGCATCGAAAAGCTGCTCGGGGCGAGCGGCGGCGGCGGCGGTGGTCAGGGCGAGGCCAACAGCGTCGCGGACTTTCTGCTGTCGCACGACGCGGTCGACGCGCTCGGCAAGCAGAGCGGTTTGGTCGAGCGGTTCCGGCGCCCCGAAGCCGATCGGTTGAGCCGACTGGCCTCCGCCGAACCGACCCCCGAAGCGCTGCTCAAATATTATCGCAAACAGGTCGACGTGCACTACGACACCGACACCGGCATCACGACCCTGAAGGTCCGCGCGTTCCGACCGACCGATGCCTATGTCATCGCCCGCCGGCTGCTCAGGCTGGGCGAAGGTCAGGTCAATACGATGAACGTCCGGTCCTATGACGATGCGGTCAAACTGTCGCGCCCGCAACTCGCCGAATCGGAAGCAGCCCTGACCGAGGTCCAGGCGCGAACGACCGATTTTCGACAGGACAGCAGGGACGTGAACCCGCAAGGTACCATCGCAGCGCAGATCGGCCTGGTATCGAAACTGGAATCCGAGTTGTCCGCGGCACGATCGCAGCTGTCGACGACGGTAAGCCTGATCGGCACGCGCAATCCGCAATATGCCGCGCTGTCGCAGCAGGTGCGGTCGTTGCAGACCCAGGTCACCGCGCAATCCGCAAAGCTTGCGGGCGGCGGCAATGCGATCGCAGCAGGGCTCGGCGATTACGAGCGTCTCCGCATGCAGCAGGAATTCCTGTCGAAGCGCTCCGACGCCGCGTCCGCCGCCTTCGAAGCGGCGCGCCAGCAGGCGGTTCGGCAGCAACTCTACATCGTCCGGATCGTCGATGCGAACATGCCGGTCCGCTCCGAATATCCCAAGCGTGCGCTGTCGCTGCTCACGCTCTTCATCGCGTTGATGGTGCTGTACGGCCTTGGCTGGCTGGTCGCCGCCGGTGTTCGGGAACATGCGAGCTGAGCGCGGCCGCGCGTCGTCGCACGGCATGACGAGCGGGCACGGGACCAGCATCGTGCCGCTGCTGCGGCACGGGACCAGCATCGTGCCGCTGCTGCGGCACGGGACCAGCATCGTGCCGCTGCTGCGGCACGGGACCAGCGTCCTGCCGCTGCTGCGCGCGCCCCCCTTTCCCTGGGCGGCGCCGGTGGCGATCACCGTGACGGGCGGCACGCCCCCAAGTCTTGCAGAGGCGCGTGATGTGCTGGACGCCTTGCGTGCGGCGCGCGTCGGCGGCGCGTTCTGGGACGGCAAGCGCGATCCCTGGACGCAGGTCGCGCAGGGTGCCGCCGTGCAGGCCAATGTCGACGACGATTTGGCGATCGTCGCCTGGCTGTCGGGCGTTGCGGTGCATGACATGGCGGGTACGATCGTCGACCCGGCCCGGGTCGAACGCGCATGCCTCGACCGGCTGACCGCATTTGCCTGCCATGACCCGTTCGAGGATCGACCCGCGACATTGGCTGATACCGTCCTCCGACTGGCAAACTGGCGCCGAACGCTCGACGCCAATCGCGGGATCGGCGTGATGACCGGCATGGCGCTCTGGAAACGAGCCGCGATCGGCAACTTCCTGTGGGACGGACGGCAAAGTCCGGTTGCAGCGTCTGCAAACAAGGCACTCGTCACCGCCCGCCGGTCGGGACGAGCGATTGCGGGCTGGGCATCGCGGATACCGGCCGACTATGCCCGCGACGCGCAAGCGGCAGGGCTCGAGCTTCAGATCGTCGAGGATGGCTTCATCCGGTCCAGTGGCCTCGGCGCCGATGGCCGTGTGCCGAGTTCGATCACGATCGACACGCGGGGTATCTATTACGACCCGGCCCGGCCGAGCGATCTCGAAACATTGCTCCAGACACAGGTTTTTTCCGACGATCTGATCGAACGGGCGCGCCGTCTGCGCACCCTGATCTGCGATCATGATATCGGGAAATACGGTGTCGCCGCCGGCACGGTCAGGCCGTTGCCCGATCGTCGTTGCGTCCTCGCCATCGGTCAGGTCGAGGACGATCGCTCGGTGCTGTGTGGCGGCGCAGGCGTGGCCTCGAACCTGCAATTTCTCGCGCGCGTGCGGGCTTGCGAGCCCGAAGCGTTCATCGTCTATCGACCGCACCCCGACGTCGTCGCCGGCCATCGCAAGGGGCACGTATCGTCATCGGCGGGCGCAGAATGGGTAGACCGTATCGACCAGGATAGCGCGTTGCTATCGCTGGTCGGCCGGGTCGATGCGGTTCACGTCCTGACCTCGTTGACCGGGTTCGAGGCGTTGATGCGTGGACGCCCGGTCACCGTACACGGTCGCCCTTTTTTCGCCGGCTGGGGACTGACCGAAGACCGTGTCGAGCAACCTGCGCGGCGTCGCCGGACGCTGACGATCGATCAACTCGTTGCCGTAACGCTCATCCTGTATCCACGGTACATCGATCCGGTGACGGGCGTGTTCTGCGAAGTCGAAACGCTCATCGCCCGGATCGCGGCGGGGCAGGGCGGGTCCGACACCGCGTTTACGCTGATCCGACAGGCGCTTGGCCGACTCCGGCGGCAGGGCGTCCTGATTGCGGCGGGTGTCCGATGACGCCGGCGACCCGTGGCAAGCATACGTTCCTGTTCCTGCAGGGGCCGCATGGTGCCTTTTTCGATCAACTGGCCTCCGCGCTGGCCATGCAAGGCCATGCGATACGCCGGATCAACCTCAATGGCGGCGATCGCGCCGATTGGAGCGGGTTTTCGACGAACTACCGAAGTTCGCTGAAGGGCTGGCCCTTGTTCTTCGACGATTTCGTCGTCGATCATCACGTTACCGACGTCATCCTGTTCGGTGACTGCAGGCCGCATCATGCCTCCGCGCATGGCATGGCCAAGCTGCGCGGTATCCGCGTCCATGTGTTCGAGGAAGGTTATATCCGCCCGGATTTCATGACGTTGCAGGAAGACGGCGTGAATGGAAACTCGACCTTGCCGCGCGATGGCGACTGGTACCGCGACCAGGCCAGCCGCTTGTCGGGGATCCCGCCGGTGGCGCCGGTCCCGTCGAGCTTCGCACGACGCCTGCGCGAGACCAGCCGCTATACGATCCTCAGCGCGCTTACCCGGCCATTATATCCCTTTTATCGCTCGCACCGCTCTACCGCGATGCTCAGCGAAGCGCTTGGCTGGGCCGTGCACTTCATGACCAGGCGCCGCGAGCGCAGGCGGTCCGCCGCGACGATGGCGGCGATCGGCGACACGCCGTATTTCGCGCTGCCGCTGCAATTGAATTCGGACTATCAGATCCGCGTCCATTCGCCGTTTCGTGACATGCGTGCGGCGCTCCGGTTCATCATCAAGAGTTTTGCGCGATCGGCGCCGCCCGGGGTCAATTTGATCGTCAAGCGGCATCCCCTCGATGGCAGCCTGTCGAGTTGGCGACGGTTCGTACGCCGCGAAGCGCACCGTTACGGCATCGCCGACCGGGTCTTCTATATCGGCGATGGCGACATCTCGGATCTGGTTGCCAAGGCGCGCGCGGTCGTGACCGTCAACAGCACGGTCGGCACCCTGGCGTTGAACTCGGGCGTGCCGGTGGCCGTGCTCGGCGAGGCGATCTACGACATTGAGGGGATCGTCCGACGTGAACCCCTCGATATGTTCTGGGCTGATCCGCCGGCGGTCGACATCGCGCTTTACGACGCGTTCAAGCGCGTGCTGATCGACCGATGCCTGATTCCCGGCGGCTATCTCAGCGACGAAGGGATCGCGATGCTCGTCCGGCACGCCGAACGGCGCCTGACCGGCGAGCCCGTGGTCGCACAAACCCCTGAGCCGGCGGATACTGCGGCGGATACTGCGGCAGGCACTGGTAGCGACGACCGCGACGCCGACGGTGAGCCCGGGGCACATGATGAAGACGGCGTTTGAAGCCGTTTCGTGCATTCGCCCCGATGCTGCTCAGCCGGACGCTCGTGCCGCGGTGGCTTGGCGGCCGTGCCAGCGTCGACGCGGAGGTCGTACTCGACCTGTCGCGCCTGCTGAGCCGGTCCTATCATGTGACGCCGACCGGGATCGACCGGGTCGAGTTCGTCTATGCGCGCGAATTGCTGCACCGTATTCCGGACCGGCTGGCGTTCGCCGCGGTGCATCCCGCGGGGGGCTATTACGGCCGACTGCCGGTCGGGGCGGTGCGGCAGTTTCTCAGCTTCACCGATGCGCGGTGGCGAAACCCGGACGTGCTCGACCCCCAAGCGGTGCGGGTCGCCGCCAATCGGCACTTGCTGGCACTTCGGCCGCGCCCAGTGCCGACCGCGGCGCGGCAGCGAATCTATCTTCAGGCGTCGCATCACCATCTGGAAGATATCGACCTGGTGGCGGCGATCCTGAAACGTGAGACCGCGCGGCTGATATCGCTGATCCACGACGTCATTCCGCTGACGCACCCGGAGTTTGCCCGGATCGACGGCAGGGCGCGGCATCTCAGGGCCATGCGAACGATCGACCGCCATGCCAGTGGCATCATCGGCAATTCCGCGGCGACGGTAGAGGCCGTCCGCGAACATCTGACGGACATGCGCAGCGACCGCGTCATCCGGGTCGCGCATCTCGGGACCGACCCCGTCGAACTGCCATCGGTGAGCCGGCCGGCAAGTCTTTCGACGGTTCCAGCCGGCCCCTATTTCGTGTGCGTCGCGACGATCGAGCCCCGCAAGAACCATCTGCTGCTGCTCAACATATGGCGCAGACTGGTGGAAACGCTTGGCAGCGCGGCACCGCGGCTCGTGCTGATCGGCAGGCGCGGGTGGGAAAATGAAAACGCCATCGACATGATCGAGCGCTGTACCGCCTTGTCCGGTTACGTGATCGAGGCGTCGAACATGTCGGATCGCGAGATGCATGCGGTGCTCGGCGGCGCGCAGGCGTTGCTGTTGCCCTCGTTTGCCGAGGGTTTCGGGATGCCGGTCAGCGAAGCGCTCGCGGCCGGGCTTCCGGTGATTTGCAGCGACATCGCCGCGCTACGCGAGGTTGGCGGCGCGGCACCCGACTATCTCGATCCGCTCGACGGCGTGGGATGGCTCGAGGCGATCATGGCGTATTCGGCACCGGCATCGCCGCGCCGTGCCGCGCAACGTGAACGCATGGAGCGATGGCGGCCGGTGAGCTGGGCGGAGCATCTCGACGTGGTCGAGGCGACGATCGATGCGGTCGGCGCTATCGGGCGATAGCGACGCGCCGCACATCGCCGGGGTCTACGTTACCGATCGCCGCGGCGGACGACGATCCCGAACGAGGTCGTGACATACTGACCGAGCGCGAGCTTCAGATGGTTGTCCGCCGAATAGGGGGGCACGTCGACATAGGCGTCCTGTTGCGTGTCGCCGAGATCATATTTGATCTGCGCGACGAAATGCCCGCGCGAGACGAGATCGACCGCGAGCCGTTCGAAATCGCGACGCCGGAACAGGACGGTGCCGCCGCTATCGATCGTCGCGTCGTTCGAGGTGAGATTGAGTTCGGTGGTGTGTACCGCGAGCCCGCCTGGATTGAGGCACTGGACCGCGTTGCGGACGAAATCGAGACCGGCCTCGATCGATCCGAGATGCTCGTACGCGCACGACGACCAGGTGAAGTCGAACCCGCGCAGGTCGGCGGGAATCGCGTTCATGTCGGCCACGCGGAACGCGACGTTGCGATCGAAGACGTCGTTTGGACAGATCTCGGGATAGCGAAGCTGGTCGAGGCCTTCGCTATGCTGGTTGGTCAGGGTCCAGTCGCGGCTGCGGACGTCGTCGGCGGCTAGATCGGTCGCCACGATCGAGCAGCCGATCGCCGCCATCGCTGCGGGCAGGGGTTCGATGCCCACGCCGAAGCCCAAACCGCGCGCCCCCGCCTTGAGCATCCCGTAACGCTCGAGCGTCTGAAGGATGTAGACGAATTCCCATTGCTTTCGATGGCGGTGCTTCGCCAGCTTGAGGCGTTCGAGCCACTGGTCATAGGCCGGCTCGTTGAACTGCGATGCGGTGCAGGTCTGCGATACCGGATCGGCCAGCGTCGCCTTGCCGTGTGCCAGCAACCGCGAGGCGCGACGGAAGACGCGTTGGCCGAAGATCGACTTGCGGGCCGCCTCGACCTGTTGCTCGAAATGCGGTTGGCGGACGGCGGCGTCGAGCAGGATCGTGAACGACTGCGCGATGGCGTCGGTCTCGGTATAGAGATGCCCGAGGACCGCATATTGCATGCCGTCGACCGCATCGAAGGTCAGCCGCATGGTCCCGCCGGCCGCGACGATCTCCTTCACGGCGATCGGCCAGGTCTTGATCGTCTCGGCCGGGCGCGATCCGTCCAGCGGCAACGCGTTGACCCGAACGATCATCGAGCCAAGCGTCGCGGTCAGCCCGGTAAAGACGAGCGAGCAGCGGACCGTGCTGCTCTCCAGCGAAACATAGCGGGTATGGAAGACATAGGCCGGGTCTTCGGAGGATTCGGAGCCGCCAAGTCCTTGAATTCGGCTCGATCGAGTCGGCCAGAAATCGAATGGACCCGCATCTATATCAAATGTTGCGGCGATTGCCGACGGAGAAGGCGGACTTTGCATGTTGGAGTCGTAGCGGTGAAGAATGTAATCGTCACTCGTTTTGCGCGGCCAAGTCCCGAAATTGTACGACTATACTTTGATCGCATATATCCTTCGTGGGGCTTTATCTTATAGTGGCGGCAGCGCAGGCCCGGAATAAGAGAGACCGATGAGCAACTTATTTCAGGCGGGTTTCGAGCGTTTGATGGGCAAATCAGGCAGGGTCGGGCTCGGATCCGCGGCGCGATCGGCCGAGCGGATCGCAGGCGATGCCTCGCGCGACATTCGAGACTGGGCGGGCGCGATCGATGCCTATCGCCGGCACCTTGAAACCTTTCCCGGCGATTTCGCGATCCAGGTGCAATTGGGGCACGCGCTGAAGGAGACCCGCGATTTCGTCGCGTCGATGGAGGCCTATCATGCCGCCTACAGGATCGATGCCCGCGACTCGGATCTGCTCGTCAACATCGGCCATCTGCACAAGATGCGTGGGCAGCAGGCGGCGGCATGCTTTGCGTATGTCGCGGGCTATGCGCTGGATGCCAATGTCGATGCGGCGACCGAACTCGGCGATCCGCAACTCGCCGCAGACATCGCGGTCGCGCGCAACGCCTTCTTCGCCGATCCGACCCGCGATCCGGTTGTCCTTGCCGCCGATCTACCGCCGCCCGCAGCGGCAGCGTCGCCAGACCCGAACCTGGTCCATGGCGACACGATCGGCTCGTCGCCCTTGTTCGACGAACGCTGGTATCGACAGCGGTACGACGTCGGCGCCGACATGGACGCTGCCCAGCATTATGCGACCGTCGGCGCCGCCGAGGGCCATGAACCGCATCGTCTGTTCGACAGCCGCTTCTATCGCTCGCAAGTCACGGGAGACCTGTCGCCGGGCGCCAACCTGCTCGATCATTTCCTGAAAGTCGGTGGGCCGAACGGGCTCGATCCGCATCCGCTGTTCGCCGGCGCCTGGTACCGCGAACAGCATCCCGACGCGGCCCGCGACGGCATCGTGGCGGTCCTTCACTATCTGACGACAGCGCCGGATCGCGCCGTCAGCCCGACGCCGCTGTTCGATGCGGCATGCTACCGGGGGTCGATGTCCGACATGGATCCGACGGACGGCGCGCTCATTCATTATCTGGACTATGGCGATGCCGCGGGCGTCACCCCGATCGCCGGGTTCCAGCCCGGTCGGGTTCTCGAAACCTTTGGGGGTTCGCCGATCGGAGGCGAAAGCGCGCTTGAACTATACGTGCATTTCATCGGCCGTGAGCAGGCGCTGGCCGGTGCGAAGTTCGACGAACTCCGGCCGTCCGAGTTCGGCGTCCGGCCACCACCGCTGCGCCTGGAAGCCGAGCGATCCGTCGACGAGCGGATCACCGCTGCGACCGAGGTGGTCCAGCGGCTGATCGGCAATCCCCCCGGCGGCGACGCGGGCCTGTTCCCCGACCGGTACGCTATGGCGAAGCTCGAATTGCTGCGTCGCGATCCCGCCCTGCTCGATGCCGCGGTCCGAGACCTCCACGCCGCCACCGCCGCCACGGCAACCGAGGTGGTGACGTTGTTCGGCGTGCTGCCGCTGCACGACATTGCGCCGAACGGCGGCGATGCGGATGTCCCGCCGGCCGGGGTGCCAGGGCGCTATCGGGCGAGCCAGCGTGATCTCGCCAGCCGGTTCCGCCTCGATCACGACCGCGTCGGCACGGTGACCGAGGGGGTAAGGATTTCCATCCTGCTGCCGATCTACCGTTCGCCAATCCTCTACCTCGAGCGGGCGATCCTGTCGGTGCTCGCGCAGACCTATGCCAATTGGGAATTGTGCATCGTCGACGACTGTTCGCGGGAAACCGCGTTGACGGACATCGTCGAGCGGTTCTGCGCGGGCGATACGCGTATCAAGTTCGTTGGCTCCCGGCGCAACGGCGGGATTGCGGATGCCACCAACCGCGCGCTCGACCTGGCCACCAGCGAGTATGTCGCGTTGTTCGATCACGACGACATGCTGACGGTCGACGCGCTCGAAATCGTCGCGGCGCGGATCGACGCGGTGCCCGACACCGACTGGCTCTACAGCGACGAGTGCAAGATCGGGACCGACGACCAGCCCGACGAACTGCTGACCAAGCCCGACTGGAGTCCGGCGCTGCTGATGTCGGTGATGTATACCGGCCACCTGTCGGTATATCGAACCTCGCTCGTCCGGTCGGTCGGTGGTTTTCGCAGCGCGTATGATTTCTCGCAGGATTACGATCTCGCGCTGCGCATTTCGGAGGCCGCGCCGATCGTCCATCACATCCGCGAAATCCTGTACGGCTGGCGGATGATCGAGGGATCTGCCGCAAGCGGGGGCAAGCCCGAGGCACGGCGGACTAACATCGCTGCGGTCCAGGCGGCGATGGATCGCCGTGGCTGGGCCGGTCGCGCGATTGCGTTGCCGTCCTCGAACCGTTCGCAGGCCGACTATGCGACGTTCGATCAGCACGTCTCGATCATCATTCCGTCCGACGATTCCGCGCACATCGTCCGGACGGTGATGTCGATCGTCGCCTGGACCGCCTATTCCCGATACGAGATCGTGATCGTCACCAATTCCCGGACGGCCGCGCAGTGTCGCGAGTGGCTGGACGGACCGCGCATCCGCTTCGCGATCTTCGATGCGCCGTATAATTTCTCGGCGAAATGCAACGCCGGCGCTGCGATCGCGCAGGGCGACTATCTCGTGTTCCACAACGACGACGTGCTGGTCGTGACGCACGACTGGATCGAAGTGCTGCTGGAGCAACTCGTCCGGCCCGGGGTCGGTGGCGTCAGCCCCAAGCTGCTCTACGAGAACGGGCGTATCCAATATGCCGGCATGGCGGTTGGCTTGCGGCGACTGACGGGAACGACATTCCACGCCTTTCCCCGCAATACCGCGACCCATTTCAACCTGGCGCAATCGACCCGCGACGTCGGCCTGTTGTGCGGCGCGTGTTGCGCGATGCCGGCCAGCCTGTTTCGGGAGCTTGGCGGATGGGATGCGAACAACGTCGGCATCGCCCATTCCGACGTCGATCTCAGCCTGCGGATGCGCGAGGCAGGATACCGGCTGGTCTACACGCCGCATGCCGAGCTGATCCATATCGGCCACGCGTCGATCGGCGCCGCGATCGGGGGCGATCCCGACCTGCCGCCGGGATCGCGCTGGAAAAAAAGCAAGGCCGACATCTTCCTGCTCAAGCGCTTTCCGGCGCTGATCGCCGACGATCCGTATTTTCCGCCGACGATGAGCGGGATCAGCTATGTGGATTCCCCCGAGCCCTATCGCATTCATCCCGGCAGGACGCGCTACGCGGGCAATGGACCCGACATCCTGATCCTGTCGCACGACCTGACCAACAGCGGTGCTCCGCGTGTCGCTGTGGACATGGCTATCGCGCTGAAACAGTCGGGCGCGTTCGTCGTCGTGACGTGCCCGACCGATGGCCCGATGCGCACCCGCCTTGCCGAGGCCAATATCCCCGTCATCATCGATGCGCTTGCACTGACCGGCACTGCGAGCTTCCGTGATTTTGCCTGCAATTTCGATACTGTGATCGTCAATACGGTCATCGGCTGGCGCGCCGTACAACAGCTCGATGCCGAAACGGAGCTACGCTGGTACATCCACGAAGCCGGACTGATCGACGAGATGGTCCGCGACACCGAGGGGTTTCACGCAGTCCTGAAATCGGCGCGCAACATCCTCGCGGTCAGCACGCGGACCGCAGCGGCGTTACGCAGGCACGGCGCGGCGTCGCGTCTGCTGGAGACCGGAATCGCCGATCCGAGGGGCCTGTATCCGGTGGCCGCGCGGTCGGACGTCGTCCGGATCGGCGTGTTCGGGTCGTTCGAGCCCCGCAAGGGCCAGGATATCGCCGCGCAGGCCTTTGCGATGATCGAGCCCGGGATACGCGCGAATGCCACGCTCGATTTCTTCGGCCGCGATCACGATCCCGAGTTTCAGCAGAAGGTCCGGCGCACGTGGCAACGACAGGACGGCCTCCATTTTCACGGTGAAAAGGCGCATCCGGACTATTGGTATTGCTTGGCCGATATGGACATCGTGCTGGTCCCGTCGCGCGACGATCCGCTGCCGCTGGTGGCGTCCGACGCGCTGGCGCTGGGCAAGACGATCGTGTGCAGCGACAGCACCGGGACGTCCGAGTATATCGAGCACGGAGTGTCGGGCTTCGTTTATCCGACCGCGCGGGCGGCCGATCTTGCCGCGCTGCTGACCTGGCTGATCGAGGATCGCGCCTTGCGGGAATCGGTGCGGGGGCCGGCACGGGCGGTCTACGAGGCGATGTTCACGATGACGGCGTTCACCGAGCGGCTGGCGGACCGGATCGCTCCTGTCGCCGTCGGAGCTTCGTAATCGCATCCGATGACGCTGTCGCGGCGCTGGCGGTGTCCGCCGATGCCGCGCGGGATCGCCGCGACTGGCTGGCGGCGGCAGACGGGTATCGGGCGGTGGTGCGCATCCAGCCGCGCAACGCCGGGTGGTGGGTGCAGCTGGGTCACGCGCTGAAGGAATCGGGTGGCCTGCAGGCGGCAGGCGATGCGTATCGGCGTGCGCTGTCGATCGATCGGTTCAACGCCGATACGCATCTGCAGCATGGTCATCTGCTCAAGATGCAAGACGACCGTGGCGGGGCGGTCGCCGCATATGCGCAGGCACTGCGGCTCGATCCGATGCTCGATTCCGCGCTTGGCGAACTCGTCCACCTCGGCGCTCGCGATCATATTCCAGCGGCTGTGATCGATCGTCAGGCGATGTGGCGCAGGCTCGACCGGGTGGCGGAGGCGTTGGCGGAAGCAAACGACGTTCTGCGCGCCTGGATCGGAACATCGGCGTATCCGATGGCGGCGTATGACAGATTTCGCTCGGATATCGCGGTCCGGCCGCCGCCGCCGCTTGCCACGTCGCTCGACGATCCGACAGCGCCGATGATGCTGGCGATCGATTGCCGGACAGCGACCGCGACCGCCGTGCGGGCCACATTGACGGCGTTGCTCGACCAATCGGATCGTTGCTGGGAAGCGCGGTTGGTCGAGGCGTCGGGGATCGCCAGCCATCCCGTGGCGAGCATGCTCGTAACCGACATGCGGATCGGGTTCGAAGACGCGGGGACATACGCGCAGCGACCGGGACTGTTGATCAGCATCGACGCGGGCGTCATCCTCCACCCGCATGCCCTGGCCTGGTTGCGCTATGCAGCGGCTCGGTCGGGCGCGGCCGCGGTAACGTGCGATCATGACCGCGCAAGACGCCATTGGGCGCGCGGTCAGCGTCATGCCGAACCGGTTCTCTACGGGGTCGACGATGCGTTCTTGCGTGCCGCCGTACCGCCTCCGCTCGTGGCGATGCGGGGAGACGCGGTGCCGCGACTGGGCGACTGCGCGGGTATTTCGGGCGCCTGTTTGCGTACCGGCATGACCGACGCCGCGCGGACGGTGCGATCGCCGGTGGTGCATGTTCCGCGTATCCTTGCGTCGATGCTCGACGATGGCGTGGAAAGGCCGATCGTACCGGGTTCGCGCGCTGGGCCGCCCGCCAGCCCCAGTGCCAGCCGCAGTGCCAGCCCCGGCCCCCCAGGTCCGCTTGCAGCGCGACGTTCGCGCATCGCCATCGTCATGCCCACGCGGGACGAAGCGGCGATGCTGGTCGGGGCGGTCGACAGTCTCCTCGCGATGGCTGACCTGCCCGATCGGATTATCGTGATCATCGTCGACAACCGGAGCCAGGAGCCCGCGACGCACGCCGTCCTTCGAGCACGCGCCGCGCGATCCGACCATGCCGTCGTGACGATGGACGAACCCTTCAACTGGTCGCGGGCGAACATGCTGGGTATCGCGGATCCGCTCGCGGCGGACTGCGATCTGCTGGTGTTTGCGAACAACGACGTCGTGATGCTGACGCAAGGCTGGGACCGCGCACTCGAGCAGCAGTTGCACGATCCGCAGGTCGGGATCGTCGGGGCACGGTTGCTCTACCCGGACATGACCGTCCAGCATGCCGGCATCGTGATGGGCGCCGGCGAGGGGTTGCCGCTGCACGAGGGGCGCCATGCCGCGTTCGACGACCCGGGGCCGGGCGCACGGTATGTGACCCAGCATGACGCCGCCGCGGTGACGGGCGCATTCCTTGCCATGCGGCGCGACGTGCTGGCGCAGATCGGCGGGTTCGAGTGTGTGCGGCTACCGATCGCCTATAACGATATCGACGTCTGTCTGCGCGCGCGCGCGGCGGGATACCGGGTGCGGTATTGCCCGCAGATCGAGTTGATCCACGACGAGTCGAAAACCCGGGGCCGGAGCCGCACCGCAGACGAAATGGCATGGGACGATGCCGAACTTGCGGATATCTATGCGCGCTGGGGCGAGGCGTTGACGATCGACCCGGGGCTTAATCCGCAATGGGCGCTGGGCGGCGCGCCGTTCGATGGTTTGCGAGAGCCCGGCCCGAGTGAGATCCTAGCGTTTATCGACCGGTCCGGACGCGTCGATCCGTGGCGCGTGACGCCAGCATCGCTCTAGTGGCCGCGCGGACCCAAAGCGGCCAGCGAGCCGTTACACGGGCGTAATGGCATCATCCGATTCATCCGTACCCGAACCCGACGTCGACGACCTAAAGGCCGCCGATGCGCAGGACCTGCACCGCGCGGTTCGCGAGGAAGGGGAGGAGGAACTCGATCGCCCGGTTTCCTCGTTGTTCTTCTCGGCGCTTGCTGCGGGCATGGCGATCGCAAGCTCCCTGATCGCCGAGGGCGCGCTGCACGCCGCGTTGCCCGATACGCCGTGGCGGTCGATCATCGTGTCGCTCGGATATCCGATCGGATTTCTCGTCGTGATCCTCGGGCGTATGCAGTTGTTCACCGAGAGCACGATCACGGCGATGCTGCCCTTGGTCACCAGGCCATCGGGCTGGGCATTGCGGCGCACGATGCGGCTATGGATCGTCGTGCTGGGGGCAAATCTGCTGGGTACCGCGATCGCCGGTCTGGCGATCGCGACAGGTCTGCTCGGCGGGGCCGAACTGTGCACCGCGATGATCGAGGTGTCGCTTGCGATTACCGAACTTTCGGCCTGGGCGACGTTCGTCAACGCCGTGCCGGCCGGGTTCATGATTGCGATCCTCGCATGGTCGCTGCCCAATGCGCGCGAACAGGCATTCCTCGTGATCGGCGCGATTACCTATGTCGTCGCGATCGGCGGGTTCAGCCATTCCGTCGTCGGCTCGGTCGAAGCGTGGTTGCTGCTGTTCTCCGGCCGGACCGAGATCGGGCAGACCATCGGGCTGATACTGCCGGCGATCCTTGGCAACCTGTTGGGCGGTGCGGGGTTGTTCGCGCTGTTGGCGCATGCGCAGGTACGCGGTGAAATGAACGGGCGGGATGAAAGTTGATGGGTGAAATCAAGCAGGCCGCCAAGGCCGTCGCCAAAGCGGATCGCGACGTTACCCACAAGGCGGCCGAGCATCGGGATAAACCGGTCGTAAAGGCAACCGGATTTCTGGCGGAGATCGGGGATCAGCCGCAGCTGGTCGTCACGTCGATCGGCACGGTCGTGATCGGCCTGATCTCACGGCGGCCCGATGTGATCCGCGGCGGGGTCCGCATGCTCGCCGCACACGCCGCGGCAACGTTCGTGAAGTCCGCGATCAAGAGTTCGATCGATCGCACCCGTCCGGCAACGGCGATCGAGGACGGCAAGGCGCGCTTCGAGCCGGGCAAAAGCGACGCGCACGAGCAGACCTCGTTCCCATCCGGCCATACCGCTGGAGCCGTGGCGGTGGCGCGTGCGATGTCGCGGGACGTCGATGGGGCCGGGGCACCGGCTGCGCTGATCTCCAGCGCAGTCGCGGCTGCTCAGCCGGTCAACGGCAAGCATTATCTCTC
Organism: Sphingomonas fucosidasi; assembly: GCF_036663855.1. Lineage (NCBI taxonomy): Bacteria > Pseudomonadati > Pseudomonadota > Alphaproteobacteria > Sphingomonadales > Sphingomonadaceae > Sphingomonas > Sphingomonas fucosidasi. The sequence goes on along the minus strand of NZ_JAXOJR010000002.1, from coordinate 592,839 downwards.
CGACCTCGTCGTCGGCGCAGCCGTCGGCTGGGTCGCGGAGGCGTTGGTCAGCGCGGTGTTCGACCGGATCGCGCCGGTGATCGAAGGCCAGATCGCCGCGGCCACGGACCCTGCCAAGGCATAATATCTTAAGCCGACGCTTGCGATCGGCGAGCGAAAAAAAAGCCCCGCCCGACTGATCGGGCGAGGCTCTTTTCAACCGGTAAGGTCGAAAGCGATCAGGCGACAGCGGCCTTAAGCGCATCGACCAGGTCGGTCTTCTCCCAGGTGAACGTGTCACCCTGTGGCTCGCGACCGAAATGCCCGTACGCGGCCGTCTTCTTGTAGATCGGCGCGTTGAGCTTGAGGTGCTCGCGGATGCCCTTCGGCGTCAGGCGAACGAGCTTCGGCAGGACCGCCTCGAGCTTGGCTTCCTCGACGGTGCCGGTGCCATGCGTGTCGACATACACCGACAGCGGCTCGGCGATGCCGATCGCGTAGCTCAACTGGATCGTGCAGCGACGGGCGAGGCGCGCAGCGACGACGTTCTTCGCGAGATAGCGGGCGACATACGCAGCCGAGCGATCGACCTTCGTGGGATCCTTGCCCGAGAATGCGCCGCCGCCATGCGGGGCCGCGCCGCCGTAGGTGTCGACGATGATCTTGCGGCCGGTGACGCCGGCGTCGCCGTCAGGGCCACCGATCTCGAACTGGCCGGTCGGGTTGATGTAGATCGCGGTCTCGTCGGTGATGAAGCCGTCGGGCAGCACGTCCTTGAACACGCCCATGACATAGTCGCGCAGCACCGCATACTTGGCGGGATCGGCGTTATCGCCCTTCTCGCAATAGCCCGGCGCGTGCTGCGTCGAGACGACGAGGGCGGTCGCGCCGACCGGCACTTCGTTCTCGTACGACAGCGTGACCTGGCTCTTGGCGTCGGGCTCCAGGAACGGCGCCGCGCCCGAGTGACGGTCTTCGGCCATCTTGGCGAGGATCTTGTGGCTGTAATACAGCGTCGCGGGCATCAGGCCGGGGGTCTCGTCGGTCGCGTAGCCGAACATGATGCCCTGATCGCCGGCGCCCTCGTCCTTGTTGCCGCTCTCGTCGACGCCCATCGCGATGTGCGCGGACTGACCGTGGAGGTTGTTCTCGAAGCGGAAGGTTTGCCAGTGGAAGCCGGACTGCGCATAGCCGATTTCCTTGACGGTGTTGCGGACCGCAGCCTCGATCTCTTCGAGCACGCCGTCGGCCCACTGGTCGTTCTCGTAGATGCCCTTGCCGCGGATTTCACCGGCGAGGACGACAAGCTGCGTGGTCGTCAGCGTCTCGCAGGCGATCCGTGCCTGCGGATCCTTGGCGAGGAACAGGTCGACGATCGTGTCGCTGATCTGGTCGGCGACCTTGTCGGGATGGCCTTCGGAGACCGATTCGGAGGTGAAGAGAAAGGACTTGCGCATGAAACCTCTTCGCAAAGGCTCGCCCAGGAAAGTCCGGGGAGCGACATATAAGGAAAGCTTTATATGTCCTTCTAGCGTTGGCGACGGCGCAGGGCAACCGCGCTTGCAAGCATCAACGCAGCGACGATCGCCGCCATCGCGTTGCCGACGCGCGAGAACAGCGTGGGCGGCAGCGCGGACGGCATCGGTCGCTCGATCGCGCCCGCGGTCTCATGCGGTACGGTGGCGACCAGCCGGCCATCGGCGGCGATGATCGCGGAGATGCCGGTCGGCGTCGCGCGCATGATCGGCAGCCCTTCCTCGATCGCGCGCATCCGCGCCTGGGCTAGGTGCTGCGGCGGGCCCCATTTGCCGAACCACGCGTCGTTCGAGGGGTTGAACAGGATGCGAGGCCGGTGCGCGCGATCGACGATCTCGCCTGAGAAGATGATCTCGTAGCAGATCTGCATCCCGATCGAGCCGAAGCCGGGCAGCGTCAGGTTCGCCGGGCTCTCGCCCGAGGTGAAGTCGATATCGCCGGGCACGAGGCGCGCGAGCCCGAGCGGCTTCAGCAGCCACGGTATCGGCAGATACTCGCCAAAGGGCACGAGGTGCGCCTTGTCGTACCGCCCCCGGAGCCGCGCCTGTGCGTCGAGCGCGAACACCGAATTGGCCGCGCCGGAGATCTGATCCTTGGCGTTGAACTCGAGCGCGGTGCCGCCGATCAGCAGGATGTCCTCGGGCCCCAGCAGCCGCGCCATGCGACGGCGGAGGTAGAGCGGGCTCGACCAGCCATAGGCGTAGAACGGATAGCCGTCCTCGACGTAATCGCGCACCACGCCTTCGGGCCAGACGACGAGGCGGGGCTTGGCGCCGCCCTGGCCGCTTAGCTTTTCCAACGCGGAAAGTACGCGTTCGCCATCGGTTTCGCTGCGGTCTTCCTGACCGATATCGGGCTGGACTACGCGGACCAGCGGCGCGTTGGGGGCGGGGGGCGGCGCGTTCGTCCAGAGCGCGGAAAGTGCGGCGAGGCTCAGCGCGGGAATGGTAATCGCGGGCATGGTCCAACGGCGCACGGCGAGCATCAGCAACGCACCCGCGGCGAGTATCGTGACTCCCGACAAGGCGTAGGTGCCGATCCAAGCCGATAGCCGCGCGACGCCGATCGCGGGCAGCCAGACGATGCTCAGCGGATCCCAGGCATAGCCCGTGAACAGCGTCGCGCGCAGCCACTCGGTCGCGATCCAGGCGGCGCCGAAGACCAGCACGAACGTCGCATCGGGGGTGCCGGGTCGCCGTGCGATCCGCCACGCGAGTCCGCCCGCCAGCATCGGGAACAGCGCCAGATACAGCGCCAGCCCCACCGCTGCGAAATAGCCCAGCACCGGCGGCATCGCGTCCTGGAAGTCGAACGCGTGCTGGAACCAGTTGTTGTTCACGGTGAAATGCCCAAGCCCGAACATCCACCCGCGGCAAAGGGTGTTGCGCAGGGTCGGAGCGTCGTGGACGAGCTTCATCCACACCGCGAACGCGATCAGCGTCAGCGGCCAGAGATCGAGCGGGGCGAAGCCGGTGGCGGCGATCGCGCCGAGGATGAGGCTGGCGAGGGCAGGGAAACGGGTCACGCTGGCGCTATGGCGTGGCGGGGAGAGGGGGGCAATGTTTTCGGTGGGATGGGGATGGGGATGGGGGTGGGGGCCTCCCGCCTCCTAGTGCCACCCCGGCGAAGGCCGGGGCCCAATTGGAAAGGTCGCAGTAACGACGCGCTGCCCTTCGTTAGCAACGTCGCCCAATTGGGCCCCGGCCTCCGCCGGGGTGGTGGCGTGTGGGGCGGTATGTGCCGCACCAACCCTGTTTCCCCGCGAAGGCGGGGACCCAGACTGGGCTCCCGCCTTCGCGGGAGAACAAGGTTTTACGCGGCACGCTCGTATCGGTGATCGCCCCCCGCAATCCCCCGGGTCGACGAACCCGCCATCCCAACCTATCCTCCGCCGCATGACCCTACGCCCCTTCCACCTCGCCTTCCCGGTCCACGACCTCGCCGCCGCGCGCAGCTTCTACGGCGCCACGCTCGGCTGTCGCGAAGGTCGTTCCAGCGACCAGTGGATCGACTTCGACCTGTTCGGCCACCAGATCGTCGCGCATCTCGACCCCTCGGCCAAACCCGTCGCGGTCGCCAATGCGGTCGATGGCCACGCCGTCCCCGTGCCGCATTTCGGCGTCGTCCTGACGATGGACGACTGGACCACGCTGTCGGAACGCGTCACCGCGGCCGGCGTAAAGTTCGGGATCGCGCCCTATGTGCGCTTCAAGGGCGAGCCCGGCGAGCAGGCGACGATGTTCTTTTGCGATCCCAGCGGCAACGCTCTCGAGTTCAAGGCGTTCGCCAACGACGACATGCTTTTCGCGACTTAAGGACTATTCATGGCCAACCCCATTACCGTCGACGTTCCCCATCAGCTCGGCAAGGCGGCAGTCCGCGCGCGGCTCGACGGCGGCATCGACAAGATCAGCGCCAGCATCCCCGGCGGGTCGGTGACCGACCATCGCTGGGACGGCGACACGCTGCACTTCACCATCCAGGCGATGGGCCAGACGATCGCCAGCGCGGTCACGGTGTTCGAGACCAACGTCCACGCGGTCGTCGACCTGCCCGGCATCCTCGGGCTGTTCGCGAGCAAGATCCAGGACATGATCCGCAAGGAAGCACCGAAGCTCCTGCGCTGACCCCGACTAGCCAACACCGACTACTAGCCTACACAGACAGGGCGCCGGAGGCGGATCAGGCCTCCGGCGCGTGCCGATACAGCGCGAACGCAGCCTTGGCGCCGGCGACCGCGTCCGCGACCCAGGCCTCGTCGGCGGGCTGCCGGTCGATCGCGGCCAGCAACGCGCGCCATTCGCCGGACAGGTGTTTGGCGCCGAGATACGCCGACGGCATGTCGTCGGGCACCGATCGCGACAACATGATGCCGCCGAGCCGCGAGCCCTCGACCACGTACATCGCACCCCAGCCGGCCGCTTCGCTCGGCGCCAGATCGAAGGCCATCGGCGTCGGCATCTCCTCGCCCAGCGCGGCGAGATCGGCGGCAAGCGCCTCACTCCGAGATCGGACCGCGGCAAGACCCGGAATGCCGTCCAGCCAAGCCTCCACGGCCGGCAACGCCCTGGCATGCGCGAGCAGGAACGCGCGGTAATCGTCCGCATCGCGCAGGTCATAGCGTCCGAACCCGGCATCGACCGCGTCGTGATCGCTCGCCGTCGCCGCCCTGAGTCGCGCGACGGTCGATAACGCCTCGGTCAACAGCAGCGCCCGCCGCCCTTGCTGCCGTACCGCGCCTCCTGCCGATCGCGGAAGAACGCGCGTTCGTCCATCGGTGCGTGGTCCGGATGCCGCTCGGCCATATGCTGGCGATAGGCGGCGTAGGACGGCACGCCGACCATCAGCAGCGCGGTCTCGCGCGCCTTTGCGTAGAGCGCGCGAATCATTCCGCGGCCACCAGCTGGGGCGGGACTTCGGTGACGGTCGGCCTGTCGATCTTCAGCGCCGCGAGGCATGTACGGATGCCGAAGAACACGATCGACAGCACCACGGCGAGGAACAGCGCGCACAGCCCGGCGTCGATCCGGTCGTTGAGCACGATCCGCTGCATCTCCGCCATCGTCTTGGCCGGCGCGAGCAACTCACCCCGCGCCGCCGCGTCCGCGAACTTCGACGCATGCGCGAGGAAGCCGACCTTCGGATCGCTCGCGAACAGCTTCATCAGCCCGGCGGTGATCGTGCACAGGCACAGCCACGCGGCGGGCAGGATCGTCACCCAAGCGTAACGCTGGCGCTTCATGCGGAACAGCACGACCGTGGCCAGCACGAGCGCGACCGCGGCGAGCATCTGGTTCGAAATACCGAACAGCGGCCACAGCGTGTTCACGCCGCCGAGCGGATCGGTGACGCCCTGATACAGGAAGAAACCCCAGGCGGTCACGCAGAGCGCGGTCGCGATCAGGCCCGGCACGATTGCGGAGGCATTGCGGAACGACGGTACCGCGAGCCCGATCAAATCCTGCAGCATGAACCGCCCGGCGCGGGTGCCCGCATCGACCGCGGTGAGGATGAACAGCGCCTCGAACAGAATCGCGAAGTGATACCAGAACGCCTTCATCGCCTGCCCGCCGATCAGGTTGCTGAAGATTTCCGCCATCGCCACCGCCAGCGTCGGCGCGCCGCCCGTCCGCGACACGATCGTGGTCTCGCCGACGTCCTTCGCGGTCTGCGCCAGCAGTTCGGGGGTGATCGGGAAGCCCATCGCGGTGACGGCCGTGGCGGCGGAGGCGAAGTCGGTGCCGACCACCGCCGCGGGGCTGTTCATCGCGAAATACACGCCGGGATCGAGGATCGACGCGCCGACCAGCGCCATGATCGCGACGAAGCTCTCCATCAGCATCGCGCCATAGCCGATGAACTGCGCGTCGCCTTCGCTGGCGATCAGCTTGGGGGTGGTGCCGCTGGCGATCAGCGCATGGAAGCCCGACACCGCGCCGCACGCGATCGTGATGAACAGGAACGGGAAGAGCCCGCCCGACCAGACCGGGCCGCTGCCGTCGATGAACGGCGTGAGCGCAGGCATCCGCAGCGGCGGCGCGACGACCGCGATGCCGATCGCCAGCGCGACGATCGCGCCGATCTTGAGGAAGGTCGAGAGGTAGTCGCGGGGGGCTAGCAGCAGCCACACGGGGAGGACGGAGGCGACTGCGCCATAGCCGACCATCAGCACGCAGAGCTGCACCGGGGTGAGCGTGAACAGCGGCGCGAGCGTCGGCGAGGCGGCGACCGTGCCGCCATAGACGATCGCGGCGAGCAGCCCGATGACGCCGAGAACGGAGACTTCGCCGACCTTTCCGGGGCGGATCCAGCGCGTGTAGATGCCCATCAGGAACGCGAGCGGGATCGTGGCGGCGACGGTGAACAGCCCCCACGGACTGCCGGCCAGCGCGCGGACTACGATCAGCGCGAGCACGGCGAGGATGATGACCATGATCGCGAACGCACCGATCAGCGCGATCACGCCGGGGATCGCGCCCATCTCCATCCGGATCAGTTCGCCGAGCGACCGCCCGTCGCGGCGCATCGAGATGAACAGGATCATGAAATCCTGGACCGCACCCGCCAGCACGACGCCGGCGAGGATCCAGAGCGTGCCGGGGAGGTAGCCCATCTGCGCGGCGAGCACCGGGCCGACGAGTGGGCCGGCACCGGCGATGGCGGCGAAGTGATGCCCGAACAGCACGTTGCGGTCGGTCGCGACGTAATCGAGTCCGTCGGCGCGGCGCAGCGCCGGGGTTTGCCGCGACGGATCGAGCTGCATGACGTGCCGCGCGATGTAGCGCGCGTAGAACCGGTACGCGATCAGCTGGACCGAGACGGCGGCGGTGACGATCCACAGCGCGTTGACATGCTCGCCCCGCTCGAACGCGACGACCGCAAGCGCGCAGGCCCCGAGCAGGGCAAGCGCGCCCCAACCGATCTTCTCGCGTAATGTCATGCGTGCGCCCTCCCGTGCGGTCCGTCCTGCGCGACATCGCGTATTCGGGAGGCGAGCGCTAGCCTAGATTAGCTCAGGCACCCGCCGCACAGCCCCACCTCGGCGGAGGCCGGGGCCCAATTGGCAAGGTGGCCGTAACGGAGCGGGGGAGTCGTCATTGCCACCCCCTCTTCCGTCACCCCGGCGGAGGCCGGGGCCCACCGTTCCACATACTCCACGGACCGCGAGTATGCGGAACGGTGGATGCCGGAACGAGCCCCGCATGACGGGGCAGGGCGCGCTCGCATGACGGGTTCCTGCTTGGACGGTCCGCACACACTTCCCTCCCCTCCCTTGAAGGGAGGGGCTGGGGGTGGGTTGGTCGGCTTAAGCCACGACCGTCGGGCCTTGGAAGCCGACCCACCCCCGCCCCCCTTCCAGGAGGGGGGGAGAGGGCATTTCAGCCCATCAGCCAGCATCAGCCAGCATCAGCCCCCAAACTCAAACCTGCGAGTGATGCCCCTTCAGCTCGTCCCCGACGATCCGAACCACATGGAGCACGTTGGTCGACCCAGGCGTCCGGAACGGTACGCCCGCGAGCACGATCACCCGGTCGCCGGCCTTGGCCATACCGTGTCGCAACGCCATCCGTTTCGACTTCGCGACCATGTCCTCGAACGACTCGACGTCGCGCGTGTGCACCGCATGCGTCCCCCACAGCAGCCCGAGCCGGCGCGCGGTCTCCTGGCTCGGCGTCAGCACCAGCAGCGGCACCGAAGGCCGCTCGCGCGCGATCCGGCGGGCGGTCGAGCCCGACGTTGTGAAACAGATGATTGCCACCGCCGACACCGTCGCCGCAATGTTCTTCGCCGCCTCGGCCAGTGCGTCCGCGGTCGTCGGATCGGGCTTCATCACCGTGAAGTGCATGCGGTCGCCGTGCTCGGGATCGGCCTCGACCGACACGCCGATCGCATCCATCATCGCCACCGATTCGACCGGCCACGCGCCTGCCGCGCTCTCCGCCGACAGCATGATCGCATCCGCACCGTCATACACCGCGGTAGCCACGTCGGACACTTCGGCGCGGGTCGGCGACGGCGAGGTGATCATCGATTCGAGCATCTGCGTCGCCACGACCACCGGGCGGCCCATTCGACGCGAGACCTCGACGATGCGCTTCTGCAGCGGCGGCACCTGCTGCGGCGGCAGTTCGACGCCGAGATCGCCGCGCGCGACCATCACGCCGTCGCAGGCCTCGACGATCTCCTCGAGCCGCTCGATCGCGGCCGGCTTCTCGATTTTCGCCATCAGCGCCGCTTTGCCGCCGATCAGTTTCCGCGCTTCCCAGAGATCTTCCGGGCGCTGGACGAACGAGAGCGCGATCCAGTCGACGCCTTGGTCGACCGCGAAATCGAGATCGCTGCGATCCTTCTCGGTTAGCGCGGCCATCGGCAGCACGACGTCGGGAACGTTCAGCCCCTTGCTGTTCGACAGCGCACCGCCGACTTCGACGCGCGTCGTGATCTGGCGTGGGCTATGCGACACGACGCGCAGCACCAGCTTGCCGTCGTCGAGCAACAGGCGCGCGCCCGGCTCGATCGCCGCGAAGATCTCGTCATGCGGCAGTTCGACGCGCGTCGCGTCGCCCGGCGTGGGATCGCGGTCGAGCACGAAGGTCGCGCCGGTTTCGAGCACGGTCCGTCCGCCGTCGAACTTGCCGACGCGCAGCTTTGGCCCCTGGAGATCGGCGAGGATCGTCGAAGGGCGACCATATTCCTTCTCCAGCGCGCGAATCGCCTGGATCACGGCGATCTTCGACTGCTGGTCGCCGTGGCTCATGTTGATGCGGAACGCGTCGGCGCCGGTGCGGAACAGCGTTGCGATCATCTCGGGCGTGCTGCTGGCGGGCCCGAGCGTCGCGAGGATGCGGACTTTCCGCGAACGGGGTGCGATGGCCATGGTCATGCTTGCGTTTCCTGGGGAAGGTCTTTGCCGCGACGGGCCTTAGCCCCTATCTGCGCTGGATCAACCACGGAGCGTATAAATGACCCCCGATCGCCTCGATACATTGGACGATGCCGTAGCGGCGCAAGCGTTCCGTCGCCTCGTTCGCCATCTCCGCCACCGCGACGACGCGCAGAATGTCGACCTGATGGGGCTGGCCGGGTTTTGTCGCAATTGCCTGTCGGACTGGGTCGAGGAAGCAGGCGGCCTGTCGAAGGATGACGCGAGGGAGACGGTGTACGGAATGCCGTACGCGGAGTGGAAGGCGCACCATCAGGGCGACGCGAGCCCCGAGCAGCTCGAACGGATGAAGGCGAGCGTCGCGAAGAACGCGCCGTTCGATTCAGGCGATTGAGCCAAGCACGGTAAACGCCTAGACGCCGTCCCGCACCAGCAGCGGCATGATTCACGACGTCGTGAGACGGCGGTCACCGGTGCGGGCTTGTATCTCGATTGGCTTTTGGGCCGGCGCGTGGCGCTGGCGAGTGGGGAATTTTCGATGTCTGACGAACGGCAACACGGCATGGGCGGCGGCGCGGTCGCAGCGGACGAACTGCGCCTGCTGATCGAGCGCGCCGAGCGTCTCGAGGAAGAGAAGAAGGGTATCTCGGACGACATCAAGGACGTGATGGCCGAAGCCAAGGGCCGTGGCTACGACCCCAAGGCTATCCGCAAGATCCTGTCGATCCGGAAGAAGAAGAAGGAAGAATATCAGGAGGAGGAGGCAATCCTCGAGGTGTATCTCCAGGCTTTGGGGATGATCTGAGCATCGTCCGATTGAGCCGTCATCCCAGCGAAAGCTGGGATATTCCGCGGCGAGGAGCGTGTCCAAATTACGCAGCGCCGGTTGTGTGACCGGCCGCGTTCCTCCTCGCCGCGGGAGATCCCAGCGTTCGCTGGGATGACGGTTATAATTTCGGCCGCGCCGAGAAGGCCGTTCAGTGCAACTGGTCGTAGAGATCCAGCCACTCCGGATTGATCGTGGCGATCAGCTCATCCTTCCACGACCGTTTCCACGCCTTGAGCATCTTCTCGCGAGCGATCGCATCCTGGATCGTCTCATGCTGCTCGGCGAATACGAGGATCTTGAGTCCGTACCGCCGGCAATAAGCGGAGCCGGTATCGCTCCGGTGTTGGTGGACGCGGGACGCCAAGTACGCGGTGACACCGATGTACAACATGCCGAATGGCTTGTTCGCCATCATGTAGACCCAGCCGCCCTGCGCCATGCCCGCCCCCCATCCATCATCCCAGATTCAATCGTCATCCCAGCGAAAGCTGGGATCTCCTGCGGCGAGGAGGAACGCGCCCCGTCCAATATCCCGTACCAAGTGGGACGGGGGCGCTCCTAGCCGCGGAATATCCCAGCTTTCGCTGGGATGACGGGGGAGTCAAATTTTACGCAGCCTCAGCCGGCAGCGTCGTCCAGCCCAGCCCCGGGATCGTGATCGAGCGCTTGCCCGCCAGATCGGTGCGACAGACGATCAACTCCCGGCTTTCGATATAGCCGATCAGCCGCTTCACGCGGCCGAGCGAACTCGTGCCGTAGGTTGCTGCAATGCGCGCATCCGAGGGACACGGCTCGCCTTCGCGCGCCGCGCGCGCGACCAGCAGGAACGCTCCGAGCATGTCGTCGGGCAACCCGCTCGCGACGTCCAGTGCGGCGGTCCAGGCCTCGTCGGTCATGTCGAAGATCCCCGCGCGGGCACAACTGAGACGCCGCACGAAGCCGGGCAGGTCGAGCGGCGGCTTGGCGAGCCCCCCCATCCGACAGCGCACCTGGAAATCCTGGAACAGCACCGATGGCGGCCGCAACGTCGACTCCGGATCCTCGACGATCGCGCGGAAGACGTCGGCATACACCGCTTCGACCTCGTCGTCGGTCTTTTCCGGCGGCGGTGGCGCGGCGGTGCGGGGCTCGGGCGGGCGGGCGATGCCGTCGAGCAGTTCCTCCGCCGGCACGCGACGCGGGCGCGAATCGAACATCAGGCCTAGCTCGGGGGCGTCGACGACCGGCTCGGACAGCAGGTCCTGCAGGTCCATCGGCGCGGCGCTGGGGAGGGGGGTGAGCTTCGGGCTGCCGCTCCGCGCCGACGTTGCGACGTCGCCGATCTTCACCGTGATCGGCCGGCGCGACACCGCCGGCCCGAGTGCCATGAACGTCCCGCGCTGGAGATCGCGAATCGCTTCGGCCTGACGCCGCTCCATGCCGAGCAGATCGGCGGCACGTGCCATGTCGATGTCGAGGAAGGTGCGGCCCATTAGGAAGTTCGACGCTTCCGCCGCGACGTTCTTCGCCAGTTTCGCGAGGCGCTGCGTCGCGATCACGCCGGCGAGCCCGCGTTTACGGCCACGGCACATCAGGTTGGTCATCGCCGCGAGCGACGCCCGACGCACCTCTTCCGACACTTCGCCCCCCGTCACCGGCGCGAACATCTGCGCCTCGTCGACGACCACCAGTACCGGATACCAATGCTCGCGCGGCGCATCGAACAGCGCGGACAGGAACGATGCGGCGCAGCGCATCTGGCCCTCGACCTCAAGCCCCTCCAGGCTCAGCACCGCCGACGTCCGGTGTTCGCGCAACCGCGTGGCGATCCGCGCGATCTCGCGTTCGCTATAGTCGCCCGCCTCGATCACGACATGACCATGAGGACCGGCGAGCGTCACGAAATCGCCTTCCGGATCGATCACGATCTGCTGGACGTGCCCCGCCGATCGCTCGAGCAGCCGGCGCAGCAGATGCGATTTCCCCGAGCCCGAATTGCCCTGCACCAACAGGCGGGTGGCGAGTAGTTCCTCCAGGTCGACGCCGACGGCAGTACCATTGCCGTCGGTGCCCATATTCACGCTAACCGTCATGCCGCGCGTTTGGCAGGTGCGGGCGTGTCGGAGCAAGGAGTCTTTGTGGGGTGCAGCTATTCAGCGTCGCGATCCTCCCCCGCCAGGGGGAGGTGGCTGGCGCTTGCCAGACGGAGGGGGAGGAAAGGGCAACGCCTTTTCCGTGTCCTCCCCCTCCGACGCTTCGCGCCACCTCCCTCTGGCGGGGGAGGATGAGCAAGGCTCCGTCGCACCCAGGGCTTTGCGCGCTGGAATAATCCGCAATCCCGGCTAGGCCTTGGGGCATGGCCACACATTCCCCGCTCGCCGATCTCTCGCAACGCCTGCTCGGCAAGGCGCCGGACGATCTCGACGAGGAGGAGCGCCGTGTCCTCGCCGGGATAGAATCGGGTACGACCGTCAGTCGCGACGCCGCCGACGTCTCGGACGAACAGGCGACTTTCGGTGAGCGGCTGTCCGACCGCGTCGCGAAGATCGGCGGGTCGTGGGCGTTCATCATCGCCTTCACGCTGGTGCTGATCGGCTGGATGCTGCTGAACTCGGACATCCTGGCGCATTTCGGCCGGGCGTTCGATCCGTATCCCTACATCTTCCTCAACTTGCTGCTGTCGACCGTCGCGGCGATCCAGGCGCCGGTGATCATGATGAGCCAGAACCGGCAATCGGCGAAGGATCGCCTCGCTGCCAGCCTCGATTACGAGACCAATTTGCGCGCGGAGCTCGACATCCTGCGCATCCATCACAAGATCGACCATCTCGTGCTGGCCCGGCTCGACGCGATCGAGCAGAAGATAGACGGTCTGGCGAAAAGCGCCCCCGGAGCCTAAGAGCGGCGCTTCAGGCTATTAGAGGCACCGATGGCAGGCCATTCCAAATACAAGAATATCATGTACCGCAAGGGCGCGCAGGACAAGAAGCGCTCGTCGGCGTTCAGCAAGCTCAGCCGGGAAATCACGGTCGCGGCCAAGATGGGGCTGCCCGACGTCGACATGAACCCGCGCCTGCGCGCCGCGGTGAACGCGGCCAAGGCGGCGTCGCTGCCGAAGGAGAACATCCAGCGCTCGATCGACAAGGCGAGCCGCGGCGATGCCGAGAATTACGAAGAGATCCGCTACGAGGGTTTCGGTCCCGGCGGCGTGTCGCTGATCATTGAGGCGCTGACCGACAACCGCAACCGCACCGCGACCAACGTGCGCGTCGCGGTCGGCAAGAACGGCGGCAACTTGGGCGCGGGCGGTTCGGTCAGCCACGCGTTCGACCGCGTCGGGCTGATCTCGTATCCGGCGAGCGCGGGCGATGCCGACACGGTGTTCGAGGCGGCGCTCGAAGCGGGTGCCGAGGACGTCACGTCGAGCGAGGACGGCCATGAGGTCTGGACCGCGCAGGGCGACCTGCACGAGGTGGCCAAGGCGTTGGAAGCCAAGCTCGGCGAGGCCGAAGGCGCCAAGCTCGCCTGGCGTCCGCAGGTCATGGTCGCGGTTGAGGCGGACGATGCGGCAACCTTGTTCAAGCTGATCGATGCGCTCGACGAGGACGACGACGTGCAGACCGTTTGGGGCAATTACGAGATCTCCGACGAGATCATGGAGTCGCTGGGTTGAATGGCTTGGGGTTGAGATGAAGAAGGTGGGTTCACGCGGAGACGCGGAGACGCGGAGAGTTGTACCGTGTGGATCCGTCCTCCGCGCCAACGGACTAAAATCTATCGGCCAGCCCGGAGAATCGAAAGTCCCGCTAACGCGAGACGATCGCCAGGAACGCACCCCCTCCGCGTCTCCGCGTCTCCGCGCGAACCAACCTTCTGCTTTTTCCTACGCATGATCATTCTAGGACTGGACCCCGGTCTCGGCACCACCGGTTGGGGCGTTATTCGCGCCGACGGCAACCGCCTGAGCCATATCGCCAACGGCCAGATCAAGACCGACCCGTCGATGGCGCTGCCCCGCCGCCTGACCGCGCTCTACAACGCGCTGATCGACGTCATCCGTACCGAGCGGCCCGATGGTGCCGCGGTCGAGGAAGTGCTCGGCAACACCAACGCGCAATCGACGCTGAAGCTGGGGCAGGCGCGCGGCGTCGTGCTGCTCGCCGCGGCGGGGGCGGGGCTGCATATCGGCGAATACCACCCGTCGACCGTCAAGAAGGGCGTCGTCGGCACCGGCGGCGCGGACAAGAAGCAGATCCAGGCGATGATGGCAGTGCTGCTGCCCGGCGCGAAGCTCGCCGGCCCCGACGCCGCCGATGCGCTCGCGGTGGCGATCACCCACGCCCATCACGTCGCGAGCGCGGCCGCGCTGTCGCGTCGCACCGGCGTGAGTGCCTGAACCCATCTGGGATCGTTATCGGGGTCTGTCGAGGCGAGCGGTATCTCGATGCCGCGCGTCCGATGTGGCATGCGTCGCTTTTGCCGCGGCAGGTCTTTAATATTTCGAGGACGGTTGGCGCTACCGGGCGCTAATCGTTGTTTCCTGTCGCGACGATCATTCCGCGATACCCGGCAGTTTAAGCAATGAGATCATGCGACTTAAAAACAGTCAAAGCTTGATTGTAAAAATATGATCCTATCAGATTCGTTGGTCTTAGTTTGTTTGTGTTGCCAAGTCTTCGCAGCCGTGACCAGATAGAAACAATCTTAAAAGATTTAAGCGACTACTGAGTCGCGCAGAAATAATCCGACATCACGTAAAGACTCATTGCGAAAGAGCGCCGTTATTTCATGACGTATAATCTTTTGCGAAATCCGACGTTTACGGATCATGATCCGGCAGTGTCCGCTCGGCGGAACATGGGGCAGTTTTGCCAGAATTGGTTCGTCGAATACGGCGCCGCCGCCTCCGGCGATGCGGGGCCGGTCCAGGCCTCGCCAGAGCCTCGGGGGGTGAGGCTGCATATTCGCTCGCCATCGAGTTGGGTTCGCCTGTGGCAGCCCATCGAGCTGACCGGGGTCGAAGCGGGTCGCCGCGCCGTGGTGCGGCTCCGCGCGAGTGCCGGGGCCGATGTGGCCACCGGGCTCGATCTCGAGTGGATCGCGCTGCTCAAGGCCAACGCGCAAGGCAAACGGATATTCGCCAAGAAGCTTTCGACTCATCACCGTTCGATCCACGGCGCCCCCCGGGATTATGAGCTGGAGATGCCGTTGAGCGATCTCGCATCGGGCACGCCGTATTTCTTCGCCATGCAGTTTTCGAGCGGTCCCGGAACCGTGGAACTGGAGTCGGTCGATTTCACCAGCCATGCGTCGATCGTGGCGGGAAGGCGATCCCCTGCGCTGCAATCTGCGTTGGCACCGATCGCGCCGCCCCAGCTCGTTCCGGCCCAGCTCGTTCCGGCCCAGCTCGTTCCGGCCCAGCTCGTTCCGGCCCAGCCCGTTCCGCTAGAGCCCGTTCCGCTAGAGCCCGTCCCGCCCGAGATATCGGCGCTGGACGTGGCGGGTGCAGCGGCCGCAACGCCCGTTCCCGCATCACCCGGCAGAGCCAACCGCGCCGATGCGACGGCAGGCCGGTCCGTCCCGGTGCGCGCGGGCGCAGTGGCGGTGGCGGCGGCGGCCGATCCGGCCAGGGCGACCGGCGTGCAGGGTCGCGCGAAACGGTCCTCGGGCGAGGTTGTCGCGTTACGCGGCGATCGCCTGGTCGGCTGGGCGGAGTTGCCGGACGTCGATGCCGAAGTGCTGCTGTTCGTCGATGGCCGGCTGATCGGGTCGGCGATCCCCGCGGCCTCCGTCGAGGCGCTGGCCGACGACGTCGCCCAGGTCGCCACGCACGGTTTTGCCGTGGCGCTGCCGACGCTGCTGCTCGACGGGGCGGATCACCAGGTGAGCCTGCGGGCGGCCACCGGCGAGCGATTGGGCGCAGGAACCAAGCGCATGATGCTCGCCGCCACGCGCGCGACGGCTGCTGATCCCGCGCTGCCGACGGGCTTGGCCGCGGCGACGCCCGAGAAGCCGGAGATCGTCGCGAAATCGAAACCGATGACGCACCTCCCGATCACGGTGCCGGGCGACATAGCCTTGGCGGGCGATGATCCTGCCAGGGCCGAGACCCCGGCTACGCGTACGCGGCGCATCGCGGTCGTGTCGTGGGACATGGCGCATAACCCGGTCGGTCGGGCGTTCCTGCTGGCGGACATGGCATCGCGCAACAGCGTCGTCGAACTCGTCGGGCCGATGTTCCCGATGTACGGCGCGACGATCTGGCCGCCGATCGCCGCCGCGCCGATGACGATGCACGCCTATCCCGCGGGCAGCTTCGCCGAATTCGTCGCCGGTGCGCGCGCGATCGCCGCACGCGTCAAATGCGATGTCGTCCATGTCGGCAAGGCGCGTTTCTCGAGCCTGTTCATCGGTGCGATGATCAAGCAGGCCAATGCGTGTCCGATGATCGTCGACGTCGACGATCACGAACTCGGTTTCTTCCCCAATCGCGACCCCGCCAGCCTCGACGATCTGATCGCCGCGATTACCGAGGATCCGCGGATCCTCGACAAGCCTTATGGCGAGATCTTCACGCGATTTGCCGAAGGGCTGATCGCCGAATGCGACGGCGTGACCGTCTCGAACTATGCGTTGCAGGCGCGGTTCGGCGGAATCGTCGTCCGTCACGGTCGTGACGAGCGGGTCTTCGATCCGGCCTTGTACGACCGGCAGAAGGTCCGCGCTGAATTCGGCTATACCGACGCGGATCGCGTGATCCTGTTCCTCGGGACGCCGCGACCGCACAAGGGCGTGTTCGAGATCGCCGACGCCCTCGAAGAGCTTGCCGACGACAGGCTCGCGCTGTGCGTGATCGGAACGGTCACCGACAAGCGCACGTCGAGCCGGTTCGCGAAGTACAAGAAGGCGCGGATCGGGTTGCACGGCGATCAGCCCTGGGCCCGGCTCGCCGAACTGGTGTCGATCGCCGATGCGGTGTTCCTGTTGCAGGATCCGACATCGCCGATTTCCGGCTACCAGATTCCGGCCAAGCTGACCGATGCGATGGCGCTCGGCGTGCCGGTGTACGCGACGCCGGTGCCGCCCCTGCGCGATCTGATTGCGGCGGGGGCGATCACGGCGGTGCACGATGCCGCGCAACTGAGGGACGAACTGCGCAAGATCAGCGCCGAGGGGATCGCGCCGGCGACCAAGAGGCGCGTGCGCGACCATTATCTGACCGAACTCAGCTACAGCGTGAATGCGGCGAGGCTGGACCTGGCGTTCGAGACGGCGCGGACCGTATCCAGGCCGGTGATACCCGCGTTCGACGCGCTGTTCGCGGCGATCGAGCGGATTTCCGGCGAGCCGCTGCCACGCTTTGCCAAGGGCTGGGCAGGCCCGGCGATCTGGCAGAATCGCAAGCCCGATATCGTCTTCCTGTGGAAGCAGAACGACTCGGATATCTATGGTCGCCGGTCGGACATGATGGCGCGGTATCTGCTGAAATCGGGGGCGGTGAACCAGGTCCTGCACTTCGATGCGCCGATTAGCGCGACCGAGCTCGACAAGCAGGCAAAGCACGGCGCGGACGCCACCGCGCATCAGGGAAACCTGGTATATGTCAACACGATCCGGCGCGTGCTGCGTCAGGCCGATACCACCAATCTGCTGCGACGGACGTTCCTGTTCCGCGCTGGCACGTCGTCCCAGCGCTATCTCGGCACCGACCTGCCGCCGCGTGACGGTTATGAGGATTTCATCCGGTCGGAATTGCGGGCGGCGAATATCGGCGCTTCGCCCGTGCTGTGGGTCTGCCCGGTGGTGTTCGACTATGCGATGGTCAAATCGGCCGTCAATCCAGGCTGCATCGTGGCCGACGTGATCGACGACCAGCGCCGGTTTCCCAATAGCGACCTGCATCGAACGCGCGTTCACGCCGCGTATGACGAGATCCTGCGTGATGCCGACCTCGTGCTCGCCAATTGCGAACCGGTGCGCGAGGGATTTGCGGCGCTTCGCGACGACATCCGCGTCATCCCCAACGGCGCGGAAATGTTCGATCTCTCGCACAGCTGGGCGGTGCCGGAAGATATCGCGCATCTGCCCCGGCCGATCCTGGGCTATGTCGGCAATCTGCGCGACCGGGTCGATCTGGATCTGATCGGCAAGGTTGCCGATGCGTTTCCGGACGGCAGCGTGGTCCTGATCGGATCGGCGCATGATCGGCCCGACGTGCTGGCGCTCGGCGCGCGTCCGAACATCCATATCCTCGGGGTGAAACCCTATGAGGATGCGACGCGGTATATCCGCGCGTTCGACGTCGCGATGGTGCCGCACCTGCGCAACGAACTCAGCGAGAGCATGAACCCGCTCAAGCTCTACGTCTATTTCGCGCTGAACGTCCCGATCGTGACGACCGACGTCGCCAATATCGGCGACATCGGCCCCTATGCGACGATTGCCGCGGATCACGACTCGTTCCTCGCCGCGATCACGCGCGTGGTGGCGGGCAAACAGAAGGCGCCGACGACGGTGCAGCGCAAGAAGGTGCTGAGTTCGGTTTCCTGGACATCGCGGGTCGACGACGTTCTCGACGTGCTGGGTCTCGTTCAGCGGCCGACGTGATGGGGGGGCGATCATGACCGCGACCTGCAATATCTGCAACGGGACGACGTTCGTCCCGGCGCAGAACAATCGGCTGAGCCGGTCCCGCAAGCCGCCGCAATGCGGCACGTGCCGGTCGCTCGAACGGCATCGGATCGCGCGTGCGGTCATCGACAAGCTTCACCTCCGCGAGACGTTCGCGCATTACCCGTTGCTGGTGTGGGGTGAGCAGAGCGGCATCCCCAAGCCCTGGTTCAAATCGGTCGAGGTGTTCGGGATCGAGCATGGCGATGCGGGGCTTGGCGCCCGCCCGGACGATAGCGTGGGGTTCGTCGTGGCGGCCAATGTGCTGCACCGTGTCCCCGATCACCGCGCGACATTGGCCCAACTGGTCCGCGTGATGACCGCCGACGGCCTGATGCTGCTATCCTATCCGAACCCGACGACGCGCGAGACGACCGAAGACTGGGGACGGGCCGACCCGACACGGGGCGGCGGGCACCGAATATTGGGACGCGATTTCGAAGCGGCGTTCGCGTCGCTCGTTCCGGGGGCGATCGTCCTGCGGATCGAGGAAGCGGACCCGGTCACCGGCGATCCCGATTGGCTGTACCTGCTGACCAAGAGCCCGTTCTGGATGCGTAGGGCATTCGATGCGGAGGTCGATGCGAGAATCCTCGACTGAACGACGCCTCGGCACCGTGCATAAGGACAGCACCCTTGATGAATTCCTACAATCTAGCCGGCAATACTTGGTGGCCACCAGGCCAGGACGCGGCCGACGAGTATATGCGCTATGCGTCCGCGTTCGACCGCGATCGCTGTCTTCGCCACTATGACGAGGTCGTCGGCAGCGCAGCCGCGAATTATGTCGGTAACGACGCGGGCGGTCCGATTGCGGCCTTCCTACGCAAGGTGATCGCGGCGAAGACACCGGCGTCGTTGATTCGGCTCGGCGACGCAGATGGGAACGTGCTGTTCGCAGGGCTGGATATCTACCCGCATCTGACCGAGTATAATCTCACGAAGATATCGCGAATTTACTTTGGCTCGAACACCTTGATGGTCGAGCATAAGCAGTTCTTCATCGACACGGTGATGGAGGGGATCAAGGACGCCGATCTCATCGGTGGACCCGAGCGTGGTACGATCGACAAAAGCTTTTCTACGGATCTCGCAGATCTCGACGTTCGCGGCATGTGCGGCATGCGCGGCGTGTATAATTATCTCGCGGAGGCCACCGATCTGACCAAGCTGTCCGGCAAGATATGGGCAAGCACCTGGTTCAGCCGGTCGTTGCTGCCGCATTATTTCGGCCTGCTGCATAAGCAGCCCTATCTGGGTTTCGTCACCTGTTACCCGGAGCTTGAACGCGTGTTTCGGGAAAAAGCCGAAGTAACGCGGACCGAGACGATTCTGGTACCGATGCAGGCGTCGATCGCCAAGGTCCATAAGGATATCCGGCACTATCCGGATGCGTATCCGAAAATCCTGGATCAACTCAGGCCACCGTTCGAAGGTGCCGTGTACATCGTCGCGGCCGGCATTTTGTCGAAGGCGTATTGCACGATGATCAAGCGACGAGGCGGCATCGCGATCGAGGCGGAATTGTCGCACGATCTGGCGCTGTTCCTCGATACCGACAAGCTTTACGACGACATGGAGAGCGACGCGGAGATCCATGACCTGTTCCGCGAGATGCTGCTCGAACGCGCGAAGCTGACGCCCGAGGCGATCGAGGGCAAGAAGATGTCGTGCATGCGGCACGGCGTCGAGAAGACGTTTATCCCGCGCGCGCCCAATTTCGATATCTCGATCGTGTTCCAGATCGGGGTGAAACCGCGCGAAGCCAATCGGGGGGCGTGGATGCTGCTCGAATTCACCCGTCTCGCGTCCGAGATCACCACCAACAGGCTGCATGTCGGCGTGGCCTCCGCGCTGTCGGGAACC
This sequence comes from Sphingomonas fucosidasi, assembly GCF_036663855.1. Lineage (NCBI taxonomy): Bacteria > Pseudomonadati > Pseudomonadota > Alphaproteobacteria > Sphingomonadales > Sphingomonadaceae > Sphingomonas > Sphingomonas fucosidasi. The sequence continues at coordinate 572,596 of NZ_JAXOJR010000002.1, read as the reverse complement.
ACGACGCAACTGCACGACAACAGCTACGGCAAGGTGTCGAGCATCTACACGCACAGCATGCAGAAGGATTTCCCCAATGTGAGTTTCAACGGGGAGATGATGGCGGACTATGTCTTTGCCTGAGGCCGGCGCCGGTCCGCGCGCGCGATGCCGCCGTCGGATGAACCGCTTCGCAGCGGCGTGGCTCAGATGTCCGGCACGATCATCCGCGATCGGGCGTGGCCGTATAGGCCTTGGCCGATGGTCCACGATCGCCGTGCTGGCGGGGTGCCAGGCACCCGACGTCGCTGCGCAACCCGCAGCAGCGGGCATACCGCGCTGTTCGCAGGTCGGTGCCGCCGCGCTGCGCGGTGGCGGGGCGATCGAACTCGACCGGGTATGGACCGGGGTGGGGACCGCGATCGGTGCGGCAGCCACCGCGCGTGGGCAGATTTTCGCGGCCTATTTCGACGCCGACCGCTGGGTCACCGTCACGCGCTTCGATCCCTTGCGGCGCGTATCCTGTTCGATACGCCTGCCGTCCCGGTTCTCCGGGTGGGACGCGCACAACAGCCTCGCGGTCGCGATCGCCCCCGACGATACGGTGCACGTCGTGGGCAACATGCATGCGTCGCCGTTGTTCTATGCGCGCGGCACCGTTCGCGATGTCGGCAGCATCCGCCCGGTATCGATGATCGGCCGCGACGAACTGCGCGCGACCTATCCGCGGTTCCTGCATGACGGCAACGGCAACCTCGTCTTCATGTACCGCACGGGCGGCTCGGGAAACGGCAGCTGGTTGCTCAACAGGTGGCAGAACGGGCGATGGCAGCGGATCGGGTCGATCTTTGCGGACCGCGACCGAAAGGGCCCGGTCAGTGCGTATCCGAGCACTTTCAGGACAGGCGCGGACGGCTATGTCCATGTCGCGGTCGTGTGGCGGCGAACGCCCGACGTCGCGTCGAATTTTGCGGTATCCTATGCACGAACCAAAAATTTCCAAACATGGTTCACGGCGAACGGCCGCCCGATTGCCGCACCGCTGAGCCCCGATACGATGGATTTGGTCGAGAACGTCGGTGAGGATTCCGGGCTCGTCAACCGGCTCGACCTCGCGCTTGCAGCCGATGGCGCGCCGGTGATCCTGTATCCGCGCTATGCCGCGACGACGGGCAAGGTCCGCTATGGCGCCGCGAACGGCCTCGCGATCGTGGCGGCACGTCCGGGCCGGGGCGGGTGGCGCATCCGCGAGATCGCGATGTCGCGATCCCCGTCGATCGTCGCGGGGAAGGGCGCGTTGCCCAATCTGCCGGCGGTATGGATTCTCGACCAGCAGCCGAATTCCGCGCGGGTCCGCATTGCGTTTCCCGGTCGGGATCGACGACGTGCTCAGCTCGACCTGCAGACGCTCGCGACGGTACCCGATGCAAGAGACGCCGGCAGTGCGAGGCCGAACGCAGTGGTCTCTCCCGCGTTTCCCAAAGGGATGGAGGATGTATCGACGCGCCAGGCCATCGTCCTCGAAAACGGCGTCGATGGCCGGAAGGTCGGCACGCTCAGATGGTTTGCCCAGGTCGCGCATGGCGACAAGCCTCGATCCTGTTCGAGCACCGCACCCCTCGCCTTCGACCCACCCGCCGCCCCCTTGCTGTGGAGCGCCGGGAAGACCCCGTAAAGTTCAGGCGGCAGACCGCTGGCGCCAATGTCGCGTATCCGGCGCTGGCGCGTGCGCATGTACGCGTGACCGCACGCTTCGACTTCGCTGTGAAAGATTACCATGACCGTCTCGAAGATTCGTCGCCGTGTCGCGATTTTGCCGAACCTGTCGATCCGGCAACTGGGCGACGCGGGCCGTATCCCGATCGCCGACGCCGCGACGCTAACCGAGGCGCTTGGCGGCAATTCGGGTAATGTCGCCTATGTCGACGGGCTGGTCGCGTCGTTGGCCGCCTCGCACATGATTACGTGGAGTACGCCCCCCGAAATCGTCCGCGCTAATGCCGATATTCTCGTCGTCGCGTGTGCCAACCAGCTTGGCGATCATGTCGACCTGTCGGGCTGGGCAGCACGTCTCGCGGCGTTCGGCTTGCCCGTCCTGCTGGTTGGTCTTGGTGCGCAGGCGCCGGGTATTGGCGCGGCTCTCGCGTTGAAGGACGGCACCCGCGCTGCGTTGGACGTCGTCGCGGCCGCCGCTGGCGCGGCGCCCGCCATGCTCGTCCGCGGCGCGTATACGGCCGAGATCCTGGCGCGCAACGGCTATGCCTCGACCATTATCGGCTGTCCGTCGCTGTTCCTGTCGCCGACGAGAGACCTGGGCGGGCGGATCGCGGCGCGGGTCGCCGCCGGGCTCGGGACGCGACCGGCGATCGCGGCCGGGCATCATCACCATGCCGACATGGCGCCCGAACACCGCCTGATCGCCGCGGCCGATCGTCACGACGGTTGCTATATCGTCCAGCATCCCGAGACGATGATCGCGCTGGCCCGATCGGATCTTGCCGATACCCAAAGCGCCGATTTTGCGCTGCTCGCACAGCGGTTGCTGCCCGGCCTCGACGGCGCGCAGGTCCTGGAGTGGGGGCGTCGGCGGGCCTTCGTCTTTACCGACAGCCAGACCTGGATGAGCTTTCTGCGGCGCTATGATTATGCGATCGGACCGCGGTTTCACGGTGTGGCACTTGCCATCCAGGCCGAGCGACCGGGAGTCGTCCTGCATGTCGACAGTCGCACGCGCGAAATGGCCGAGACGATGGCGATACCTTCGCGGCCCTTTGATGCCGATCCGGTATCCGACCTGCGCGAGGTCGTCGCGACCGCCTGGACCGCCGAAGCCGGGGCAGCGTTCGACACGCGCCGCGCCGCGCTCGCGAAGACGTTCCGCACCGCGTTGCAGGCGCATGACATCGCCGTCAGCGCGCGGCTGTCGACTCTTTGCGGATGACGCGGCGGCCCACCCAACCCATCGGGCTGATCGCGCGCCGATCGTCGCCCGACCTGCTCTATGCGTTCGTCGGTGCGATCCTGGCGGGCTGCGTTCCGGCGATGATGCCCTTGCCCGCGACCAAGCAGGATCCGATGCGGTTCTGGGATAGCCATACCCGGTTGTTCCGGCACATCGGCGGGGGATTCTGGCCACCGATACGATCGGCGCCGCGATCTTCGATGCGGCGGTTGTCGACGTGGCGACCACCGCCGACGATGTCGCTGGCTGGCATTCGCTGGCGCACGCAACGCTGTTGATCCGGATCGAGAAACACTTCAACGTCGATCTCGGACTGGAAGGCAATGGCGGGTAGGATCTCGGCGCGATGCCGAACCTGGCGAACTTGCTCAGCAGCATGAGCATGGCCGGCGCGAGTGCCGCGGACCTGAAGGCGCATGCGGGGTTCGATCGGCTCCCGTAGGCGACCGCGAATTTTGAGAGGATGACGGGACGCACGCCATGTTCTACCGATCGCGGCAATGATCGTGCATCTCAAAGGACGGCTGGACTCGACCGGCATCGACCACGCCGTGATCGACGTCGGCGGCGTCGGCTATCTGGTCGGCGCGTCGGCGCGCACCTTGTCGGCGCTCGGCCCGATCGGCGAGGCGTGCACGGTGTTCACCGAATTGTTGGTCGGCGAGGATTTCCAGCGGCTGGTCGGATTCTCGAGCGCGGACGAGCGCGACTGGTTCCGGTTGCTGACCGGCGTGCAGGGGGTCGGTGCACGCGTCGCGCTCGCGATCCTGTCGGCGCTGGAGCCGGTCGATCTCTCACGCGCGATCGCCAGTGGTGACAAGGCGATGGTCGCGCGGGCGAACGGCGTCGGACCGAAGCTCGCGCAGCGGATCGTCATGGAATTGAAGGACAAGGTCGGCGGCATCGCGCTCGGGCTTGGACCGGTGGTGGTCAATGCTGCGCCGGGGACGTCTGCGGATGCGGTATCGGCGCTGCTCAACCTCGGCTTTCGGCCGAACGAAGCGAGCGTCGCGGTGGCGGCCGCGGACGAGGAGCTGGGGCCGGGGGCTTCGCTCGATGCGCTGGTGCGGCTGGCATTGCGGAAAGCGTCGAAGGCGTAGCTTCACCCTGATTGCAGTTGGCTAAGCTGACGATCCTCCCCCGCAAGGGGGAGGTGGCTGGCGGATGCCAGACGGAGGGGGAGGAAAGGGCAACCTCTGTCCCGTGTCCTCCCCCTCCGTCGCCTTCGGCGCCACCTCCCCCTGGCGGGGGAGGATTGGAAGTTGGATAACCCGGTCGGATTAAAGCGGCGTGAGCAGCGCTTTCCCCGCAAAATGCGCGTCGAGGTTGGCAACTACCAACGCGGCCATTGCAGCCCGCCCGTCGACGGTCGCGCTTCCTTGGTGAGGTGACAGGACGACCTGACTCATCGTCTTGAGCGCATCGGGAACAGCAGGTTCGTGGGCGAACACGTCGAGCCCCGCGCCGGCGATCGTTCCGTTTTCGAGCGCCGCTACCAATGCAGGTTGGTCGACCAGACTGCCGCGCGCGATGTTCACGAAAATCCCGTCTTCCCCCAGCGCCGCGAGGACACCGGCGTCCACGATATGCGACGTCGCATCGCCACCCGGTGCGGCGATGATCAGCACGTCGCACGCCGCCGCGAGCGAGGCGATGTCGGCGTGGAACACGCCTGCGAAATCCGGCTTGGCGGAGCGTGCGGTATAATGGAGTTCGGTCGCGAACGGCGCGGCGCGCCTGGCGATGGCCTTGCCGATCCGGCCCAGCCCGAAGATGCCGATCCTTCGCCGGCTCGCGCGTCGAGAAAGATCGACCGACCACCCGCCGTCCCGCGCCGCGCGGTCGTTCGCGACGATCCGTCGCTGCACCGCGAGCATCAGCGCGATCGCGAGATCCGCCACATCGTCGGTCAGCACGTCCGGCGTCGTCGTCACCGCTACGCCTCGTGCCTTGGCCGCAGCCAGGTCGATTCCATCATAACCGACGCCATGGATCGCGATGATTTCCAGCACCGACAGGCGATCGAGCAGCGCCACATCGACCACGCTGCTCCCACCACCGACGATCGCGCGCGTCGTCGCCGGCGGATCCTTGCGGTGCACCGTGAAGCGCTCGGCCAGCCCCGCCTCCAGCGCGGGCGAGACTCCCGCCAGCAGATACAGGTCGGGCTGCGCGGCGTCGTTCGTCATCCCGCACCCATAGCCGCCTTGCCCCCTTCACCGCGAGCGCGCTATCGCAGGGCGTGACCGATACAGACCGCATCCTGACCGCCGCCAAGCGTCCCGAAGACGTCGACGCCGCGTTGCGCCCGAAGACGCTCGACGAATTCGTCGGGCAGAAGGCCGCACGCGAGAATCTGCGGATCTTCATTCAGGCGGCGAAATCGCGCGGCGATGCGCTGGATCACGTGCTGTTCTTCGGCCCGCCCGGGCTCGGCAAGACCACGCTTGCGCAGATCGTCGCGCGCGAAATGGGGGTGGGCTTCCGCGCCACCTCGGGCCCGGTGATCGCCAAGTCGGGAGATCTCGCCGCGCTGCTCACCAATCTCGAGGATGGCGACGTGCTGTTCATCGACGAAATCCACCGGTTGCAGCCCGCGGTCGAGGAGGTGCTGTACCCGGCGATGGAGGACCGCGCGCTCGACCTGATGATCGGCGAGGGGCCGTCCGCGCGTTCGGTGCGGATCGACCTGCCGCGGTTCACGCTGATCGGCGCGACGACGCGGCAGGGGTTGCTGACGACGCCGTTGCGGGACCGTTTCGGGATTCCGGTGCGATTGCAATTCTACACGGTCGAGGAACTGGAGCGGGTGGTGACGCGCGCTGCAGGGTTGCTCGGGCTGGGGATCGCCAAGGACGGCGCGATGGAGATCGCGCGGCGTGCGCGGGGGACGCCGCGTATCGCCGGACGGCTGCTGCGAAGGGTGCGCGATTTCGCCAATGTCGCGGGGCACGAGACGGTCGACGCGCGGGCGGCGGATGCAGCGCTCAACCGGCTGGAAGTCGATTCGCTCGGGCTGGATGCGATGGACCGGCGCTACCTGATGATGATCGCGGATATTTATCGCGGGGGACCGGTGGGGGTCGAGACGCTGGCGGCGGGGTTGAGCGAGCCGCGCGACACGATCGAGGAGGTGATCGAGCCGTATCTGATCCAGCTGGGCTTGATTGCGCGGACCGCGCGCGGTCGGTTCCTGAATGCGGGGGGGTGGAAGCACCTCGGCCTGAACCCGCAGGCCGGTAGCCAGGACGGCCTGTTCGACGCGTAGGAGCGTCGACAGACCCGTGATCGTTCCAGCCTCATATCGTCACCCCAGCGAAAGCTGGGGTCTCCCGATTGGATGGCGCCAGGGGGCGGCGAGTCCCACGGGGATATCCCAGCTTTCGCTGGGATGACGGATTGGGGGTAGGGGGTAGGGGCTCCGATACCCGCGGCGCGGCTCCCTTGTAAGAAACCACACCCGGAGATCGATCGAACTTGGGTGCGACACTGCGTTTGTTGCGTGGCACCCAAGCGCTTCATCTGATAGCCAACCCAAATGCCCCTTTCGGCCGCCGCCTCCGCCCGCGAAATCCTCACCAGCCTTCACGACGTGATGGCGTCGCGCACCTCCGCGCAAGCCAAGCTGAACGCCGTCGTCGGCATCATCGCCACCGCGATCGACAGCGAAGTCTGCTCGATCTACCTGTTGCGCGAAGGCGTGCTTGAGCTGTTCGCGACGCGCGGGCTGGATCAGGCGGCGGTCCACGTCACTAAACTCGCGCTCGGCGAGGGCCTGGTCGGCACGATCGCCGAGGACGTCGAGGTGCTCAACCTCGACGAAGCGGCGAGCCATCCCGATTTCGCCTACAAGCCCGAAACCGGCGAGGACCGTTTCCACAGTTTCGCGGGCGTGCCGATCATCCGCCGCGAGCGTTCGGTGGGGGTCCTGGCCGTCCAGCACACCGATCGTCGCAAATATGCGGACGTCGAGATCGAGGCGCTGCAGACGGTCGCGATGGTGCTCTCCGAACTGATCGCCAATGCCGGCCTGATCGACACCATGGGTGGCGGCGCGGACCGGCCGCAGTCGACCGCGGCGATGCGTATCCCCGGCCAGAAGCTCGTCGACGGGATGGGCGCGGGTTTTGCGGTCTATCACCAGCCGCGCATCCATATCGAGCACACCGTCGCCGAGGACACCGACGCCGAGCGCCACCGCGTCTATGCGGCGTTTGACAAGATGCGCGAAGGCATCGACCGGATGACGCGCGAGGCCGAATTCGGCGTCGGCGGCGAGCATGTCGAAGTGCTCCAGACCTACAAGATGTTCGCCTATGACGAGGGCTGGGCGCGGCGCATCAACGAGGCGATCGACTCCGGCCTGACCGCCGAGGCAGCGATCGAGCGCGTCCAGCAGCGCACCCGTCAGCGCATGCGCCAGATCGACGATCCGCTGCTCGCCGACCGGATGCACGACCTGGAGGATCTGTCGAACCGGCTGCTCCGTATCGTCTCGGGGCAGATGGGCACCGCGGCGCAGATGGGCTTGCGGCAGGACACCATTCTGATCGCGCGCAACCTCGGGCCGGCGGAACTGCTCGAATACGACAAGCGGCGGCTGAAGGGCGTGATCCTCGAAGAAGGCTCGCTCACCGCACACGTCACGATCGTCGCGCGCGCGATGGGCGTGCCGGTGCTCGGCCGCGTCCGCGACATCCGCCGTCTCGTGGCGGAGGGCGACATGCTGTTGCTCGACAGCGCTGAGAGCAACGTCTTTGCACGGCCCTCCGCGGCGATGGAGGAGGCGTTCGAGGCGCGGCTCGCGATGCGCCAGAAGCGCAAGGCGGCGTTCGCGGCACTGCGCGACGTCCCGCCGATCACCAAGGACGGCCACCGCCTGACGCTGATGGTCAACGCAGGCCTGCGCGACGACGTAGCGGCGCTCGACGTCACCGGCGCGGACGGGATCGGCCTGTTCCGCACCGAGTTCCAGTTCCTCGTTTCTGCCACGCTGCCGCAGCGCGAGCGCCAGCACCGGCTGTACCGCGAGGTGCTCGACGCGGCGGGGGATCGGCCAGTGATCTTCCGCACCGTGGATATCGGTGGCGACAAGGCGCTGCCGTATCTGAACAAGGAAGATTCTGACGAAGAGAACCCGGCGATGGGCTGGCGTGCGCTGCGCCTCGGCCTGGAGCGCGAAGGGTTGATGAAGGTGCAGGCGCGCGCGCTGCTGGAAGCGGCGGCGGGGCGTACCCTCAACGTGATGTTCCCGATGGTCAGCGAGCCGTGGGAGTTCGACGAGGCGCGCGCATTGTTCGAGGCGCAGCGTCATTGGCTGGAGGGCAGGGGGCGCAAGCTGCCGCTCGCGATCCGTTATGGCGCAATGCTCGAAGTGCCGGCGCTTGCCGAGATGCTCGACGTGCTGCTGCCGCGAATCGAATTCCTGTCGATTGGTACCAACGACCTGACGCAGTTCCTGTTCGCCGCCGATCGCGCCAATCCCAAGCTTGCCGAGCGCTACGACTGGCTCAGCCCGTCGATCCTCCGCTTCATCGCGCGGCTGGTACCGCCGACCCGCGACGCCAAGGTCGATCTGGCGGTGTGCGGCGAGATGGGCGGGCGGCCGCTGGAGGCGATGGCGCTGATCGGGCTCGGGATCGAGCGTCTGTCGATCACCCCCGCCGCGGTCGGTCCGATCAAGGCGATGACGCGCTCGCTCGATCGCGCGGCGCTTACCGCATACATGGCAGGATTGCTGGCTAACCCGCCGCGCAACATGCGCGGTGCGCTGACGACGTGGGCGACTGAAAACGGCGTCGAAATCGTCTGAGAGCCCGAAAGCGGCGGTTCCGGGCCGCGTGCGCGTTGACACGGCTGGGGGCCTCTGAAAGACGGGGGACATGACGGGCAACGCTACGCAGCCCGCTTCGGAGACAAGAATGGACGAGGTCGAAACCGGCCAGAACGCTACGCCTGCTCAACCAGAGCGTGCTGGCGACATTCTTCGGAATACCCGCGAGGCGCAGGGCTTGAGCGTCGCGGATATCGCCACACGTACGCGCGTGCCGCTCCGCCATCTCGAGGCGATCGAGGCATCCGACTATTCCGCGCTGCCGTCCTCTACCTACGCGGTCGGTTTCACCCGCGCCTATGCGCGTGCGGTCGGTGTCGACGAGGTGCGGATCGCGCAACTGGTACGCGAAGACGTCGCCAAGCTCGGCCGCCGCACGCCCGAATACGAACCCTATGAGATGACCGATCCGTCGCGCGTGCCCTCGCGCGGGATCGCCATCGTCGCGCTGGGGATCGCGATTGCGGTGCTGGTGCTGGTTGGCCTCTGGTACGGGACAGACATGTTCCGCGGATCGAGCGAGTCCTCGACCGCGACGCCGGTTGCGCAAACCGCGCCGAACCCCGCCGCGCAGACTGCGCAACCCGTGCCCGCTCCTGCGACGCCCGCGAACGGCCAAGTGACGCTGACCGCCTCGGACGATGTGTGGATGCGTGTCTACGATGCCGACAACAAGACGCTCTACCTCGGCACGATGAAGCCGGGTGAGAAGTTCGACGTGCCCAAGGATGCGAAGGACCCGATGATCAACATCGGTCGGGCGGACAAGCTGGCGGTGACGCTCAACGGTGCCGCCGCGCCGGCGCTCGGCACCGGCGAACGCGCGATCAAGGACGTCCGCATCGGGGCGCCGGCGATCGCCGCGCGTCTGGCGGGTACGCCCGAGCCGCAGTCTGCGCCAACGATGTCGGGCGCGCCGTCCGCGACCAGCGAGCGGTCGCGTACCAGCAGTCGCCCGCGTACGCCGCGTCGTCCCCTGACCGAGACGCAGCGCGCCAATCTGGACGCAGCAGCCAACCCGCCGCCTTCTGCCACGGCGACGCCGACCCCGTGAGAACCGCGGGGCATCGCCAAGGCCTTAAGGCTGGCGACAGGATGGGTAGTGCAGCTATACCCGGACGATTAACCAATCCACCGGGGGGTGTGGCCCATGCGTAAGTCAATTCTGATCGGCGTCTGCCTCGCGGCCCTGATGCCGGCCGCGATCTCCACTGGCGCCCAGGCGCAAAACGTGGAGGGCCGCGTCGGCAAGCTCGAAAGCGAAATGCGCGCGGTTCAGCGCAAGGTCTTCCCGGGTGGTGCCGGCCAGATGCTACAACCCGAAGTGCGCGCACCGCAGAGCGAACAGGGCCCGGGGCCGGGCTCGCCCGCGACCAGCGCGCTCGCCGACGTGAACCAGCGCGTGACGTCGCTCGAACAGCAGATGACCTCGTTGACGGAGCAGATCGAGCAGAACCAGAACCGCACCCGCCAGTTGCAGGATGCGTTCGACACTTATCGCCGCTCGAACGACGCGCGGATGAAGACGCTCGAGACCGGCCCCGCGCCGATCGCGGCGGGGGCTGGTGGCCCGATCGAGTCCGACGATCAGCCCAGTGGCCCATCGCGACCGTCGACGCGCCCCGAGACGTCGGCTGCCATCCCGCCGCCGACTAAGGTCTCGGTCGAGAAGCCATCCACGGGCGATCCGGCCGAGGACGAATATATGTACGGCTACCGCTTGTGGGCGGCCAAGCAGTATCCGCAGGCCGAGGCGCAGCTGAAGAAGGTGGTCGCCGACTATCCGAAGAGCAAGCGCGCGAGCTATGCGCAGAACCTGCTTGGCCGCGCGTATCTCGACGAGGGCAAGCCGAGCCTTGCCTCGATGGCGTTCTACGACAATTACAAGAAGATGCCCGATGGCGAGCGGGCGCCGGACAGCCTGCTGTACCTTGGTCAGGCGTTGACCAAGCTCAACAAGCCGGCGGATGCGTGTAAAGTGTATGACGAGCTGAACGACGTCTATGGGGCGAAGATGGCCTCAGCAATGAAGGGCCAGGTTGCCGCCGGTCGCAGCGCGGCGAAGTGCAAGTAAGTAGGTTCACCAATGAATACCGGCCGCTTTGACGTCCTCTCCTGGAAGGGGAGGTGTCAGCCCATCGGGCTGACGGAGGGGTATCGCGCCATCGAGAGTGGTTCACCCCTTCGGCTGGCAAGCGCTAGCCACCTCCCCTCGCAGGGGAGGATTAGCATCCTCGACACGGCCCACACCGCATGACCGAGGAAGGACGCCGCTTCGCTGACGACTTCGCGCGGCTCGCGAGCGACATCACCAACCCGCTGTTCGCGGTCTCCGGCGGCCCGGATAGCATGGCGATGCTCACCCTCGCGCACGAAGCGCTCCCCCCCGGTTTCACGGTCGCCAGCATCGACCATCGCCTCCGCCCCGAAGCGGTGGAGGAATCCGCGATGGTTGCCGCGTACTGCGCGACGCTCGGCGTTCCCCACGCCACGCTCGCGCCGAGCGAACCGATCACCGGCGCCAGCATCCAGGCGCAGGCGCGCACCACGCGCTATGCCCTGCTCACCGATCACGCCCGCGCGATCGGGGCAGGAGCGCTCGTCACCGGTCATCACGCCGACGACCAGGCCGAGACCTTCCTGATGCGCGCCGCCCGCGGCTCTGGCCTCGCGGGGCTTGCCGGCGTTCGCGCGCGCACGGAAATTCACGGCGTCACGGTTGTGCGCCCGCTGCTCGACTGGCGCCGCGCCGAACTCCGCGCGATCGTGCGGCGTGCGGAAGTGCCGTTCTTCGACGACCCCTCGAACCACGACGACCGCCACGACCGCACCCGCTTCCGCCGGCTCCTCGGCGAGAATGAATGGCTCGGCACCCCCAACCTCGCGCGCGCCGCCGCGGCCCTCGCCGAAACCGACACCGACGTCCGCGCGATGGTCGACTGGATCTGGACCGAACGCGCCAAGGTCGGCGGCGGCGAAGTGAAGCTCGCGGTCGAGAAACTGCCCCGCGAGATCCTCCGCCGCCTCGCTCGCCGCGCGATCGGCACGGTCCGTACCGAAGCCGGCATCGTCGCACCGGAGTGGACCGAGGCCGCGAACATCGAAAAGCTGCTCGACTCGCTCTTGGCCGGCAAGCGCACCACACAGGCCGGCATCATCGCCAGCGTCCGCGGCGACGTCTGGCGGTTCCGTGAGGCACCACCGCGTCGGGCGCCGTCTTAAAAGCCGCCCGAATGCTCGGCCAAGTGAACGTGACGATCCGTTCACACTGATCAACGCAAGTCGCGTGTTGTTCCATTGCCATTAACCTGCGCAGGCCTATCTTGTGCAGTGAAAGGTATCGTGCACCCATGAACGACAACGAGAACCGCGGGCAGAAGCCCCAGGGTCCTGGAAACGGAGGCCCCGGCAATGGCGGCCCCGAGAATGGCGGCGGCAATCCTTGGATGAAGAGCCTGTTGATCTGGGTCGGCATCCTGCTCGCGCTGGCGCTGTTCGTGACCATGTTCGACGGCCGCAGTGCGGCGTCGGGCGGCAACACGATCGCGTATTCGGCATTCCTCGACAAGGTCGACGAGGGCACCGTCAAGGACGTCAACATCTCACGCGACATGATCTCGGGCACGATGTCGTCGGGTGAGAAGTTCAAGGCGTATCCGATCCCGGACTCGACGCTCGTGCCGAAGCTGCGCGAGAAGGGCGTTTCGATCAGCGCGAAGCCCGAAGAAGGCCCGTCGATGCTGGCGCTCCTCCTTTACCAGTCGCTGCCGTTCCTGTTGTTCCTCGGCATTGCGTTCTTCGTCCTGAAGCAGATGCAGAAGAATTCGGGCTCCGGCGCGATGGGTTTCGGTAAGAGCCGTGCGAAGATGCTGACGCAGAAGGAGGGTAAGGTCACCTTCCAGGATGTCGCCGGCATCGACGAGGCACGCGAAGAGCTCGAGGAGATCGTTGAGTTCCTCAAGGACCCGACGAAGTTCGCACGCCTCGGCGGCAAGATTCCCAAGGGCGCGCTGCTGGTCGGCTCGCCCGGTACCGGTAAGACGCTGCTCGCCCGCGCCATCGCAGGTGAGGCCGGCGTGCCGTTCTTCACGATCTCGGGTTCCGATTTCGTCGAGATGTTCGTCGGCGTTGGCGCCAGCCGCGTCCGTGACATGTTCGAGCAGGCCAAGAAGTCCGCGCCGTGCATCGTCTTCATCGACGAAATCGATGCGGTCGGCCGTCATCGTGGCGCCGGTCTGGGCAACGGTAACGACGAGCGCGAGCAGACGCTGAACCAGCTGCTGGTCGAGATGGATGGCTTCGAGGCGAACGAAGGCATCATCATCATCGCCGCGACCAACCGTCCCGACGTGCTCGATCCTGCGTTGCTGCGTCCGGGCCGTTTCGATCGCCAGGTCACCGTGCCTCGGCCGGATATCGAAGGTCGCATCAAGATCCTCGAAGTCCACATGAAGAAGGTGCCGCTCGCCCCCGACGTTGACGCTCGCGTCATCGCACGCGGTACGCCCGGCTTCTCGGGTGCCGATCTCGCCAACCTCGTCAACGAGGCGGCGCTGCACGCGGCCCGCAAGGGCAAACGCCTGGTGGCGATGGCGGAGTTCGAGGAGGCCAAGGACAAGGTCATGATGGGCGCCGAGCGTCGCAGCATGGTCATGACCGACGACGAGAAGCGGATGACCGCGTATCACGAGGCCGGCCATGCCGTCGTCGCGATGCACGAGGCTGCATCGGATCCGATCCATAAGGCGACGATCATCCCGCGCGGTCGTGCGCTGGGCATGGTCATGCGCCTGCCGGAGCGCGACTCGTACAGCTATCACCGCGACAAGATGTACGCGAACCTGGCCGTGTCGATGGGCGGCCGCGTGGCCGAGGAAGTCATCTTCGGCTACGACAAGGTCTCGTCGGGTGCTTCTGGCGACATCCAGTACGCCACGGGTCTGGCACGCGACATGGTCACGCGCTGGGGCATGTCCGACAAGGTCGGCCCGCTCGAATATGGCGAGCCTGAGGGCGAGTCCTTCCTCGGCTATTCTTCGAGTCGTCCGTCGCGCATGTCGAACCAGACTGCGCAGTTGATCGACGACGAGATCAAGCGGATCGTGGAAGGCGGCCTCGACCGCGCCAAGCAGGTGCTGAGCGATCACGTCGACCAGCTTCACACCGTGGCCGGTGCACTGCTCGAGTTCGAGACGCTCACCGGTGACGAGATCAAGAAGCTGATCGCCGGCGAGGATCTCGATCGTCCGGATCCGGGTGCGAAGGCATCGACCGTCCCGCGTGCGGGTACGTCGATCCCGAAGACGCGGCGTCCGAACGGTCCGTTTGGTACGCCGACCCCGCTGGGGGCGTGATCCGGTTCACCCGGCAGTAACCTAAGTATCTCTATGGGCGGTCTTTTCCGGGAAAGGCCGCCCATGTCGTATGTTCGCTCCAAGGCACTGATCGCCGCGCTGACGATCGCTGGTCTGGCGATGCCGGCGAGTGCCGCGATGACGGTCGGCACCTTCCTCGCCCGCGCCAACGCGCTGCGTGACCAGGGTCCGATGGCGTTGATGTCGCCCGATCTGCCTGCGCTGAAGGCTGAGGCGAAAGCCGCGACCAACCAGCTGAAAGCCGAACGCGCCGCCCGCGCCGCCGCCGGCAAGCCTCCGATCGCCTGCGTTCCCGAGGGTGAGTCGGTCGGCATCATGGATATGCTCGACGGTCTCGACGAACTCCCCGCCAGCTACCGGAAACGCCCCCTCAAGGACGGCTACGCCCGGGTATTGGCGAACCTGTACCCCTGCCGCTGAGCGGGCACGTAATCGGGTTAGGGGGGCTAAGGGAGCTAAGGGAGCTAAGGGAGCTAAGGTCACCCACGCGCGGTCCGGCCGCACCAGCCTTCTCCGTCCTCCGACCCAGGTCCGCCTCCCGGCCCAAGTTCATTGTCTGGCCAGTTCGTCCTCTGGCCCGAGTTCGTTCTCTGGCCAAAGTTCGTCTTCGGCCGAAGCCCGTATCCTGACACAGGTCCTTCACCCAATCCGATCCAAACCCGGCCCCCAAGCTCGTCGCCCCAGCGAAAGCTGGGGTATCCCCGTTGGCTGGCGCCGTGGCCGGCATCATGAGATCCCAGCTTTCGCTGGGATGACGGGGGGGAGAGGGCCAGTTTTCGCGGAAGGGAGGCCGGTTTTTGTGGGCATGGCGAATTCGGTCACCCGGCCCCCAAGCCCGTCGCCCCAGCGAAAGCTGGGGTATCCCCGTTGGCTGGCGACGCGGCCGACACCGTGAGATCCCAGCTTTTGCTGGGATGACGGCCATTGGGGGGGGGGCCGATTTTCGTTCGGATAATGGTCCGGCTGAGGAATGCGCTTGGATAGCGGACCCATTCTCAAATAACGCAACGACAGCCCTACCCCCAAGCCCACGACCTAGCCCGACCTAATCCGTCAACCCGTGCAGCAACAGCAGCACGACAAACGCCAGCAGCACCGTGAACGCGAACGTCAGCAGCGCCACCGTACGCCACGCCGCCGATCGCTTCCGCAGCGCATACGCCCCGCGAAGCTGCGCGAACATGTGCACCGGCGGGACCGCCACCGCGGCGAGCCTCAGCGTTGCGTCGGGCACGCCGACCAGATGTCCGACGATCAGCGCTATCGTCAGCAGCATCATGAACGCAATCGAGTAGGTCACGAAGATCGCGTGGTCGTACAGGTGATGCTTGCGCCGCCAAAGGAAGAGCAGCGCCAGGAACGGCACCGAAAGCAGGATCAGGCCCCAGCTGTATTTATACGCGCTGGTCTGCAGCTTGTAGATCATCAGGCCAGGATTTTCATTGGCCTTGGCGATGCCGTGGTCGAGCCGCTCCCAGCCGGTCTTGAAGTCGCCCAGGTCGACGACCGGTCCGTGACTGCCGCCGCGCTTCATGTCCGTCGCGACGCCGAGCGCGCGGATCGTCGTGCGCAGCGCCGCCGCGCGTTGGTCGAGTTCGGCGATCGGTGGGCCGGAATACGCCCTTTCGCGTGTTGCGGCGGCCCTTTGCGCGTCGATGGTGGCGAGCGCGGCGCGCGCCTTGCCGGCCTCTCGGGCATAGTCGGACGTCGCACTCGGCCGTTCCTCGTTCACGATTGTATCCGCGAGTTCGCCACCGACCGCGCCGATCGTCGCGAACATCAGGAAGACGGTGAACAGGAACAGCGCGAGCGGCGATACGAACCGCGCTCGCTCGCCGTTGACGTAGCGCCGCGTGAGCGTGCCGGGATGCAGGATCAACAGCGGCAACGTCCGCCAGATCTTGCCTTCGAAATGGAAGACCCCGTGCGCGATCTCGTGCCCGATCCCGCCGAGCGAACGGTGGACGTGCGCGGACTGCCCGCAGGCATGGCAGTGCTCGCCGAGCAACCTGGTTCCGCAATTGAGACAGAGCGCGTCGTCCGGACCATGGCTGGTACGCGCACCATGGACGTCCCCCGCCTTCGGTTCGACCGCGCGTCCGATCAGGGCACCCGTGGCGATATCCGCCGCTGCTTCAATATTTCCGGTCATGGGCGCCCTGTAATATCGGTAGCGTAACGAGTTCGTGGCGTTGGCGCGAGGGGCTTCGCATGCTAGCGCGCGGGCCATGGCCGACGCAGAGAATCCGACCGAATTGATCGCCGAAATGGGCCGCCGTGCGCGCTCTGCCGCGCTGGTGCTGGCGTCGATGCCGTCTGCGCGGAAGGCTACGGCGCTGGCGTCGGCGGCGGAGTCGATCCGGGCGGCATCGGCGGGAATCGTTGTGGCGAACGCGGAGGACATGACGCGTGCAGCGGACGCCGGGCTGTCGGGCGCGCTGCTGGATCGGTTGCGGCTGGACGAAGCGCGCGTTGCGGCAATGTCGGATGGGGTCGCGGCAGTCGCGGCACTCGCCGATCCGGTCGGGCAGGTGATCGACTCCAGCGAGCGTCCGAACGGTCTGAGGCTCTCGCGCGTCCGCGTGCCGATAGGCGTCATCGGCATCATCTACGAGAGCCGCCCTAACGTCACCGCGGACGCTGCGGCGCTGTGCGTGATGGCCGGCAACGCGGCGATCCTGCGCGGCGGGTCCGAAGCGGTGAAGAGTAACCGCGCGATCCATGCGGCGCTGGTCGAGGGCCTGAAGGCGGGCGGGGTGCCCGTCGATGCTGTGCAACTCGTGCCGACCACCGATCGTGCGGCCGTGGGTGCGATGCTGAAGGCGGACGGGGTGATCGATCTGATCATCCCCCGCGGCGGCAAGAGCCTGGTCGCACGCGTCCAGGCCGAAGCACGCGTTCCCGTCCTCGCGCATCTCGACGGCATCAATCACGTCTATGTCGATGCCTCCGCGGATCCGGCAATGGCAGCGGCGGTCGTGGTCGATGCGAAGATGCGTCGCACCGGCGTCTGCGGCTCGATGGAAACGCTGCTGATCGACCGGGATTACGCTGACGCACCGGCCCTGATCCGAGGTCTCGCGGCAACGGGTTGCGAGGTGCGCGGCGACGCGCGCGCGCGCATGCTCGTTCCGGAGATCGCCGCTGCCGACGCGGCCGACTGGGACACGGAATATCTCGACGCGATCGCCTCGGTCGCGATCGTCGACGGCTTGGACGCGGCAGTCGCGCATATCGCCCGGCACGGCTCGCACCACACCGACGCGATCATCGCCGAGGATTCTGGCGTCGCCGAACGCTTCCTGACCGCGGTCGACAGTGCGATAGTCCTCTGGAACGCCTCCACGCAGTTCGCCGACGGCGGCGAATTCGGCCTCGGCGCCGAGATCGGCATCGCCACCGGCCGCCTCCATGCCCGCGGCCCGGTCGCGCTCGAAGGCCTCACCACCTACAAATGGATCGGCCGCGGCACCGGCCAGGTGCGCGGTTGATGCTCTGGGCCGATCGGCGTAGGCTTAACGCATGAACGCGCCCGTTTCGATCACGACTCCGCTAGATCCTGCGACCTTTGCGATGGTCGAGGAATTGGCGCGGTATCGCGGCATCACTGGCGAAGAGTTTGCCGCAGAGGCGATTCGGGAGGCGGCCGAGCATCATGCAGGGATGCGCGCCTTCATCCAGGAGGGGATCGGCTCCGCTGATCGCGGTGAACTGATCAGCCAAGAAGAGATGGAAATCTGGTTCGAAGAGCGCGTGGCTGCTCGTCGGCGAGGATGAGCCGCGCAACCTGGGCTCCTCTCGCGCAGATCGACCTCGCACGGATCGATGACTTCAATGCTCGACGCGATCTCGACTATGCCGACCTGGTGGGCCGCGCTGCGATCGCGGCAGGTAATTTTCTAGCCGATTTTCCCGCGGCAGGTCCGATCGTCGACCGCAACGAACGGAAATGGCGTGTGGCCGATACCGACTATGTGTCGATCTACCGCATCGTTCCGCACGGCGTCGAAATCCCCCGAGTTTATCATGGTCGTGAGAACTGGCGTAAACAGGCATGACCCACGTCGGCATACTCGGCGGGTCGTTCAATCCGGCGCATCGCGGCCATCGCGGGATCACGCTTGCGGCGATCGATGCGCTCGCGCTCGACGAGGCGTGGTGGCTGGTGTCCCCCGGCAACCCACTCAAGGACGCCGCCAACGACATGGCGCCGCTTCCCGCACGCCTCGCGTCTGCACGGCGCATGGCCCGCCGTGCCCCAATCCGCGCTACCGACATCGAGGCCCGGCTCCATACCCGCTATACGCTCGACACGATCCGCAAGCTCAAGCGCCGCTACCCGAAAATCCGCTTCATCTGGTTGATGGGCGCGGACAATCTCGCCGACTTTCACCGCTGGAAGAACTGGCGCCAGATCGCCCGCGAGGTTCCGATTGCGGTAATCGCGCGTCCGGGATATGACGGGCGCGCCCTCGCGGCCCCCGCGATGGGTTGGCTGCGGCGCTTCCAACGGCGCACAGACCATGCGAAGAGCTGGACGACGTGGAGATTGCCGGCCCTTGTGCTGTTGCGCTTCCGACCCGACCCGACCTCCGCAACCGGCCTGCGTGCCAAAAATCCCGACTGGGTCCAGCACGTTGCTGGTCCGGTAGTCTTACCCAGGAGCTGACTTGGCCACTTCCCCTACTGCCCCTCGCGCGACCGACCCCGAAGAGGTTGAGGCGCTGCATCGCCTGATCCTCGCGTCGCTCGACGACGACCAGGCGGTCGAGACCATCTCGATCCCGCTCGCGGGCAAGACCAGCATCGCCGACTATATGGTGATCGCCAGCGGTCGTTCGACCCGCCAAGTCGCCTCGATGGCGCAGAAGCTGGCCGAGCGGATCAAGGCCGAGTTCAAGCGTCCGGTGAAGATCGAGGGGCTCCCCACGGCTGACTGGGTGCTGATCGACGCGACCGACGTCATCGTCCACCTGTTCCGCCCCGAAGTCCGCAGCTTCTACAATCTGGAGCGGATGTGGGCGTTCGGCGACGCGCCGGCGCCGCCGCCGGTGCCGACCTTCACCGACGAAGACTAAGCGCGGAGGCGGCCTAAAAGCGGATTATGCTGCTCCACATCGTCGCCCGCGGTCGGATCGGGCGCTTGCCTGAGGCCGACCTCGTCGACCGCTATCTGAAGCGGATCGTCTGGCCGACCAAGGTCAGCGAGCTGCCTGACATCGGCGGCAAGATCCCGCTGGTCGGCGAGCAGACCAAACGCATCCTGCTCGACGAGAAGGGCGAGACGCTGTCGTCGACGCAGTTCGCGCAGAAGCTCGAACGTTGGCGCGACGACGGTGTGCGCGAGGCACGTTTCATGATCGGGGCTGCAGACGGCTTCGACGACGCGGCGCGCGACGAGGCGGACCTGCTCTTCTCGTTCGGCCGCGCGACGTGGCCGCATCTGCTCGCGCGCGCGATGCTGGCCGAGCAGCTCTTCCGCGCGACTAGCATCCTTGCCAATCACCCCTATCACCGTGAAGGGTGATGCATGAGGGCAGGGGGCGTCTTGGCGATCGCGGCGCTGTTCGCGGCGGCGGGCGTAACCGCGCAGACCGACGCGCCCGAGCTGGCTACCGAGCAGCAACGTCTGGTCGCGGCGAAACGCGACGCCGCGATCGCTGCCGCGCGTGCCGCTAAACTTGCCGCCGCGGCCACCCAGGAACGCAATGCCGCCGACAAGGCGCGCCGCGAGGAGCAGGCGCTCGCCGCCCGAGTGACTGCTGCCGAAGCGAACCTCGTTACGGCCAGCGCGCGCGTGACGTTGGTCGAGCGCTTGCTAACCGATCAACGCGCGAAGCTCGGCCGCGCGCAAGCGCCTGTCGCACGCCTGCTCGCCGCGCTGGAATCGCTCGCCCGCCGTCCGACGATCGTCGCGGTTGCGCAGCCGGGATCGGTCGACGACCTCGTCCATGTCCGCGCGGTGCTGGGCAGCGCGCTCCCCGTCGTCCGTCAGCGTACTGAGGCGGTCCGCACCGAACTGGCCGAGACCCGCCGCCTGCAGGCGAGCGCGACACTCGCAGCCAAGGCGCTGTCGGACAGCCGCGCGCGTCTGGAGAACGACCGCGTCGCGCTGGCCACCCTCGAAGCCCGTCATCGCCAGCGTAGCCAGGCCCTCGGCCGCGGTGCGCTCAGCGAGTCCGACCGCGCGCTGGCGCTCGGCGAACGCGCGCGCGATCTCGTCGATGGGATGGCCGCCACGACCAACGCCAAGGCGACCGCCGCCGCCCTGATCACGCTCGCGGGCCCGATCCCACGCCCGATCGCGCCCGGCACCACGCCCCCGCCACCGCCGCGCGGCGTGTACCGAATTCCGGTCGCGGGCAGGCTCGTCACCGGCTTTGACGAAGTCTCGGACTCCGGCGTCCGCTCGCGCGGCCTGACCTTCGCCACCGCGCCCCGCGCCCGCGTCGTCGCGCCCGCGGCCGGCATGATCCGCTACGCGCGTCGTTTTCGCGAGTACGGTGTCATCGTCATCATCGACCACGCCGATGGCTGGACCAGCCTGGTCACCGGCCTCGCCGCAACGTCGGCAAAGCCCGGCGACCGCATCGCGATGGGCGCGCCGCTCGGCATCGCGCCCGGCGAGGACCCGCGCATCACCGTCGAACTCCGGCGCCGGGGTCGGCCGGTCGATGCGGCGTCACTGATAGGACCGCGCTGATCGGCTGAGCCGGTCGACGCCTGACTTTGTGGTTGAAACTCGCCAAGACCACCTCGTCACCCCGGACTGGTTCCGGGGCCCACCGTTCCGCGAACCCAATTCTATCGAGCGTGCGGAACCGTGGATGCCGGAACGAGCCCGGCATGACGGAGCGTGGTGGAAGAGACTTGCCCCCGAAACCTGATGGACGCCGCATTTCGATCCTCCCCCGAAAGGGGGAGGTGTCGCCGAAGGCGACGGAGGGGGAGGACACGGAACAGAGGTTTCCCTTACCTCCCCCTCCGTCTGGCAGCCGCCAGCCACCTCCCCCTGGCGGGGGAGGATCGAAAGACCCCAGTCAGCCCCCGTTAACCCTCGTCAGTCTTCACTCCGCGCGCGTTGCCGCCACCACGTCATTACGCTACGCCGTCACGACTGTACGACACGTCACTTCTCAGGTTGCAGGACCATCGATGCCCCGTCCTATTCGTGCTCCTATGCTTACCGCGACGGCGATCGTCGGCGCGCTGACGCTGATCCCGCTCGCCACCTCGGCGATGGCGGCGGTCGACACCGACACCTATCGCGAGTTCGACCAGTTCCTCGACGTGTTCAATCGCGTGAAGGCGGAATATGTCGACAAGGTCGATGACAAGACGCTGATCAAGGGCGCGATCCAGGGCATGCTCGCCAGCCTCGATCCGCACAGCTCGTACGTCGACGCGCTCGACTACGAAAACCTGCGGATCATGACCGAGGGTAATTACGGCGGCCTAGGCCTGACGGTCCAGATGGAGGACGGCGCGATCAAGGTCGTCTCCCCGCAGGAGGACTCCCCCGCCGCTCGCGCCGGCGTCAAATCCGGCGACTACATCACGCATATCGACGGCAAGCTGATCTACGGCGATTCGCTCGACGAGGCGGTCGGCAAGATGCGCGGCAAGCCCGGCAGCAAGATCACATTGGGCCTCGTACGCCCAGGCCGCGACAAGCCGCTCGACGTGACGATGATGCGCGAGATCATCGTCCAGAAGCCGGTGAAATGGGAAGTCCGCGGCGATGTCGGCTATATCAACATCAACACGTTCAGCGAAAGCACCGGTGCCGATACGCGCGCGGCGATCATGGCGATCGACAAGTCGCTCGGCCACCGTCCGCTCGGCTATGTCGTCGACCTGCGCGAGAATGGCGGCGGCTTGCTCACGCAGGCGATCGAGGTCAGCGACGCCTTCCTCGATCATGGCGAGATCGTCTCGCAGCGCGGCCGAGAGAAGACCGACATCGAGCGTTATTACGCAAAACCCGGCGACGACGCGCACGGCCTGCCGGTCGTGGTCCTGACCGATCCCGGCACCGCGTCCGCGTCCGAGATCGTCGCCGGGGCACTCCAGGATCATCACCGCGCGCTGATCATGGGTGACCGCAGCTTCGGCAAGGGCTCGGTCCAGACCGTACTTCCGCTCGGCCCCCAAACCGCGCTTCGCCTGACCACGGCGCGCTACTTCACGCCGTCCGGCCGATCGGTGCAGGAGGGCGGGATCGAACCCGACATCAAGGTGCCGCAGCTCACCGATCCCGATTACAAGTCGCGTCCGGTGTTCCGCGAGGCCGACCTGCGCAAGCACCTGATCAACGAGGTGAAGGCCGACAACGCGGTGCTCGAGGAGGATACCAAGACGGATCCGCGCTTCTCGCAGACGCCCGACCAGTTGAAGAAGCAGGGTATCGACGACTTCCAGCTCTATTATGCGCTGAAGACCGTCGCGCGCCTCGGTGGCCCGGTGCAGGTTGCCGCGGCGACCAAGCCGCGCCCGATGAAGCCCGATCCTACCGCCGCCGCCGATGCAACCAAGGCGCCCAACAAGTGAGTGTGCGTCGCGGGCTCGGCATGACCAAGAACGAAGAGATCGCGCGCGCCATCGCGCTGCTGCTGCCGGCGTTCCTGCTCCTCGGCGCGCTCGGTTCGCAATATCTCGGCGGGCTGTACCCGTGCGAGATGTGCCACTGGCAACGCTGGCCACATTATTCCGCGGTGTTGATCGCCGGCGCCACGTTCTTCGTGCCCGGCCGTTCGTTGCGCGCATCGCTGGTTATCATCGCCGGGCTGCTGATCGGGCTCAGCGGGCTGATCGGCGTCGCGCATGCCGGTGTCGAATATCATTGGTGGAACGGCTTCACCGCCTGCACCACGACCGTCTCGATGGCCGGCACCACGGCCGCCGAACGGCTCGCGGCGATCATGAACGCGCCGATGGTGCGTTGCGATTCGGCGCAGTGGAAACTGTTCGGCATTTCGCTCGCCGGTTTCAACGCCATCTTTTCTCTGGCGGGTGCGATCACCATATTCGCTCTCATGAGGAAGACGAGATGAGCGGCTGGAAGCCAGGCGACGCCAAACGCGCGACCGACTCGATGATACGGGTCGACCAGGCCGGAGAATATGGCGCGATTCGCATTTATGCGGGCCAATTGGCCGTGCTCGGCGACCGTCACCCGGCGTCGCGCTCGATCCACCACATGGCGCAGCAGGAGGAACGCCACCGTGCGTTCTTTGATCGTATGATCGTCGAACGCCGCGTGCGGCCGACAGTGTTGCAGCCGATCTGGAAAGTTGCGGGCTTTGCGCTCGGCGCGGTGACCGCCGCGATCAGCCCGCGGGCTGCGATGGCGTGCACCGCGGCGGTCGAGACCGAGATCGACAAGCATTACGAGGAGCAGCTCGGTCAGCTTGGCGCCAGCGATCCCGAGCTATCGGCGGCAATCGTCGATTTTCAGGCTGAGGAACTCGAGCACAAGGCGACCGCGATCGCGGCGGGCGCCGAGGAAACGCCGGGCTATCCGGTTTTGAGCGCGGTAATCCGGCTCGGCTGCAAGGTCGCGATCGCTACCGCCAAACGGATCTAGCTGGACGGGAACCGAACAACGGATACGGCCGAGCGACTATAACAAGCCGAACGAACGCGTGGGAGTGATGCGTATGAAGATGCTTTTTGCGGCGGCCTTGCTCGTCGCCGGCCCTGCGGTCGCACAGACTACGCCGCCGACGTCGAACGGCAATGTGGGACCGACCCTCGCGCAACCGCCCGCCAAGGCTCCGGCACTGCCGGGTGCGACCCCTCGGTCCAAGCCGATAGTGGCGCCCCCGCAGGTTTCACGGAACGCGCCGATCAACGGCGTCCTGACGCTGTTCGGTAACGAACGCTGCCCGACCAACGCGAACGGCGAAGAGATCGTCGTCTGCGTCCGCCGCAGCGCGCAGGAGCAATACCGCGTTCCCAAGGAACTTCGCGAGTTCGTCGTGACCCCCGAAAACGCCAGCTGGGCGACCAGGGCTCAGGGGACGATGGACGCGGGCTCGGGCGTCAATACGATCGGCAGCTGTTCGGCCGTCGGCGCGGGCGGGGCCACTGGCTGCTTCGGCCAGCGAGTGAGAGAATCCCGCCTGGAGAACAAGACGCGCGCGGCGGAAGTCCCGGTTCTTCCCTAAACTTCCTTCGAAGCGAAACAGGACCTACACGACGAGAGCCTAGCTTTCGCTAGAATGACGGGTAGCGAAACCGGCCTCCTGATCCTGTTCATCCGTCACTCGAGCGATAGCTGGGGCGTCCTTACCGTGAGTGACGCCAATCGCACATGACGGCTCGTCTCGCTTAGAATACCGCTGACGCCGGACGCGATGATCCCAAGTGAGGCGCACGCTCGCGCCGTCCAGCGCGGCCTGGAATATGACCCGCGCCATCGTTCGACAGCGGCTCACCAGCCTGCGCTAGCCCGGAGATCGTCGCGGCGTATCAGCGCCGCGTCAGGCTCCTCGTTCCTAAGCGCCAAGACGACTTCCGCGCGCTGGCAAAGCGCCTGAAATATCCCCGAGAGGTTTAAGGGTGACGCTTCAGCCCGCGGACGCGGTGCCAGATGTAGAAGGCGACCAGCGCGATCAGGACGATGCCGATCAGCAGGTCGGCGCTGTGGAACGCGGCCTTCACGCGCGGATCGCTGTCCCATTTGTCGCCGAGCTTCATGCCGACCCACGCCAATCCGAAGCACCACGGCCACGATCCGATGAAGGTGTAGAGGTGGAACGGCACCAGCTTCATCCGCGCGACGCCCGCGGGGAAGGCGATGAACGAGCGGATCACCGGCAGCAGGCGGCCGACCAGCACGGCCATCGAGCCCCAGCGCGCGAAGAACCGGTCGGCCGCATCGAGCTCGCCCGGCCCGATCAGGACGAAGCGGCCCCAGCGTTCGGCCATCGGTCGACCGCCGCGCTTGCCGACCTCATAGGCGACGATCGAGCCGAGATTGCACCCGATCGCGCCTGCGGTGGCGGCGAGATACAGGTCGAATCGCCCGGTCGAGACGAGGTAGCCCGCAAACGGCATGATGATTTCGGAGGGCAGCGGGATGCACGCGCTTTCGATCGCCATGAGCAAGGCGATGCCGACATAGCCACCGGACGAGATGACGCCGATCGTGAAGGTGGCCAGCACGGCCAGGATCTTTTCGAACATGGATCGGTCGATTGCGCGAACCGGGCGGCGAAGGGAAGAGGCAATCGGAACCGCCGGCCGTGTCGTGCGCTGTTTGCGGCATGACAGATATTACACTCAACGACGGCCGCACCATGCCCCAGCTCGGCATGGGCACGTGGCAGATCCCCGATAGCCAGGCGGCGGCGATCGTCCGCGCCGGACTCGATATCGGCTTCCGTCTGGTCGACACCGCCGCGATCTATGAGAACGAGCGCGGCGTCGGCGACGGCTACAAAGGCTCGGACGCGTTCCTGACCACTAAGCTGTGGAACGATCGGCAGGGCGATGCCGAAGCGGCGATGGACGAGAGTCTCGCCATGCTCGGCGTCGAGTCGGTCGACCTGTACCTCATGCACTGGCCGGTGCCGAAACAGGACAAGTATGTCGAAGCTTGGAAGGCGATGATCGCCTTGCGCGATGCGGGTAAGGCCAAGTCGATCGGCGTGTCGAACTTCCTTCCCGAGCATATCGACGCGATCGTCGCCGCCACCGGCGTGACCCCGGCGGTCAATCAGATTGAACTCCACCCGAACTTCCAGCAGCGCGAGCAGCGTGCGTATCATGTGGCGCACGGTATCGTGACGCAGAGCTGGAGCCCGCTGGGGCAGGGCAAAACGCTGTTGCAGGACGAGGCGATCGTCCGGATTGCCGACAAGCACGGGCGGACTCCGGCGCAGGTCATCCTGGCGTGGCATCTGGCGAACGGCTTCTCGGTCATCCCGAAGGCCTCGGATGCCGAGCATCTCGCGGACAATTTCGCGGCACTAAACCTTACGCTGGACGACGAAGACACGGCCGCGATCGAGGCGCTCGACGATCCGGCGGGCCGCTTGGGACCGGAACCGAACAGCATGTAACGGGGTAAGGAGGAGACTCGGCTGAGACGCTCGTCATCCTGACGAAAGTCAGGACCCAGAGCCACGACCGCTATCCCCTGTAACCCTGGGTCCTGACTTTCGTCAGGATGACGGACGGAGGGAGGGAGGGAAGCGGCGACGCCGACCTTCATCCGATCCGGCCGCCGACTACCCTCAAATCCTCCACGAACCGCGCATATTCCTCCCCCGCCTGCACGGGATCCGGCAACCGCAGCAGATAGCTCGGGTGCACCGTAATCCAGGCCTCGCCACCATCCGGCAACTGCAACGCGCGCCCGCGCTCTCGCCCGATCGTCATGACCTTCCCGAACAACGATCGCGCCGCCGTCGCGCCCAGCGCTACCGTCACCTTCGGCTTGATCAGCATCTGCTCCTGCTCGATCCACCAGCGACACGCATCGATCTCGCCCGCGCCCGGCTTGGCATGGATACGCCGCTTGCCGCGCTGCTCGAACTTGAAATGCTTGACCGCGTTGGTGACGTAGGCGCGCGAGCGATCGACGCCGGCTTCGGCCATCGCCTTGTCGAACATCTGGCCCGCGGGCCCGACGAACGGTCGCCCGGCAAGATCCTCCTGGTCGCCTGGTTGCTCGCCGACGAACATCAGCGGCGCATCGACCGGACCTTCGCCGAACACGGTCTGCGTCGCAGGCTTGTAGAGCGGACACCGCGTGCACCCCGCCGCCTCGTCACGCAAAGCCTCCCATGCGATCAGGCTATTGCCACCGACCGTGTCGCGCGCTTTCTGGATCATCCCGCTTTCCCTCGCCTGCGCTGCTGCGAGCAAGCCCGGTACCAGTGCCGTCTCAGGCATGTTTTTCCAGTATTTCTTGGGCATCTCCTTCAGCATCGCACCAATTTTCACACGCGCTGGATTGAAGATGCTGGCGTAATAGGTCTTCCAGACCTCCTCGGTGGGGTCGCCGTCGGGTGCGTCCGCCTTGCTCGCGCCGGGGCCTTCGCTCAGCGCCTTGCCGTCCCAGTGAATCGAAACCTCGGGCGTGAGGATCGACCAGCGCATGCTGGCGAAACGGTTCACGAAGAACGCGGCGTTGGCGCGGACGATGTGGTGATCGGGCTCGAACCACGCGACGAACCGTGTTCCACCTTCCTCGTCGAGCTCACGGAAACGCAGGAAGGCGCGCATCTTGTGGATATCGCGGCGGACATCCTTGGCAATCCGGTCGAGCCGTCGGACGAGCGGATCGGCGCGATCCTCGATCAGTTTGGGCTCGCGACGGAGGCGGAAGAGCAGCGTGTAAAGCAGCGCGAATCGTTCGGGATCACTGCCGAGAATCGCGCTGCGGGCGAGATCGAGGAACGCGCGTGGTACGGAGAACGCACCGGGGGTTGGCACGGGTGCCGGGTCCGCAACGATTGCGAACAGATCGACTGGTTCGTCACCGACCTGCCACACTACGTCGTCGGGCGGCACCTCCTCGGCGATCAGTCCGCGCGCGGCATCACGCCAGCCGTCGAAATCGTCAGGTTCGGAAAGGGTTACGACGCGCATGTCTTGGCCGAGGTCACGCGAACATTTCCATCTGCTTGGGTTTTGGCGCGACGATCGGGCGGAGTTCGGCGCGGTCGGACAGGACGACAGGACGCCAATCCTCGGCGATGATGAACGGGCGGATCTTGGCGACCGATACCGTCAGCCGCGCGACGTCGGCGAGGTGCAGGCGACGCCAGCGGCGGCTGGTGAGGATGCCGTTGACGGCCTTCACGCCGAGCCCGGGCACGCGCAGAAGCATCTCGCGGGGGGCACGGTTCACGTCGACGGGGAACGATCCGCGGAATTTCAACGCCCATGCGAGCTTCGGATCGATATCGAGCGGGAGCATGCCGGTCGCATCGTCGGCGGCCGCCACCACCTCGTGCGGCTGGAACTCGTAGAAGCGCATCAGCCAGTCCGACTGGTACAGCCGGTGCTCGCGCATCAGCGGCGGGCGTTGCAGCGGGAGCACGGCGCTCGCATCCGGGATCGGGCTGAACGCCGAATAATAGACGCGCCGCAGGCCGAACCGATCGTATAGGGTCGACGCCTTCCGCACGATGTCGCCGTCCGTCGCGGCGTCCGCCCCGACGATCATCTGCGTCGACTGCCCGGCTGGGGCGAACTTGGGCGCGGACTTGTACTTTGCCTTGGCGTCCTTGCCGTCGATGATCGACGCCTTCACCTCAGCCATCGCAGTCTCGATGCGGACGCCATCCTTTTCAGGCGCGAGCCGCTTCAGCCCGTTGGCCGTCGGCAGCTCGACGTTGATGGAGACGCGATCCGCATACAGCCCCGCCTGGTGGACAAGTTCGGGATCGGCGTCGGGGATCGTCTTGAGGTGAATATACCCCCGGAAATGATGATCCTCTCGCAACGACCGCGCGACTTCGACCATCTGCTCCATCGTGTAGTTCGACGACGCGATGATGCCTGACGAGAGGAACAAGCCCTCGATATAGTTGCGCTTGTAGAAGGCAATGGTGAGATCGGCGACTTCCTTCGCCGTAAAGCGGGCGCGGCGGACGTTCGAGCTCTTGCGGTTGATGCAGTAATGGCAGTCGAAGATGCAGCTGTTGGTCAGCAGGATCTTCAGCAGCGAGATGCAGCGGCCATCGGGCGCATAGGCGTGGCAGATGCCCATGCCTTCGGTCGAGCCGAGCCCCTTGCCGTCCTTCGAATTGCGCTTGGTCGTCCCCGACGACGCGCAGGACGCATCGTATTTGGCTGCATCTGCCAGAATCTCGAGCTTTTCACGGGTATCGAGCTGGGCCATCCGTTCGTCTTACGTTCCGGAATCGCAAGTGTCGATTGATCGATATCAACGATCCTAACGATGGGCGTCAGTCGAAGATATAGCGGAAAAGGTCGACGAACCCGCCGAGGCTGACGGGAAGCAGCAGCAGGACCAGCGCGTAGAACAGCAGAATGCGACTCAACGCCTTTTCGTGGCGGAACACAGGCTTGCGTGGGGGAAGGTCTTCCTTGCGCGGCCAGATGCTGGATTCGTCGAGGAACATCCGCGCGGTATACCGCAAATCTACCGAGCGTTCCGGCAAAATAATGCGGAAAAATCGATCTGTATCATTCAGCCGCCAACAGCCCCGTCGCAGCCTGCAGGTCGACCGAGACGAGCCGGCTGACGCCGCGTTCGATCATCGTCACGCCGAACAGGCGGTGCATCCGGCTCATCGTGACGGCGTTGTGCGTGACGACGAGGTAGCGGGTGTCGGTGTCGCGCGACATGCGGTCGAGCAGGTCGCAGAAGCGTTCGATATTGGCGTCGTCGAGCGGCGCGTCGACCTCGTCGAGGACGCAGATCGGCGCGGGGTTGGTCAGGAACAGGCCGAAGATCAGCGCGACCGCGGTGAGCGCTTGCTCGCCGCCTGAGAGCAGTGTGAGCGATTGCAGGCGCTTGCCGGGCGGTTGCGCCATGATCTCGAGTCCGGCTTCGAGCGGGTCGTCGGAGTCGATCAGTTCGAGATGCGCGGCGCCGCCGTCGAAGAGGGTGGTGAAGAGGCGCTGGAAATGGCCGTTCACCGCCTCGAACGCGGCGAGCAGGCGCTGGCGGCCTGCACGATTGAGCGTGCCGATCGAGCCGCGGAGGCGGTTGACCGCCTGGCCTAGTTCTTCGCGTTCGACGGCGTTGCCCCGCGCGGAATCTTCGAGTTCGGCGAGTTCGGTTTCGGCGACGAGGTTGACCGGGCCAATACGTTCGCGGTCGGTGGTCAGGCGGTCATGGGTGGCGGACTCCTCGGCTGGCGCGCGGACGTCGGCGACTGCGAAGCCGAGACGTTCGGGGAGGACGGGGGCGGGGCATTGGAAGCGCTCGCCAGAGAGGCGGCCGAGATCGAGGCGGCGGGCTTCGTGGTTTTCGACGCGGGCGATCGCACCGGCGCGGGCTTCGCGGGCTTGGGAAAGGGCTTCGGTGGCGGTGCGGTGGGCGTCGTCGGCGGTGCGGGCGGCGGTTTCTGCAGCGCGCTCGGTAGCGAGCAGGGTGTCGGCGGTGGCGCGGGCTTCCTGGTGTTCGCCGTCCAGCGTGGCGATTTCCACTTCGAGCGTCGCGGGGCGATCAGCGATGGCGGCGAGGTCGACGCCTAGGGTCGTTTCCCGCGTGTCCATGGCGGCGATGCGCTTGGCGGCCTCCCCGGCGCGCGCGCGCCAGCTTCGGGTGTCCGCTTGGGCGGCGGCAAGGCGTTCGCGGTGGGTGGCGATGCTGCGGTCTAGCGTGGTGCGATCGGCGCGGGCCTGCGCGACCGCGGCGCGGCTGCGTTCGGCGTCGTATTGCAGCGCGGCGACCTGGCGGGCGTTGGCGGTGCCGTCCGGGACGGCGGCCATCGCGGCCTCGGCGCGGGAGCGTTCGGCGTGCGCTTCGGCGACGTCGTCGGCAATGCGGTGCGCGCGGACGTCGAGGTCGGTGCGTTGGGTGGCGAGGCGTTCTAGCGCTGATGTGGCGCGGTCTTCGTTGCGGGTGGCGTCGCGCGCGGTGGTTTCCGCGCGTTGCAGGGCGGCGCGGGCGGTTTGCGACTGGCGGCGGGCTTCGGCGATGTGATGGTCGATTGCGGCGCGCGCGTGTTCGGCTTTTTCGAGAGCGGTGGCCGCTGCGGGGCGTGCGGCCTGGAGCGCAGCGAGGCGGTTGCGGCGGACGAGGCGTTCGGCGGCGGCCGCGCCGGTGCCGGTTGCGGTGAACCCGTCCCAGCGGCGGAGTCGGCCGTCCCGGGTAACGATGCGCTGGCCGACGGCGAGATATTGGTTGGTGTCGGTGTCGACGACGAATACCTGTTCGAGCCTGCGGGCGAGGGCGGGGGGCGCGTCGACATGCTTTGCCAGCGGTTCGGCGTCGGCGGGCGCTTTGGGGTCTTCGTCGCGGGGCTCGCCGCCGGTCCATGCGTCGAGGCTGGTGTCGAAATCGTCGCCGAGTGCTGCCGCCAGCGCGCGTTCATAGCCTGTGCTGGCCGAGACGTGGTCGAGCAGTCGGTTGCGGCCTGAACTTTGCGTGGCTTTGGTGAGCGCGGCCACTTCGCTGTCGATCGCGGCGAGGTCCGCGCGGGCGGTGGCGCGGGTGGTTTCGGCGGCGTCCCGTGCGCCGGTCGCGGCGGCTTCGTCGGTGTCTGCGCGGGCGATGGCCTGGCGGGCGGACTCGGCGGCAGCGGTTGCGGTGCGCCGGGCTTCGGCGGCAGTTTCTCGCTCGGCGTTCAGCGGGGCGGGGTCGCCGAGGGAACGGAGGGCAGCGGCGATCTGGGCGGCGTCGCGATCGGCGCGGTCGGCGCGGGTGCGGGCGGCGGCGAGGGCTGCGCTGGCGACGCGGACTTCGGCGGCGTCGCGGGCCTGGGTGGCGAGCGCCTGGGCGAGTGAGACCTCGGCGTCTCGGGCTTTGCGTTCGGTGTCGGCGAGCGCGGCGTCGAGATCGGGGATTGCGGCGGTGGCGTCGACGATCGCGGTGTCGAGCGCCTTGGCCTCGTCGGCGAGGCGGGCGAGCGCGGCGGCGGCGTCGCTGGCGAGCGATCCTTCGCGGGCGCGGTCGTCGGCGATGCGGGTGCGCGCGTCGGCAAGGTCGGCGATCCTGCGTTCGACGCCGGCCTTTTCGGTTTTCAGCGAGGCGAGGCGGTGGGCGAGATCGCCGACGCGGTCGCGGGCGGCGAGGGCTGTGGTGCGGGCGGCGGAGACGGCTTCGACCGCGCGGTGCTGATCTGCGGCGGCTGCGCGTTCGGCGTCGGTGCTGGCGCGGACGCGGGCTTCGGCGGCGGTGGCTTCGGCCTTGGCGGCGTCGGATGCGGCGGCGGCTTCGCGCCAGCGGGCGAAAAGCGTGCGGGCTTCGGCGACGCGGATCTGGGCGGAGATCAGGCGATAGCGTTCGGCGGCGCGGGCCTGGCGTTTCAGCGTGGCGGCGCGTGCGTCCTGGTCCGAGATGATCTCGTCGAGCTTGGCGAGGTTGGCTTCGGTGGCGCGGAGTTTGCCCTCGGCGTCTTTGCGGCGCACGTGCAGCCCGGCGATCCCGGCGGCTTCCTCCAGCATCGCGCGGCGGTCGGCGGGCTTGGCGGCGATGACGGCGCCGATCTTGCCTTGGCTGACGAGCGCGGGGCTGTGGGCGCCGGTGGCGGCGTCGGCGAAGAGCAGGCCGACGTCCTTCGCGCGGACGTCGCGGCCGTCGATCCGGTAGGCGGACCCGGCGCCGCGCTCGATCCGGCGGACGATTTCGCGCTCGTCGCCGGCTATTTCGGCGAGGATCGAGACTTCGGCGAATTCGCGCGGCGGGCGGGTCGCGGTGCCTGCGAAGATGACGTCTTCCATGCCGGCGCCGCGCAGCGACTTGGCGCTGGCCTCGCCCATCGTCCAGCGGAGCGCTTCGAGGAGGTTGGACTTGCCGCAGCCATTGGGGCCGACGACGCCGGTCAGGCCGGGTTCGATGCGGAGGTCGGCGGGGTCGACGAAGCTCTTGAAGCCGGTGATGCGGAGGCGCTTGATCTGCATTCGTGCGCCCCCGACGACTAAAGTTGGATCCTATCGCGGCTGCAACCTTGTGTCCCCGCGAAGGCGGGGACCCCGACTGGACTCCCGCCTTCGCGGGAGAACAAGGAAGGGGCAGCCCGCCTTCGACACGCCCACCACATCTGGCCCTTCCTCTCACCCGTTCGTGCTGAGTAGAGACCGAGTAGTCCCCTCAGAAGCGTATCGAGGGCTCGTATCGAAGCAGGGTTCCGCCCGCCAACCTGTCCTTCGATACGCCGTCTCGATACGCCGCGTTGCAGCTACTCGACGGCTACTCAGGACGAACGGCAGTGGAGTGAGCCTTCGTCCTGAGCAGAGCTAGTGCAGCGTTTAACGGCGTAGCTTAAGCCCCGGCCGCCTTCAGCGCCTTCTCCATCTGATCCCAGCTGACGACCTGGTCGAGCTTCTTGTCGTTCAAAAGGAAGGTCGGCGTGCCCGTGACGGTGCCAGCCTGCATCGCGTTCTCGGTCGGCTTGGCCATCACCTCGAGCTGCTTCTGATCGGCGAGGCACGCGCGCGCCTTGGCCTCCGGGATCCCGCGCTGCTTGACGAAATCGATCGCGCCCATCTGTTCGGCGAGCTTGGTCGCGACCACCGTCGGCGGCTGATTGGCCAGCCCCTGCTGCTGCGCGGGCGTCATCGCCTGGAGCTTGTCGAGGAACGCGATCTGGTTGCCGTACATCTGCTCGAGGATCGGGAAGAACGGCGCGACGCCACCGCACTGGCCGAGCAGGGTCAGCGCCACGTCGGGTGCGCCGTGGACCAGGAAGTCGCGGAATTCGAAGCTTACCTTGCCCGTCGAGACGTACTTCTCGGTCAACGGCTTGTACGCTTCGCGGGCGAACGAGCCGCAGGTCGGGCACGAGCGCGCACCGTATTCCACCAGTTTGATGGCCGCGTTCGGGTTGCCCATCAGATAGCCCTCGGGGGTCTTCACGACCGTCTCGGTCCAGTTCTGGCCGGCGGGCGCGGCGGCGGCTGCGACGGGTGCCGCGGCAGGCGCGTCGACGTTGCCGGTGGAATCGTTCTTCGAGCAGGCGGTGAGCGCGAGCGGCAGGACGGCGAGGGCGATTGCGAACTTCATCGGGTTACTCCAGTGGATCACGTGAATTAACGGGCGCCGGCCTTGCGGAGCGCGGGTTCGAGCTGTTCCCAACCGACATGGGGCACGATCTTGCCGTTGAGGTAGAAGGTCGGGGTGGAATCGATTTCCTTAGGCGCGTCGGCGGTCAGTTTGACGATGCGGTCGATCTCGGGCTGGTTGGCGAAGCACGCGTTGATCGCCGCATCCGAGAGCCCGCGCGCCTTGACCATCGCGGTCAGGCCGGAGCCGTCGGCGTTGGCGCGGATCTGTGCCGAGGGCGGGTACATCGCGAGCCGCGCGGCGTTACCCTGCTGGTACTCGATCCCGCGCTCTAGCCATTGCGGCTGTGCGGCGAAGATCGCGGACGATGTCGCGGAAAATCCCTTGGGGCCGGTGCAGCGCGCGAGGATCGCCGCCGACAGGTCGAGCCGGTCGCGGATGAAGTGGCGAAATTCGAGGCTGGTTGAGCCGGATGCGATCATCTGGCGCTTCAGCACGGGTTCGGACTTTACCGAGAAGTCGGCGCAGTGCGAGCAGGTGTAGCTGGCATATTCGACCAGCTTCACGTGCGCGGCGGGGTTGCCGATCAGATACGCGCCCGACGGGAGGATCCGCGCGGTCTGCGACCAGTCGCGCTTTGGCGCGGCACCGGTGAGCAGGCACAGAGCGAGGAAAGCAAAGAGGACGCGCATCAGGTGATCCTGGGAAGGCCGTGCGTCGAGGCGACGCCGGCGGCGAGGGATTCGAGGACGGCGCGCAGTTCGGGATCGGCGATGCCCTTCAGGCTCATACCGAGATCGACGGGGACTGGGCGGATCGAAGGCGGCGCCTTGCGTGGGACGGGCGCGGCGACCTCGCCCTGGCGGATCGCGACCTTCACGATGGCTGCGTAGCCGAAGAAGCGGTTGACGCGCTCGATGATCTCGGGCGCGATGTGCTGCATCATCGGGGCGTGCGCGCCGCGGACGGTGAGCGTGAGGACGCCGTCCTGCTTCTTGCCGACCGGGAAGCGGATCGATTCGGGGATGCTCGCGCCGGCCAGTTTCGCGCCGACGATCTCGGGCCAGCGGCTGACGATCGACGACTGGACGAAGCCGAATCGCCGGAACGCCGCGCCGCCGATCGCGGGCAGCAGCTCGGCGACCGCGCGCGAGCGATTCTCGCGCGGCGCGTCGGGATCGGTCTTGCCTTTCACCCGGCGTGGCGCGGGCGGTTTGGGGGAAGGGCCAGGCGGCTTGCTCATCCGCGAACCCATGCCATAGGCGACGCGTGAACGCCAAGCGCTCTTCGGTCTCCGGGGCCCTGCTCGACTGGTATGACGCGCATCGTCGCGACCTGCCGTGGCGCGCGAAGCCGGGCGAGGCGGTCGATCCGTACCGGGTGTGGCTGTCCGAGGTGATGTTGCAGCAGACGACGGTGGCCGCGGTGACGCCGCGGTTCCTGGCGTGGACCGCGCGGTGGCCGGATTTCGCAAGTCTGGCCGCGGCGGACGATGCGGATGTGATGGCGGCCTGGGCGGGGCTCGGATACTATGCGCGGGCGCGCAATCTGGTGAAGGCGGCGAAGGCTGTGGTCGCGGAGCATGGGGGCGTGTTTCCGCGGACCGAGGCCGAACTGCGCGCGCTGCCGGGGCTGGGCGCTTATACCGCCGCGGCGGTGGCGGCGATCGCGTTCGGGGAGCGCGCGGTGGTGGTCGATGCCAATGTCGAGCGAGTCGTCGCACGGGTGTTTGCGATTCAGACGCCTTTGCCGGGTGCGCGATCGGCGATTCGGGTGGCGGCGGATTCGATCACGCCCGACCTCCGCGCGGGCGACTTTGCGCAGGCGATGATGGATCTGGGGTCGGGGACCTGCACGACTCGCGCGCCGAAGTGCCTGCTGTGTCCGATCCGCGAGTTTTGCGAGGGCTTCACACAAGGCGCGCCCGAGCGGTTGCCGGTGAAGGCGAAGAAGGCAGTCAAGCCTCAGCGCTACGGGACGATCTTCTGGCTGGAGCGCGCGGGGCAGGTGTTGCTGGTGCGGCGGCCGGATACGGGTTTGCTGGGCGGGATGCGGGCGTTTCCGACCGGGGCTTGGGGCGAGGCAATGCCTGGGTTCGAAGACGCGCCGGCGCAAGTGGAGTGGCGGATGCTGGACGTTACCGTCGCACACGGATTTACGCATTTCGATCTGCAACTGACGCTTGCGGTGGCGACTGTCGAGGCGCATCAAACCCGCGTTCCGACGGCAAGCGAATGGTGGCCGATCGACGACCTGGATACCGCCGGGCTGCCGACCGTTTTTGCCAAGGCCGGGAAAGCCATTCGGAACTGGGCCATACGGAGATCTGCATGAAACTGGTGCACTGGATTTCGACGGGGGGCCTCGTCGCGCTGGCCGCCGCTACGGCCTATGCCCAGCAGGCGCAGCCCCGACCTCAGATAAGCCCGCAGGCTCGGCCGGCGCCGCGGATGACGATTCCGGTCAAGGCGCTGCTGCCTGCCATGACCGCGCTGTTCGATGGCTATGTCGCGCAGGACAAGATGCCGGGGATCGTCGGTGCGTTCGGGGTCGGCGACGGTCCGACTCTGTTCCCATCGGCGGGCAAGATCAGTGATGACCCGAACGCGCCGGCGGCCGGCCCCGACTCGCTGTGGCGCGTCTATTCGATGTCCAAGCCTATCACCGGCATGGCGGCGATGATGCTGGTCGAGGACGGCAAGCTCAACCTTGACGATCCGGTCAGCAAATACATCCCGGCGTTCAAGGACATGAAGGTGGCGACCAGCCCCGACACCTCGCTCGCCACGCGCCCGGCGACGCGGCCGATCATGATCCGCAACCTGCTGACGCATACCGCCGGGCTCGGCTACACGATCGTCACCAAGGGGCCGCTGCTCAAGGAATATGAGCGGCTCGGCATCCTGCCGCTGTCGGTCAGCGCGGCGATGGAAGAGAAGATGCGGCCCGTTCGGCCGAAGTCGCTCGAGGAGTTCGCCAACCGCGTCGCGACGCTGCCGCTGATCGCCGATCCGGGCACCAAATGGAGCTATTCGATCGGGCTCGACGTGATGGGGCGGGTGATCGAGGTCGCGAGCGGTATGAGCTTCGAGCGGTTCGTGCAGACGCGGTTGTTCGATCCGCTCAGGATGAAGTCGAGCTTCTGGCAGGTACCGCAGGGCGAGGTCGGGCGGCTTGCGACCAACTACGCATTCGTCGGCGACACGCGGACCCCGCTCGATCCGGCGGCGAACTCGGTCTTCCTCCAGAAGCCGAGCTTTCCCTATGGGGGTGCGGGCCTGGTGATGTCGGCGCGCGATTACGACCGGTTCCTGCACATGATCCAGGACGGCGGCACGCTCGATGGTGTGCGCGTGATGAAGCCCGAGACGATCGCGATCGCGACGTCGAACCTGCTGCCGGCGGGCGTGACCTATGGTGGCGTGAGCGGCGGTACCGGCGGCACGAAGGGGAGCAACATGGGCTTCGGCGCGGGCGGTTCCGTGGTGCTCGCGACGACGCCGAACGGGCCGGGCAAGGGCACCTATGCGTGGGGCGGCGCGGCGGGGACGATCGCGTGGGTCGATCCGCTGAAGCATTCGCGCGGCAGCGTGATGGTCAATTACTTCCCGGCGGACCGCATTCCGCTGCGCGAGCAAGTGGTCGCGGCGCTGATGCAGGACGCCGCGAGGTTGCGCCGATGAGCGTGATGGAAGCACCTGGATTCACGGGTGGGACGCTCGATCGCTCCGATGCGCTGCGCCACGATCCGGAAGGGCTGGCGGCGGCGCAGCGTGATTGGCGCGCACGGTTGCTGGTGCTCGACGGGCTGCTGCCGGGCACGACCGACGACGGGCGTCTCGCGTGGACGTCGATGGCGGACATGCCGGACGATGCCGAGCCGATCCTGCTTGGGCTCGACGAGAGCGGGCGGCCGCATTTCGCGGCGTTGCTGAACGGGATGCGGGTCGACAATGCGCCGGCGATGCGCTCGCCTGCGCTGATGGCGGTGCTGGCGGCGCTCGCGCAGGGCGAGGCTGCGACCTATGCTGGCGCACGCAGTGTCATCGACTGGCACGTGCGCCATGGGTTCTGCGCGAAATGCGGATCGCCGACCGCAGTGTTTCGTGCCGGGTGGGCGCGGAAATGTCCGAACTGCGCGACCGAGCATTTCCCGCGAGTCGATCCGGTGGTGATCATGATCGCCGAGCATGACGGACGCGCGCTGCTCGGGCGCGGCAAGGGGTGGCCGCCGGGGCGCTATTCCGCCTTGGCTGGGTTCGTGGAGCCGGCAGAGTCGATCGAGGAGGCGGTCGCGCGCGAGATCCTCGAGGAGTCGGGCGTGCGGGTCGGCAAGGTGCGGTATGTCGCGAGCCAGCCCTGGCCGTTTCCGTCTTCGCTGATGGTCGCGTGCGTCGCCGAGGCCGAGGACGACGCGATCACGCTCGATGTGAACGAGCTGGAGGATGCAATGTGGGTGCCGCGGGAGATGGTGCGCGCGGTGTTGCAGGGGGAAGAGGGACCGTTCCTGCCGCCGCCGCCCTATGCGATCGCATATACGTTGTTGAGGGAATGGGCGGGGGAATAGGTCTCCCGCTTCCCGTCATCCTGACGAACGTCAGGACCCAGGGTTACGGGCGGCGGCGCTTTTGGCTCTGGGTCCTGACGTTCGTCAGGATGACGGAGGGAAGCGTTAGATCTAGGCCGCGATCTTCAGATCCTGCATCACGTCTGCGGTGATCGACAAACTCCTCTTGCGCGCCTCATGGTCGTAGATCGCGCTGGTCACCATCACCTCGTCCACCCCGGTGCGTTCGATAAACGCCGCGATCCCGCGGGCGACCTTGGCCGGGCTGCCGACCGCCGAGCATTGCAGCACGTGGTCGAGGATCTGGTTCCCCTGCGCGCCGAGCGATTCGCGATAGCCGGCGAGGGGCGGCTTCATCTTGCCCGGGTTGCCGGTGCGGAGCGCCACGAACGACTGTTGCTGCGAACTGGCGAGCAGTTCGGCTTCGGCGTCCGTTTCAGCCGCGAACACGTTGAACCCGGCCATCGCGTGCGGCTTGGCAAGCCGCGCGGACGGGCGGAAATCGCGGCGGTAGATCGCGAGCGCTGCATCGAGCGCGTCGGGGGCGAAATGCGAGGCGAACGCGTAGGGCAGGCCGAGCGCGGCCGCCAACTGCGCGCCGAACGTGCTGGAGCCGAGGATCCACATCTCGACGTCAGCGCCGGCACCCGGCGTGGCGACGATACCGGTCTGGCCGTCGTTGGCGAAGTAGCTTTGGAGCTCCATGACGTCATGCGGGAAGGCGTTGGCGTCGGTTTCGAGCGTGCGGCGCATCGCGCGCGCGACGCGCTGGTCGGAACCGGGGGCGCGGCCGAGGCCGAGATCGATGCGGCCGGGGAACAGCGCGTCGAGCGTGCCGAACTGCTCGGCGATCACCAGCGGCGCGTGGTTGGGGAGCATGATGCCGCCCGAGCCGACGCGGATCGTCTTCGTGGCTGCGGCGACGTGCGCGATCACGACCGCGGTCGCGGCGGACGCGATGCCGGTCATGCCGTGATGTTCGGCGACCCAATAGCGCTGGAATCCGACGCTCTCGGCATGGCGCGCGAGATCAGCCGCATTGGCGAGCGATTGGGAGATGGTGCCGCCTTCGACGACGGGGACCAGATCGAGCAGGGAATAACGTGTCATGCACCAGAGATAGGTACCGAACGGTAGCTTATCCACCCTTGATTTGGATTGCGGTACTTTCGTCCACTTGAGCAAGCGTCAGCCGGCTTGTCGCCACGCCTCGCGCTCCCTAGAGGTTCCGGCCGATGCTTGACCGCCTAAATCACGTCCGCAACTGGATCTTCGATCTCGACAACACGCTGTACCCGGCGAGCGCGGACCTGTTCGCGCAGGTCGATCAGCGGATGACCGGGTTCATCCAGGATCTGCTCGGCCTCGACCATGATGAGGCGCGGCGCGTGCAGAAGGGGTATTTCCACAACCACGGCACGACGCTGTCGGGGTTGATGACCGAGCATCACGTCGATCCGCACGCGTTTCTGGAGCATGTCCACGACATCGAGATGGACGTGCTGGAGCATGACGCCCCCCTAGTGGCGGCGCTCGCCAAGCTGCCGGGGCGCAAGCTGGTCTTCACCAATGGCGACAAGCCCTATGCGCTGAAGATCCTCGACCGGCTCGGGCTGGGCGAGAGTTTCGAGGCGATCCACGACATCCATGCGATGGACCTGATGCCGAAGCCGCATGCGTCGGCCTATGCGGGCTTCTGTGCGGCGTTCGATATCGACCCGCGGGAGTCGCTGTTCGTCGACGACATGACGCGCAATCTTGCGCCGGCCAAGGCGATCGGGATGACGACCGTGTGGGTCGACAACGGCTCCGAGCAGTCGCCCGGCGGCGCGCGCGACCACATCGATTTTACCGTGCCGGTGCTTGCGCCGTGGCTCGAAACCATCCTGGAGACATCATGACCTTGCAGACCATCATCGACGCCGCTTGGGACGACCGCGCGAACCTCGGCCTCGATACCAAGGGTGAGATTCGCGATGCCGTCGAGTCCGCACTGGCGATGCTTGATGCGGGCACCGCGCGCGTCGCCGAGCCGACGGCTGACGGCTGGCAGGTCAATCAGTGGCTGAAGAAGGCCGTGCTGCTCTCGTTCCGGCTCAACGACAATGTCGTGATCGACGGCGGTTCGGCGGGGGCGCCGGCGTTCGACAAGGTGCCGTCGAAGTTCGCGGGCTGGGGCGATGCGGAGTTCCGCGCGGCGGGTATCCGCGTCGTTCCGGGTGCGGTCGCGCGGCGCGGCAGCTTCATCGCCAAGGGCGCGATCCTGATGCCGAGCTTCGTCAACATCGGCGCGTATGTCGGCGAGGGCACGATGGTCGACGCCTGGGCGACGGTCGGGTCGTGCGCGCAGATCGGCAAGAACGTGCACCTTTCGGGCGGTGCCGGCATCGGCGGCGTGCTCGAGCCGTTGCAGGCCGATCCCGTCATCATCGGCGACGGCGCGTTCATCGGCGCGCGCGCGGAAGTGGCCGAGGGCGTCCGCGTCGGCGAGGGCGCGGTGCTGTCGATGGGCGTGTACCTCGGCGCCTCGACCAAGATCATCGACCGCGCGACCGGCGAGGTCTTCAAGGGCGAAGTGCCGCCCTATGCGGTGGTCGTGCCGGGCTCGATCGGCGGCGGCGCCAATGACGGGGGGGGCAAGCCCGCTTTGTATTGCGCCGTAATCGTCAAACGGGTCGACGCACAAACCCGTTCGAAGACCTCGATCAATGATCTGCTTAGGGACTGATCGGGTCGACAACCCGGCGAGCGCTGCCTATCCGGGGCCAAACATACCGAGGAGATAGACTTTGACCGCTGCTGCCAGCCAGGTTCTCGACCGCGTACTCGTCCTCGAAATGGTCCGCGTGACTGAAGCGGCGGCGATCGCCGCCTCCACGCTCGTCGGTCGCGGCGACGAGAAGGCGGCGGATGCGGCCGCGGTCGAGGCGATGCGCGAGGCGCTCAACTCGCTGTACATGGACGGCACCGTCGTGATCGGCGAGGGCGAGCGCGACGAGGCGCCGATGCTGTTCATCGGCGAGAAGGTCGGCTCCGCGATCGGCAAGGGCCCGAAGATCGACATCGCGCTCGATCCTTTGGAAGGCACGACGATCTGCGCGACCGCGGGGCCGAACAGCCTCGCCGTTCTCGCGATCGCCGAGGAGGGCGGGCTGCTCAACGCGCCCGACGTCTACATGGACAAGATCGCGGTCGGGCCGGGCTATCCCGAGGGCATCATCGACCTCGACAAGACGCCGACCGAGAACATCATGGCGGTCGCGGCGGCCAAGGGCGTGCCGGCGCGCGACCTGATCGTGTGCGTGCTCGATCGCCCGCGTCACGAAAAGCTGATCGCCGAGCTGCGGCAGGTCGGCTGCGGGATCATGCTGATCGGTGACGGCGACGTCGCCGGCGTGATCGCGACGTCCGATCCCGAGACGACGATCGACGTCTACATGGGCTCCGGCGGCGCGCCCGAGGGCGTGCTGGCGTGCGCGGCGCTGCGCTGCGTCGGCGGTCAGTTCAAGGGCCGGCTACTGT
This sequence comes from Sphingomonas fucosidasi, assembly GCF_036663855.1. Classification (NCBI taxonomy): domain Bacteria; kingdom Pseudomonadati; phylum Pseudomonadota; class Alphaproteobacteria; order Sphingomonadales; family Sphingomonadaceae; genus Sphingomonas; species Sphingomonas fucosidasi. The sequence goes on along the minus strand of NZ_JAXOJR010000002.1, from coordinate 530,701 downwards.
TCCGCAACGACGACGAGCGCGGTCGTGCGGCGAAGTGGGGGATCACCGATCTCGACAAGCAGTATGACCTGTCCGAACTGGCGAAGGGCGACTGCATTTTCGCGGCGACCGGCGTGACGGATGGGTCACTGCTGGCGGGCGTGAAGCGGAAGAAGGGCAAGATGACCACCGAGAGCGTCGTGATGCGCGCGTCTTCGGGGACGGTGCGCTGGGTCAAGGGCGAGCATCGGACGGATTGATCAGCGACCCGAGGGGGGAGCACCACCCCGGCGAAGGCCGGGGCCCAAGTGGAACGTCCAGAGTAATGAAGCGGATCGCTCCGTTAGCGACGTTTCCCAATTGGGCCCCGGCCTGCGCCGGGGTGGAGCGCTTGGCTAGGGCAGGGGACTGACCAAGTATTGTTTCCCCGCGAAGGCGGGGACCCAGGCTGGGCTGCCGCCTTCGCGGGAGAACAAGCAGGCCGAGCGGTGGAACGCATGAGGGGCGAAGTTTCGGCATGATCCTTCCCAACGCCCTCCTCCTCGCCACCCTCATGAGCCTCGTCTGGTTCCTCAAGGGCGACCTCCTCGGTTATCGCCGCATCAAGCGCCTCCCCGACACTGCTTCGCGCCAGAAAACCTACCGCCTGTGGATCGCCAAGGCCGCGATCGCCTTCGTCTTGCCGGCCATCATCGGCCTCGCGCTACTGGGGCGCCTCGACGCCATCGTCACCGTCCCCCGCGAGTTCGACGATCTCCGCAAGCTCCTGCCAAGCCTCGCCGGCGATAGTCGCGCGGAACTGCTCGGCATGATCGGCGGAAGCGCGCTCGGTGGCCTGGTCATCGGTGCGGTCCTCGCGACGCGGCGCAACTGGCGCATCCTCAAGACGATCGGCAATGTCGGGTCGCTCCTCCCGCGCAACCGCCCGGAGATCGCGCACGCCGCCGCCATGTCGGTCGCGGCGGGCATATCCGAAGAACTCGCCTTCCGCCTGTTCCTGCCGCTGCTGGTCGCGCTCGTGTCCGGCAACGCGTTCGTCGCGTTCGGCGTCGCGATCGCAGTGTTCGGCGCGATGCACCTCTATCAGGGACGGGCGGGCGTGATTGCGACCACGCTCGTCGGCGCGCTGATGGCGGCGATCTATCTGATGACCGGCGAGCTATGGCTGGCGATGCTCCTGCACGCGCTGATCGATCTCAATTCGCTGGCATTGCGACCGGCGCTGACCGGAGCGTGGCGCGCGGCTTGACTTCGCCTTCCAGGGTTCGTCCAATCGCGGCACGGTTCACGAAGGGAAATCCATGTCGCGCCACGCCCTCCTGCTCGCGCTCGCGATCACCGCCGCGGTGCCTGCCGCCACGTTTGCGCAGACCACGCAGACCACGCAGACCGCGTCCCAATCCCCCTTCACCTTCGAGGAGGTGATGGTGCCGATGCGCGACGGGGCGAAATTGCAGACGGTCATCATGCGGTCGCGCGGGATGACCGGGCCGCTGCCGATCCTGCTCCAGCGGACCCCCTACGGCGTGCCGGACGCGCCGTTTCCCAACGCCAGCCGGTTCGGTCCGCTGATGAAGGACGGCTACATCTTCGTGTTCCAGTCAATGCGCGGGCGGTTCAAGTCGGACGGCGTCTTCACGCTCTCGACCGCAGTGCATGTCAAGGGCAACGGGGCCGGCGATCCGAAAGCGGTCGACGAGGCCACGGACGCCTACGACACCGTCGGATGGCTGGTGAAGAACGTCCCCGCGAACACCGGGAAGGTCGGCATGTGGGGCGTGTCCTATCCCGGTTTCGCCGCGGCCGTCGCGCTGGCGAACCCGCATCCCGCGCTGAAGGCGGTCTCCCCGCAGGCGGCATGGATCGATTACTGGCAGTCTGACGACCTCCACCGCAACGGCGCGCTGCGGCTGAGCTATGCGACCGACTGGGTGTCGTCGCTGCAACTCGACAAGACGAAGAATTCCGATTTTGCCTATCCGAGCGATACGTACGACTATTTCCTGAAGGCGGGGTCGGCGGAGGCGATCGACCGAAACGTCTTCAAGGGCCGCGTGCCGATGTTCACGTCGCTGCTCGATCACCCGAACCACGATGGCTTCTACACCGCGCAGCGTTGGACGGACTCGCTCGGCAAGACGACCGTCCCGACGCTGAACGTCGCCGGGTTCTGGGATCAGGAGGATCCGTGGGGTTCGTGGCAGATCTACGCGAAGCAGAAGCGCAACGATCCGGACAATCTCGCGCAGATGGTGGCGGGGCCGTGGCGGCATGGCGGGTGGCAGGGCACGGCGGATCACCTCGGGCCGATCCCGCTCGGCACGGCGAGCGGTACGCAATTCCAGGAACAGATCCAGGCGCCGTTCTTCGCCTATTGGCTGCACGGCAAGGGCGCGCGGCCGGACTTCGCGGCGAAGATGTTCCAGTCGGGCTCGAACGTCTGGAAGACCTATGCGGCCTGGCCTCCGACGGGCGCGAAGGCGACGAACCTGTACCTGCACACGGACGGCAGCCTGTCGTTCACTGCGCCGGCCGCGGGCGAGGGATGCCGTGATTACGTGTCCGATCCGGCGAACCCGGTGCCGTTCCGCCGGCGGCCGATGTCGGCGACCTATGCCAGCTCGGACTGGTCGTGGTGGGAGGCGGACGACCAACGCTTCGTCGACCACCGGCCCGATGTGCTCGGGTATGTGTCGGAGCCGCTGACCGCGGACCTCACCGTGACGGGGGCGTTGTCGGCGACTTTGCAGGCGTCGACTAGCGGCACGGACAGCGATTTCGTGGTGAAGCTGATCGACGTGCTGCCCGACGATACCGAGGCGTTCGACGGCCGCACGGCGCAACCGGGCGATTATGCGAAGACGCTCAACGGCTATCAGCTGCCGATCGCGATGGAGGTGCGGCGCGGGCGGTTCCTGGCGAGTGATACGGCGCCGCAACCCCTGGTGCCGGGCAGGGTCGTCGCGTGGGACGTGCCGCTGCGCGACCACGACCATGTGTTCAAGGCGGGGCACCGGATCATGGTGCAAATCCAGTCGACATGGTTCCCGATGATCGACCGCAACCCGCAATCGTTCGTGGATAATATCGGGCGGGCGAAACCGGGGGATTACGTGAAGGCGACGCAGAAGGTTTGCGCGGGCTCGCGCATCACGTTGCCGGTAATGCGGTAGGTTTGACGGCCGAGCAGCATGTACGCACCACCCCGGCGAAGGCCGGGGTCCAATTGGGAAACGTTGCTGACGAGAGACAGCGCGTCGTTACTGCAACCTCACCAATTGGGCCCCGGCCTCCGCCGGGGTGGTGCGTCTGTCTTCCTTCAGTTCTTCATCCGCCAGCCGGTCTTGAAGATCCACGCGATCACCAACAAGCACACCGCCAGGAAGCCCGCCGTCACCGCTAGGCTCACCCCGACCGCGACGTCACCCTGCCCGAAGAAGCTCCAGCGGAAGCCGCTCACCAGGTACACGACCGGGTTGAACAGGCTGAACGTCCGCCACGGCTGGGGCAGCATGTCGATCGAGTAGAACGCGCCGCCCAGAAACGTCAGCGGGGTAATCAGAAGCGCGGGCACGAAGTTCAGCTGCTCGAACCCGTTGGCCCAGACTCCGATGATGAACCCGAACAGGCTGAACGCCACCGCCGTCAGGATCAGGAACGCGAGCATCGCGAACGGGTGCTCGATGCGCAGCGGCACGAAGAACGACGCCGTCACGAGGATGATCAGCCCGAGGATCACCGACTTGGTGGTCGCTGCGCCGACGTAACCAATCACCATCTCCATCGCCGAGACGGGTGCCGACAGCAGCTCGTAGATCGTGCCGGTGAACTTCGGAAAGTAGATGCCGATCGAAGCGTTCGAGATGCTCTGCGTGAGCAGCGAAAGCATGATCAGGCCGGGGACGATGAAGCTGCCGTAATCGACGCCACCGACATTCTGCATGCGACTGCCGATCGCACCGCCGAAGACGATGAAATACAGCGACGTCGTGAGGACCGGCGTGACGAGGCTCTGCCACAAGGTGCGCAGCGCGCGCGCCATTTCGAAGCGGTAGATCGCCCAGATGCCATGGGTATTCATGCGCGCTTGCCTTCCGTCATGCCGGGCTCGTTCCGGCATCCACCGGTGGGCTTGACCCATGCACCATTGACTTGCGGCACGGTGGACCCCGGAACGAGTCCGGGGTGACGGGGGAGTTTTGGGACGGTCATGCGCGCTCTCCGACGAGATCGACGAAGATGTCTTCGAGGCTCGACTTGCTGGTTTCGAGGTCCTTGAAGCCGATGCCGAGTTCGGCGAGTTTGCGGAGCAACGAGGGAATGCCGGTGTGATCGGCCTGCGCGTCGAACACGTAGCGAAGGCGCTTGCCGTCGTCCTGTAGCGACACGTCCCAGTCGGCGAGTTCTGCGGGGATCGTCGTCATCGGATCTTGGAGCGCGATGTCCAACTCGCGCTTGCCGAGCTTCTTCATCAGCGACGCCTTGTCGTCGACGAGCAGCAGCTTGCCCTTGTTGATGACGCCCACGCGGTCGGCCATTTCCTCGGCCTCCTCGATGTAATGCGTCGTCAGGATGATCGTCGTGCCGCCCTCGCGCAGGCGATGGACGAGCTTCCACATGTCGCGGCGCAGCGCCACGTCGACGCCCGCGGTGGGCTCGTCGAGGAACAGGATTTCGGGCTCGTGGCTCAGCGCTTTCGCGATAAGCACGCGGCGCTTCATGCCGCCCGAGAGTTCGCGGATCTTCGCGTCGCGCTTGTCCCAGAGTGAGAGGTCGCGGAGGACTTGTTCGATGTAATCGCTATGCCCCGAGCGGCCGAACAGGCGGCGGCTGAAGGTAACGGTGGCGAGCACCGTCTCGAACATGTCGACGTTGAGTTCCTGCGGCACCAGGCCGATGCGGCTGCGCGCCTGCTTATAGTCGCGGATCGCGTCGTAGCCGGCGACCTTGATCGTGCCGGCGGACGGCGTGACGATGCCGCAGATGATGCTGATCAGCGTCGTCTTGCCTGCACCATTGGGGCCGAGGAGCGCGAAGATTTCGCCTTTCTGGATGTCCAGGTCGACTGGGTGGAGGGCGGTGGTGCCGCTCTTGTAGGTCTTGGTGACGCCCGCGATGGACAGGATCGGTTCGGTCATTGGCACCCCTTTTTCGTGAGGGGAAGATGGGGGTGGGGAGAGGGGAAAGTAAGGGCCGCCGAACCCACTCCGTCATGCCGGGCTTGTTCCGGCATCCACCCTTCCGCGAACCAACGGCCGGAGAGTTTGCGGAACGGTGGACCCCGGAACAAGCCCGGGGTGACGGAGTGGGTGGGTGGGTTCAGCCCGCGCGCGCCGCCGCTACCGCCTTCTGCAGGTCCTCCAGCGGCAGCGCGCCGGACAGGACCCGGTCACCTACCACCCAACTCGGGGTGCCGGTCATGCCGAGCTTGGCGGCCGTCTCCATGTTCTTGGCGATTTCCGCGTCGGCGGTTTTGGTGAAGCTAGCCTGCGTCGTGTCGACCCCGGCCTTGCTCGCAGCGGCGGCGATCGAGGCATCGCTGACCGGGCCACCGGCGTAGAGCGCGTCGTGGAAGGTGGCGAACTTGCCCTGTTGCGCGGCGGCGAGGCTTGCGCGGGCGGCGATGCGGCTTTCGGCGCTCAGGATCGGGAGTTCGCGGAAGACGACGCGGACTTTCGGGTCGGCGGCGATCAGCTTGGCGATCATCGGCAGGCTCGCACGGCAATAGCCGCAGTTGTAATCGAAATACTCGACCAGCGTGACATCGCCCTTGGGGTTGCCGGCCCAGGCGCTGCCGAACGGGGTGACGATCGCGTCGCGGTTGGCGGTGACGGTCTTGCCGGATTCACGGTCGCGCAGTTTCTCCATCGCTTCGGGGAGGATCTCGGGGTGCGCCAACACGTAGTCGTGGACGATCGACTCGACCTGCGCGCGCTCGACGCCACCGCCCTGGCGATCATAGCCCCAGACCGCGAGGCCTCCGATGACGGCACCTGCGACGGCGATCGCCGGAAATGTGAATTTGCTCATTTGCGGCGCTTATACTGCTTGGGATTGTCATCCATCTCGTTCTGCGCGGCCATCGCGATATCCTGCGCGCGGATCCAGTCGGTGGTGTTCGCCGGAATGTTCGCGAGTGCATATTGCGCGCTCGCCGACGCGGTCCGCATGTCGCCGCCCATGCTGGCGCGCTCGGCCGTCGCCAGGGCCGCCCGCGCGGTATCGCCGGTCAGTTCGTAGACGGTGCCGAGTTGCATCCAGGCGAACGGGTTCTGGTCGTCGCGGCCGACTGCGGTGCGCAGGACCTTGGTCGCCTCGGGGTAGTTCGCCTTGTTCTCGGTCGCGATCAGCGCATGGCCGAAGGTGGTGGCGATCAGCGGGTTGTTGCGCGAACCCTCCGTGGCTTCGCGCAAGGGGACGAGCGACTCGACCGGCTTGCCCGCCTCGAGCAGGATCTGCCCCTTGATCTCGAGGAAATAGGGATCGGTCGGTTCGGCCTTCACCAGCGCGTTGGCCTCGGCATCGGCTTTTTCGGGGTAGCCGGCTTTGTGATACGCATAGGCACGGGCGTAGTGGGCGTAGATCGACTGGTTACTGGGCGGGTAGGCCTGAAGAGTCTGGTCGGCGGGCATGACATAGCCGGCGAGCTTGGCCTTCACGCGGCGGAAGCGTTCCTCCAGCGCTGCGTCAGGCTTGTTGGCCCAGGCGGGGGAGGCTTGCAGATCGGCGGTCAGCGTCGCGACGCGCTCGCCCGAGAGGGGGTGCGACTGCATGAACGGGTCGATGTTGGCGGTGCCGTAGCGATATTCCTGCTGCTGCAATTTCTTGAAGAAGCTCAGCATGCCGCGGCCGGAGACGTTGGCTTCGCGGAGGAATTTCGCGCCGGTCGCGTCGGCGGTGGATTCCTGGACGCGGCTGAACGAGAGGTAGCTGCCCATCGCGGCCTGCTGGCCCGCGGCCATGATGCCGGCGCCTGCTTCGCCGCTGCCGGCGGCCATCGCGGCGAGGCCGAGGACCATCGACAGCAGGTACATGCCCATCGCCGGCTTGGTGCCGCGATCGGCGAGTACGACATGCCCGTCGGCGATGTGGCCGAGCTCGTGGGCGATGACGCCCTGGACTTCGTTGGCGTTGTCGGCGGCCTGGATCAGGCCTGAGTGGACGTAGACGGTCTGCCCGCCGGCGACGAACGCGTTGATCGACTCGTCGTTGATGAGGACGACCTTCACGTCGCGGGTGGAGAGCCCGGCCGCCCTGACGAGCGGCTTCGACATTTCCGCGAACATTGTTTCGGTCTCGGCGTCGCGGAGGATCGACTGGGCCTGGAGGGGCGTCGTCCAGAGGAGGAGGGCGGTGGCTGCGGCGGCTACTAGGCGCTTCATAATGCGGGGTATCGTCGATTGGGGGCGGGGGGGCAATGGTCGTGCGGTGAGGGGTGCGGTGGAGTGTGGGTAGTCAGGAGCTGGCGTCGCTTCCCCCGATCACCGTCATCCCAACGAAAGCTGGGATCTCCCCGTTTGGCGGGCGTCGCGTGCCACAGGGGGATACCCCAGCTTTCGCTGGGGTGACGGGTTCGGTTTGGGGCGGCGGGTCTTGATTTGGAGTGGCGTGGGGACGCGTTCGAGACGGTGCTGCCAAGACGGTGTCGTCTAATAGCTACCACCCCGGCGGAGGCCGGGGTCCAATTGGGGGACCGGGCTAACGGGGGGCAGCGTGCCGTTATTGCCACCTCTCCAATTGGGCCCCGGCCTTCGCCGGGGTGGTGGTGTGGGTGGAGGGGGCAGGCGTTCCTCGTTAAGAGCACTAGAACCCAAACCTAGCATCGCCCCGTGTCTTGTGTCCCCGCCTTCGCGGGTGAACAAGCTTTGTCGCACGGCGCGTCACCGATAGTTTCAGCTTTACCTTAACAAACGAAAACGGGCGCGGCCTTTCGGTCGCGCCCGTTTCTTTGGAGGCTAGCGTCCGGCGTTAGCCGAAGGTGCGCTGCCACCAGCCGCGGCGGGGGGCGCCGTCGGGGTCGTCGTTGGTGTCCGAAGTCGCGACGTCCTGGGGCTGGACCTCGGCCTTGGGAGGGGTGGTCGTGATCGGCTCGGCGAGCGGTTCGCTGGTCGGGGCGGCGTCGCCGGCTTCGACCACGGCTGCCTTGCGCGGGCGACCGCGGGGCTTGGCGGCCTTGGCAGGGGCTTCCTCGACGACCGCCTCTTCAACCGCTGGGGCTTCGACTACCGCGTCCGACGCCTTGCGACGTGCACGCTTGGGCTTGGGCGCCGACGCTTTGATGGTTTCGGCGGGCGTTGCGCTCACCTCGTCCATCGTCGCTTCTGCAACCGCTTCGCGACGGCGACGGCCTGCCTTTGGCGCAGCAGGTTCGGCAGCGACGGGTTCCGGAACGATCGGCTCCAGAACCACTGGCTCCGGTGCAACCGTCTCGGCTTCCGCCTCGACCGCGCGTGGCTTGCGACCACGGCGAGCCTTGGGGGCTGCATCGGCGACCGCCTCGGCGATGTTCGCCGCTGCGGCTGCCGCACGGGCACGCGGACGACGGCGCATCTTCGGGCCCTCGGCCACTTCCGCGACCGGGGCTTCCTCGACGGCCTGCTCGAACGCGGGCTCGTAAGGCGGCTCGGCATAGGTCGACTCGACCGGCTCGTACGCTTCCGGCTCGGGTGCCTCAGCAATCAGCTGGGCATCGTCGATGCTGCTGACGGCTACCGACTGGCCATTCTCGGACCCGCCCTGCTCGTTGCGACGACCGCCACGACGTCCCCGACGACCGCGACGACGACGGCCTTCGCCCTCGACGCCGTTGGCCTGCTCGGCAGGTGCGCTGCCCTCGAGCGCTTCGCCACCGCCGACTTCGACGATGTCGCCCTCGACCTCGTCGATTTCCTCGACGTTGGTGTCGGCGTCCTCGAACGTGCCATCCTCGTTGACGCCCTCTGCTGCACCTTCCTCACCGGGACGTGCACGACCACGACGACCGCGGCGACGGCGGCGCTTCTTGCCGCCTTCACCGTCCGCATCGCGACCGTTTTCACGCGGTGCGCGCTGCTCGCCATTACCCTCGCGGGGCTCACGACCGCCCTCGCGACGACGCGGCTGCTCGGCTTCGGCCTCCTCGACTTCTTCTTCCTCGATCTCGTCCTCGATCTCCTCGGGAAGATCGTCATCGTCTTCCTCGATGATCTGGACGAACTTGGGCGCATGCGCGGGCGGCGGGCCGCTGGCCTCGACCGTCATGTGCGCGCCTTCCTCGTCCTGGCCGGGAATGATCTCGACGATCACGCCGTAGCGATCCTCGATCTCCGAGATGTCGGCGCGCTTGCGGTTGAGGATGTAGACCGCGGCTTCCTGGCTCGCGCGCAGCGTCAGCAGCGAGCCGCGACCGCGGGCGGCCTCGTCCTCGATTAGGCGCAGCGCTGAGATGCCCGACGACGACGCGGTGCGGACCAGGCCGGTTCCCTCGCAATGCGGGCAGGGGCGGGTGGACGCCTCGAGCACGCCGGTACGCAGGCGCTGACGGCTCATTTCCATGAGGCCGAACGACGAGATGCGGCCGATCTGGATGCGCGCGCGATCGTTCTTGAGCGCCTCCTTCATCGCCTTCTCGACCTTACGGACGTTGGAATTGTTATCCATGTCGATGAAGTCGATGACGACGAGCCCGGCCATGTCGCGCAGGCGGAGCTGGCGACCGATTTCCTGTGCGGCTTCGAGGTTGGTCGCGGTCGCGGTCTGCTCGATCGAATGCTCGCGCGTCGACCGGCCCGAGTTGATGTCGATCGAGACGAGCGCCTCGGTCGGGTTGATGACGAGGTAGCCGCCCGACTTCAGCTGGACGACGGGATGGTACATCGCCGACAGCTGATCCTCGACGCCGGCGCGCTGGAACAGCGGCACGGGGTCGGCGTAATGCTTGATGCGACGGGCGTGCGTCGGCATCAGCAGGCGCATGAACTCGCGCGCCTGGCGATAGCCGTCCTCGCCCTCGACGATGACCTCTTCGATTTCCTTGTTGTAGATGTCGCGGATCGCGCGCTTGATTAGGTCGCTGTCGCCGTAGACGAGCGCGGGGGCCGACGCCTTGAGCGTGGCCTCGCGGATGCCGTCCCAGAGGCGGGCGAGGTAATCGAAGTCGCGCTTGATCTCGACCTTCGAGCGCTGCAGCCCTGCGGTGCGGACGATGCAGCCCATCGACGGCGGCAACTGCATGTCGGCCATGATCGTCTTGAGGCGCTTGCGATCGCCCGCGTTGCTGATCTTGCGCGAAATGCCGCCGCCGTGGCTCGTGTTCGGCATCAGCACGCAGTAGCGACCGGCCAGCGACAGGTACGTGGTCAGCGCTGCGCCCTTGTTGCCGCGCTCCTCCTTGACGACTTGGACGAGCAGCACCTGGCGGCGATGGATCACGTCCTGGATCTTGTAGCGGCGGCGCAGGTTCATGCGGCGCTCGCGCAGGTCCTCGACCGCGGCGTCGTCGCCGTTCGACTTGCGCTTGCGGCGCGGGGCTTCACCGGCTTCGTTGCCCTCGAGTTCGTCAGCGACGTCGGGATCTACCCCGCCATCGTCCTCGAAGCGCTCGATGTCGTCCTCGTCGTCACCCTCTTCGTCGTCCGAGTCGTAGTCGGCGCGCAGCGCAGCTTCCTCGGCGGCGTGCTCGGCTTCCTCGCGGAGCAGCGCGTCGCGATCTTCCTTGGGGATCTGGTAGTAATCGGGGTGGATCTCGCTGAAGGCGAGAAAGCCGTGGCGATTGCCGCCGTAATCGATGAACGCCGCCTGGAGCGACGGTTCGACCCGCGTGACCTTGGCGAGGTAGATATTGCCCTTGAGCTGCTTGCGTTCGGCACTCTCGAAATCGAATTCCTCGATCCGGTTACCCTTGACGACTGCGATCCGGGTTTCTTCCCGGTGGCGTGCGTCGATCAGCATGCGCGTTGTCATTATAGATTCTCCGCGCGCGCGCCGGGCCTGTCGGCAGCCGTCGCGCGCTTGATGGTGGTGCGGTCGGGCACGGACGCCCGGACTCGCGGATGGTGTGCGAAACTGCCTCTGCGCGAAGTGCATGCCGCGGGAACTCTCCCTGCGGCGCCCGCACGACCGCGAGTCCGTCGGCGAAGGCCGGTCGGAGTGCGGGGCGGGGCGGGGGGAATGCGTCATTCGAGCGTCAACCTGAAGTGCCGCGCCGGCGAAGGATCCGCAGGCGGGCGTGAAGACCGGCGCGTCGCTGGTAAAATCCAGGCGACACACGGCTGTACGACAGGACTAGCACTGCATACCCGATCTCGCAACTAGCCCGATATTGGCTGGTTTCCGCCGCGTTTCGGCTCGAATTTAGGGCGGGAAGGCGCAGTCTTGCCGGCCCGGCAGAGCCTTGCCGGCAAATTCATGGCAAACGGCAAATTAACCGCACCCTGCAACGCGCTCTTGGGACGTGGGGGCTTACCTATCGCTGCGGTGATCGGATGTATCGATCGAAGGGGTGTAGCATGGCTTTTCGCTGGACCGGCGGCAGTTCCGCACGGCAAGGACGCGGGGTGTTCGCGGTAATCGCCCTCATGGCCGGCTGGCTGACGAGCGTCCCCGCGTGGGCGGCGACCGTGCAGAGCGTGTCGATCAAGGGCGGCCAGATCGTCATCCGCTTCGACGAAGCGGTCGGCAATGCCGCCAGCCAAATTCTCACAGGGCCACAGCAGATCGCGGTCGACGTGTCGGGCCTGACGCCGGGGCGCGATTTCGCGGGGCGCGGGGTCGTGACCAGCGTGACGCAGATGCGACGCGGCACGGGCGCGCGGATCGTGTTCGATCTGGCCGCGCCGGCGATCGTCACCGATGGCGGGTTCGATTCCGAAGGTCGTGAGTTGACGCTGGCGTTGCGCAAGGTCGACGACACCCAGTTCGTGCAGGCGGGAATCGCCGGGCCTCTCAACTTCTTCCCGTTTACGTTCGGAACGAAGACGCGGCCGAAATACAAGGTGTCGGTTGCGGTGCCACCCAAGGCGCGGGGGATGAAACTGCCGCGCGTGCAGGGCGACGACACGCGCCCGCTGGTAGTGATCGATGCGGGCCATGGCGGTGTCGATCCGGGCGCGATCGGACCGAACGGACTGCGCGAGAAGGATGTGACGCTGAAGGTCGCGCGCGCCATTCGCGACGAATTGCTGGCATCAGGGCGCGTACGCGTGGCGCTGACGCGGGACGACGACCGGTATCTGGTTCTGCGCGAGCGCTACGGCGTGGCGCGGCGGTTGAGGGGCGATCTGTTCATCTCGATTCACTGCGACAGCACCGGGTCGGAATATGCGACCGGCGCGACTGCCTACACCTTGTCCGAAGTGGCGTCCGACAAGGAAGCCGCGCGGCTGGCGGCGCGCGAGAACAAGGCGGACGTGATCTCGGGCGTGAACCTCGGTGAGGCGCCCGCGGACGTGTCGTCGATCCTGATCGACCTGACGCAGCGCGAGACGATGAACGCCTCGGCAACGTTTGCACGGTTGCTCGGGCGCGAAGCCAAGCCGTTGATGCCGCTCAAGGCGAACTTCCACCGGATGGCGTCGTTGATGGTCTTGAAGGCGCCCGACATGCCGTCGATCCTCTTCGAGACGGGCTATATCTCGAACCCGCAGGACGCGGCGTTCCTCGACAGTGCCGATGGCCGGAACCGCATCGCGGAGAGCGTGACGCGCGCGGTCGAGGTGCATTTCGCGCGGCGGATGGCGGCGCGGTAGGTTCGGGGAGAGGGCAACCTCCTGCTCCTTGTTCTCCCGCGAAGGCGGGAGCCCAGACTGGGATCCCGCCTTCGCGGGAGAACACGCTAGCTGCAGTCGATACGGTTTCCTCCCGCCCCTCCGTCATGCCGGGCTCGTTCCGGCATCCACCGTTCCGCATCATCGAGAGAAGTGAGTTTGCGGAACCGTGGACCCCGGAACAGGTCCGGGGTGACGGAGGGGGGTGGTGGTTGCGCTCCAGAAGCTCACGCGGCATTCGGGAACCTGAATTTTCAGGACACACCAGATGACCGACGCTACGCGGGGCGTACCCGACACAGGCCCCGAGACGAGCATGCGCGAGCTTACCTTCCGCGGGATCGTGCTCGGCGGGATCATCACGTTGCTGTTCACCGCGGCCAACGTGTATCTCGGGCTCAAGATCGGGCTGACGTTCGCGACGTCGATCCCGGCCGCGGTGATATCGATGGCGGTGCTGCGGTTGTTCAAGGATTCGACGATCCTCGAGAACAACATCGTCCAGACGATCGCGTCCGCCGCCGGCACGCTGGCGGCGATCATCTTCGTGCTGCCGGGGCTGGTGATGATCGGCTGGTGGCAGGGCTTTCCGTTCTTCACCACCGCGGCGATCACGATGTTCGGCGGCGTGCTCGGCGTGCTGTTCTCGGTCCCGCTGCGCCGTGCGCTCGTCGTCGACACGGTGTTGCCGTACCCTGAGGGCCGCGCGGCCGCCGAGGTGTTGAAGGTCGGCGCTGGCAGTCGCGAGGGTGGCGAGGAGAGCGCGCGCGGGCTGGGCATTATCGTCGTCAACGCCGTCGTCTCGGCTGGGTTCGCGATCCTGACGCAGACCAAGCTGGTCGCCGCCGAAGCCGCGACGTGGTTTCGCGTCGGTGCAGGCGCGACCGGGATCTCGGGCGGACTGTCGTTCGCGTTGCTCGGCGCGGGGCACCTAGTCGGTATCTCGGTCGGCATGGCGATGTTCGCGGGCGTCATCATCGGCTGGTGGATCCTGCTACCGATCCTGACCTCTGGCGGCAGCGTCACTGGCACCGCGGAGGTCATCGCGACCACTGTGTTCCGCTCGGACGTCCGTTTCTTCGGCGCGGGCGTGATCGGCGTTGCGGCGATCTGGACATTGTTGAAGATCGCCGGGCCTGTCGTCGGGGGCGTGCGTTCGGCGCTCGCGGCCTCGGCGGCGAAGCGGAGCGGGGAAGTGCTGGCCCTGGAGGAGCGCGACATTCCGATCGGGATCGTCGGCATCGCGTCGCTCGCGATGCTGGTGCCGATCGGCATCCTGCTGTGGACCGTCTTGCAGGGTGGGCCGCTGGAGGCGTCGGCGATCGGCCTGATCGCGGGCAGCCTGCTGTTCATCCTCGTCATCGGCCTCGTGATCGCAGCGGTCTGCGGATACATGGCGGGGCTGATCGGCGCGTCGAACTCCCCTGTTTCGGGGATCGGCATCCTCGCCATCCTCGCGGCGTCGATCCTGCTGGTGTCGTGGTTCGGGCGTGCTGTGGAGCCGGGCACAACGCAGGCTCTGGTCGCGTACGGCTTGATCGTGACGGGCATCGTGTTCGGCATCGCGACGATCTCGAACGATAATCTGCAGGATCTGAAGACGGGCCAGCTGGTCGGCGCGACGCCGTGGAAGCAGCAGGTGGCGTTGCTGATTGGCGTTGTCTTCGGCTCGATCGTCGTGCCGCCGGTGCTCAATCTGCTCGGCAGCACGCTCGGGTTCGCTGGCGCGCCGGGGGCGGGGCCGAATGCGCTGGCGGCGCCTCAGGCGGCGTTGATCTCGGCGCTGGCGAAGGGCGTGCTGGGGGGCAATCTCAACTGGGCGATGATCGGCTATGGCGCGCTGACGGGCGTTTTCGTGATTCTGGCCGACGAGTTGCTGGGCAAGGCGGGGAAGTTGCGGTTGCCGCCTTTGGGCGTCGGGCTCGGCGTGTATCTGCCGATGTCGGTGACGTTGCCGGTGACGATCGGAGCTGTCGTCGGGTTTGCGTATGATCGGTGGGCGGATCGGTCTCGGGATCCAGAACTCGCCAAGCGGATGGGGGTGCTGACCGCGACCGGAATGATCGTTGGAGAGTCGCTGTGGGGCGTTGGCTTTGCGGGGATCGTGTACCTGACCAACAAGGAGACGCCGTTGGCGTTGGTTGGCGATGGATTTGCGAGCGTGGCGCTCGTTGGCGGGACGCTGCTGTTCGCGGTGCTGACCTGGGTGATGTACCGGCGGACGATGGCGGCTTCGCGGTAACGTCTGAGGATAGCGTGTTTCCCCGCGAAGGCGGGGATCCAGACTGGGCTCCCGCCTTCGCGGGAGAACATGATGGGGTCGGGACCTAGCCTTAGCTCACCACCCCGGCGGAGGCCGGGGCCCAATTGGGAAGGTGGTCGTAACGGAGCGCAGTTCGCCGTTATCTGCGTCCCCCAATTGGGCCCCGGCCTTCGCCGGGGTGGTATTCTGATGCGAGTAGGAAAATCTAACCCACCCCTCTCACTTCATCGCAGCAAGCATGTCCTTGATCGGCACGAACGCGAAGCCCACGGAACTGTCCGCGATTCCGTACGGCATGAAAATCGTGTCGCCGTGCTTCAACGCGCCGCAGCTGTAGACGACGTTGGGCACATACCCCTCGCGGTCCTGGTCCTTCGCCGCCAGGATCGGCTGCTTCGTCCGGCCGATCACCTTCGACGGATCGTCCTTGTCGAGCAGCACCGCGCCGATCGAGTATTTCCGCATCGCGCCGACGCCGTGCGTCAGCAACAGCCAGCCCTCGTCGAGCTCGATCGGCGGGCCGCAATTGCCGATCTGCACCAGCTCCCACGGATACTCGGGCGTCAGGATCTTCTCGCCGTCGTCCCAGTCGGTCAGCGTGTCGGACTTCAGCAGGAACAGGTTTTCGCCGTCCTGCCGACCGATCATCATATACTGGCCGTTCACCTTCCGCGGGAATAGCGCCATGCCCTTGTTGCGCGCGGCCGGGCCGGTCATCGGCACCAGATCGAACGCGCGGAAATCGCGGGTGCGCATCAGCTCCGACTGGATCACCGAGCCGTTATACGCGGTGTAGGTGCCGATCCACTCGTATTCGCCGTTCTCGTGCTGGAACCGGACGATGCGGAGATCCTCGAGACCCTTCGACTGCGCCTGCGTGATCGGGAAGATCACCGTGCCGCTCAGCGTGCTGTCGCGGTGGCGATAGACGGTGACGGGCCCCTCGGGCATCTCGTCCTCGCCGCTGCCGACAGCGTCGGTCGCGGTCGCGAACGGCGGCTCGGGCGCGAGCTTCATCTGGTTTTCGCAGGTGATGATGCCTTCGCGGAACGCCACCGACGAGATGTGACCCTCGCCGACCGCGCGCAGCGACATAAGAATCCGCATCGAGCCCGGCGGCATGCCCGACTGGTCGAAATGCGGCACCGCGCTGGGGTTCATCAGAGCAGCAGCGGCATAGCTGTATTCGTGACAGAAATACGCGCCGATCAGCTGGCGCTTCTCGTCGCCGATCTCCGCACCGTTCAGCCCGAGCATATCCTCGATCTGGTCGTAGCGCGTCATGAACACGCGCCGCGTCTGCCAGTGGCGCGCCTCGAAATCCTTCAGCACGACCTCGAGCTGCGCGCGCGCCTGCGCGGGCGACATTTCCAGCACTTCGCCGACGAGCCGCTCGGTGCGGCTCGGTGCGCCGCCATGACCGCCCCAGGCAATATGGAACGGCCGCACGACGACACGCGAAGGATCCGCGTGCAGCCGCAGCTGGTGGTTGAACAGATCCATCGTAGCAGTGCCCCGCGTCGTTCCACTCAGCGCACCGTCGCCTGCAAGGCTGTCGCTAGCGAACTAGGCGACGACGCGGGTCGCTCCTGCCACGCTTTGCGCTGCTTTTGATACCCCCGAAATGGCACAACTTGCGAGTTGCAGGGCCAAAATCGACTCCGCGCCCTGATTTCGGTTCAACCCGGTCGGCATCAGGCCGTCGTAACAGCCGCCATCGGCGACGCTGGCGAGCGGCAGGTCGAGATCGTTCGCCCCCAGGAACCAGCCATATGCGCGCTGCGCTTCGTCGTGCCAGCGCATGTCGCCGGTCGCTTCGAACGCCGCCGCGCACGCATCGACGGTGGCCTGAGCCTCCAGCGGCTGCTGGTCGAACTGCAACGGATCGGCATAGGGCCGGTTGAAGCTCTCCGACCCGACCGCACGGAAGCGGCCCTCAGGCGAGGTCTGCTTGGCGACGATCCAGTCGAGCGTGGCGAGGCCGCAATCGATCAGGTCCTGCCGCCCGAGCGCCTGGCCGGCACGGATCAGCGCCTGAGGAAGGCGCGTATTGTCGTAGGCGAGCACGATCTCGAACCACTGCCACTCGGGACGCCGTGCTTTCGCAAGCAGGTCGAGATGGACCTTGGGGAAGGCCTCGAGGATCGACAGCGACAACTGGTGGCCCGGCTTGGCCTCCAGCATCGCCGCCGCACCGAGCATCGCGAACGCCTGCGCGCGCAAGCTGCCGAGTTCGAGCGCCATCGACGCGGTCGAATCGAACATCGCGGTCGCCCAGTCGCGGTGCTTCGCGGCCTGCGCATCGCGCGCGGTCACGCCGAGCGACCAGAGCGTGCGGCCATTCGAATCTTCCGACCCCGAATCCTCGCACCAGGTGCGATCGAAGTTCATGAAGTTGCGGAACCGGCGCGTGTCCGGGTTCCAGGCGTACTGCACGAACGACGCATAGATCGTCATCCACTTGTCGCGCGTCACGTCGTCGAGGTCGGGCATCGCGCTCATCAGCATCAGCGCGCGGCAATTGTCGTCGATGCAGTATCCGTGGCGACGATCGGGGATTGAGAAGATCGAATGCTGGAGCATGCCCGTCGAATCGCTCATCCGCTCGACCGCGGCGAAATCAGGGATCAACGGCTTGAGCGGCGCCGGCACCTTGGCGAGGCGAAAAGGGCGCGCCGCCACGATCGCACGGATCTCCGCCATCATCGCCTCGGCGAGCTTCGGCCAGATCATCGTACGGCCACGCGCATAGGCACGCTCGGCCAGACGATTGCGATCGCGATCGTTCGACATCAGCGCATCGATCTCGCGCGCGAACGCGTCGACGTCGCCGAACGGCACGAGCACACCGTGGCCATCCGCGAGGATCTCGGTCGCATGCACGTACGGCGTCGAGATGACGGGCTTGCCGACACCGATCGCATAGCTGAGCGTGCCCGACGTGATCTGCGCGGGGTTGGTGTAGGGCGTTACATAGACGTCCGCCGCCTGGAGATAGTCGAGCAGTTCGCCATGCTCGAGGAATGCATCGACGAACGCGATGTTGCCGGCGACGCCCTTCTCGGTGGCGAGCGCCTTCAGCTTGTCGCGATACTTCTCGCCCTCATACGCGACCAGGTTCGGATGCGTCGCGCCGAGCACCACGTACAGCAGGTCGGGATGCTTCGCGATCACCGCGGGCAGCGCGTTGATGACCGTCTCGATCCCCTTGTTGGGGGCGAGCAGGCCGAACGTCAGCATGACCTTGCGGCCTTCCCAGCCGAACTTGTCCTTGAGCAGGGCGGGATCGAGCAAATCGCGATCGGGCACGCCGTGCGGGATCATGACGATCTGGCGCGAATTGGCGCCATAGACGCGCTGGAGAATGTCGCGGCCTCGCTCGGCCATCACCACCACGCGGGCAGCGCGGCGGAGCAGGCCTTCGAGCACGCGGCGCTCGTCGGCATTGGGCTTTTCGAGGATCGTGTGCAGCGTGACGATCACCGGCAGCGTGGTGCGATCGAGCAGCGCAAGGATGTGCTCGCCAGCGGGGCCGCCGAAGATGCCATATTCATGCTGGAGCCAGATCGCCTGCGCACCGCTGGCCTCGATCTTCCGCGCCGTGTTGATGTACGCGGACAGCTCGTGCTCCGGGATCGTGCCGGTAACCTCAGGCGGGTAATCATATTTACCCGGATGATCGTCCATCGCGTAGACGTCGACGGCGATCTCGGGAAAGCGCGCGCGCATGGCCGTGAAAACGTCGGTCGTGAAAGTGGCGAGCCCGCACTGCCTCGGCAAGAAATTACCGATCAGCGCCAGTCGCGCGATATTCCCACCGTCCGCCGGTTTCACCATACCCTGTCCCTCGTTTGAGCGCGCACTTCTGGGAGAACCCGGTCGCGCATCCATTTGAACGGTTCAGGTAGCATAAAGTTTCATTACATACTGCAGTGCAGCACGGGAAAAATATCAATTTAAATCAATCTGATATTTCGGGTCCCTCATCCCGAGCCTTCATCCACGCCCGCGATAGGAGGCGACTCCCTGATCGGGCAGCCACAGATCCTGCGGCGGTGCGCTCGATTGCCAGAACACGTCGATCGGGATTCCGCCGCGCGGATACCAATACCCGCCGATCCGCAGCCACACCGGCTTCATCTCGTCGAACAGGCGCTCGCCGATGCCGACGGTGCAATCCTCGTGGAACCCGGCATGGTTGCGGAAGCTGCTCAGGAACAGCTTCAGCGACTTGGATTCGACGATCGTCTCGCCCGGCACATAGTCGATCACGAGGTGCGCGAAGTCGGGCTGGCCGGTCACCGGGCAGAGCGACGTGAACTCGGGCGCCGCGAACCGCACGAGATACGTCCGACCCGGCCGCGGGTTGGGAACGTAATCGAGCACGGCCTCTTCAGGAGAGGCGGGAAGGGCGCTGTTCTGGCCCAGATGCAATGGGTTGGCGGGTGCGGTCATAGTGCGCCATGTAGGACGCGATTCGGATGACGCAAAGTGGGTGATATGTCTCATCGTCATGCCGGGCTTGTTCCGGCATCCACCCGTCCGCGAGCTTCACGGCCCGCGAGCGTGCGGAACGGTGGCCCCCGGAACAAGTCCGGGGTGACGGAGAGGTTTGGGTAATGACGATAACGACACTCGTACCGATCCTCGGCGACCAGCTGACGATCGACCTTGCTTCGCTGCGCAACTGTGACCCGGCGACGACGATCGTGCTGATGATGGAGGTCGCCGAGGAGACGACCTACGTCCGCCACCACAAACGCAAGATCGCCTATATCCTGTCGGCGATGCGGCATCATGCGGAGGCGCTGCGCGAGGCCGGGTGGACGGTCGAATACACCGCGCTCGACGACCCCGACAACGTGGGCAGCTTCACCGGCGAGATCGCGCGCGCCGTCGAGCGACATGACCCCGAACGCATCGTCGTCATCGAGGGCGGCGAGTGGCGGGTGATGGCGATGCTCGAAAGCTGGGAGACGCTGTTCGGCGTCCCGGTCGAGATCCGCAGCGACGATCGCTTCCTCGCCAGCCATGCCGACTTCGAAACCTGGGCGGCGGAGCGGAAAACGCTGACGATGGAGTGGTTCTATCGCCAGATGCGGACGCGCACTGGCCTCCTGATGACCGACGGCAAGCCCGAGGGCGATCGCTGGAACTTCGACAAGGAAAACCGCAAGCCCGCCAAGAACGACCTGCTGATGCCGCGCCCGCTGGTGTTTAAGCCGGATGCGATCACGAAGGACGTGCTGGATATGGTGGCGGAGCGGTTCGCCGAGCATCCGGGCAGCCTCGACGGGTTCGAGTACGCCGTGACCGCGGAGGATGCCGAGCGGCAGGCGGTGAACTTCTTCCGCCACGCGCTGCCGCAGTTCGGCGACTACGAGGATGCGATGCTCACCGGCGAGCCGCATCTGTGGCACTCGATCCTGTCGCCCTACATCAATTCGGGGCTGCTCGATCCGCTCGATCTGTGCCGGCGCGCCGAGGCGGAATACCGCGCCGGCCGCGCGCCGCTGAACGCGGTCGAGGGCTATATCCGCCAGATCATCGGCTGGCGCGAATACATGCGCGGGATCTACTGGCGCGAGGGGCCGCAATATGTCGAGCGCAACTTCCTCGACCATCACCGCGAGCTGCCCGGCTGGTACTGGACCGGTGAGACCGACATGCACTGTCTGCGCGAGGCGATCGGCCAGACGCTGGAGACTGCGCACGCGCATCATATCCAGCGGCTGATGGTAACGGGCAATTTCGCGCTGCTGATCGGCGCGGACCCGGCCAAGGTGCATCAATGGTATCTGGAAGTGTATGTCGACGCGTACGAGTGGGTCGAGCTGCCCAATACGCTGGGCATGAGCCAGTTCGGCGATGGCGGACTGCTCGGGTCGAAGCCGTATATCTCGTCGGGCGCGTATATCGACCGGATGTCCGATTATTGCGGGTCGTGCCGCTACAAGGTGAAGCAACGGATCGGGCCGGATGCGTGCCCGTTCAACGCGCTGTACTGGGATTTCCTCGACCGGCACGAGGACAAGCTCGGCCGCAACAACCGACTGGCGATGCCGTATCGCAACTGGGCGAAACAGTCCGAGGCGGACCGCGAGGCGACGCGCGCGCAGGCGGCGGGGTTCCTCGCCTCCCTCGACGCGAGCGGCCCCGCTGGTTACTGACCTCACGAGCACAAGGAGCGGCATATGGACGCGTTGGTAAGCACCGAATGGCTGGCGAACGAACTGAGCGCGGGCGATCTGCGGATCGTCGATGCGACCTATGCCGAGGGTCGCGATGCGGCGGCGGAGTATGAGGCGGCGCACATCCCCGGCGCGGTGTTCATGAACCTCGCCGAACTGCGCGATACCGATAGCGACCTCCCCAACATGCTGCCCTCGGCGGAGAAATTCGCGAGCCGGATGCAGACGCTGGGCTTGGGCGATGGCAGCCGGATCGTGCTGTATGACAGCTCGCCTTGGCACACCTCGGCGCGGGCGTGGTGGATGCTCCGGCTGTTCGGCGCGCACAACGTGGCAATTCTCGATGGCGGGCTGGCCAAGTGGCAGGCCGAGGGGCGTGAGATCGCGACGGGGAAAGAGACGCCGCGGCATCGCCACTTCACGACCTGGGCGGACCTGAAGGGCGTGCGCGATCTCGACCAGATGAAGGCGAACGTCGAAAGCGGTGCGGAGCAGGTGCTCGACGCGCGGTCTGTGGCGCGCTTCACCGGCGCGGAAGAAGACCCGCGCCCGGGCACCGCACCGGGGCATATACCAGGCTCGAAGAATCTGCCGCAGGGCGCGGTGTTCAACACAGATGGCACGTGGAAGACCGGCGACGCGCTCAAGGCCGAGTTCGACAAGGCCGGCATCGATCTGTCGAAGCCGATCGTCATGACCTGCGGCTCGGGCATCACTGCATCGGTGCTGGCGTTCGGCGCGCATCTGCTCGGCAACGACGCAGCGCTGTACGACGGCAGCTGGTCAGAATGGGGCGGCGATCCCTCGACACCCAAGACGACGGGAACGGCATGAGCGACACGAACAAGCCGGTCGGCGACGCGACCAAGGTCGTCCTCGCCGGGCGTCGTCCGGAGTGGACGCAAGGCATCGTCAGCCCGCCGGTCTGGCGCGCCTCGACGATCCTCTACGATTCGGTCGGCCACCTCCGCGACAGCGCCACCCGCGATACGCATCACCGCTTGTTCTACGGGCGCAAGGGCACACCCACGCAGTGGAGCCTAGCCGACGCGCTGACCTCTCTCGAGCCTGGCGCGGAGGGGACGTTCCTGTATTGCTCGGGTGTAGCGGCGATTGCGGCGGCTCTGCTGTCGGTGCTGTCCCCCGGCGACGAACTGCTGCTGGTCGACAGCGCCTACGACCCGACGCGCGGCATGGCGGGCGGGCTGCTTAAGAGGCTCGGCATCACCACGCGCTATTACGACCCGATGATCGGCGCGGGCATCGCCGACCTGATCGGCGAGAACACGCGCGCGATCTTCATGGAGAGCCCCGGCTCGCTGAGCTTCGAGGTGCAGGACGTCCCCGCGATCGTCGCCGCCGCCAAGGCGAGGGGGGTGACCACCCTGCTCGACAACACCTGGGCCACCCCGCTGTTCTTCCCCGCGATCGAGCGCGGCGTCGACCTCTCGATCCTCGCCGGCACGAAGTACGTCGTCGGCCATTCGGACGTCATGCTCGGCTCGGTCACCGCGGCACCCGGCCATTTCAAGAAACTGCGCGAGACGAGTTTCCAGCTCGGCCAGGTCGCCAGCCCCGACGACTGCTGGCTCGGCAGCCGCGGCTTGCGCACGATGGCGGTTCGCCTCGCGCAGCACCAGTCGAGCGCGCTAACCATCGCCAAGTGGCTCCAAGGCCGCCCCGAAGTCGCGCAGGTGCTCCACCCGGCCCTCCCTGACTGCCCTGGCCACGACCTGTTTGTCCGCGACTTCAAGGGCTCCAGCGGCCTGTTCTCGTTCGTCCTCAACGGCGGCGACGAAGCTTCGCGGGCCGCGCTGATCGACGCGCTCCAGCTGTTCGGAATCGGCTATAGCTGGGGCGGTTTCGAAAGCCTCGCCATCCCCGCCGACCCGCAACGCCACCGCAGCGTCACCAAGCGCGATGCTGCCGGACCGATGGTCCGCCTCCAGATCGGCCTGGAAGACCCCGCCGACCTGATCGCCGATCTCGACGCGGGGCTGGACGCTTTTCGGAGGGTGCGCGGCTAACGGTTCGCCCGCAGTTTTCATCGCCGCGTCATTACCGCGATAGGTCCGCGTCACTACCCTATTGGCAGGCCAGCCGACGGGATTAGCGATGACGGAAACTCAAGGCGATCTGTTGGGCAGCCTCATTGTCCTGGTAAGTACGGGCCTGCTGCTCACCGTGGTGCACCGCGCCAGTTCGTCGCGGGACGCGCCGGAGGTCCGCTGGCTTGTCATACTGAGCGTCCTCCTGTCGGTCGCGGGCGTCGCCACCGTCATTCTGACGTGATCGCGCCGCCCCGCCGTCGCCCTCTCGGTGGTTGGAACGCGCTCTTGTCGCTGCACGTCGGATCTGTTCGGTGTGTCTGTTGCGCAACATGTGTGGCGTCAAACCCGGATTGTACGCAAGATTCGCTTGTGCGTCGCACCATGGACTGTCACACATTCGTCACCGCAGGAAAGACCGCACTCGGAGGCTGACGCCTCGATAGATGCGGCGTCCGCGGTTGCAGGCGGGGACATCGACTTTCCAGTATCGAAAGGGAAACGATGCGCTTCACCACTATTCTTCTCGGCGGCATCGCATTGGCTGCCGCTACCCCCGCGTTCGCTCAGGACGAGGCTACTGCGCCACCCAAGCCGATCACCGTCACCGGCTCGGTCGGGCTCGTCAGCGATTACCGCTTCCGTGGTGTGTCGCAGTCGGACGAGAACCTCGCCATCCAAGGCGGCATCACCATCGCGCACGAGAGCGGCCTATACATCGGCACCTGGGGGTCCAACCTCGCGGGCTGGGGCACGTTCGGCGGCGCCAACATGGAGCTCGATCTGATCGCGGGCTATAAGGTCCCGGTCGGCGGCGGTACGCTCGACGTCGGCGCGACCTGGTACATGTACCCGAGCGGCTTCGACAACACCGACTTCATCGAGCCTTATGCCAAGCTGTCGGGCACCGCAGGCCCCGTCGCGCTGACCGCCGGTGTCGCCTATGCGCCCAAGCAGCAGGCACTCGGGCCATGGTATTCGAACGGCGCGTCGGCGGCGGCGGGCGTCTATGACCGCGTGAACGCCAAGGATTCGAATCTGTATCTCTGGGGCGATGTCAGCAGCGGCGTTCCCAATACCGGGCTGACCGTGAAGGCCCATGTCGGCTATTCGAACGGCAACAAGGGCCTCGGCCCGTTCGCGACCAGCGTGTCGCCGACCGGTGAATATTGGGACTGGCTGTTCGGTGCGGACTACGTGATCCCGAGCACCCCGCTGACGCTGGGCGTGGCGTATGTCGATACCGACATCACGAAGGGCGAATCGGCCTATCTCCAGCCTAGCTTCAGCCGCGGCCAGGACGGCAACGGCTCGATCGCCAACGGCAAGGTGCTGGTGTCGCTGACCGCAGCGTTCTGATCTAGCGCGGTCCTCGCGCTTCCTGCTTTCCCTCTCCTATCGGGAGAGGGAAAGCTGGCGACGGGTGAGGGCACCCCAGCATTGTTTCCCCGCGAAGGCGGGGATCCAGTCTGGGCTCCCGCCTTCGCGGGAGAACAAGGGGGGCCGAGGCTGCCCGGTTCCCCGATCTCCGATCTCCGATCTCCGATCTCCGATCTTCGTTCCCCAATTCCCATACCTCATTCCGTCACCCCAGCGAAAGCTGGGGTATCTCTCGAGGCTAGCGACGTTCGCCACACGGTGAGATCCCAGCTTTCGCTGGGATGACGAATTTAGGCGCGGGCGGGCACGGACACGGGCACGGATCACGGTCCGCTTCGGACGATGCCGCGGCAGTAACCAGACACGAAAAAGGGCGGCCCCGCGAGGAGCCGCCCTTTTTCGTCCACCGGTAAAACCCCGATCAATTCGCGGTCGTGCGCGCGTCCTGGCCGTCGCCTTCCGGGGCCGCGACGATGTCCCGTGTGGTCGAGCCCTTGTCCACCACCGTCGTACCGGAATCGCCGACGCTGGAGCGGATACCGGGGTCATCGCTGTCCGCACCCGCATCGTTCAGCACACCGGTCTCGGCCGCACTGCGTGCCGCGGTGCCGCCGAACAGCGCATCGAGCGTTTGCGCGTTGGCCGCGGTATCCTGCGGGCGGGCGGCGCCGGGCTGTGGCGGGACCAGTGCGAAGTCGGGCGGGATCACCAGCGGTGCCTGGCGCGCAACCGCGAACTCGTCCGGGCGCGCACGATCGAGGCTTCGGCCTGCCCCGCAGCCCGAGAGCAGCGCGACGCAAGTGAGGCCGGCGGCCAGGGGTACGAACTTACGCATGGGAATTCTCCACAGGGGGCTTCTCGCGCACGAGCAGCGCCCGAACAAGCAGGACGAGCACGCCGACAGTAATCGCTGCATCGGCGACATTGAAGACCAAAAACGGACGCCACTCGCCGATATGCAGGTCGGCGAAATCGACGACGTAACCGAGCCGGATCCGGTCGAGGATATTGCCGACCGCGCCGCCGAGCACGAAGCCGAGCGCGACCTGATCGGCCGGGTTCTTCTCGCGCGTCATCCACACCGCGACGCCGATCGCGATCGCGCCGGTGAGCAGCACCAGCGCCCAGCGGGTCAGGTGTCCGTCGGCGGGGAGCAGCCCGAGCGAGATGCCGATATTGGGTACGAAGCGCAGGTCGAAGAACGAGGTGATGGTCTGCGCATCACCGAGCGAGTCGATCCCGAGCGGCTTGGTTACGGCCCATTTGGTGAGCTGATCGGCGAGGAAGAGGGCGATTGCGGCGCCGAACCCGGCCTTTGGCAGGTTACGCATGCGCCACCACCTCTTCGCAACGATCGCAGAGATCGCCGTCGACCGTCACCTCGGGGAGGTGACGCCAGCAGCGGCCGCATTTGTGGAAGTCGGTGCGCGTCACAGTGACCGCGTCGCCCGGCGTGACCTTGGCGACGATGAACGCCTCCGCCAGCGCGTCCGCGTCGAGCAGCATCGCGGGGACGGTGATCTCGGCCTCCAGGCTCGAGCGCACGGTCTTCTCGCGGCGGAGCGGTTCGATCGCCTCGGTGACGGCGACGCGCAACTGGCGGATCTCGTGCCACTTGCTGCCGACCACGTCGTCGGCGTCGAGCGACGGTAACGACGGCCATTCGAGGTAATGCACCGAGCTGTCGTCGCTGGGGAATCGTGATTGCCACACTTCCTCGGCGGTGAAGCACAGCACCGGCGCGGCATAGCGGACGAGCGCGTGGAACAGCACGTCGAGCACCGTGCGGTACGACCGGCGCTTGATGTCGTCGCCCGCGTCGCAGTAGAGCGAGTCCTTGCGGATATCGAAGAAGAACGCGGACAGATCCTCGTTCGCGAAGTCGGTCAGCAGGCGCGTGTAGCGGTTGAACTCGTACGCTTCGGCCGCCTGGCGCAGTTCGGTGTCGATCATGCCGAGGCGGTGAAGCACGTAGCGCTCCAGCTCGGGCATGTCGGACACCGCGACGCGTTCGGAATCGTCGAAGCCTTCGAGCGCGCCGAGCATGTAGCGGAAGGTGTTGCGCAGTTTTCGATACGAGTCGGAGGCGGTGGTTAGCACCTCCTTGCCGATCTTCACGTCGTCGAAATAGTCGGTCGAGGCGACCCACATGCGCAGGATGTCCGCGCCGCTCTCGCCGATGATCTTGAGCGGATCGACGACGTTGCCGAGCGATTTCGACATCTTCCGCCCCTGGCCGTCGAGCGCGAAGCCGTGGGTGAGGACCGCATCATAGGGCGCGCGACCGCGGGTGCCGCAGCTTTCGAGCAGCGACGACTGGAACCAGCCGCGATGCTGGTCCGAGCCTTCGAGATACAGGTTCGCGCGGGTGCCTTCGCCGTAGCGCGCCTCGACCGTGAAGACGTGCGTGCAGCCGGAGTCGAACCAGACGTCGAGGATGTCCTTCACGACCTCATAGTCCGCAAGGTCGTAGTCGGGGCCGAGCAGCGCCTGGTGGCCGTCGGCGTACCACGCATCCGCGCCGCTCTCGCGGAAGGCTTCGATGATGCGCGCGTTGACCGCGGCGTCGTTGAGGTATTGGCCGGTGGCGCGGTTGACGAACAGCGCGATCGGCACGCCCCAGGCGCGTTGGCGGGAGATCACCCAATCGGGGCGGCCCTGGACCATCGACGTGATCCGGTTTTCGGCGCGCGCGGGGATCCAGGTGGTGGCGGCGATCGCGTCGAGCGCGATCTCGCGGAGCGTGGCGCCGTTGCTGGACCCAGGCCCTTCGACTTCGCTCAGGGCGAACGGTGTGGGTGCGTCCGCATCCCCAATCCCGTTCGTGCTAAGCGAAGTCGAAGCACCCTGGCCGTCGGTGCTGAGCGAGGTCGAGGCATCCATCGGGATGAACCATTGCGGGGTCGCGCGGAAGATCACCTTGGCCTTCGAGCGCCACGAATGCGGATAGCTGTGCTTGAAGTCGTCGCTCGCCGCCAGCAACGCGCCGGTCTCGCGCAGGTCGGTGCAGATCGGGCCGTCGGCGCCCACGAACTTCTTGTTGATGACGCTGCCCTCACCGCCGCGCCATGCCCAGTCGGCACGGTACATCCCCGCGCCGTCGATCGCGAAGACCGGGTCGATGCCGTATTGCTTGCAGAGTTCGAAATCGTCCTCGCCGTGATCCGGCGCCATGTGGACGAGCCCGGTGCCCGCGTCGGTCGTGACGAAGTCGCCGGGCAGGAACGGCCGCGGCTTCGCGAAGAACCCGCCGAGCGCGTGCATCGGGTGACGTGCGGTTGCGCCTTCGAGAGCGGAGCCCTTCCCGCGCCAAAGGATCGCAGCGCCACCCTCTTCCCCGTCACCCCGGCGGACGCCGGGGCCCACCTCGCCGCGGTCTCCCCCGTTGGTAAGTGGGTCCCGGCTTCCGCCGGGATGACGGGCGGTACGGGCAAAAAAGCTGTCGATCAGCGCCTCTGCGATCAGGAAGCGGCGATCGCCGTCCGCGACGAGCACATACTCGATCTCAGGCCCATAGCTCAGCGCCTGGTTCACCGGGATCGTCCACGGCGTCGTCGTCCAGATCACCGCATGCACGCCGACCAGCTCGGGCGCATTCGGCGCAGAGTCGATCTCGAACGCGACGTCGATCTGCGTGGAAACGATGTCCTCATACTCGACCTCGGCCTCGGCGAGCGCGGTCTTCTCTACCGGCGACCACATCACCGGCTTGGCGCCGCGGTACAGCTGGCCGCTCTCCGCGAACTTCAGCAATTCGCCGACGATCGTGGCTTCCGCCTCGTACTTCATCGTCAGATACGGATCGGCCCAATCGCCCATCACGCCGAGGCGCTCGAACTCGCCCTTCTGCACGGCGACCCATTTCCCGGCATAGGCGCGACATTCGGCGCGGAACTGCGCGACTGGGACGTCGTCCTTGTTGAGCTTCTTCGCGCGGTATGCTTCCTCGACTTTCCACTCGATCGGCAGGCCGTGGCAATCCCAGCCTGGGACGTACGGCGCGTCCTTGCCCATCAGCGACTGCGAGCGGACAATGATGTCTTTCAACACCTTGTTCATCGCGTGGCCCATGTGGATGTCGCCGTTCGCATAGGGCGGGCCGTCGTGCAGGATGAACCGCTCGCGCCCGAGCCGCTGTTCGCGCAACCGGTCGTAGATCCCGAGCTTCGCCCAGCGCTCGAGGATCGCCGGTTCCTTGGCGGCGAGGCCCGCCTTCATCGGGAAGTCGGTCTTCGGCAGGAAGACGGTGTCGCGGTAATCGCGGGCGGGCGCAGGAGTATCGGTCATAAGTGGGCCGGGCTGTAGCCGAGAGGCGCGCGCGTTGCCATCCCTCTCCCATGACGGTCACCCCAGTCTCG
This sequence comes from Sphingomonas fucosidasi, assembly GCF_036663855.1. Classification (NCBI taxonomy): domain Bacteria; kingdom Pseudomonadati; phylum Pseudomonadota; class Alphaproteobacteria; order Sphingomonadales; family Sphingomonadaceae; genus Sphingomonas; species Sphingomonas fucosidasi. The sequence goes on along the minus strand of NZ_JAXOJR010000002.1, from coordinate 501,739 downwards.
ACCGTCACCCCAGTCTCTGCCGTCACCCCAGCGAAAGCTGGGGTCTCGTGCGGCAGGGGGGCGTTCCCTTACCGGGATACCCCAGCTTTCGCTGGGGCGACGTATGTGGTTTGGGTGGATCTCGAACGAACGTCGTTCAAGCCAGCAATGCCCGCGCGCGCGCGCAGTCGGCGTCCATCTGGGTGATGAGCGCATTGAGGTTGGCGAACTTCGCCTCGGCGCGGAGATACTCGATCAGCGCAACCTCGATCCGCTGGCCGTACAGGTCTTCGCCGAAATCGAAGAAATGCGGCTCGAGCAATTCCTTGGGCGGATCGAAGCTCGGACGGATGCCGAGGTTGGCCGCGCCCTTCAACATGCGACCGTCCTCGAGCCGCCCGGTCACCGCATAGATCCCGTAGGCGGGGCGCAGATAATTCCCCATGTCGAGATTGGCGGTCGGATAGCCGATCGTACGGCCGACCTTGTCGCCGTGCTGGACGAAGCCCTGGATCGCGAACGGGCGCGTCAGCAGGCGGGTGGCGGTGGCCATGTCGCCCGCGCGCAGGGCTTCGCGAATGCGGGTGGAGGAGATGACCTCTCCCTCCAGTTCGATCGCGCCGACCGTTTCCGCGCGAAACCCGTGGGCGGGGCCACGCGAGGCCAAAGTGCGGACGGTGCCGGCCTTGCCCTTGCCGAAGGTGAAGTCCTCGCCGGTGACGACACCCGCCACGCGCAGATTGCGTTCGAGCCGCTCGGTGATGAAGCGTTCGGCGGTCAGCGCGGCGAGATCGCCGTCGAAATTGAAGACGACCATCGCATCGGCACCGGCTTTCTTGAAAAGCTGTTGGCGCTGATCGAGCGTGGTCAGGCGGAAGGGCGGGGTGTCGGGGCGGAAATGGCGGACCGGATGCGGGTCGAACGTCGCGACGAGCGCGGGGCGCCCCTCGGCATGCGCCCAGGCGACCGCGCGCGCGACCACGGCTTGGTGGCCAAGGTGAAATCCGTCGAAATTCCCCAGCGCGACGATCCCGTTCGCCAGATACGAAGGGATGGAAGCGCCACCGTCAAGCCGTTGCATGGGGGCGGGCTATAGGGGGGTGGCGAGGGGGACGCTAGTTCCCTAGTCACAAGGCTGCGTCGTCAAGCCCAACTGAACGCTGGTGATTTCGAAGCATCGCCTTTTGTGTCGCGTGACCGACGCGATCCACTGGCTTTGTCCATGCGCTTAGCACGCATAGAGGTTATGGCCGCTTCTCGACGAGCTCGCCGGTCATCGGCGTGCCGTGAGATCAGTTCAAATATTTCGTATGGGGCCTCGTCATTCTCACCCTGCGTTTTACTGACTACCCGATTCACTGTCCATTCCGAAGGCTGATGTAGCGGACTTAGATCAAAGAACGCATCACCGTCGGCTACCGGTTTATCGACAATCGTAATGAGGTAACGATCGACGAAATCATGAAATTGTGAGTACATGGTCGAGCCGCCAATAACGAAGGTCTCACGGAAATGAGATGGCGCGGCCTCGGCCTCTACCATTCCCTCCAAAATGCCTTCGCGAAGGACGCACTTAGGTTGATCGTCAAACAGATGAAACTGTTTACTCAAGACAATATTGTATCGGTTCGGGAGGCAGCGTCCTAGAGAGTCGAATGTCTTACGCCCCATTAGAACAACATTCTCGGAAGTTTCACTTTTGAAAAACGCCAAGTCTGACTTCACACGCCAGGGAAGCGAATTTCGACATCCGATGATGCCATCCCGATTTACTGCAACGATTGATGTAAGTCGACGCATTGGCAAAACCCGTGTGTGTCGGCGTGTACTGACATACACGGGCCCTTATGTGAATCCCAAAACGGCCAAACGTGGTCGGATGGCGGTGGGCGAATCTGTGGATAATTTTGGCGTGAGGCTTATTAACCTATAAATCAGGTTGAGAAATATCTTAGCCGGGCGCGTGTTCCTTCACATACGCCTCGGGGTCCTTCTCGACGACCTTCACCCCATTTAGATGATTCGCCTCGAATGCCGCAAACCGAACGCCAAGCTCATGCCGCTCTTCCAGCGTCGCATGCTTGCGGAAATCGGTGAGGCCCTGGCGCTCTTCCTCGGCGAGATGATCGCTGTTCGCTTTGTTGCACTCCCCGACCGCCTCGAACCAAGCGTCCGACCCGACCGGATGTTTGTCCACCGCTTCGCCCGTCTCGCGGATGTCGTTGTGATCCTCGATCGCGTCCTCGGTTTCCTCGGCGGCCGAGTCGGCGTCGTTGCCGCCGGTGCCGATCTTCATCAACCGCGGGTAGAAGAAGCGCTCTTCCGCCTCGGCATGCGCGTCGAGCAGGTTCTTGAGGCGCGTCCACAGCGCCGACAGCGCCTCGGTGTCCTTGGCGTCGATCGAATCGATCTGCGCGAACAGCGCGCGCTGCTGCGCGTGTTCGTCGAGAATGAGCTGGGTGATGTCCATCATGGGCCTTCCGAATGGGTTCGGACGGTCAACCATGGGCGCCACGCCCGGTTCCTATTGCGATTCGCTCTCTGTTCAGACCGCGACGGGCGCCTTGATGTGCGCCTGCGCAACGTAATCGTGGAGCACGAAATCCTCATATTCGTAGGCGTCGATCGAGTCCGGCTGCCGCACGATTTCGAGGTGCGGCAACGGCCCCGGCGAGCGGGTCAGTTGCAGGCGTGCCTGCTCCAGATGGTTCGAATAGAGGTGGCAATCGCCGCCGGTCCAGATGAACTCGCCGACTTCCAGCCCGCATTGCTGCGCGAGAATATGCGTCAGCAGCGCATAGCTGGCGATGTTGAACGGCACGCCGAGGAAGATGTCGCCCGAGCGCTGGTAGAGTTGTAGCGACAGCTTGCCGTTCGCGACATGCGTCTGGAACAGGCAGTGGCACGGCGCGAGCGCCATCGCGTGCAGGTCGCCCGGATTCCACGCGCTGACGATCTGGCGGCGCGAGGTGGGGTTGGTCTTGATCTGCGCAATCAGCTCGGCGATCTGGTCGATATGGCGGCCATCAGCGGCAACCCAGTCGCGCCATTGCTTGCCATAGACCGGGCCGAGATCGCCGTTCTCGTCCGCCCATTCGTCCCAGATCGCCACCTTGCGGTCCTGTAGCCACCGCACGTTGGTGTCGCCGCGGAGGAACCACAGCAATTCGACGATGATCGAGCGGAGGTGGAGCTTCTTGGTGGTGAGCACGGGGAAGCCCTGTGCGAGGTCGAACCGCATCTGGGCGCCGAACACGCTGAGCGTGCCGGTGCCGGTGCGGTCCATCGTCTCGACGCCGGTCGAGAGCACGCGGTCCATGAGGTCTAGATATTGGCGCATCGGGTTGGCGTAGCGGTGCGGGGGCGGGGGCTCAAGCGGATGCAGTTGCGCGTGCGGTGGCGGGTGCCGCGGGGCAGGCGGGTCTGTGCTGCCGTTGCCCGTGCCTTCTCCTCGTATCGCGGACCTCGCCGCGGCTCGCGCGCTGTTCGCCGGGTTGGGTCATGCCACGGTCGAGACGGTGGCGGTCGCGTATCTTGATCCGAATCGGAGGCTTCTCGGGATGCGGCATGTCGTCGGGGGGCGGGATCGGGTGGCGATCTCGATTCGGACGGTCGCGGTGGATGCGTTGGGGTTCGGCGCGGTCGAGGTCGTACTGGCGCATAATCATCCAAGCGGGGACGCAACCCCGAGTGCGCGTGATGTGGCGTTCACGCGCGCGCTCGCGGCGGGGTTGCGGACACTGGAGATCGTGTTGCTCGACCATCTGGTGATCGCGGGAGACCAGGTGACGAGTCTGAGGGCGCTGGGAGTGATTTGACGCTCCAACATCAATCCCCCCCTGCAAGGGGAGGTGGCTGGCACTTGCCAGACGGAGGGGTGAGACCCTCTCGATAGCGCTATACCCCTCCGTCAGCCCGATGGGCTGCCACCTCCCCTTGCAGGGGAGGATTTGGCGCTCACTTCAACCGACACGCCCGGATCGCTTCAGGCTTCGGCCGCGGCCCGGTCGCACGGAACGTCGCCAGATAGCCGCCCGCCGAGGGCATCTCGTCCATATCCACCTGCGTGTACCCCACCGCCGCGAACTCGCACTTCAACAGTGCCGGCGGCGTGCCGTGGTCCTGCGTCCGGCGGTTCGCATCGACCACCACCACCAGCCCGTCGGGCTTCAGCGATGGCCGCAACCGCCACAGGAACTCGTACGGCTGCTCGATCTCGTGATACATGTGCACCATCAGCACCCGGTCGAAGCTCGCCTCGGGCAACTTGGGATCGTTCGCTTCGCCCAGCTTCACGCTGACGTTCGTTAGATCTTCGCGCGCGACGCGTTCCGCCAGCGTGTCGCGCACGCTCGCGACGATGTCCTCGGCGAGCACGCGGCCTTCCTTGCCGACCCGCGCCGCCATGCGGATCGTGTAGTATCCCTCGCCCGCGCCGATGTCCGCGACCGTCATGCCCTTGCTGATCTCGGCCTTGTTCATGACCTCACCCGCCTCGTTGAGACGGTCGCGCGCTTCTTCGTTAGACCAGCGCGACGACACGATCGACGCGACCGGACGGTCGGCGGCAGGGAACACCGGCTCCTTCGGCTCGCGCTTGATCAGCGGCTTGCTGCCATCGCACGCGCCCAATGCGAATAATGGGAGCAGGAATACCGGTGACAGCATCAGGGCAAGGGCACCCTTGAGCTTCAATCGACGTCCTCCACCTCGACGGCCTCGCCGGTCACGCGCTGCGACAGCGCCGCCGCCATGAACATCTCGAGATCGCCGTCCAGCACGTCCGACGGGCTGGTCGACACCACGCCGGTGCGCAGGTCTTTCACCATCTGGTACGGCTGAAGCACGTAGGACCGGATCTGGTGACCCCAGCCGATGTCGGTCTTGCCGGCATTCTCGGCGTTCGCCGCAGTCTCGCGGATCGCCAGTTCGCGCTCGTACAGACGCGCGCGGAGCTGGTTGTACGCCTCGGCCTTGTTCTTGTGCTGCGAGCGCTGGTTCTGGCACTGCACGACGATGCCGGTCGGGATGTGCGTGATACGCACCGCCGAATCGGTCGTGTTGATGTGCTGGCCGCCGGCACCCGACGCACGGTACGTGTCGATGCGCAGGTCGCTCTCGTTGTATTCGACCTCGATATTGTCGTCGACGACGGGGTACACCCAGACGCTGGCGAACGACGTGTGCCGCCGCGCCGCCGAGTCGTACGGGCTGATCCGCACCAGCCGGTGCACGCCGCTCTCGGTCTTGGCATAGCCGTACGCGTTTTCGCCCTTCAGCAGCAGCGTAGCGGACTTGATCCCGGCCTGCTCGCCCGAATGCTGGTCGACCAGCTCGACCTTCAGCCCGTGGCGCTCGCCCCAGCGCGAATACATGCGGCTGAGCATCCCCGCCCAGTCCTGGCTCTCGGTCCCGCCGGCGCCGGCGTTGACCTCGATATAGGTGTCGTTGGCGTCGGCCTCGCCCGCAAGCAGCGCCTTGATCTTGTCCCGGTCGGCCCGCGCGGCGAGTTCGGCGAGCGCGGCGACGCCGTCCGCCTCCATTGCGGTATCGCCCTCGGCCTCTGCCATCTCGATCAGTTCCGCGGTGTCGCTGAGTTCGCTCTGGATCGCACGCGTCGCGCTGATCGCCTCATCGAGACGGCGACGCTCGCGCATCACCTCCTGCGCGGCTTTGGGATCGGACCAGAGCGCCTGATCCTCGACGCGCGCGTTCAGCTCGTCGAGACGACGCAGTGCGCGGTCCCAATCGAGGAAGCGGCGCAGCAGCGCCAGCGCGTCGTTGATGGTGTCTACGTGAGCCTGCGCTTCGGCGCGCATGGGTATTCTCCGGTCTTCGTCATGCCAGCGAAAGCTGGCATCTCCTGCGGCGAGGAGTGTCCTCCCTTACCACGAGATCCCAGCGTTTGCTGGGATGACGCATTGATGTGCGATGACGTCTATATAAGGGCGCTAGTAGATTCCGCCTTGTCTTTGCAAGAAATCGCTGTCGCGCGGGGCTTCGGCCCTCTTCACCGCGGTGGTGGTCGTCGCTGCGGTCGGCGCCGCATCGGAGCGCCGAGCGGCACGACGCGGTTCGCTCTCCGGCTTGAACGCTTCCCAGATCACTGCCGGCTTCGGATCGTCGGTGTTCGGCCACGTACCATAGACCGGGCGGCCACTCCCGCGATCGATCCGGACCATGCGGATCCCGGCCGGTGCGCGGAACGGCAGCTTGGGCAGATTCTCGTACGCCTTAACCGCGAACTGCTTGAAGATCGGCGCGGCCAGCGTGCCACCCTGTGCGGCACCGCCGAGATTCCGCGGCGTATCGAAACCGATATACAGCCCGCCGACGAACTGCGGGGTCCCGCCGATGAACCACACGTCGGTCGGGCCATTGTTCGTGCCCGTCTTGCCGAACATCGGCCGATCGAGATCGCGCAACGTCACCGCGGTACCGCGCTGGACGACGCCCTCGGTGATGTGGACCATCTGGTAGGCGGTCATCGCATCGAGCACCTGGCGCTGGCGCGTCACCGGGCGCGGCATCGGCTTGCCGTCCCAGTCGGGCGCGTTGCAGCGATCGCAGGGTCGCCAGTTCTCCGGCCAGATCACCTTGCCATGACGGTCCTGGACGAAGTCGATCAGCGACGGCGGGCCGCCTTTGCCGTTGTTCGCTAGGATCGAATACGCGTTGACCATACGCCCGACGGTCGTCTCGCCGGCGCCGAGCGCGAACGAGAGGTAGGGCGCGTAATCGCCGACCCCCATCTTCTTGATGGTCGCAACGACCTTGGGCATCCCGGTCTGCGCGGCGGTTCGCACCGTCATCAGGTTGCGCGACTGCTCGATGCCCCAGCGCATGGTGTGAGGCCCGGCGCCGCGCGAATTGCCGAAGTTGCGGAAGCATTTCTGCCCGAGCCGCGCGCCCTGATACACGCAGAACGGTCCGTCGACGATGATCGACGCCGGCGTCATGCCGTTATCCAGCGCGGCGGAATAGACGATCGGCTTGATGGTCGAGCCCGGCTGGCGCATCGCCTGCGTCGCGCGGTTGAACGCCTGCAACCGGTCGTCGAACCCGCCCTGCATCGCCAGCACGCGGCCCGAAGCCGGCTCTTCGACGACGAACGCCCCCGAGACCTTCGGGATCGCCCGCAGCGCGAACTGGCCGCCTTCCGGCGCTACCGCGATGATGTCGCCGACCTTGATCGCGCCGAACGCGTTGCCGCCCTTGCCGCGCACCGCCATCTGCGCCGCATAGCGCGGCAGCGTGCCGGTCTTGCCGGTGCGGAAGCCCAGGCTCCAGGCATTGCCGTCCTTGCCCGTCACGATCGCCGCGACCCAATTCCGGTAATCGAGCGCGATATTGCTGTTGAGCAAAGGCTGAAGCCAGTTGTCATCCTCGATCTCGACATGGCGAATGGGGCCGTTCCAGCCGCGCCCGCTGTCGAACCGAACCAGCCCGTCGCGCAACGCCTGCTGCGCCAGGTCCTGCAACCGCGCGTCGAACGACGTCCGCACCCACAGCCCGCCCGAATAGACGCTGTACGGCCCATCCTTCGCGCTCTCGCCGAACTTCGCCATCAGCTGGCGGCGCACTTCCTCGACGAAATAGCCGCCGACGCTCTGGAACTTCGGCGTACGCCGCAACACTGCGCCGAGCGGCTCCGCGTTCGCCTGGTCACGCTGCGCGCGCGTGATGAAGCCGTTGTCGAGCATCCGGTTCAGCACATAGTTGCGCCGGATCATCGCGCGCTCGGTATTGCGCACCGGATCGTAGTTGGACGGACCCTTGGGCAGGATCGCGAGATACGCCATCTGCGCGAGATCGAGCTGGTCGAGTTCCTTGTCGAAATACGCATGGCTCGCGGCCTCGACGCCGAACGCGTTGCGCCCCAGCGCGATCTGGTTGAGGTACAGCTCCAGGATCTGCGGCTTGGTCAGCGTGTCCTCGATCTTGTACGCCAGCACCGCCTCGCGCAGTTTCCGCGACGGCGAATAGGCGTTGCCGATCAACAGGTTCTTGGCGACCTGCTGCGTGATCGTCGAGCCACCCTTGGCGCGCTTGCCGGTGCCGAGTTTGGTCACATAGTCGTACACCGCGCCGGCGAGGCCCGGATAATCGACGCCGTGATGCTCGAAGAACGACTTGTCCTCGGCGGCGAGGAATGCCTTCACCAGCAGCGGCGGATATTCGGCATAGCTCAGCTCGACGCGGCGTTCGCGCGCGTAGGAATGGATCGGTGCGCCGTCGATGCCGCGCACGTTGGTCGGCAGCGGCGGCTCGTAGGTGCGCAGCGTATCCACGGATGGCAGGTCGCGCATGACCGCGAACCAGAACGCGAAGATCGCGACGACGCCGAGCACGGCAAGCGCCAGCGCGGCCTTGGCCCAACGGCTCGACCAGGCGCGCGCGAACCCGCCGCGTAGCCGGTCGCTGGTGCGGCCTGTCGCCGTCGTCGAGTTGGGGGAGGGATCGGACGCCATGATTACTGCCGCAGCGTCTAGCAGGTTAGCGCGCGCTTGCCAGCCTCCGGTGCGATGGGGGCGGGGCGGGCTTTCGCGTGCGTTCGTCCGAGGTTTGCTGCTCTGAGTTCCTCCAGTGCTGAGTCCTTCCGCCTATGGGCACCACCCCGGCGAAGGCCGGGGCCCAATTGGAGAGGTGGCAGTAACTGAGCGCAACGGCTGTCAGTGCCGTTTCTCAATTGGACCCCGGCCTTCGCCGGGGCGGTGCCGTTGGCGGGTGCGTGAGCCATCGATGTCCGTGAGCCCGAACGATCCTCCCCCGTCAGGGGGAGGTGGCACCGAAGGTGACGGAGGGGGAGGACACGGAGCCGAGGTTGCGCTTACCTCCCCCTCCGTCTGGCAAGCGCCAGCCACCTCCCCCTGGCGGGGGAGGATCGCAAAGTTCAGGCGCTCACCCCCGAACGACATGCCCGCGTAACCGCAAAGCCTGTCGCCAACCCCGCCACTGTGGCAGCAGGCCCCGATGACCCCGCCGCCGCTCCCGATCCTCACCGTACTTCCCGACCTCCTCGCAACCCTACGCGAGCGAACCTCGGCCGTCCTCGTAGCCCCCCCCGGCGCCGGCAAGACCACCGCAGTCGCCCCGGCCCTTCTCACCGAACCCTGGTGCACCGGCGAGATCCTCCTCCTCTCCCCCCGTCGCCTCGCCGCCCGCGCCGCCGCCGAACGCATGGCCTCGACCGCCGGCGAGCCGGTCGGCCAGACCTTCGGCTACGCCACCCGTATGGACAGCAAGCGCTCCGCAGCAACCCGCGTCACGGTGATCACCGAAGGCATCTTCGTCGCCCGCATCCAGGCCGATCCCGAACTCGCCGGCGTCTCCGCGGTGTTGTTCGACGAAGTCCACGAACGTAGCCTCGACGGCGATTTCGGCTTGGCGCTCGCACTCGACGTCCAGGCCGGCTTCCGTCCCGACCTCCGCATCGTCGCCATGTCCGCAACGCTCGACGGCGCGCGGTTCGCAGCACTCATGGATGGCGCCCCCGTGATCGAAAGCGAAGGCCGAAGCTATCCCCTGACCCTCCGCCACATCGGCCGCCAAGCCGAGTTGCGGATCGAGGACTCGGTCGCCGCCGCCGTCCGCCGCGCGCTCGGCGAAGCGGACGGCGGCGTGCTCGCTTTCCTCCCCGGTGTCGCGGAGATCGAACGCACCGCCGACCGCCTCGCCAATTTGCCAGACGACATCGTCCTCCACGAACTCCATGGCAGCCTCGATCCCGCCGCCCAGCGCGCCGCGATCCTCCCCGAGCCCGACGGCCGGCGGAAGGTCGTGCTCGCCACCAGCATCGCCGAGACCAGCCTGACGCTCGACGGCATCCGCATCGTCGTCGATTCGGGGCTGGCGAGACGCCCGCGCTACGACCGCGCCGCCGGCATGACCCGCCTGGTCACCGAACGCGCGAGCCAGGCCGCGGTCACCCAGCGCGCGGGACGCGCCGCGCGCCTCGGGCCGGGTATTGCGTATCGTTTGTGGGAAGAGGCGGCCACCGCCGGCCTTCCGCGCTACGATCCGCCGGAAATCCTTGAGGCGGACTTGTCTGCGCTGGTGCTCGCGTGCGCACTCTGGGGCGTCGGCGATCCGCGAGACCTCCGCTGGATCGACCCGCCCCCCGCCGCCGCGATCGACGAGGCGATGGCCCGCCTGACGACGCTCGAAGCGATCGAGGACGGTCGCCCGACGCCGCATGGCCGAGCGATCGCCAAACTGCCGATGCCCCCGAGACTCGCGCACATGTTGCTGAGGGCAGGGGAGCGCGGCCTGGCGCCGGTGGCAGCCCAAATCGCAGTCCTGCTCGGCGAACGCGGCATAGGCGGGCAGGACGTCGACCTTGAAACTCGTCTCCGCAGATGGAAAACCGAACGCGGGGCCAAGGCAAAGGCGGCGAGGGCGATGGCGGATCGCTGGGCGAAACTAGCTCCCCTCCCGCTTGCGGGAGGGGTCGGGGGAGGGCGCGACATATCCCAAGAGCGCGGCACTGCTGGATCAGCCCCTCCCCCGACCCCTCCCGCAAGCGGAAGGGGAGCAGAAGTGTGCGTGGCGCTCGGCTTCCCCGACCGCGTCGCCCGTCGTCGCGATGCGTCCGGCGAGACCTGGGCCTCGGTCGGTGGCCGCGGGTTCAAGCTCGATCCGACTTCGCCGCTCGCCCGCTCCGAATGGCTCGCCGTTGCCGACACGCAGGGCTCGGCCGCCGGCGCACGCATCCTCTCCGCGGTAGCGATCGACCAAGCCACCGTCGAAACCCTCTTCGCCGACCGTATCAAATCGCATCGGACCGTGACGTTCGACCTCACAACCGGCGGCATCCAAACCCTCCGCGAACGCCGCCTCGGCGCGATCCGGCTGTCGAGCGGCCCCGACAGCGGTGCCGATCCCGAAGCGATTCTCGCCGCGCTGATCAACGGCGTCCGGGAGCACGGCCTCGCGCTGCTGCCGTGGAGCGACGGCGCGCAGGCGTTGCGCGCGCGCGCCGCTTATGCGGGCGTACCGCTAGACGACGCCACGCTGCTCGATCGCGTGGACGAATGGCTAGCGCCGCTCCTCACCGGAAAGCGCCGACTCGACGCGATCGCCCCCGGCGCGCTTGCCGAAGCCTTGCGCAACCTGCTCGGCTGGGACGCGATGCAGACCATCAACCGGCTCGCCCCGCCCGATTTCACCAGCCCCGCCGGCAGCACGCACGCGATCGACTACGCCGCGGAAGGTGGCCCCCGCGTCGAACTTCGCGTGCAAGCCCTGTTCGGCCTCGCGGTGCATCCGACGATCGGCGAGGCGCGCGTGCCGTTGGTCCTCAGTCTCACATCCCCCGCCGGCCGGCCGATCCAGACGACGCGCGATCTCCCCGGTTTCTGGGCAGGCAGCTGGACCGCGGTGGCGAAGGAAATGCGCGGCCGCTACCCCAAGCATCCCTGGCCCGACGACCCCGCCGCGGCGTCCGCGACGCTGCGCACGAAAAAGGCGGATGCAAGGGCCGCCGGTTCGCGATAAGGGAGCATCCATGCCTACCGCCCGTATCTTCCAGCGCCCCAAGAACGCCATGCAGTCCGGCAAGCACCGGACCGACGCCTGGCAGCTCGAATTCGAACCCTCGGAGCCCAAGCGCCCCGACCCGCTCACCGGCTGGGCCGGTAGCGGCGACACCCGCGATCAGGTGCGCCTGCTGTTCCCGACCGCCGAAGCGGCGATCGCGCACTGCGAGCGGGAAGGGTTCGGCTACACCGTCGTCCCCGCGCCGCAGAAGACGCTGAAGCTGCAGAGCTACGCGGATAATTTCAAGTAAGCTCGGGGAGCGGCGCGGCCCTGACTCCGCGGTGCTCTGGCCGACCGCCTCCCGACTACCCCGTCATGCCGGACTCGTTCCGGCATCCACCGTTCCGCACACTCGCAAGCCGTAGGTTACGCGGATCCGTGGACCCCGGAACAAGCCCGGGGAGACGGAGTGGCTGAGGGACTGGGAAACCCCCATCGCCTCCGGCGTCTCACCCTCTCCCAACGGGGAGAGGAAGGGGCCCGCGGCGACTTTGCCGTGGGAAGGGTGAGGGCAAGGGGCGGGCGCGGCACCCGCCGCTAGAGTATCGACCCCGCCAGGATCAGCAGCATCTTGGTATCGATCGCGACCCCGGCCTTGCGCTTCTCCGCGACGAACGCCGGCACGTCCGCCAGCGGCACCCGGTGCACGGTGATGTTCTCGTCGCCATCGCCGCCGCCATCGCCGATTTTCGTCAGCCCGGTCGCGCGGACCAGAGTGAAGCATTCCGACGTCATTCCCGGTGACGAGTAGAACACTCCTAAATCTTCGATCGCGTCCGCGCGGTAGCCGGTCTCCTCCTCCAGCTCGCGCCCGGCCGCCACCGCGACGCTCTCGCCCGCGGTTTCGTCACCGACCAAGCCGGCCGGCAGCTCCAGACACGCGCGACCCAACGGCACGCGGAACTGCTCCACCAAGATCACGTCGCCCTCGTCGATCGCGACGATCACCGCCGCTGCGATCTCGCCTTGGCGCGCGGCGAATTCCCATGTGCCTTCGGTCTGGACGGTGATGTATTTGCCGGCCCATACGGTCTTGCTCATAGTTCGATCAGCCTGTCGGGGAGTTCGTTGACCGGCGCACCGGTGCGGGGAAAATGTTCAGCCAATACCGCGCCGATCTGCGCCACCGCGTCCGCCATGCCGTCGGCGGGACGATCGTCGCGCACGCCGGCCAGCACTGCCGCCATCGCCGCACCCCAGGTTTCGTTCGGCACGCGCGAGTGGATCGCGTCGTCGGCGATGATCTCCGCGCGGTGTTCGGCCAGCGACAGATACAACAGCACCCCGGTCGAGCCTTTGGTGCGCTTTTCTGCCCCGGCACGAAACAGGAGCAGAGCCCGCCGCCGCACGCGTCGCGCCTTGGTCGCACCCGGCGTCATCGCCACCCGTACCGACGTCGCCGCCAACACCAGCCGCACCGCCAGAAACACCAAAGTCACCAGCACCAGCGCGACCACATACAGCGCACCCTGCGGTGCCGCCTGCCAAGGATCGATCAGCGCATAGATATGGTCCGCCGCGACCGGGTGAAACGCGAGCAGCGCCAGCGTCAGCAGCATCGCCAGCACCGCCCAGTGCAGCGACACGTCGTGATACGCATCCGACTGCCGTGCGACGATCGTGACGATCTCGCCGGTCGTCGCGGTCTCCGCCTGCGTCACGGCCGCGGTGACGCGGTCATGATCGGTTTCGCTCAGCCGCATGTCACCAACTCCCCGATGCGCCGCCGCCGCCGCCGGATCCACCGCCGCCGCCACCGAAGCCACCGCCGCCCCAGCCACCGCCGCTATCGCCGCCGCCGCCGAAGCCACCGCCGCCGCCGCCACCACGGGTCATCGCGTCGGCGATGCTCCACAGCACGATCGGCAAGGCGCCGCTGCCACCACCGCGGCTCCCGCCATCGACATACTGCTTTCCACCCGCACGCCGCGAGATCATCGGAATGACGATCGCCGCCAGCACGATGCCGAATAAGATCAGCCCGATCGGCACGCCGCCACCACCCGAATTCGAGCGACGATGCGTTTTGTCATACTCCGCCGCCGCCGCGGACACCTTCGCGCGCGCCTCCGCATCGGGCAGCGCGAGCTGGTCCGCCACCGCATTCGTCCCCGCAACGATCCCGCCGGGGATATCCCCCGCCTTGAAGCGCGGCAGGATCTGCTGGTTGATGACGACGCTGGAGAAAGCGTCGGTCAGCACCGGTTCGAGCCCGTAGCCGACCTCGATCCGCACCTTCCGGTCGTTCGGCGCGACCAGCAGGATCGCGCCGTTGTTCGCGTCCTTCAGCCCGACGCCCCAGGTCCGGATCAGTCGATTGCCGTAATCCTCGATCGGGTAGCCTTCGAGATCGGGCACGGTCGCGACGACCAGCTGGTTGCCGGTCGCCTTTTGCAGGTCGTCGAGCCGCTTGGTCAGCGCCGCTTCCTGGTCGGGCGGGATCACGTTCGCCGCATCGACGACGAAACCGGTGAACTTAGGAAGCGTTTGCGCGGTCGCGGGGCTGCTTCCCAGCACCGCGAACGCCAGCGTCAGGAGGTGGCGGAGCATGATGCCCGATCAGCTCGCGTTGCCGAAATTCACCGTCGGTGCGGTCTCGGCGCCGGGCGTGGTCGCTGCGAACGGCACCATCGGCTTGGCACCGTAGAAGATCTTCGCGCCGACCGCGTCGGGGAAGGTGCGGATCTTGGTGTTATACTCCTGTACCGCGCCGTTGTAATCGCGCCGCGCGATCGTGATGCGGTTCTCGGTGCCCTCGAGCTGGCTCATCAGCGTGGTGTAGTTGCCCTGGCTCTTCAGCTCGGGATACGCCTCCTGCAAACGCTGGAGCGACAGCCCGACCGCGCCCTGGACGCGCTGATACTGCTCCATCTTTGCCGGATCGGACAGATCGGCGGCCGAAACCTGGACCGAATTCGCAGCCGAGCGCGCCTGCGTCACCTGGACGAGGATATCCTTCTCCTGCGCGCCGGCCGCCTTCACCGTCGCGACGAGGTTGGGGATCAGGTCGGCGCGGCGCTGATAGTTGTTCTGGACGTCGGCCCAGCGCGCCTTGGCGTTTTCCTCGGCGGTCGGCACGCTGTTGATCCCGCACCCGGCCAGTGCCGATGCGAGCAGGATCGCGGCGGTACCGCGGACGATTGGGGCACGTGACATCGGGGCTCTCCTGAATACCTGTGTCACCCTCATAGGACAGTCGGCAGGGTTGGCGAAACCGAAATCGGTGGCTAGCCTGAGCGTCGAACAACAGGGAGGGCGCGGATGCTCAAGGAATTTAAGGCCTTCATCATGCGCGGCAACGTGCTCGATCTCGCCATCGCGGTGATCATCGGCGCGGCATTCGGCAAGATCGTTACCTCGCTGACCGACGACGTGCTGATGCCGATAATCGGCAAGGTCTTCGGCGGGCTCGATTTCTCGAGCTATTTCTGGCGGATGGGCGCGGTGCCCGCGGGCTATGTCGGCTCGCTGACCGATTACGCGGCGCTGAAGAAGGCCGGCGTGCCGCTGCTCGGCTATGGTGCGTTCGCGACGCAGCTCGTCAATTTCGTGATCGTCGCTGGCATCATCTTCATGATCCTGCGCGTGGTTAACCGGACGGCGGCGCTGATCGAGCGCGAGACAGCACGGTTGAAGCGCGAGGAAGCGGCCACGCCGGTCGCGCCTGCGCCAGAACCGGTCGAGATCGCGCTGCTGCGTGAGATCCGTGACGAGTTGAAGGCTAGGGGGTGACCTGCTTGTCCCTCTCCCCCGCGGGGAGAGGGAGGGAGGAGCCGTCAGGCGACGGAAGGGTGATGGGCTTGAGGCTCAGGTCGGGATCCCAACGCCCCTCATCCGACGCTGCCGCGCCACCTTCTCCCCGCAGGGGAGAAGGGTAGAATTACGCCGCTACCAGATCCTCGGCGTTGGCATCTGCCAGGCTCGTCCCATCCAGAATCCGCGCAGTCTCGTCGCGCACCCGCATCATCGCGTAGCGGATCGCGCAATCCGCCTCGCTCTTGCAGTCTAGGCACGGCCGGTACGCGGTCCGGCTCACGCACGGCACCAGCGCGAGCGGCCCCTCGATGATCCGGATAATCTCGCCCAGCGAAATTAAATGGCTCGGCCGCGACAGGCAATAGCCCCCCATCTTGCCGCGATGGCTGATCAACAGCCCGGACTCGCGCAGATCGGCGAGGATCAGCTCGAGGAATTTCCGCGGCACATTCGCCTCGGCGGCGATCCGCGTCATCGGGATGGGAGGGCCACCGGCGGGGGCGCCGCCAAGGAAGATCATCGCGCGGAGCGCGTAGCGGGAGCGCTGCGTCAACATAATGCAGGTTGCTATGCACGCGCTTTGTGGCGAGCGGAAGGCGGTTTGGCACGCCGCGTGCTAGGACATTGGCGTTTCTGGATAAAAAACCATCGGAGCCCGGGCTTTTCATCGCGGTGCGGCGCGCCTATATCGGGCATGCCGTCGGGGGAATCTTCTCTTGGCGGCTATGGCGATAAACCGTGGCGTGTCATAGACACAGCGGACCCGGGGGCAGTACCCGGCGACTCCACCACCGCCCTCTTCGCAAGAGGGGGACGATGACGGGGTCGAACTAGGATCGACGTGTGTTCAACGACGCTATGTTTCGCTCGGAATGGGACCACCGCAACGGCCCATACACAAGTGCCAACGATAACGAAGCACTCGCAATTGCCGCATAACTGACGGTCTAACGACCTAAGTTATACGGACGAAAGCGCGGTTCGGGCCACACCGGGCAACAGAAGTGGAAACCGGCGGTACGGGGGGCACCGAGCAACAGAAGCTCCCCACTCTCTCGATCACCCAGTCTAGGATCATGCGGCCAGGCGTTCGACCAGTCGCAACACCGGCGGGCTGAAGTCGAGCGGACCTACAGCCGTTCGTCACGACCAGCACCGCGCCGCCCCAATAATAGGCCGGATGTACGCAGCCCCGCGATCGCAGGTCGAAGATCATGCCTGCCACGACGTAAACCGCCATCGATGCGAACACCGCAAGCGGTGCGAACTTGCCCAGCAACGGCATCGGCAGGATCCGCCCCCGCGCCGGCGACATCGCCAGGATCGTCCCGCACACCATCAACCGCTTTTGCCACGCCGCCTGCCGCCTCACCGCGATCGCCCACGCCGTGAGCACGCCGAAGCCGATCACGCCCAGCACGAGAAAGACTCCCGGTGGAAAGAACGGCGGCACCCGGTGCTGCTCAATCGCCATGGCCGTGGTCACGATGGCCAGCACGACCATCACGAGCGCAGGGCCCGCGCCAAGCATGCCCAATTGCCGATGGCGTCGAACCGAACCGCGCACGATCAGCCCGTTCTGGACGACGTAGAGCAGAATCCACGTCAAGAAGACCGCTACATGCAGATGAACTTGTGCCGGCAGTTCTAAGAAGCTCCACTGCATGCGCGCCGCGTTGAGCGTGAAACCGAATACTATCGTAGCAGCAATTACGATCGCCATGACCAGAAAGAACCATCGCTCGTTGACGAGTGCGGGACCGCCGCCCGATGGTGCCGAAGCTATCGTGGCCAACCTGCCGCCCCCGCGAGTCGATGTTCGGGAGCAGAACGATGCGCTTAATGGTGAGGCCCGGAAAGTCGTGTCGAAATACGGTCGCAGGACTAAGCGGGTGCGATGCTATTGGACTGTGCTGGGTCCGGCAGCTTGCCATTGAAGATGAACGCGATCACCGGGTATCTTGCGACCAGCAGTACATGCACCGCATAAGACAACAGGGATCCGACGACGAGTGCTACGAGAAATTCTGCATAAGGGGTCCACGCCACGTGCAACAGGGCCAGTTTCGTCGCGATGATGATCGGGAAATGCAGGATATAGATCGTGAAGGACGCATCCGCGAGCCGGCGTATGAACGGCGGCACCATTCGGATCGCGACCGCGGATCGCAGGATCAGGACCGAGGCGGCGGGCGGGCACAGCGACATGCCGACGAGCACGATCAGATCGCCGACAACCGCCCGTCCGAGCGGATCGAGCATCGCGCTCAAACCGCCGAACCAGCCCGCATAGAGTCCGCCGATCGCAATCAGGATGATCATGGGGGTGCGGATCGACGCCGTCATGGTACGGTACAGTAGCGGTGACCGCGCGAGCAGAAAGCCGAGAAGGTAGAAAGGGGCATAGCCGAGCATCAGTTGGACCTGCGACAATGCCGCGGCGTACTCTTTGGGTGCATGCCCCCCCAACATCTGACGCGTGATCATCATGAGCGCGCAGCAGGCGAACGCGGACGATAGCAACAAGACGGTCTGTGCCGAACCGCCGCACCCACGGCCTTCCGCAAGTATGCGCTCGAGGATCCCGATCACGTCATGGCGCTGATCGAGCAGGTGAAACGCATAGCTCATCGGCGCATAGGCGAGCAGCGCAACCAGGAACCAGAGATGATACCAGTCGTGCGCCAGCGTGAACGGGCCATGCGTCCGATCGGCAAGATCCCCGATCATCCAGCCGATCAGCGGGCAGATCACCAGCAGGCCGAACAGCAACGGTACGCCGATCTGGATACTGCGCCGGCCGAGCCATGCCCGCGGCGATCGTCGGCGCAGCGCGTGGCCGCACAGCAATCCCGAGATCAGCATAAAGCTGCCCATTCGAAACGCATGGGATATCAAAGGGATCGCGGCAAAGACGGGTAGGTGTTCCAGCCCTATCGCGCTGTGCAGCACGACGCCACCAAGCATCAGGATCGCGCGCCACACCGACAGGCCTTCGATCCTGGTGCTGACGACGCCGGGGTTCATGCTGGATGACGCGCCGAACATGTCATGTCCGTGGTGTGCGTTGCGGACAGGGGGCCGGGTCGCCCCGCTTGAGGCCCGATTGCAACGCGGGCCGGATCGCCCGCGTCAGTCGCGCATAGCCGGCGGAATTGAGGTGAACGCCGTCGTCGACATAGAAAGGCCCCGGCCGGTGATCGACCAGGAAATAGGGAACGACGTCGACGAACGTCACCCCCGGCGTCCGTGCCGCGATCGTTCGGGCCGCAGTGTTGAACAGCGTCTGTTCGGGCAAATTGCCCCAGCGGGTCGGGGACGGCTTCAACGCCACGACGACGACCGGAACATCCCCCCAGCGTCGCATCCTGAACGCCAGGAACGCGCGCAGGTTGACGACGTCCTCGGCCGCGCTCGCGCCTTTCGCGATATCGTTCTCGCCGGCATAATAAACGATCGCGCGCGGCCGAGACCCGCGCGGCTCGTTGCGGAGCATCTGAAGCAACTCGGGCATTCTGGCGCCATTGACGCCCCGGTTAAGCGCATCCCACGGCGTCATGTCCGCTTCCAGCGTCGTCCATTTGTGGATCGAAGAGCTGCCGATGAACCATATTGCGCAGCGATCGGCGCTCCCGTCGCCGGGAAGCCGTGCCGCGGCGTCGCGTGTTTCTGCACGCGATTGCATGACGAACAGCCATCCCCCGAACACGCTACCAAAGACGATCAACGCCAAGCAGAGTTTGCCGATTATAGCCCATATCGGCTGGTGGCGCCGGTCGTCGACAAGGCCAGCCGTCAAAGTTTCAAGATTGCCTCGCGCCACTGCGCCTCACCCGTTGCCGTCCCGCCATCCTATCCGAGGGGCGTAAGCTAAAGGTTAAGGGGTCCTCATTGGCTGGGCTTGAAACACTGGCGGCCGGGGATCAGGATTGCTTACCGGCTCCGGTCGACTCATCGTCGAGTGCGAGCAAACGACTAAGTTGCGCGCCTGTATAGGGTTTGCGCACGAAGTTTGCGGTCGCCGGTAGCGATCGATCGGCGCCGTCTTCCGAACCCGACGTCACGAGAATCGCAATATCAGGCCGTCGTTGGTGAACCACGTTGGCCAAGCCGACCCCGTCCAACGAGCCTGGCATCCGGATATCGGTAAACAGCGCACCAATATCCGGACGCTGCTCGAGGCAGGCAAGCGCATCGGCCGCATTGCCTGCTTCCACCACCTCATACCCGGCATCTTCGAGTGCGAAGAGCGAGTGGACGCGAACCAGCGGATCATCATCGACGACCAGAACGACGGACTTGGAGGGAGCATTCATAGCGGTTCGAACAGACGACAGGGACGTCCGTTCCCATAACAACCATGTTTGCCTCGCTAAATCTGGCAGGCCGAGCACCACATGAAAAAGGGGCCCGGTTTCCCGAGCCCCTCTTCATTTGCCGTTGGGCGGCAAAGCCTTAGTCGCGATCGCCCGTCAGGAACGCCGGCGCGAACTCGGGGGCCTTGTCGCCGTCCGAACGTGCAGCACGCTCGCCGCCGCCATTGCCGCCGCCGTCACGACGGGGGCCGCGGCCACCGCCGTTGCCGCCGGCATCGCGGCCACCGTCGCCATCGCGACGCGGGCCACGCGAGCCACGATCGCCGCCATCACGACCGCCGCCGCCTTCGCCGCGCGGGCCACGACCACCGCCGTTGCCGCCAGCATCACGACCACCATCGCCATCACGACGCGGACCGCGCGGACCACGATCGCCGCCTTCTCGGGGCTCACGTGCAGGACGCGTGTCCTCCAGCTCTTCGCCGGTCGTCTGGTCGACGACACGCATCGACAGGCGAACCTTGCCGCGCGGATCGATCTCGAGAACCTTGACCTTGACTTCCTGGCCTTCGGTCAGGGCGTCCGAGACCTTCTCGACGCGCTCGTTCTTGATTTCGGACACGTGGACGAGACCGTCCTTGCCACCCATGAAGTTCACGAACGCCCCGAAATCGACCAGGTTGACGACCTTGCCGTCATAGACCTTGCCGACTTCGGCTTCCTCGACGAGGCCCTTGATCCACTTGATCGCGGCTTCGATCTGCGCGGGGTCGGACGACGACACCTTGATCACGCCCTCGTCGTCGATGTCGACCTTGGCGCCGGTCTGCGCGACGATCTCGCGGATCACCTTGCCGCCGGTGCCGATGACTTCACGGATCTTCGACTTGTCGATCTGGAAGCTCTCGATGCGCGGTGCGTGGGCGCTGAGTTCCTCACGGGTGTGGTCGAGCGCCTTGGCCATCTCGCCCAGGATGTGCGCGCGGCCTTCCTTGGCCTGCGCCAGCGCCTTGCCCATGATCTCCTCGGTGATGCCGGCGATCTTGATGTCCATCTGCATCGTGGTGATGCCCTCGGACGTGCCCGCAACCTTGAAGTCCATGTCGCCGAGGTGATCCTCGTCGCCGAGGATGTCGCTGAGAACCGCGAAGTTCTTGCCCTCGAGGATCAGGCCCATCGCGATGCCCGACACCGGACGCTTCAGCGGCACGCCCGCATCCATCATCGACAGCGAACCGCCGCAGACCGTCGCCATCGACGACGAGCCGTTGCTCTCCGTGATGTCCGACAGGACGCGGATCGTGTACGGGAACTCTTCCTTGGTCGGCAGCACCGGGTGCAGCGCGCGCCAAGCGAGCTTGCCGTGACCGACTTCGCGACGACCCGGCGCACCGAAGCGACCGACTTCACCGACCGAGTAGGGCGGGAAGTTGTAGTGCAGCATGAAGTTTTCGTACGAAAGCCCGTTCAGGCCGTCGATCATCTGCTCCGCATCGCGCGTGCCGAGCGTGGTGGTGCAGATCGACTGCGTCTCGCCGCGCGTGAACAAGGCCGAGCCGTGCGTACGCGGGAGGAAGTGGACCATCGCCTCGATCGGACGGATCTGCGTGGTGGTGCGGCCGTCGATGCGGGTGCCGTCCTTGAGGATGGCGCCGCGGACGATCTCCGCCTCCAGCTTCTTCATCAGCTTGCCGGCTGCCATCTGGTCTTGCGGCGACGCGTCGGCGAACGCCGTCTTGCCCTTCGCACGCGCTGCATTCAGCAGGTCCGAGCGCTTGGACTTGTCGGTCACCTTGTAGGCGGCCGCAATGTCCTTGCCGATCAGCTTCTTCAGCTTGTCCTTGGCGGTCGACAGGTCGGCCTGCTCGGCCATTTCCCAAGGATCCTTGGCAGCCTGCTCGGCCAGATCGATGATCAGGTTGGCGGCTTCGCGGCAGGCCTTGTGGGCGAACTGCACGGCGCCGAGCATGATCTCTTCCGAAAGCTCCTTGGCTTCCGATTCGACCATCATCACGGCTTGGCCGGTGGCGGCGACGACGAGGTCGAGATCGCCAGCCTTGGCTTCATCGAGCGTCGGGTTGAGGATGTACGCGCCATCGACGTAACCGACGCGTGCTGCGCCGATCGGGCCCATGAACGGCACGCCCGAGATCGTCAGTGCTGCGGAGGCCGCGACCATCGCGAGGACGTCCGGCTCGTTCTCGCCGTCATACGACAGAACCTGGCAGATCACGTTGATCTCGTTGTAGAAACCCTCTGGGAAGAGGGGACGGATCGGGCGATCGATGAGACGGCTGGTCAGCGTCTCCTTTTCGGTCGCGCCGCGCTCACGCTTGAAGAAGCCGCCGGGGATGCGGCCGCTCGCGGAGAACTTCTCCTGATAATGGACGGTGAGCGGGAAGAAATCCTGCCCTTCCTTGACGGTCCGTGCAGCCGTCACGGCGCACAGAACGACGGTCTCGCCGAGGGTGGCGAGGACTGCGCCGTTGGCCTGGCGCGCAACGCGGCCGGTCTCGAGCGTCAGCGTCTTGCCGCCCCACTGGGCGCTTACGGTCTTGGTATCGAACATTCTTTTTCCTTCACTCCGGTCGCCAGATGCGAACGGGGCCTATGTGCGGGCTAAGCCGGCCCGCGGCGGTGTGGAGCGAGTTGTCGCTCCTTGCCATTGCGCCGAATTGCGCTCTGGCGTTTGCCTCCGCGCGAGATGCGCGGAATCAAAACCCTATATACGAAAACGGCCCCCCGAGGGGAGCCGTCTAAGTTACTTGCGGAGACCGAGCTTCGCGATCAGATCCAGATAGCGCTGGCCGTCCTTGTGACGGAGATAATCCAGCAGCGTCCGGCGCTTGTTGACCATCATGAGAAGGCCACGACGCGAGTGGTTGTCCTTCTTGTGGCCCTTGAAATGCTCGGTCAGGTTCTTGATGCGCTCGGTCAGGATCGCGACCTGGACTTCCGGCGAACCGGTGTCACCCTCGGCGCGCGAATGCTCCTTGACGAGCTCGGTCTTGCGTTCAGCGGTAATCGTCATGAATTCATGTCCTCGACATCACATATTGAAACCGCGAACGACCCGGACGTCTCCGTCCTCGACCTCGACCAGCGCGACCGGGACAGCGTCCAGTTCGGCAAAGTATTGGCCATCGTCTGCGGCGATCCCGGCCAAGATACGCCCCTGTCGGAGCGCCCCTGCCTGGTCGGGGGTGAGGGAGAGAGCCGGGATGTCGTCCAGCGCCACCCTCAAGGGCAGAAGTACATCTTCAAGCGCGTTGCCTCTAGCGAGTTCGTCCAGTTTGTCCAGCGATATCGCGGCGGTGAGGTCGAACGGACCGGCCTTGGTGCGGCGCAGCATGGTGACGTGGCCGACGGTGCCGAGGGCTAGGGCGATGTCGCGCGCGAGGCTGCGGATGTAGGTGCCCTTCGACACATGCGCGGTGAGGGTGACCTCGTCGAGGGGGGCGTGGGGCAGGGTGGGCTGCAATTCCTCCCCGGCACGGGGAGGGGGACCGCCGTCCGCTTGGACGGTGGTGGAGGGGGGGGCGCCACCGGCGGAACGCTCGCGGGGGCCCCCCTCCACCAGCTGCGCTGGTCCCCCTCCCCGTGCCGTGGAGGATCTCAAGCTGTGGATCGTCACATCCCGGCTAGCCAGCACCACCTCATGCCCAGCCCGAGCCAGATCATAAGCCCGCTCCCCATCCACCTTCAGCGCGGAATACGCCGGCGGCACCTGAGAAATCGGCCCACTGAACTGCGCAAGCACAGCTTCCACCGCCGCCAAAGTCGGCCGCACCTCAGAGGTCGCAATGCTCACGCCCTCCGCATCTAGCGTATCCGTCTGAACCCCGAACATAACCGTAAAATCATAGATCTTGTCGCTATCGAGCATCCGCCCGGCAAGCTTGGTCGCCTCCCCAACGGCGATCGGCAGAACCCCGGTAGCAAGCGGATCGAGCGTCCCCCCATGCCCCACCTTGAACTTCCCATACCCGCCGCTGCGCAAGGCGCGCTTCACCGCCGACACCCCCTGCGTCGAGCCAAGCCCCAGCGGCTTGTCCAGAATGATCCAGCCGTGCATGTCTTAAATCCTAGAATATCGAACGCATGTGGCGGGGATCAATTCCGTCGCCAACCAATCCCGTCGCCGAACGACCCCGTTACCGACCGACCCCGTAGCCAGCCAACCCAAACCCGTCACCCCAGCGAAAGCTGGGGTATCCCACGGGTCAGATGCCGCCCGCCAAATGATGAGATCCCAGCTTCCGCTGGGATGACGGTGGGGGGGGAGCGAAGCGGTGGCATTTTCGACGGGAAACGCTACCCCAAAGCCTCGCAAAAATGCCGCCGACACAGCGCGACATACCGATCATTCCCGCCAATCTCCGTCTGCTGCCCCTCGGCAATCGCGCGGCCACTCCCATCAACCCGCAGGTTCATCGTAGCCTTGCGCCCACACCCGCAAACCGACTTGATCTCCACCAACGAGTCCGCCAGCGCCAGCAACCGCGCCGACCCCGGAAACAGCGCCCCCTGGAAATCAGTCCGCAAGCCATACGCCAGCACAGGTATCCCGACCACATCACAGATTTGCGCAAGCTGATTGACCTGCGCGGACGTCAGAAACTGCGCCTCGTCCACCAGCACGCAAGAAATCGCGTCCTCCCCGTGCTGCCGAACCACGCAAGCCCCGATATCCGTCTCCGCATCGAACGCGATCGCCGGCGCCTCCAGCCCGATCCGCGACGTGATCGTCCCCGCCGCGAACCGATCGTCGATCGCCGCCGTGAACAACATCGTCCGCATCCCCCGCTCACGGTAATTGAAGTCCGCCTGCAACAGGTTCGTCGACTTCCCCGCGTTCATCGACGCGTAGTAGAAATACAGCTTGGCCATTGGGGGCAAAGAGCGGGAAGGCGGACGGATGTCCAGTGGCGTCGCAGTGTTGGGCCGGGAATTCCGCAACGAGCAAGCTGCTCCCGTGCGACCGCCGCTCATCACCCGTCCCGTGGGACCGCGCCCACCACCCGTTCGTCCTGAGTAGCTGCTGAGCTTGTCGAAGCGGCGTATCGAAGGATGGGTTGGCGCGGGGAATCTGTGCTTCGATACGAGCCCTCGATACGCTTCTTCGAAGCTACTCGGTCTCTACTCAGCACGAACGGAAGAGGGGCGGGCAACGAGCGCGGTGCGGAGCGAGGAGTACTGGATGGGGCGATCAAGCAATCGCTCGACCAGACTAACTCCTGACTGGCTACAAGCGCGGCGCTAGCAGCCCGCCAAGATCAATCTTCCGCCAAATCCCGCGCGATGTGCGGATCACGCAACAATTGGTCGATGTGCGTGCCCTCGTCGAAGCTCTCGTCCGCGAGAAACTTCAGTTTCGCCGCGTACCGCATCTGCACCCGGTTCGCGACTTCGCGCTGGAGGTAGGCGGTGTTGGTCCGCAGCGCCTTCAGCACCTTCTCCTCGTCCTTGCCGAGCAGCGGCTTCACGAAGACGGTGGCGTGGCGGAGATCAGGGGACATGCGGACTTCGGTGATCGTCACGAGGTGCTTTTCGAGCACCGGATCGTGGACGTCGCCGCGTGCGAGGATGTCTGACAGCGCATGACGCGCCTGTTCGCCGACTCGCAAGCTGCGAACGGCCTTAGCTTCTGGGGTATCGGTCTTCATAATCTCTAACTCCCCTCCCGCCTGCGGGAGGGGCCGGGGGTGGGCTCCCGGCCTCGGCGTCTTGCACCGTGGATGGCGGGTGCCCACCCCCCGACCCCCTCCCGCATGCGGGAGGGGGAGTTGTCAGATCAAAGCGTGCGTTCGCGCATCTCGACTTCGAACGTCTCGAGGACGTCACCGGCCTTGATGTCGACGAAGTTCGACGTGAACGTCACGCCGCACTCCAGCCCCGCACGGACCTCGGCGACATCATCCTTGAAACGACGCAGCGACGCGATTTCGCCCTGGTAGATGATGACGTCGTTGCGCGTGATGCGTGCCTTGAGCGCCTTGCGGATATTGCCCTCGGTGACGAGCAGACCCGCCGCCTTGCCGTGCTTGCCCGCCGAGAAGACCTCGCGGATATCGGCACGACCGACGACCGTCTCGAACGCTTCCGGCCCAAGCTCGCCAGCCATCCCCGCCCGGATCTCGTCGATCAGGTCGTAGATGACGTCGTAGTACTTGAACGCGACCTTCTGACGTTCGGCGATCTCGCGCGCCTTGGCGTTCGGGCGGACGTTGAAGCCGATGATCGGTGCACCCGAAGCGGCCGCCAACGTGACGTCCGACTCGGTAATGCCACCGACGCCCGAACTCAGCACGCGCGCCTTGATCAGATCGGTGGAGATCTTGTTGATCGCCCCGACGATCGCCTCGACGGTACCCTGCGTATCCGCCTTCACGACCAGCGGATATTCGATCGCCTGCTTTTCCTTCAGCGCCGAGAACATGCTCTCGAGGCTGGCCGGAACCGACGCGGTCCGCTTGTCGGTCTTCACGCTGCGACGATATTCCGCGACTTCGCGAGCGCGTGCCTCGTTCTCGACGACCTGGAACGGATCGCCCGCCGATGGAACGCCCGACAGACCAAGGACCTCGACCGGCATCGCCGGACCCGCTTCCTTGATCTGCTTGCCCTTGTCGTCGACCAGCGCACGGACCTTGCCGCTCTCGCCACCGACCACGAAGATGTCGCCGACCCGCAGCGTACCGCGGTTGACGAGGATCGTCGCGACCGGGCCACGACCCTTGTCGAGCTTGGCCTCGATCACCGTACCCTCGGCCGCGCGATCCGGATTGGCGCGCAGTTCGAGCAGTTCGGCCTGGAGCTGGATCTTCTCGATCAGCGCATCGAGACCGATCTTCTTGGTCGCGGAGACTTCGACGTCCTGGACGTCGCCGCCCATGTCCTCGACCACGATCTCCTCGCTCAGCAGGCGCTCGCGCACCTTCTGGGCATTGGCGCCTTCCTTGTCGATCTTGTTGATCGCGACGATCATCGGCACGCCCGCCGCCTTGGTGTGGGCGATCGCCTCCACCGTCTGCGGCATCAGGCCGTCGTCCGCCGCCACCACCAGGATGACGATGTCGGTGACGTCCGCGCCGCGCGCACGCATCTGCGTGAACGCTTCATGGCCCGGGGTGTCGAGGAAGGTGATCTTCGACTTGTCCTTCAGCGTGACCTGGTAGGCGCCGATATGCTGGGTGATGCCACCCGCTTCGCCGCGCACCACGTCGGTGCCGCGCAGGGCATCGAGCAGCGACGTCTTGCCGTGATCGACGTGACCCATGATCGTGACGACCGGGGCACGCGGCTTCAGCGTCTCCTCGGCATCGTCGATCGTGTCGTTGGCCAGATCCTGGTCGACATCGCTGACGCGCGTCAGGTTGTGGCCGAACTCGGTGACGAGCAACTCGGCGGTATCCTGGTCGATCGTCTGCGTCATCGTGACGGGCATGCCCATCTTGAACAGCGCCTTGACCAGGTCTGCACCCTTCTCGGCCATGCGGTTGGCGAGTTCCTGCACCGTAATCGCCTCGGGGACGACGACGTCGCGGATCTGCTTGGCCTGCGCCTCGCGCGGACCACCGCTACCACGACGCTCCTTCTCGCGCGCACGCTTCAGCGCGGCGAGCGAGCGAGCCCGTGCACCATCACCATCGCCGAGCGCGCGGTTGACGGTAAGCTTGCCCGAGGTGCGACGATCGTCGCCCTTGCGGTCACGCTGCTGCGGACGCGCCGGGACGGCGTCGCGGCGGACGCCACCAGCGGGTGCATTCGCACCGGTCGCGCCGGGACGCGCGGCGGTCGTGCCGGCGTTGCCGGTCGTTGCCGGCGCTGCGGCAGCGGGAGCTGCGACAGGCTTTGGCGGCGGCGGAGGACGCTCTGGACGTGCGACCGGCGAGAACCGGCGCGGTGCCGGGAAGGCCGGATCGCGGGTCAGTTCGATGATGGGCGGCGGTGCCGGCGGTGCGACAGGAGCCGGCGCAGGCTTGGGAGCCGGCGCAGCCACTACCGGAGCGGGCTTCGGTGCAGGTGCAGGTGCCGCAGCAACCGGAACCGGGGCAGGAGCCGCAGCAACGGGCGCTTCGACCGGAGCCGGCGCAGGCGCTGGCGTCGGTGCCGCGACCGGAGCGGGAGCCGCTTCGACCACAGGAGCGAGTGCGGGTGCGGGCGCAACCTCGACCGGCTTCGGCGCCTTGGCTTCCGCCTCGGCGCGCGCGCGCTCGGCGACGCGGTTACGCTCGTCCTCGATCGCCTTGGCCCGTTCGGCCTCCTGGCGACGACGCCCTTCTTCCAGCGTATTCATGCGCTGCTCTTCGGCCTCGCGGAGCAGCTTGGCCTGGCGCTCCTGCGGCGACAGATTGCTCTGCTGCTGACGCACGGGGGCGGGCGCAGGCTGCGGGGCGCGCGCCTGCGGTGCCGGAGCGGCGGGCGCCGCTGCCGGGGCGGGCGCGGCAACCGGGGCGTCCGCGACCTGCACGTCGGGCTCGCCCGGACGGCGCAGGACGCGCGCGCGCTTGGTTTCCACGATCACCGTATTCGATCGGCCGTGGCTGAAGCTCTGCTTCACCTGGCCGGTCTCGACCGTGCGCTTCACACCCAAAGGTGCGCGCATGCCAAGTTTCGGCTTCTCGTTGTCCGTGTCGCTCACTCAAATTCCTCAGTCATGTCCACGGCCGGGCGTTGTCCGGTCGATCCGGACGCCCCTATATTTTGTGACGCCGATGCGCCCTGCGAGGCCGTTTCGCAAGACACGGAAGAAGGTTCGGAGCCGATAAAATGCAGCCAACGGTCGAGCGCTTCGCTCACCCGCTTTGCTGCAGCGCGGTCTGTCAGGCCAATGTGTACCACATTTTCCCGTCCCAGCGCCAACGCCAATATGGTGCGCGACACAGGGAGTGCCAACCCCCGCAAACCCGACCCCTCGACATCGTTGCCGATGCGCCAGGCCTGGTCGAGCTTGCGGTTGCCATCCTCGGATGCATCGGACGCGTGGTACAACGTCTTCAGCTTGCCCTGACGCGCATTCTGCTCGATCCGGTCGGAACCGATCAGCACCGTGCCGGACCGCGATTCGAGCCCGAGCCGGTCGAGCGCGTTACGCTCCAGCGCGGATTCGATCTTGGCCGGAAGCTCGGGATCGATGGTGAACTCGCCCGTCTTGAACGCGCGGGAAAGAGCGCCCTTGAGCTTGCCCTTCTTGATCGCGGCTTCGAGTTCGATTCGAGTCACGCCGATCCACGCGCCGCGGCCGGGAGCCTTGGCGCGCACGTCGGGAAGGATCTGCCCATCGGGCGACAACGCGAGTCGCACCAGGTGTGGCCGCACGTCGCGCTCCCCCGAGAGGATGCATTTGCGTACGGGCGCATCATCATCCCCCTCCCGCATGCGGGAGGGGCTAGGGTTGGGCTCGCGCTTTCCCCCATTGCTGCCCTTAGCTTGACCGGAAGCCGGGCGCCCACCCCTCGGTCCCCTCCCGCTTGCGGGAGGGGAGGAAGGTAGGGTGTCGGTAGCGCCTAGCGCCTCATCGGGAGGGTTCCGCATGTGCGTCCTCCTGCGCCGGAGTTGCTTTAGGGGCATCGCGGTCGACCAGCAATTGACCCCCCGCGCCGTAATTCTCGGTCGAGACTTCTTCGATCACGATCTGCACCGCAGCCGGGTTCTTTCCCAGCCTCTGCACGAGCGACTGGGTGACGTCGGCGACGATGCCGGACTTCTGGTCCTTGGTGGCGGACCCCGAGATGCGGATGCTGACGAACGGCATCAGGCCTTGTCGCCCTCGCTCTTCGTGTCGGTCTTGTCCGCAGCGTCTTCAGCGACGGCGTCGTCCGCCGAAGCGTCCTCAGCCACGGCTTCGTCGGCCGTCGTCTCTTCAGTCGCAGCGTCCTCGACCACGGCGTCGTCAGCCGAAGCCTCTTCCACCGGAGTTTCGTCCGCCTCGACGTCATCAGCCGAAGCCTCGGGAGCCTCGTCCTCGAACCAGTGCGCGCGGGCGGCCATGATGATCTCGTTGCCCTGCTCGTCGCTCAGACCATATTCCGCGAGAATCCCGCCCTTAGGCTCAGGACGCTTCGGCGCGTCCTCATTCCGACGACGCGGCTCGACGCGCTTCTTCTCGACCAGCTCGTCGGTCGCGAGATCGGCGAGGTCGTCGAGCGTCTTGATGCCCGCCTTGCCGAGCGTCACCAGCATCGCCTCGTTCAGATACGGCATACCAGCCAGCGCGTCCTCGACGCCGAGCGCGGTGCGCTCCTCGCGGCTGGCTGCGTCACGACGCTCCAAAGCCTCGGTCGCGCGGTTCTGCAACTCGCCCGCCAGATCCTCGTCGAAGCCCTCGATGCCGGCGATCTCCTCGACTTCGACATAGGCGACCTCCTCGAGGTTCGTGAACCCTTCGGCGACCAGCAGCTGCGCGAGCGTCTCGTCGACGTCGAGCTCCTTTTCGAACATCGCCGAGCGCTCGACGAAGTCCTTCTGGCGCTTCTCTGACGCATCGGCCTCGGTGAGGATGTCGATCGCCTTGCCGGTCAGCTGCGACGCAAGCCGCACGTTCTGGCCACGACGACCAATCGCGAGGCTGAGCTGGTCATCGGGAACGACCACCTCGATGCGCTCTTCTTCCTCGTCGATCACGACGCGGCTGACCGAAGCCGGCTGCAACGCGTTGACGACGAAGGTCGCGATGTCGGGCGACCACGGGATGATGTCGATCTTCTCGCCCTGCATTTCCTGCACGACGGCCTGGACACGTGAGCCCTTCATGCCGACGCACGCGCCGACCGGATCGATGCTCGAATCATGCGAGATGACGCCGATCTTCGCGCGCGAACCCGGATCGCGGGCTGCAGCCTTGATCTCGATGATGCCGTCGTAGATCTCGGGCACTTCCTGCGCGAACAGCTTCTTCATGAAGTCGGGATGCGCGCGGCTGAGGAAGATCTGCGGCCCACGGTTCTCGCGGCGGACGTTCAGGATCAGCGAGCGGATGCGGTCGTTGACGCGCACCACTTCGCGCGGGATCTGCGCGTCGCGGCGAATGACGCCCTCGGCGCGACCCAGGTCGACGACGACGTGACCGAACTCGACGCGCTTGACGACGCCGGTGATGATCTCGCCCGCGCGGTCCTTATACTCTTCGAACTGGCGCTCGCGCTCGGCGTCGCGGACCTTCTGGAAGATGACCTGCTTGGCAGCCTGTGCGGCGATGCGGCCGAACTCGATCGGAG
The DNA here is from genome assembly GCF_036663855.1 of Sphingomonas fucosidasi. Lineage (NCBI taxonomy): Bacteria > Pseudomonadati > Pseudomonadota > Alphaproteobacteria > Sphingomonadales > Sphingomonadaceae > Sphingomonas > Sphingomonas fucosidasi. Next base: position 470,931 of record NZ_JAXOJR010000002.1, on the reverse strand, counting down.
GCAGCGGATCGACGATGAAGTCGCCCAGCGCCGCGTCTTTCTGCAGCTTCTGCGCGCCCTTGACGTCGACCTGCTTGAAATAATCGTCGACCGCCTCGACCACTTCGACGACGCGCCACAAGCGCAGATCGCCGGTGTTCGGATCGAGCTTCGCGCGGATGTCGTTCTCGGCGCCGTAGCGCGAGCGGGCGGCGCGCTGGATCGCGTCCTCCATCGCCTCGATCACGATCGCCTTGTCGATCATCTTCTCCGACGCGACCGAATTCGCGATCGCGATCAGTTCCGCGCGGTTTGCGGTGACTGCCGTGGCCATCAATGCTGTCCTTCTTCGGTCTCGGTGCCCTGAGCATCAGGCTCGGCCACGTCTTGATAGAAAACTTCGTCCGCGCCTTCGGTGGAAAGCGGCGCGGTCGCGGCGATGAGTCGGTCGGTCATGACGAGCTTGGCGTCGGCGACCTGCGAAAAGTCGATCGTCATGATCTTGTGCTTGTTGACGTCGACGGTGATCTTGGTCCCCTCGACGCCCATCAGGTTGCCTGAGATCTGCTTGCGGTCCTCGAACGGCTCGACGAGGCGGATACGCGCCTCCTGGCCTTCCCAGTCGGCGAAGTCCTGGAGCCGGGTCAGCGGACGATCGATACCGGGGCTCGACACTTCGAGACGGTACGCGTCCTCGCCGACCGGGTCCTTGCCTTCGGCTTCGAGCGCGTCGAACTTGTCCGAGATCCGGCGCGACAGCTCGGCGCAATCGTCGATCAGCAGCTGGCGGGTGTCGGGGCGCTCGGCCATCACCTGCAACGTCGGATCGGACTTGCCGCCCTGCATGCGCACGCGCACCAGGCTGAGACCGAGCGCGGTCGCCTCGGGTTCGATCAGGTCGGTCAGCAGGGCGATATTCGCCATCGAAATTCCAAACAGGGCCAAAGCACAGGTGATTGCCGCCGCGGAGCAAGCCCCGCAGCCTCTTCATCTGGCGATGTAGAGAAGTGGTGCCTCTATACGCGGGGTGGTGTCGCTCCGCAAGCGCGCGCAACCTTCATTGGTAACGCCGCGTTGGCGAAGAGATTTCCGGGAGAGAATCATGATTCGTAAAACGCTGTTCGCCACCAGCCTGCTGTCCGCCACGCTACTCGCCTCGACCGCCTGTTCCGCACAGGCGGCACCGGGGGGTAAGCCGTTCAAGGAGACGGTGGTCGCCGATTTCACCGCGCCTTGGGCGATGACGGTCCTGCCCGACGGTCGCGTGCTCGTGACCGAAAAGGATGGGCGGCTGCTGATTCTCATGGTCGCGTCCGAGACGCGGAAGAACAGCGTGACAGCCACGATGCCGGTGGAAGGAACACCCAAGATCGATTCGGCGGGGCAAGGGGCGCTGATGGACGTCGTCCTGGCGCCCAACTTCGCCAGCAGCCAACTCGTCTACTTTTCGGGTTCGATTTCCGGTGAGGGGGGCAAGGGCGTCGCGCTTTGGCGCGGCAAGCTGGTCGAGGACGGCCGTGGCCCCCGGCTCGAGGGCGTAGAGGAATTGTTCCGCGCCCGCCCGTTCGTCGAGGGTAACGGTCATTACTCCGGCCGCATCGCCTTCTCGCCGGACGGCCAATATCTGTTCTTCACCAATGGCGATCGCCAGAAATTCACGCCGGCGCAGGACCCGAAGGTCACGCTCGGCAAGGTGCTGCGCCTCACGCTCGACGGCAAACCCGCACCCGGCAATCCGCTCGCTGCAAAGGGCTTCGCACCCGAGATCTGGAGCTACGGCCACCGCAACCTGCTCGGCATCGCGTTCGACGCGCAAGGCAATCTCTGGGAGCAGGAGATGGGGCCGAAGGGCGGCGACGAGGTCAATTTGATCAAGCCCGGCCTCAACTATGGCTGGCCCAATGCCTCGAACGGCAGCAATTACGACGGCTCCGACATCCCCGACCACAAGCCCGGTGACGGCTACGAACCGCCCAAGGTGTTCTGGAACCCGGTGATCTCGCCCGGCGGCCTGATGATCTATTCGGGCAGCATGTTCCCGCAGTGGAAGGGCGACGCGTTCATCGGCGGGTTGTCGTCGAAGTCGCTGGTCCGCGTCGACCTGAACGGCACGAACGCCGCGAAGGGCGACCAATGGGACATGGACGCCCGCATCCGCGAAGTCGAACAGGGCCCCGACGGCGCGATCTGGGTGCTGGAAGACGGCGGCGACTCGCAAGGCCGCCTGATCAAACTCACCGCGAAGTAAGCGGAATTCCCCTCCCGCTTGCGGGAGGGGTCAGGGGAGGGCGCGACGTACGTACTGGCGTCCGGTCTGTGAGGCACACCTCTCCCCCGACCCCTCCCGCTAAGCGGAAGGGGAGCAGAAGTCAGTCGCGCACGATCAGGTAATTCATCCGCGCGGCGGCGATCGGCTTCTCCCGCTCGTCCTGCCACGCGGTCGCCTCGACATTCGCCACCCGGTTCCCCAACCGAGTCACGACGCCTGCCGCCCGCGTAGGTTTGTCGCGGCCGCCGCGCATGAAGTCGACCGTCACGTTCACCGGCTTGATCCGCGCGTCGGCACCACCTTCCGCCTCCAACGCATGCTGCAAAGCCGCGATCGCCGCCATCTCCAGCAACCCCGAGATCGCACCCCCATGCAAAAACCCAGGCCGCCCCAGCACATCATCCGCAAACGGCATCACCAACACGGGCGGAGCGCCGTCCTCGGCTTCGACCGACACGCGGAGAATCTCCGCATAGGGCGGTAGGCCGATCGTCATGCCTCGATCCTCCTGTTGAGACCCATGCCGGCGACGTCGCCGACAACCATGAACGTCCCCGCGACATGCGCGAGCGGATCGCTCGGATCGCCATCGTGCGCCTGCCCGCACACGAACGCGATCGAGCGCGTGATCCGGTAGCACTCGCCGCGGCCGATCACCGTCTTCCCCGGCGTCGCCGGCCGCAGATAATCGACCCGCAGGTCGAGCGTCGCATGCGGCACGAACGCGTTGCGCTTGATCCAGATCGCCAGACTCGTCGCCATGTCCATCATCGTGATGATCGGCCCCGACGCGATCACGCCGCCTGCCGGATCGCCGATCAGCCGCTCGTCATAGGGCAGCGCAAGCTCCGCCCAGTCGTCGCCATGCGCGTGATAGCGCATCCCCAGCGCGGCGCCGTGCCCGCCGAACCCGCGCGTCGCAAACCATTGTGGATCAAAACCAGCCATGCGCCGAGCCTCTACACGCCGTGTGAGCGCGCGCAACATTGCGGGCGCGCGCGGGGCCGGTTAGCGTTCCCGCAAAGATCGAGAGGATCGCCACAATGAACGACCGGGTCACAATAAGCGTCGCCGACGGCATCGCCGACGTCCGCCTCAACCGCGCCGACAAGATGAACGCGATCGACCCCGCAATGTTCGAGGGCATCGCCGCCGCGATCGATCGCCTCAAAGGGATGGCCGAAGTCCGCTGCGTCGTCCTCTCCGGCGAAGGCAAGGCATTCTGCGCCGGCCTCGACATGGCCTCGATGGCGAGCGGCGGCTCGGGGGTCGCGCTCGGCGACCGGACCGAGGAGGGCGCGAACCTTCCCCAGCAGGTCGCCTGGGGCTGGCGCACGCTGCCGATGCCGGTGATTGCCGCAGTCCACGGCGTCGCGTTCGGCGGCGGCTTTCAGATCATGTCGGGCGCCGACATCCGCATCGCGCATCCGGGCGCGCGCTTCGCCATCCGCGAGAGCTATTGGGGCCTGGTCCCCGACATGGCTGGCATCGCCCTCTGGCGAACGCTCGCCCGCGACGACGTGCTGCGTGAACTGACCTACACCGCGCGCGAGTTCGACGGCGCGGAGGCGTTGCGACACGGCTTCGTCACGCGGCTGTCCGAAGACCCGCTCGGCGAAGCGATGATGCTCGCCCGCGAGATCGCAGCGAGGAACCCCCACGCGATCCAGGGCTCCAAGCGCCTCTACAACCTCGCGGCGGATGCGGACGCGGCGACGGTCCTGCTTGCCGAGACCGAAGAGCAGTTGAAGGTCATCCGCACCCCCAACCAGGTCGAGCAGGTGCGGGCCAACATGGAAAAGCGCGCAGCAGTGTTCGCCGACTGATCGCGTGGACCTGCCGTTGTCCGGGGTGACCCACCCGTATTCCGTCATCCTGACGAAAGTCAGGACCCAGAGTACCGCGCGCAGCCCTTTGTAATCCGGGATCCTGACTTTCGTCAGGATGACAGGGGGAGGGGACTTGTGATCGAAAGGCGCTACCCACTTGCAACCACCCCGGCGAAGGCCGGGGCCCAATTGGCAAGGCCGATGTAACGGAGCGCCGTTCTCAGTCAGCACCGTCTCCCAATTGGGTCCCGGCCTCCGCGGGGGTGGTGCGACACGGATACCCGCGTGATGCGAGGCAAGGGCAGCGCGGACGAGAAGCCCCGCTACTTCACCTTGTCATACGGCGTAAAATCTCGAAACCGGCAATATCCCGACGGGATCGACATGCCGGGCGACACCGTCCGAAAACGATCGTTGCGACACAATTGCCCGCCATACACATCGACGATCAGCGTATCGAGCGGCCGCAGCGACGGGCATTCGCCGACCGGTCCGGTCTTCCAAATCCGTTTGCCAGACTGCCGGTACAGGATCGTCTGCGAATCGATGATTTCAGGCCCACTGTTGCGCTGGATATCGATGCACTGCACCGGTTTGCCCGCGACCCGTCCGCCGAGCGGATCAGACTTTCCAGCCGCCAGAGCAAATGCCAGCGATGCAACGATCATCGCGCGCATCACGGCTTCCGATACGGCACGAACTCACCGAAACTGCAGCTCCCCGTCGGAAACCGCGAAGACTGATCGAACGTCTGCGCGATGTCGCCGCGGCAAAGCTGACCGCTCGGCGTCCGCGTCACGAGGATGTCGCCCCGCCCGATCCCCTCGCACCCGCCGACGGTATCGCTGCGATAAACCAGCCCCTTATTGACGCGGTACAGGATCGTCGCGCCGTAACCCGAACTCTGCTTTTGCGGGAACTGGCTGATGCACGTCTCGGGCTTGCCCGGCACCAGCCCGGCGAGTTCCTTCGCGAGCTTCTCCTGCACACCCGCCTCACGCACCTGCGCGCGTTCGACATCCGCTTGGGTCTGCGTACACGCGCCAAGAAGTAAAGCCGGCAGCATCAAGAGTGGCAGGGTCCGCATCCGCATCGCAACGCTCCTCAAAATCCCCGCCATCCTCATACGCCTTTTACCCGCGAAAATCATCCTTCGCCGCACGATACGCGGCAAGCTGCTCGACAGATGTTGCCCGCAGGAACGGGTTGGTCGCGCGCTCGCGCCCGATCGTCGTCGGCACGGTAGGTTCGCCCTTCGCGCGCGCCGCATCGACCTCGGCCATCCGCGTCACGATGTCGGCATTGTCCGGCTCGGCGACCAGCGCGTACCGCCCGTTGCTCTGCGTATATTCATGCCCGCAGAACACCTCGGTCTCGTCGGGCAGCACCGCATAGCGCTGCATGTTCGCGAACATATCCGCCGGCGTCCCCTCGAACAGCCGCCCACAGCCCATCGCGAACAGCGTGTCCCCAGTGAAGATCGCCGCATCGTCGGCGAAGTGGAACGCGATGTGTCCCTGCGTATGCCCCGGCACCGTCATCACGGTCGCCTCGTGCCCGCCGATCCGCACGACATCGCCTTCGCCGACCTGATCGTCGAGCGTCGGGATCTTGTCCGCCTCCGCCGCCGGGCCGACGATCGTCGCGCCATAGGCCTTCATCTCGGCGTTCCCGCCGGTGTGATCGGGATGCCAATGCGTCGTCCATACCCGGTCGATCCGCCAGTCGCGCTTCTTGGCGGCGGCAATCACCGGCCCCGCTTCGCCCGGATCGATCACCACCGTCTCGCCCGAGACGGTGTCGTGGATCAGCCAGGCATAATTATCGGACAGCACCGGTACGCGGACGATATCGAGCATCAGCGCGTCACCACTTGCCGGTATTCGGCATCGACGCCCACGGCTCGGCCGGATCGAGCGCGCCATCCGCCTGCAATAGCTCGATCGAGATGTTGTCGGGCGTCCGCACGAACGCCATGTGCCCGTCGCGCGGCGGCCGGTTGATCGTCACGCCCGAGTCCATCAGCCGCTGGCAGGTGTCGTAGATATTGTCGACGCGGTAGGCGAGATGGCCGAAATTGCGCCCCTCGCCATAGTCTTCGGGATCCCAATTGTGCGTCAGCTCGACCTCCGCACTCTCGTCGCCGGGCGCCGACAGGAAGATCAGCGTGAACCGACCCTTCTCGTTCTCCATCCGCCGGACCTCCCTCAGCCCCAGCAGTTCGAAGAACGCGATCGTCTTCGCCGGGTCGGTCACGCGGATCATCGTGTGGAGGTATTTCATGCTTGCTCCGAGGGTTGTTCGGAACGGCAAATAGGAACGGGGGCAGGGGCGTGAAAGGGTAGGGCTCCTAGGGAAGCTTGTTTCCCCGCGAAGGCGGGGATCCAGTCTGGGCTTCCGCCTTCGCCGGAGAACAAGGAAGCGGACGCTAGCGTCCGATCGGCGTGCTGGGCCGAGGAGCGCTGCTTCCCGTATCGAACTGCTTCAACGCGGTCACCGCACTCCGCCCCACCGGCGTATCCGGCGCCAGCCGCGCCGCCTGACCCCAGGCAGCCCGTGCGCCATCCTCGTCGCCTGCCAGCGCAGCGATATTGCCCGCCTCCAGCTGCACCGAGGCATCGTCCGCCGCGCGCCGCAACGCCTCGCCAATATCCTTCTTGGCCCGCACCGGGTTCCCCTCGCGCCGCGCCAAGGTCGCGGACAATAGCCACGCCAGCGGATCGTCCGCAGCATTGGTCAGCGCCAGATCGATATCGGTCCGCGCAGACTCCAGATCGCCCGTCGCGACCAGCGCCCGCGCATGATCGAGCTGTGCCTCACCCAGCGGCAACCCGGTGAGCGTCCCCGCGGTCAGTGCCGAATCGAGCGCAGCGCGTGCCTTGGCCGGGTCCGCTGCCGCCAGCCAGGCATTCCCCGCCTGCGCCCAATAGGTCGCCGCACCCGCATTCCTGGCGAGCTGCGCCGCGCGCGCGGCCTCCTCGAATTCGCCAGCCGCCGCCGGCCACGCCTTCTCCGCCGCGTAAGCGAGCCCGGCACATTCGCGCGCCGCGAAGCGCCCGCCCGCGATCCGCCACCGCGCCGCCTCGGCCCGGGCGCCCGCCGGATCGGTCTGGACGAGCGCGATACAGCGCTGCAACCGGTCGGTGCGGATATCGAGCGGCCCGGCCTCCGCGGGCGCTCGGAGCGCAGTTTGGCCGGAAGCCTGGGCAGCGGCGAGGGCAAGCAAAATCGAGATCATAAGGCGGCGATCACATCCTCGACCGCCCGGATGATGAGGGAAATGTCGCTATCGCGCGACAGGCGGTGGTCGCCGTCCTTGACCAGCCATGTCTGCACATCGGCTGAACGCAACAGCTCGGCGAGTCGCGCGGTCCGCTGCCACGGCACGTCCGGATCGCGCTGGCCCTGGACGAGCCGCACCGGGCCGTCGAACGCGATCTCGCCGAACATCAGCCGGTTCGCCTCGCCCGACGACCAGAATGCGCTAGTGTAGACGGTAGGCTCGGGACCGTAAGGGTTCTTGCGCTCAATCCGCCCGTTGCTCAGCAACGCCATCTTCTCGTCGGTGGTGAAGCCCCAGTCGGTAAAGTCGGGCGCCGGCGCGATCCCGACCAGCCCCTTGACCAGATCGGGGCGCATCTTCGCCGCCAGCAGCATCAGCCACCCGCCCAGCGACGATCCCACAAGGATCGCAGCCTCGTCGACCAGCGCATCGATCATCGCCAGCACGTCGTCGCGCCAGTCGACCAGCGTCTGGTCCTCGAACGCCCCCTCGCTCTGTCCGCACCCGCCATAATCGAACCGCAGGAACGCCCGTCCCTCGGACTTCGCCCACGCCTCCAGCGTCACCGCCTTGGTACCCGTCATGTCCGATGCGTACCCCGACAGGAACACGATCGTCGGGCCGGTACCCGGAGTATGGTGATAGGCGAGGCGAGGGCGCTCCTTGGCGGGAGGCGTGGTAGCGGCGGGCGCAGCGGCGGGAGCGATGTCGGTCATCCCGTGGCTTTAGACTGTCTTCGACGGGCTGGTGAAGATGTCTTCGATCGCCAGCCCGAACAGTTCGGCGATCGACGCTTTACAGGCCCTCTCGATCCCCCCCCGCCAGGGGGAGGTGGCACCGAAGGTGACGGAGGGGGAGGATACGGAACGCCGGTGATCCCGTACCGCCTCCTCCGTCTGGCAAGCGCCAACTGCCTCCCCCTGGCGGGGGGAGGATCGATGGGACGACCGCGCGCCGCGTGTCAGATGATGAATTCGACCGTCTTCATCTGCGTCTGATCCACTGCGACCGCGCCGCGCTTTTCGACCATCTGGCGGTGCAGGTCTGCGACCGTATCGCTCCCCCGCGTCTTGCACAGTGCTGGGATGAAGGCGTGGACCAGCGCGCCGAGGCCGCCCTTGATCATCGTCAGCCCGAAGCGGCCGGCAACGCCGAAATGCTCGGCATAGCTCTCGCCGACGGTGGCGGGATGGTCGAGGAACAGGCGGCGAAACATCGGCGGTCTCCTTGGCGCCAAGCGTATCACCGCGCGGCCAAGGCGTCGACCATGCCGCTGGCGAGCACGCTCAGCGTGTCGTCTCGCGCACCCATCACGACGATGCGGTCGCCCGGTCTCGCCTCAGCCACCAGCGCGGCGGCCGCCTCCGCCCGGTCGGCGACATGGCGCGCATCACGACCGCGCTCGACGATCTGCGCGACGATGTCCGCACTCGTAACCTCCCGCGTGACCGTGCCGCCGTAATAGGCCGGGTCGGGGAGAACGAGCACATCGTCCTCCGCCATTCGCTCGACGAACGTCGCGACCAGCTCGCGCCCCATCACCTTCAACGGGCCATAGCCGTGCGGCTGGAAGAACAGCAGCAGCCGCCCGGGGAACGCGTGGAGCGTGTCGAGCGTCGCGGCGATCTTGTCCGGGTTGTGCCCGAAATCGTCGATCACCGCTACGCCGCCAGCCTCTCCAACGAGGTCGAAGCGGCGGCGCAGACCCGTGAACCCCGCAATCGCCTTCACCGCATCGGCCAGCGACACATCCGCCGCCATCGCCGCCCCGATCGCGGCCAGCGCGTTCGAGACGTTATGCCGCCCCGGCACCGCGAGCTTCACCGGCGTCCGCACGCCGCGCGACACGAGATCGAAGCGGATCGCGAACGGCCCGGGCTTGAGGTTCTCGGCGCGCAGGTCGGCCGACGCGTCGATCGCGAACGTGGTAACCTGACCGCGCGGCAGGCGTGCAGCGAGCGCGGCGGCATCGGGATCGTTCGCGTTCACCACCGCCGTCTCGGCCTTGGCGATGAAGTCCCCGAACAGCAGGCGCAGTTCCTCCAACGACTTGTGATCGAGGCTGACATTGTTGAGCACCGCGATCTTCGGCGCATAGCCCGCGATCGAGCCGTCGCTCTCGTCGACTTCGCTGACGAACGCCTCGCCCTCGCCAATCAGCGCGCTCGCGAACGGCGCGTCGGGGGTGGCGAAGTTCTTCATCACCGCGCCGTTCATCACCGTCGGATCGCGCCCGACCGCGTGCAGGATCCAGCCGATCATGCCCGTGACGGTCGACTTGCCGCTGGTCCCCGCCACCCCGATCGGCAACCGGCTGTCGTTGAACAGCGACGCGAGCATCGCCGCACGGGTCGAGCGTGTGCAGCCAAGCGCATCCGCCGCGATCATGTCCGGCACGCTCGCCTCGATCGCAGCGGAGGCGATGACGAGCTGGTTCGCCGAGACGATCCCGCTGCCGTCCTGTGGGAACAGCGCGACGCCCTTGGCGGCAAGGTCGTCGAACTTGGCAGGCACCCGGCCCTGGTCGAGGTTGCGGTCCGATCCGGCGACGCTCGCGCCGCGCCCCGCGAGGATCATCGCGAGCGGCATCATGCCCGAGCCGCCGATGCCGACGAAGAAGCAGGGCCCGAATGAAGATTTGCTGATATCCATGACGCCGCGATATGGGCGGTTTGGTAACGGGGCAAGGTCGGGAACACGAACAATGCGCATCGGTGTGCTCGCCGCGTCGAGCCGGACCAATCCCGCGGCGATCGCCAAGATCACCGCCTATGCGGCGACCGCGTTCCCGGAGGTCGAGCTCGTCTTCCATCCGCAATGCCTGGAGACCGACGGCCATTTCGCGGGCTCCGACTTTCGCCGCGCGGCGGCGTTCCTCGAATACGCCAACGATCCGGCGTTCGACGCGCTCTGGTTCCTGCGTGGCGGCTACGGCGCCAACCGCATCCTCGCGATGGTCATGCCCGAACTCGGCCGCGCGGCGCGCCACAAGACGTATCTCGGCTATTCCGACGTCGGCTTCCTCCTCGGCGCACTCTACGCCCGCAGGATCGGCCGACCGGTGCACGGCCCAATGGTCAGCGACATCAACCGCCACGACGGCGAGGCGACGGTCGCGCGGTCGCTCGGCTGGATGGTGCGCGGCGATCGGGCAGGTCTGGAACCCGGGCTCGACGGACGCCCCTCGGCGGCGTTCAACCTCAGCATCCTGACCTCGCTGATCGGTACGCCGTGGCTGCCCGACCTGACCGATCACGTCTTGATCGTCGAAGAGGTGTCGGAGCCGATGTACGCGATCGACCGGATGCTCTTCAAAGTCGCCAACGCCACGCAGTTGAAGGGGATTGCGGGACTGCGCCTCGGCGCGGTGACCGCGGTGCAGGAGAACGACCCGCCCTGGGGCGAGACTCTCGATTATATGATGGTCCGCTGGAGCCGCGACATGAGCGTGCCGTATCTGGGGCGGGCGGAGGTCGGCCACACGCAGGCGAATCGGGTGGTCCCATTCGGCGTGGCTTGAGGCGGTCCGGGTAACGGGGGCTGCGAGGAAGTCCCGTCCGTGCTTAGGTCACCGAACCAAGTTTCGACCATAGACCTCAGCCCCGACCGTCATCCCCCCGACCGTCAGCCCCCCCCGACCGTCAGCCCCCCCGACCGTCACCCCAGCGAAAGCTGGGGTATCCCCGTTGGCGGACGTCGCGGCTTGAACCGGGAGATCCCAGCTTTCGCTGGGATGACGGTTTGTGTTGGTGCCAGAGGATAGGACGTGAATTCGTGCGTTTTACCTCGCCGTCGGATCGATCACCGTCATCCCGCCGAACCGCACCTTGGGCTGCCCCGCCATCGTATAGCTCTCCGCCGCCTGCTCCACCGCCCAGGCCCGCAAATTCGCCACCACTTCCACCCGCTGCAACCGATCCCGCTCACGCATGAACACGATCAGGTCGTCGCGCCGGTTGCAGTCGCCCGCGTCCGCCGTCGCGCACGGCGAATACAGGATCGCCAGCGCCACGATCCTGCCCTCAGGATCGAGCACCGCTGCACCCTTCTCGCCGCAGCTCTGCGCGCGGCACGCGGTGAAGCGGTACAGTTCGCCGATCCGCTTCGGCTCATCCGGCGGGCCGCCGAGCACATCGAATTGCTGCCTCGCGACATCGCCATCCTTGTAGAGATAGCTCGCCTTGCGTTTGCCGATGAAGCGCCGGACAGCGATCCTGAACGCGGGCGCCCATATAAGCTGGTTCGTGTTGCGACACGCCGCGAGCCGGGAGGGCGTGCACCGGGGCGCCGGCTCGTGGGCGGGCGCAGCGGCGGCGGACAGCATCAGCAGAATACCCAACATCACCGTCTCCCAACCGTCGCCGCCATGCTGCGCGCGCGCCATGTCCGTCTAGAGTAGCCCTCTTCGCGGATCGCCTTATATACACCCAAATAGACAGTGGGCGCCCAGCGCGCTCGCACGCACCAATCCCGAGAGAAAGTCTCCCATGTCCGCAATGTTCCGAATCACGCTGCCCGACGGTTCCGTCCGCGAGGTTGCGCCCGGGACTACCCCCGCGGATGTCGCCGCGGCGATCGGCCCCGGCCTCGCCAAGGCCGCGCTCGCCGCACGGATCGACGGCCAGGTGCGTGATCTCAACCGGCCGTTCGAGGGCGATACCGCGCTCGCGCTGGTGACCGCGCGCGACGAGGCCGATGCGCTCGAACTCGTCCGTCACGATCTCGCGCACGTCATGGCGGAGGCGGTGCAGCACCTGTTCCCCGGCACGCAGATCACCTTCGGCCCGGCGACCGACGACGGCTTCTATTACGACTTCGCCCCCCCCAAGATTGATGGGAAAGACCGCCCGTTCACCGACGAGGACCTGCCCGCGATCGAAGCCGCGATGCGCGCGATCATCGCCCGGAACGAGCCGTTCGTGCGCGAGGTCTGGTCGCGCCAGCAGCTGATCGACCGTTGGACGCAGCAGGGCGAGAGCTTCAAGGCCGAATGGGCCGCCGAACTGCCCGAGGGCGAGGAACTGACGATCTACCGCCAGGGCGAGTGGCTCGACATGTGCCGCGGCCCACACATGGCCTCGACCGGCAAGCTCGACCCCGCCGCCTTCAAGCTCACGCGCGTGTCGGGTGCCTATTGGCGCGGCGACCAGAGGAACGCGATGCTGTCACGCATCTACGGCACCGGATGGCTCAACAAGAAGCAGCTCGACCAGCATCTCTTCCGCCTCGAGGAAGCCGCCAAGCGCGATCATCGGAAGATCGGCGCGGAGATGGACCTGTTCCATCTCCAGTCCGAGGCACAAGGGTCGGTGTTCTGGCATCCCAAGGGCTTCGTGCTCTGGCGCCAGATGGAGGCGTATATGCGCCGTCGTCTCGATGCCGCGGATTATGCCGAGGTCAAGACCCCGCAGCTGATGGACGCCAAGCAGTGGGAGCAGTCCGGCCACTGGGGCAAGTACCGCGAGAACATGTTCGTCGTGCCGGACGAGATTCCCAATGCGGAGGACGAGGGCGCGATCCTGTCGGGCGAGGGCGACCTGATGGCGTTGAAACCCATGAACTGCCCGGCGCACGTGCTGATCTTCAAGCAGGGGATCAAGTCGTACCGCGACCTGCCGATCCGGATGGCCGAGTTCGGCTGCTGCCACCGCAACGAGCCGCACGGGGCGCTGCACGGCATCATGCGCGTCCGCCAGTTCACGCAGGACGACGCGCATATCTTCGTCCGCGAAGACCAGCTGGTCGAGGAAGTGCGCAAGTTCTGCGAGCTGCTCGACAGCGTCTACAGGGACCTCGGTTTCGAGGATTACGCGGTGAAGCTCGCGCTGCGCCCCGACAAGCGGTTCGGCGACGACGCGATGTGGGACAAGGCCGAGGCGGAACTGCGCGAGGCGGTGATGCAGTCGGGCCTGAGCGACACGATCAAGGCGAACTTCGAGGAACTGCCGGGCGAGGGCGCATTCTATGCGCCGAAGCTCGAATTCCACCTGACCGACGCGATCGGGCGGACGTGGCAGGTCGGCACGATCCAGTCGGATCGCGTGCTGCCCGAGCGACTCGACGCATCGTATGTGGGCGCGGACGGCGAGCGGCACCGCCCGGTCATGCTCCACCGCGCGATCCTGGGGACGTTCGAGCGCTTCATCGGCATCTTGATCGAGCACCACGCCGGCCGCTTCCCGCTCTGGCTCGCGCCGGTGCAGGTGGTTGTCGCGACGATCGTGTCGGACGCCGACGACTATGCGCACCAGGTCGCTGCGGACCTGCGCAAGGCCGGGCTCCGCGTCGAAACCGATCTCCGCAACGAGAAGATCAACTACAAGGTGCGCGAGCATTCGCTGGCGAAGGTGCCGCTGCTGTTCGTGGTCGGCAAGCGCGAGGCGGACGAGGGTACCGTCGCGATCCGCCGTCTCGGCAGCCAGGGCCAGGAGATGATGGTGCTCGGCGATGCGACCGCCCGGGTTGCGATCGAGGCGCGCGCACCCGATATGTAAGTCAAGGGCCGGCTGTTCTAGCGCGTGTTTCTGCGCTATAGGCCGGCCCAAATATTGTCAGAAACTTCAGGAGCAACCCCCATACGTCCTCCCACGATACGCCGGCCGATGCAGACGCCCGCGATGAACGGCCCGCGATTCAACGAATTCATCCAGAGCCAGAAGGTCCGCGTGATCGATCACGAGGGCGAGAATCTGGGCGTGATGTTCACGCGCGAAGCGATCGAGCAGGCCGCCGAGCATGGCCTGGACCTGGTCGAGGTATCGCCGAACGCTGATCCGCCCGTCGCCAAGTTCCTCGATGTCGGCAAGTTCAAGTACGAGGCGCAGAAGAAGGCGAACCTCGCACGCAAGTCGCAGAAGACGCAGGAGATCAAGGAGATCAAGATGCGTCCTAACATCGACGACCACGACTATGACACGAAGATGAAGAAGGTGAACGACTTCATCGGCGAGGGCGACAAGGTCAAGATCACGCTGCGTTTCCGCGGTCGCGAGCTCAGCCATGGCCAGCTCGGCATGAACCTGTTGAAGCGCGTCCAGGACGATGTCGCGGAGATCGCCAAGATCGAGGCGTACCCGCGCATGGAAGGCCGCCAGATGCTGATGGTGCTCGCACCGAAGTAAGCTGCACCGCCATCCATCAGGGTGCGCAGGCTATGAGGCCGGTTCGACAGGGGTCGGACCGGCCTTTTTCGTGTCTGCGTCGCTCCCGTGCGTCCGGGCGGTAGCGGAACCGCCACCCAGCCCCTAGATTCCGGTCAATGTCCGCTCCCAATTCCCCCGACCGTTTCAACGAAGACAAATCCACCTTCGCCGTCCGCGGCGGCGGGGAGGCGCCCGATCTCGCGGCGGGCGTGGCGGCGATCCGCAACGTGCTCGACACGCTGCCGATCCGCCCCGGCGTCTATCGCATGCAGGATGCGCGCGGCGACGTGCTGTACGTCGGCAAGGCGCGCGCACTCCGGAACCGCGTCGCCAACTATGTTCAGGTCGAGCGCCTCACCAAGCGCCTCCAGCGGATGGTGTCGCAGACCCGGTCGATGACGATCGTCACGACCAACAACGAAGCCGAAGCGCTGCTGCTCGAATCTCAGCTCATCAAGCGCTATCGCCCCGCGTACAACGTGCTGCTGCGCGACGATAAGAGCTTCCCGTTCATCCTCTTGCGCGACGACCATGCCTTCCCGCGCGTCCAGAAACACCGCGGCGCGCGTCGGGCGAAGGGCAATTACTACGGGCCGTTCGCCAGCGCCGGGTCGGTCAACAACACGCTCAACGCGCTCCAGAAGCTGTTCCTCCTGCGCAGTTGCACCGACAGCTTCTTCAAGACCCGCGATCGGCCGTGCCTGCTGTACCAGATCAAGCGCTGCTCCGCGCCGTGCGTCGGCCGCATCGACGAGGCCGCGTACCGGGAACTGACCGAGGATGCGAAGGCGTTCCTCGGCGGCAAGTCGACCGGCGTTCAGGCCAAGCTCGGTGCGCAGATGCAGGCCGCGGCTGAGAATATGGACTTCGAACTCGCGGCGCTGCTCCGCGACCGTCTCCGTGCGCTGACCTTCATCCAGGGCACGCAGGCGATCAACGCGGAAGGCGTCGGCGACGCGGATATCTTCGCGATGGCGTGCAAGGACGGCCTCATCGGCATCCAGGCGTTCTTCATCCGCGGCGGCCAGAACTGGGGCCATCGCAGCTTCTTCCCACAGCACACCAACGACGTTCCCGAGGACGAGGTGCTGACCAGCTTCCTCGGCCAGTTCTACGAGGACGTGCCGCCGCCCAAGCAGATCCTGCTCGATCGCGAATTGCCGGAGGGCGCGCTGCTGGTCGAGGCGTTGGGCGAACGCGCCGGCTACAAGGTCGCGATCCAGGTCCCGCAGCGCGGCGATCGCCGTCGCCTGATGGACCAGGCCACACGCAACGCGGTCGAGGCGATCGAGCGCCGTCAGGCCGAATCGACGACACAGGCGAAGCTCCTGCGCGAGGTTGCCGACCTGTTCGATCTTGCCGAGCCGCCGCAGCGCATCGAGATCTACGACAACAGCCACATCCAGGGCACCGCGGCGACCGGCGCAATGGTCGTCGCCGGGCCTGAGGGCTTCCGCAAAGGCCAGTATCGAAAGTTCAACATCAAGAACAAGGATACCGCGCCGGGCGACGATTTCGCGATGATGCGCGAGGTCTTCACCCGCCGCTTCTCGCGCGCGCAGGCCGAAGACCCTGATCGCGATTCGGGCGACTGGCCGGATCTGGTGCTGATCGACGGCGGCAAGGGACAGCTCAATACGGTGAAGGCCGCGCTCGAGGAGATCGGCGTCGAGGACGTGTGCCTGGTCGGGATTGCCAAGGGCCCCGAGCACGGCCGCGATGGCCGGGAGGTGTTCCACATGCTCGACGGCCGCGAGTTCCAGTTGCCGGTAAATGCTCCGGTCCTGTTCTATCTCCAGCGCCTCCGCGACGAGGTCCACCGCTTCGCGATCGGCGTCCACCGCGACAAGCGCAGCAAGGCGATCGGCGCGAGCCCGCTCGACGAGGTCCCCGGCATCGGTCCGGCGCGAAAAAAGGCGCTGCTGATGCACTTCGGCACCGGCCGCGCGGTGCGCAATGCGAGCCTGCAGGATCTGCAACAGGCGCCCGGTGTGTCGGCGGGCGTCGCGCAACAGGTGTATGATTTCTACCATTCGCGCTGATCGGTGGCCGTCGGCGACGCTCGCGGCCAGCGATCGTAAGGAAACGAAACCTGATCTTCATTATCCTCGAATAGAGAGGGCGCAGTGACCACGCCCGTCTTCCTGACTATTGATACGGAGTTCGCGTGGCGGCATCACGTCGCCGGGCTCGACTGCGACGCGATTTACGCGCGGTCGCTTGAGCCGGCCGGCGTTGGGCTTGCCTATCAACTGGGCGAACTCGCGCGGCACGATCTGAAAGCGTGTTTCTTTGTCGATCCGATGCCCGGCATCACCTTCGGCCTGGCCCCCATTCGTCGCATGATCGAGACGATCCTAGACGCGGGGCAGGAGGTCCAGCTTCACCTTCACCCCAACTGGACGACCGCGAAAGCCGGCGACCGCGGCGCAGCGCACGACCGGTTCGCGTTGTTCGACTATAGCCTCGCCGAGCAGACCGATCTGCTCATGCGCGCCACCGAACTGCTGGTCGAGGCAGGAGCACCGCACCCGATCGCCTTCCGTGCGGGCAGCTATGCGGCCAACGACGACACGTTGACCGCGCTTGCGGCACTCGGGTTCAGTTACGACAGCAGCCATAACGGCTCGGAAGCCCCGGGAACGAGCCGTATCTCGCTGCCGGCGCAGCAGATCTCGCCTGTCCGCCGTGCGCAGGACAAGGGCGTGATCGAAGTGCCCGTTACCGTGATCGAGGATCGGCGCGACAAGATTCGCACCTTCCAGCTCTGCGCGCTGTCGGCTGGCGAGACCTATGACGCGCTGGAGCATGCCGCGGTGTCGGGGCATGCGGTGGTGACGATCGTCAGCCACGGCTTCGAACTGGCGAACCGGAGCGGCACGCGGCCCAACGCGGTCCATGTGCGGCGCTTCACGGCGTTGTGCGGAATGTTGTCGGAGATGCGCGAAGTGTTGCCGACGCATCATTTCGCGGATCGCCCGCCGCTCGCGCTCGACCGCGCGGATACGCCGCTCGCGCCCGATCAGTTGCGGACCCGCTGGCGGCAGGCCGAACAGCTCTGGTCGAACTGGGTCGAGGAACGGCCGCGATCGCGCGGGCTGTAATGGCGGACGATGCGGTTCGACGCCTGCCGCTGAAGTTCCAGATCGGCGCCCGGACCCTCGCGACCATCCCCCGGTACCTGATGCGCGTGTCGTTTTCGCTCGACGCCGTGCTCGCGCCGACAGCACCGATCCTGCCGCCGCTGCCCGACGACGCCGATGGCTATCTGGTGACGTCGTTGCCCGAACCGATGCTTGGCGGTCTCGATCGCCACGGCCTGCTCGCGTTCGTTCGGCAGCGCTATGTGCGATATCATATCGATCTTGCGGCGGGGGAGGCGGCGTGGCTCGCGGGATTGTCCGGCAGCGCAAGGTCGGGGATCAAGCGCAAGGCGAAGAAGCTCGCCGCAGCGAATGGCGGCGTGCTCGATATCCGGCGCTATCACGATGCAGCGGCGTTCGGCGACTTCCACCCGCTCGCCCGCGCGGTGTCGGTGACAACGTATCAGGAGAAGCTGCTCGGATCGGGACTGCCCGACGATACGGCTTCGGTGCGCCATCTCGTATCGCTCGCGGCGCAGGACAGGGTGCGTGCCTGGCTGGCGTTCATTGCAGGCGTGCCGGTCGCCTATCTGTGCTGCACCGCCGACGGCGACTCGCTGTGTTACACCTATGTCGGGCATGATCCGACGCATAACGACCTGTCGCCGGGCGCGGTTTTGCAGGTCGAGGCGATGCGCGCGCTGTTCGCGGAGAAGCGGTTCGCACGGTTCGACTTCACCGAGGGGGAAGGGCAGCACAAGCGGCAATTCTCGACCGGGGGGACGGCGTGCGTCGATGTGCTGCTGTTGCGGCCAACGCTGGCGAACCGCGTGATGGTGATGGCGTTGCGCGGGTTCGACCGTGCGATCGCGACGGCCAAACGCGCCGCAACGCATCCGGCCTTGGCCACGCTCGCAAAGAAGATCCGCCGCTGATCGTCTCCCCATCCTGAGGGAGAGAGGGGTGGAGACCTTTTTACCCTCTCCCATGCGGAGCGGGGTATAGGACCTGCATGCACCTCCGCGCAGCCGCCATCGTCGTCGCCGTCCGCCAGCATGGTGAGCACGGCGCGATCGTGCGGGCGCTGACCCGCAACGACGGTGTCCAGCCCGGTTATGTCCGCGGCGGACGGTCGCGCGCGATGCGGCCGGTGCTGCTCCAGGCGAACGTCATCCAGGGCGAATGGCGCGCGCGGACCGGCGAGCAACTCGCTTCGCTGACCGCCGAGCTGATCCATAGCCGCGCGCAGATGCACGGTGAGCCGCTGGCGGCGGGCGCACTCGAATGGGCCACCGCGCTGACCGCCGCCGCGCTGCCCGAAGCGCAGCCTTATCCGCACATCCACGATGCGCTGGAAGGGGTACTCGGCGCGATCGAGGCGGCGCCATCGGCGCGCGGATGGGCGGCGGCGCTGGTCCGGTACGAATTATTGGTGCTCGCCGAACTCGGCTTCGGCCTCGACCTCGACCGCTGTGTGGCGAGCGGGGCGGAGGACGATCTCGGCTTCGTCAGTCCCCGGAGCGGCGCGGCGGTCTCGCGCGGAGCAGCGTTCGGTTACGAGGCCAAGCTGCTGCGATTGCCGCCCTTCCTCCTCACCGGCGGGGAGGCTGCGTGGTCCGACATCTTCGACGGGCTGCGACTGACCGGACATTTTCTTGCCCGCGACATCCTCGTCGACCGTCGCGCCGACCCGTTGGCGGCGCGCGACCGGCTGGTCGATCGGCTCAAAAGGGCGGTTGCGTGAGCGCGCACCGCCCGGCAAGGGGCCGCGCAGGAGGAACGCACATGCCCTTGATCGCGATACTGGCCGGCGACGGCATCGGACCCGAAGTCACCGCGGAAGCGCGGCGGGTGCTCGATACGCTCGGCCTCGACCTCAGCTACGAAGAGGGCCTCGTCGGCGGCGCCGCGTACAAGGCCGCCGGTCATCCGCTGCCGCCCGAGACGCTCGACCTCGCCCGCCGCGCCGACGCCATCCTGTTCGGCGCGGTCGGCGATCCGGACTGCGATGCGCTCGAACGCCAGTTCCGCCCCGAGCAAGCCATTCTCGGCCTGCGCAAGGACCTCGGCCTGTTCGCCAATTTGCGTCCTGCCAAGCTGTTCGCGGGCCTCGAGGATGCCTCCGCACTCCGTCCCGAGATTGCCCGGTCGATCGATATGGTCATCGTCCGCGAGCTGACCGGCGACGTGTATTTCGGCGCGAAGGGCATCCGCACCACCGCCGATGGCCTGCGCGAGGGCCATGACGAGATGCGGTACGACGAGACCGAGATCGCGCGTATCGCCCGCGTCGGCTTCGAGACCGCACGCACCCGCAAGGGCAAGTTGCTGTCGGTCGACAAGGCCAACGTGCTCGAAACCTCGCAGCTCTGGCGCGACGTCGTGATCGAGGTGTCGGCCGACTATCCCGACGTCGAACTCAGCCACATGTACGTCGACAACGCGGCAATGCAGCTGGTGCGCAACCCTGGCCAGTTCGACGTGATCGTCACCGGCAATCTGTTCGGCGACATCCTCTCCGACGAGGCGTCGATGTGCGCGGGCTCGATCGGCATGCTGCCGTCCGCCGCGCTCAACGGCTCGAACAAGGGCATGTACGAGCCGATCCACGGCAGCGCGCCCGACATCGCCGGTCAGGGCAAGGCCAATCCGTGCGCCGCGATCCTGTCCGCGGCGATGATGCTGCGCCACTCGCTAGATCTGCCCGACGCCGCCGACCGGATCGAGGCGGCGGTCGCGGCCGCGATCCTGGGCGGCGCGCGGACGCCCGATCTCGGCGGTACGCTGTCGACCCGCGGCATGGGTGATGCCATTCTCGCCGAACTCGGCTGAGCTTGTGATCGCCGACCTTCTCGAACTTGCGATCGTCATCCCGACTTTCAACGAGAAGGCCAACGTCCCGACGTTGATCGCCAAGCTCGACCAGGCGCTGGCCGGGCGCAACTGGGAGGCGATCTTCGTCGACGACGACAGTCCCGACGGCACCGCCGATGCCGCGCGCGCGATCGCCCGGCTCGACAAGCGCGTGCGTGTGATCCAGCGGATCGGTCGGCGTGGGCTGTCGTCGGCGTGCATCGAGGGCATGTGCGCCACCGCCGCCCCGATCGTCGCGGTGATCGACGGCGATCTCCAGCACGACGAGACGTTGCTGCCGAAGATGCTCGATCTGCTCAAGGACGAAGAGGCCGACGTGGCGATCGGCTCGCGCTTCGTCAGCGGCGGCTGCACCGGGGAGTGGGACAGCGACCGCGTCGCCAAGTCGGCGCTCGCAACCAAGCTGTCGCGCCGCGTGCTGAAATGCGATCTCAACGATCCGATGAGCGGCTTCTTCATGATCCGCACCGACATCGTCCGCCGCCTCGCGCCATCGCTGTCGGCGATCGGCTTCAAGATCCTGCTCGACTTGCTGACCGCCTCGCCGACGCCGCTGCGCTTCGTCGAGGTCCCCTACACCTTCCGCTGCCGCACCGAGGGCGAGAGCAAGCTCGATCACGTCGTCGCGATGGAATATCTGATCGCGATCTACGACCGGATGTTCGGGCGTGTCGTGCCGGTGCGGTTCGCGATGTTCTCCGCGATCGGCGTGCTCGGCGTCGGCATCCACATGGCGGTGCTGACCGCTTTGTTCGTCGGGTTCGGTGCGAATTTCGTCGTTGGGGAGATCGTCGCGACGCTCGCCGCGCTCACGTTCAACTTCTTCCTCAACAACGCGCTGACCTATCGGGACCGGCGGCTCAAGGGCTGGCGGCAACTGGTCGACGGTTGGGTGTCGTTCGCGGTAATCTGCTCGGTCGGCGCGGTCGCCAACGTCGGCATCGCCGCGTTCCTGTACGAGATGCGCGACGGGGCGTGGGCCGCCTCGGCGCTGAGCGGCGTGCTGGTCGGCGCGGTGTGGAACTACGCGCTGTCGTCGAAATTCACCTGGGGGCGGTACTGACCGAACCCGCGATCCTCCCCCGCAAGGGGGAGGTGTCACCGAAGGTGACGGAGGGGGAGGGTACGGCACAGAGGTTTTCCTTTACCTCCCCCTCCGTCTGGCAAGAGCTAGCCACCTCCCCCTGGCGGGGGAGGATTGAGACACGCGGACCGCCCCCGACACCTGCAAGGCTTGTCATCCCCGCTCCCCCCCGGCAAAGCGGCGCGCATGAAGCGCAAGACCGGCCAGGATCGTTCGATCACCCAGAATTGGCGTCCCGCGACGCGCGCCATCCGCGGCGGCACCGCCCGCAGCGAATATGGCGAGACGTCGGAGGCGTTGTTCCTCACCTCGGGCTATTGCTACGACAAAGCGGGCGACGCCGCGGCGCGCTTTGCCGGCGAGCAGGAGGGGATGACCTATTCCCGCCTGCAGAACCCGACCGTGCAGATGCTCGAGGAGCGGATCGCTCTGCTGGAAGGCGCCGAGGCGTGCCGGACGATGGCGACCGGCATGGCGGCGATGACCGCGGCGCTGTTGTGCCAGCTCCAGACCGGCGATCACCTCGTCGGCGGGCGTGCGGCGTTCGGGTCGTGCCGCTGGTTGACCGATACGCTGCTCCCGAAATTCGGGATCGCCACGACGATAGTCGATGCGCGCGATCCGCAGGCGTTCCTCGACGCGGTTCGCCCTGAAACGAAGGTGTTCTTTTTCGAGACGCCCGCCAACCCGACGATGGACATCGCCGATTTGAAGGCGATTTGCGACATCGCGCGTGAACGCGGCATCACGACCGTGGTCGACAACGCGTTCGCGACGCCGGCCTTGCAGCGGCCTATGGAGTTCGGTGCGGACGTGACGGCCTACAGCGCGACCAAGATGATGGACGGGCAGGGCCGCGTGCTCGCCGGCGCCGTCTGTGGCACCGAGGATTTCATCACCAACACGCTGCTCCCGTTCACGCGCAACACCGGCCCGAACTTGTCACCGTTCAATGCATGGGTGGTCCTCAAAGGCCTCGAGACGCTCGACCTGCGCATCCACCGCCAGTCCGAGAACGCGATGAAGGTCGGGCAATTCCTCGAAGGCCGTGTGCCCCGCGTGCTGCATCCCTTCCTGCCGAGCCATCCGCAGCATGAACTGGCGATGCGCCAGATGGACGCCTGCGGCCCGATCTTCGCGTTCGAGGTCGAGGGGCGCGAGCAGGCGCATGCGTTGCTCGATGGTCTCGAACTGGTCGACATCTCGAACAACATCGGCGACTCGCGCTCGCTGATGACGCACCCGGCCTCGACCACGCACGCCAGCGTCTCGCCCGACAAGCAGATCGAGATGGGCGTGACCGAGGGGTTGTTGCGGATCAACGTCGGGCTGGAGGATGCGCAGGACGTGATCGACGACCTTGATCAGGCCTTGAGGCAGGCAGGATTGTGAAGGCGCTGTTCCCCAACGCGGCGACGACCGATGGGGTGACGGTGCGCGTGTCGGTCAGCTATTTGCCCGAACAGTCCGAGCCCGAGCGCGGCCGTTGGTTCTGGGCGTATCATATTCGCCTCGAGAACGAGGGCACGGAGACGGTCCAGCTGCTGACCCGCCACTGGGTGATCACCGATGGCCGCGGTGCGCGCCACTCGGTCGAAGGCGAGGGCGTGGTCGGCGAACAGCCGGTGATCGAACCGGGCGCGAGCTTCGACTATGTCTCGGGCTGCCCGCTCGCCACCCCGTCGGGCGAGATGCTGGGCAATTACCGCATGGTCCGCGAGGACGGCGCGATCTTCGACGTCGAGATCCCCCGCTTCTCGCTGTTCGCCCCCGCGGTGCTGCATTGATGCGCGAACACCACATTCACCGTCATCCCAGCGAAAGCTGGGATATCCATGGGGCGGGCGCGACGATCGCCAACGGGGATACCCCAGCTTTCGCTGGGGTGACGAATGTTGGCCGGTTCCTGGCCGCTCAGGGGCACGTCCAATGAAGCGCACGCATCTTCCGCTCAACGGCCTGCGCGTCCTCGACGCGGCGGCGCGGCATCTGTCGTTCACGCGGGCCGCGGACGAACTCGCGGTGACGCCGGCGGCGGTCGGGCAGCAGATCCGTGCGCTGGAGGACACGCTGGGCGTCGTCCTGTTCCGGCGTACCACGCGCGGGCTCGAACTGACGCCTGAAGCAGAGGCCGGCCTGGGCGCGCTGCGTGGCGGGTTCCTCCAGTTCGAGGAGGCCGTCCGCGCAATGCAGGCGGGGCAGTCGTCCAAATCGCTGACGATCGCCGCGCCGCGCGACCTGACCGAGAAGTGGCTGATGCCGCGGCTCGCACAGATCGCCGAGGCGGATACCGAGCTGCGGTTCGTGCTGATCACCGCGGACGAGAATGTCGACTTTACCGAAGCCAATCTCGATCTTGCGATCCGTTGGGGCGATGGCCCGGGCGAGCATGAGGGCGAGGCGCTCGAATCCGAAGGCATGGTGACGATCGCCAAGCCCGGGACCGATAGCGAAGCCGCAATTGCTTGGTCCGGTGAGGACGGTGTTGCGCTGGTCCGCGTAACCGATGCCGGCCTTGCGATCGACGCGGCGGCGGCAGGGCTTGGTCGCGCGACCGTCCCCGAACTGCTGGCGCGGCGCGATCTGGCGCAGGCCCGCGTTCGGCTGATCGGCGAGTCGCAGCCGTCGAAGGGGGGGTATTGGCTCGTCGCCCCGCTCCCGCAGTGGCGCCAGAAGAAAGTCCGCGCGCTCGTGGATGCGCTGACCGCGTGAGGCAACCCGGACGGAGACCACGGCGCGCCGGTGTATCGCCGGTGCTCAAGACGCGGCGGCTGCGATTGCGGCCGCTGGTCGAGGACGATGCAACCGCGTTGCACCCTATGCTCGCCGATGCGGAGCTGATGGCCTATTCCGCGGACGGTCCGCTCGGCAGCGTCGACGACGTCCGCACCTACCTCGCCGAGGAGGCCGCGCCCGGCAACCAGCGCACCTGGGCGATCACCCGCGCCGGCGATGACCGTGCGATCGGCTGGGTCTCGGGGAGCGAGGCTGACGGGGTCGGCGTGACCGAGATCGGCTTCATCCTGGCGCGTGAGGCCTGGGGGCGGGGGATCGCTCGCGAGGCCGTGTCGGCGGTGATCGACCGGTTGTTCGCGGAAGGGCGCAAGCGCGTGTTCGCGGATGCGGATACCGAGAATACTGCGTCGATCCTGTTGCTGGAGCGCCTGGGTTTCCGCCGCGAGCGGTTGTTGCGCGACGAGTGGGAAACGCATCTGGGGTTGCGCGACAGCCTGATCTACGGGCTGTGCGCGGATAGCTGGCAGGCCGCCGGGCGGGCTTAGTTACCGCTGCCATTCCCACAGATCCACCACCCCGGCGAAGGCCGGGGCCCAGGTGGAAAGGTGGTCGTAACGGCGCGCTGCTCTCAGTCAGCGACGTTTCCCAACTGGGCCCCGGCCTCCGCCGGGGTGGTGCAGGGTCAGACGACCGCTACTTTACCGCGCCGCGAGCAACGCCAGCGCCCGCCCCATCAATCCCGCGAACCGGACCTCGTTCACTGCATCGTCCGCTCGGTGCCAGTTCCCGGTCGCCGCATACCAGCGCCCGTCCTTCGCCTGCACCAGATAGTTCAGCGTCAGGACTCCAGGCTCGCCGCCACCCTTGAAGCCGACATACCCAAACCGCTTGGCGATCGCCGGATCGACCCCCGCATTCACCGCCAGCACCGCCCGAGTCGTTGCATCCGCGCCGCGCAACCGATCCATCAGGCCCGCCATCGCCGCCGGGCTCGCAAACCACTCGACGCTGTCGATCGCCACCGGCTTGCCCGCAAACACGGTCGGATCCAGCTTGGCCGTGGCGATCTTCACCGCATTGTCGACCAACAGCGCCCGCCGTTCCTCCACCGATCCCGCCGCCCAAGCCTTCGTCAGCGCCGAATCACCCTTCAGCGCGAACATCTCGCGCGTGGTCATCACCGGCACGCTGCCGCCCGCCGCCTCCGCCATCGCATCGACCTTCGTCCGCCCGAGCGTCGTCAGCAGCGTATCCGTCGCGGTGTTGTCGCTGATCGAGATCATCAGCGTCGCCAGTGTCTGCACCGTTACCGGCGACTCCGCCGGCCAGGTCTGCAACACGCCCGACGGCAACGATGGCGCACCCACCTTCACGACATCCGTCCAGTGACGCTCGTCCGCAGCCACCTGCCGCGCAAGCTCCGCCAGCACCCATAGCTTGAACGCAGACCCTAGCGGTGCGGCGATATCCGCACGGTATTCGAGGATCGGCTCAGGCTTGCCCGCACCAAGCGCATACAACCCCAACCCGCTGGCCCCCGGCAGCGCGCGAAATTCCGCCTCGACTTTCGCGAGGCTATCGTCCCGCGCACCTGTGCCGGTGATCAGCAATCCGGTGGCGGCATGCGGCGCTGCCGGATCGAGCGCCAAGCGGACGCTTGCCGTCCCCCGCTCGTAACCGACGACCAGATCGGCGCTCCACGCCCACGTCGCTGTCAGCGACTCGATCTTCTGGGGTGCGCCCAGCGTCGCCTTCAGCTTCGCGACGATCGTGGAGAACTGCGCCTTAGGTACCTTCTCGCGGAAGCTCGCCGCGAAATACGTATCATACGCGCCGCGCCCGTCGAGGATCGCGACCAGCGCATCGGCCTTCGTCCGCAGCGCCGGATCCGCCACAGCCCCCTGCGCCACCGCACCGACCGGCAGCAACGCTACCGCCAACGCCAGCAGCCAGAGCGCGAGCCTGTGCATCAGTTCTTCAGCTTCCAACCGCTCTTGAGCAACCGGTAGCAGAGCGTCGCCAGCACCACGTCGATCACCAGGATCACGATCCCGCCGACCATCACCGGCGAGTCGGCAATTCCGAGGAACCCGTAGCGAAAGCCCGAGATAACGTAGAAGAACGGGTTGGCATGGCTGAACGCGCGGAACGCCGGCGCAAGCTTGTCGACCGAGTAGAAGGTCCCCGACAGAAGCGACAAAGGCGCGATCACGAAGTTGGTGACCGCGGCGGCATGATCGAACTTGTCTGCCCAGATCGACGTCAGCACGCCGAGCAGCGCGAGGAACACCGCGCCGAGCAGCCCGAACCAGATGATCGCGAGCGGCGCATGCGGCGTCACGTGCACGCCCGGATACAACGCCATCGCCGCCCACACGACGATCCCGACGATCACCGCACGTGTCACCGCGCCACCGACCAGCGCCGCCAGCAACTCACCGGTGGACAACGGTGGCTGCAAGTAATCGACGATCGTTCCCTGCATCTTGCCGACCAGCAGCGAGAAGCTCGCATTGGCGAACGCCGGCCCCATCATCCCCTGCGCAATGATCAGCCCCGGCGCGATGAAATCGGCGAAGGCGACGATCTGGCCATCGACAGGAACCGGGCTTTTCGCGCCGGTCGCGATGGTGAAGACGATCAGAAACAGGAGCGTCGTGATCGCCGGCGCCCACACCGTCTGAAGCTGCACCTTGAAGAACCGGCGCACCTCCTTGATATAGAGGGTTCGCAATCCCTCCCAGTTCACGCTCTTTATGACGGGAACGCCGGGGGCGGAGTGTACCGCCGAATGGATTTCACCGATTGGGGGCTGGCTGCTCATAGGGGTTGCGGGTAATCGCTGCCGCTGCCGCCCGCAACCCGGCTGAGCAAGACTGAGGAACGAACATGTCCTGGACCGACGAGCGCATCCAGACGCTCAAGACGATGTGGGAGGCCGGCCAGACCGCCAGCCAGATCGCCGAAGCCCTGGGTGGCGTCAGCCGCAACGCCGTGATCGGCAAGGCGCACCGCCTCGAGCTGCAGGCGCGTCCGTCGCCGGTGAAGCCGAACGATCCCGAGGCGAAGGCTGCTGCTGCGGCGGAGGCATCGGCCTCGATCGCGACTGCGGCTCCCGAGCCGGTCGAAGTCGAAGCACCCAAGCCCGCCCCCGTCGCGCCGCCCGTCGCCGCTGCGCCCAAGCCCGCCGCACCGGTCGTGGCCGAGCCGGTCGTCGACGAGCCCGAGGACGACGAGGACGAGGATGAGGTCGCTCCGGTTGCCGCGCCTGTCCGTGCGCCGCAGCCGATCCTGCGCTCGGTCGGTCCCGGCGGCTTCCTGCGCCAGGCGCCCGGCGAACAGCAGCCGCCGAGCACGCCCGCGCCGCCGCGTCGTCTCGTGCCCGCCAAGCCGTCGCCCGAAATGGCGAACAAGACGAGCTTGCTCGAGCTGAACGACCGCATCTGCAAATGGCCATTGGGTCATCCCGGCGAGCCCGACTTCCATTTCTGCGGCAAGGCGGTGAACCCGGGCTTCCCGTATTGCGTCGATCACTGCGGCCATGCCTACCAGGCGCAGCTGCCCCGCCGCGATCGCCGCCCGACTCCGCCGCTTCCCTTTGGTGGTCCGCGGCCTCGTTGAGCCTGTTCTAGAGCTGGGGTCCGTAACCCAGTAGCGTCGCCTCAACGCGTTCTCGTCATCGTGACGAAAGTCAGGACCCAGGATACCGAGCGGCAACGTATGTGGCTCTGGGTCCTGACTTTCGTCAGGATGACGAAGCGGGTGGACCATCGCTGGCTCACAAGTCGCGAACACGAAAAAGGCCGCTCCCTCGTCCGAGGAAGCGGCCTTTTTCATATCACGCTAGCCATGGGCAAAGCCCATGTCGTCGGCCACGGCGAGCTGCGCCGGCCGGGCTTGGGCGAGTCCTGCACCAGCTTGGTGCAGGCCGCCCTGCGCCTCAGAACCTAAACGCAGCCGTGGCGCGCAGGCTGTGCCAGCGGAAGTCCTGCGAGTCGCGACGGAAGTCGGTGCCCGACGCGTTGCCACGCGTGAACGGACCGCCAGCGGGGCCGCCGGCTGCGCGGACGCGGTAGTCGTTGTCCTGATACTGGTGGTACTGATATTCGAGACCGACCGAGAAGTTGCGACCCAGCTTCTGCTCGATGCCGCCGCCACCGACGATGCCCCATTCCTTGCTGCCACCGTTGCTGGTGAAGGTGTTGGCCGTGTTGCCGGTCGTGAAGCTGTTGTCGATGTTGGCATAGCCGACGCCGAACGTGCCGTAGAACAGCGTCGTGTTCGCCGCATAACCCAGGCGACCGCGTGCCGATGCTTCCCACTTCAGGTCGCGCGTCATCGTGTAGAAGGCGGGCGTGGTGCTGAACGCCGAGACGCTGTCGCTGATCTCGTTCTTGCCGAACTCGCCGACCACGCCGACGACGATGTTGCCGCGCTGGTAATCCGCGCCGACCCGTGCCGAATAGCCGATGCCGTCCTTGTCGCTACGGCAGCCACGGCCCCCAGCGGCGGGCGCGGTGTTGCTGGTCGCGCGACCGTTGCAGAAGCCCGGCGAGAACGCGTTGGCGACGGTCGCAGTCGAGATGGTGTCGGCGAAGACGCCATCCAGATTGCGATCGAATGCGATCGACTCGCCATTGTCGTTAGGCTGCACGTCATAGCCGAACGAGCCGCCGACATAGAGGCCGTTGAACGGCGCATCGTCGGTCATGTCCTGTGCGGCGGCAGGCGCCGCGAAACCCAAAGCGGCAACGCCTGCAAGCGCCGCCATCATCGTCTTAGTCATATTCACTCCCGGAAATTCCATGACAGGTTTTTCATAAACGGCCGATCGCGGAAAATTATGCAGCGAGCACAACAATCTGCGCGGATGTGACTTTCTGGCAACAGGGAGAACAAACAGAGCCTGTGGCTTTGTCCAACGCGTCCGGCTACGCTCGCGCCATGGCTGAAGATCTGTTCGCGTCCCCCTCGACGCCCGGCGCCGGCAAGACCGCCGCCAATACCTATGATGCCTCTTCGATCGAGGTGCTCGAAGGCCTCGAACCCGTCCGCCGCCGCCCCGGCATGTATGTCGGCGGCACCGACGAACGCGCGCTGCATCACCTCGCCGCCGAAGTGCTCGACAACGCCATGGACGAGGCGGTCGCGGGGCATGCGACGCGGATCGAAGTCACGCTGGAGGCGAACAACCGCCTGACGATCGTCGACAACGGCCGCGGCATCCCGGTCGATCCGCATCCGAAGTTCCCTGACAAGTCGGCGCTGGAGGTGATCCTCTCGACGCTCCACTCAGGCGGCAAGTTCGCGGGGAAAGCCTATGCGACGTCGGGCGGCCTGCACGGCGTCGGCATCAGTGTGGTCAACGCGCTGTCGTCGGACACCGTCGTCGAGGTCGCACGCGATCGGCAGCTGTATCGCCAGCGCTTCGCCAAGGGGCTGACCCTCGGCCCGATCGAGCATCTCGGCCCGACGCCCAACCGCCGCGGGACAAGCGTCGCGTTCACGCCCGACACCGAGATCTTCGGCACCGAACTGAACTTCAAGCCGCAGCGCCTCTACAAGCTCGTCCGCTCGAAGGCGTATCTCTTCGCGGGCGTCGAGATCCGCTGGCACTGCGCCCCCGATCTGATCGCTGACGACACGCCTGCTCAAGCCGTCTTCCAGTTCCCCGGCGGCCTCGCCGATCACCTCCGCGACCAGATCGCTGGCCGCGAATGCGCGACCTCAGATTTCTTCTCCGGCTCGCAGGATTTCCCGAGCGCGAACGGCGAGACGCAGGGCCGCGTCGAATGGGCGGTCGCGTGGCCGCTATGGAGCGACGGTTCGTACAGCTGGTATTGCAACACCATCCCGACCCCCGATGGCGGCACGCACGAACAGGGCCTCCGCCAGGCGCTCGTCCGCGGCCTTCGTGCCTTCGGTGATCTCGTCGGCAACAAGAAGACCAAGGATATCAGTGCGGACGACGTCATGGTCGGCAGCGAGTTGATGCTGTCGGTCTTCATCCGCGAACCGCAATTCCAGAGCCAGACCAAGGATCGCCTCACCAGCCCCGAAGCCGCCGGCCTCGTCGAAAAGGCAGTCCGCGATCATTTCGACCATTTCCTCAGCCACAACATGGAGCGCGGCAAGGCGCTGCTGAACTACGTGCTGGAGCGGATGGACGAGCGCCTGCGCCGCAAGCAGGAACGCGACGTCAAGCGCAAGACCGCCACCTCCGCGCGCAAACTGCGCCTGCCTGGCAAGCTCACCGACTGCTCCGCCAACTCGCCCGAAGGTACCGAGTTGTTCATCGTCGAGGGCGACTCGGCCGGCGGCTCGGCCAAGCAGGCGCGTGATCGGAAAACGCAGGCGATCCTCCCGATCCGCGGCAAGATCCTCAACGTCGCATCGGCGACCAGCGCCAAGATCTTCGCCAACCAGGAAATCGCCGACCTGACGCTCGCGCTAGGCTGCGGCACGCGGAAGGACTGCACGCCCGACACGCTCCGCTACGAACGCATCGTCATCATGACCGACGCCGACGTCGACGGCGCGCATATCGCCACGCTGCTGATGACGTTCTTCTTCCAGGAGATGCCCGAACTCGTCCGCCGCGGGCATCTCTACCTCGCCCAACCGCCGCTCTACCGCCTGACAGTCGGCACCAAGAGCGTCTACGCCCGCGACGACGCCCACCGCGCCGAACTCGAACGCACCGTGTTCAAGGGCAAGAAAGTCGATGTCGGCCGCTTCAAGGGCCTCGGCGAGATGAACCCGAGCCAGCTCCGCGAAACCACGATGGACCCCGCCACCCGCGGCATGCTCCGCATCACGCTGCCGCAGGAGTACGAGGAGCGCGCGCAGGTGAAGGACCTGGTCGACCGCCTGATGGGCAACAATCCCGCGCACCGCTTCGCCTTCATCCAGGAAAACGCCGGCCGCATGGACGAGGAAGCGATCGACGCATGAGCCGGTAAATTCAGCTCGGACGTCGTTGTAAACACGGTCGATGGACAAGCGTGCACGGTTGGATACAGTGGCGCAGGATGTTGCTCGGGTAGGGCTTAGCCGGATGATCTTGCTCGTCGCCGTTATGCTTCAAGCCGCCGCCGCGGCAGCCACGCCTGCCGAGGCACTCGGTAATGACAAGACCATCGTCGTCGTAGGACAGCGCCTAACCAGTACCGAACGCGCCTTGGCCGAATGTATCGCGCGCAATTGCCCACCCAAGGAAGAGATCGACGCATCGCTTGCGCATGCCGAGAACCAGTTTCTGGCCGGCGACTATGTGGCATCCCGACGGACGTTGCTGAAAGCGCGCAGCCGCAACCAGAAATATGCAAAGGACCTGCCCGTTGACGTCGCCGACCTGATCCGCGCGAATGGCCGACTGGCCAGTTTGAATGGCCAAACGAATTCGTCGCGGATCAACGCGATCGACTCGCTGGACGTTCTGAAAAGCGGGCTTGGCAAGAGCGATCCGCGTGTCCTGATGCAGCGTCTTATCGTCGGTGATAATTTTGCCAAGGAACGACGTATTTACGCGGCCGTGGAAGTCTATGGCAAGGTCGCGAAGCAGGCCGCGGATGCAGGCCTGAAGGAGGTGGAAGGGCTTGCCCTGTTACGCACAGCCGTCCTCTATGGGGCGCTGGCGAGCGTGGAGCCGGCGTATGACTATCAAGCGCGCAAGGCGATCCGCAGGATACAGGATACGACGGATGCCGACCTCGCGCCTTTTCGCGAGGCGGTGGTAACGCTCGAACGCCACCTGCAGGCGGGAAACAAGGCGCATGACGTCGAAAAGACCGAACTCGCAAAGACCCCTTTGGCGCAGCGTACCGACAAGGCGGTGCTAGTCTATGCACCGGCCGTCACGTTGCCCGAGCGTTCGAAAAGTGGATCGGGCGTCGTGCTCATGACCGGCGATCCCGAACCGCAATGGATCGACGTGGCATTCATGGTCCGGCCCGACGGTACGGTACAGGATGTCGATGTCGTGCGACAATCCGACAACGTTCGCGGTCGTTGGATAGAAGCGGTCGAGGCGGCGCTGGCGAAGCGACTGTACAGGCCGCTAGCCATGGCTGCTGACAGGCCGGGACTGCGACGGATCGAACGCTATTCCCTGATCTATGACGTGGTTTCCGCAAAGGCGTCTAACATTCGTGTGCGTTCGAATGTGCCTCGGATAGAGGCGACCGATCTTACGGTCGACAAACCCTCCGGTTGACGCGTCGGCTGCCACGCTCGTATTAGACGGCTCGGGCGGCCGGTACGGGTCGCCCTTGCTGTTTGAAGGAGTTGCCGTCGTGACCATCACCCCGCTCATGCCCGTCTACCCGCGGTGTGGCGTGCGTCCGGTCCGAGGCGAGGGCGCGTACCTCTATGGCGAGGATGGCCAGCAATATCTGGATTTCGCGAGCGGCATCGCGGTCAACGCGCTTGGCCACGCGCATCCGCATCTGACCAAGGCGATCGCCGAGCAGGCTGCGACGCTGATGCACGTGTCGAACCTGTACGGATCGCCCCAGGGCGAGCATCTCGCGCAGCGGCTCGTCGACAAAACGTTCGCGGACACCGTGTTCTTCACCAACTCCGGCGCGGAAGCGGTCGAGTGCGCGATCAAGACCGCGCGGCGCTATCATTTCGCCAACGGCAATCCGCAGCGGCACACGCTGATCACGTTCGACACCGCGTTCCACGGGCGCACGCTGGGGACGATCTCGGCCACCAATCAGGCCAAGATGCGCGACGGCTTCGAGCCGTTGCTGCCGGGGTTCGCCTATGCCAACTTCAACGATCTCGAAGGCGCGCTCGCGCTGATCGATGACAACACCGCCGGGTTCCTGGTCGAGCCGATCCAGGGCGAGGGCGGTATCCGCCAGGCGAGCCACGAATTCCTGACCGGCCTTCGCAAGGCGTGCGACGAGCATGGTTTGTTGCTGGTGCTCGACGAGGTCCAGTGCGGCTATGGCCGGACCGGCAAGTTCTTCGCGCACGAGCTGTACGGCATCACGCCCGACATCATGTCCGTCGCCAAGGGTATCGGCGGCGGTTTCCCGCTCGGCGCATGCCTGGCGACCGAGGAAGCGGCCAAGGGCATGGTCGCGGGCACGCACGGCTCCACCTATGGCGGCAATCCGCTCGGGATGGCAGCAGGCGAGGCGATCCTGGACGTGATCCTCGAGGACGGCTTCCTCGATAACGTCACCGCGATGGGGGACCGGTTGCGGCAGGGGCTCGAACAGATGATCCCGAACCATGATCACCTGTTCGACAGCGTCCGAGGCACCGGGCTGATGCTCGGGCTGAAGCTCAAGAGCGACAGCCGCGCGTTCGTCGCGTTCGCGCGCGATCATCACAATCTGCTGCTGGTATCGGCGGGCGAAAACGTCATTCGCATCCTGCCGCCGCTGGTGATCGACGAGAGCCACATCGCCGAGTGCATCGACAAGCTGTCGACCGCCGCGCGGGTGTATGTGCCGGCTGCCGACGATTGAGCGCCTTTGCGCGGTCACTAAATGCCGTTCGTCCTGAGTAGCCACTGAGCGAAGTCGAAGTGGCGTATCGAAGGACTGGCCCGCTTGGGGCACTGTCCTTCGATATGGGTCTTCGGCTTCGCTCAGCCCCTACTCAGGACGAACGGAACTTCTTACGGGGTCCGTTACCATGAGCAACCGCCATTTCCTGAATCTCACCGATGCCGGAGCCGACGGCATCGCCGCGATGCTCGCCGACGCACTCGACCGCAAGGCGGCCCGCGCCGGCTTCCCAAAGGGCCGCGCCGACGCTGATGCGCCGCTTGCCGGCCACACCCTCGCGATGGTGTTCGAGAAGAACTCGACCCGCACGCGCTTCTCGTTCGACATGGCGATCCGCCAGCTCGGCGGCACCTCGATCGTGTCCGACGCAGGCTCGATGCAGCTCGGGCGCGGCGAGTCGGTCGCCGACACCGCGCGCATCCTGTCGGGCTATGTCGACGCGATCATGATCCGCACCGACGATCACGCCAAGATCGAGGAGATGGCGCATTACGCCTCGGTGCCGGTCATCAACGGCCTGACCGACGCCTCGCATCCGTGCCAGATCATGGCTGACCTGTTGACGATCATCGAGAGCGGCAAGACGCTGCCCGGCCTTAAGGTCGCGTGGCTGGGGGACGGCAACAACGTGCTGGCGTCGATCGTCGAGGCGGCCGGGTTGATGCACTTCGACGTCGTCGCAGCCTGCCCGCAGGGGTATATGCCGACCGAAGCCGATGTGGCGCGGGGCAAGGGCCGGGCGCGTATCGTGTCGACGCCGCGCGAGGCGGTCGAGGGCGCGGACATCGTCGTCACCGACACCTGGATTTCGATGGGGCAGGCGCATGCCGAGACCAAGCTGGCGGCTCTGACTCCGTATCAGGTCGACGCCGCGCTGATGGCGCTGGCCAAGCCCGATGCGAAGTTCCTCCACTGCCTGCCTGCGCATCGCGGTGAAGAAGTCACGCCCGAGGTGATCGACGGCCCGCAGTCGCTGATCTGGCAGGAAGCGGAGAACCGTCTCCACGCGCAGAAGTCGGTGCTGCGCTGGTGCTTTGGCCAGATCGGCTGAAAGGGCAGAGGTAACACGCCGTTTACGTCAGCCGGCCCCTCCGTCATCCCAGCGAAAGCTGGGATCTCCCCGGTACGAGCCACGACGTCCGCCAACAGGGATACCCCAGCTTCCGCCGGGGTGACGGACATGGGGGATGACGGGCAAAAGCCGCCGCCTGCCTGTGAAGGGACCACAATCTCGCCCCGTCCGTCATACCAGCGAAAGCTGGGATCTCCCGGTGCAACCCGCGACGTCCGCCAACGGGGATACCCCAGCTTCCGCTGGGGTGACGGACGCGGGGCGGGGTGACGGATGGTAAATCGGGTTGACCCGCCGCCTTCGCTCCCCATCTTCCCTCCGATGAACGACCCCAACATGACCGATCTCGACCGCGCGCTGGCCTTCGCGATCCCCGCGCGCAGCGCCCGCGGCCGGATCGTCCGGCTTGGCACCGCGCTCGACGAAGTGCTCGCCGCGCACGCCTATCCCTCCGCGATCGAGAAGCTGCTCGCCGAGGCGCTCACGCTCGCCGCGCTGATCGGCTCGACGCTGAAGGACGCCAGCGGCCAGCTGACGATGCAGACGCGCACCGACAACGGCGTCGTCCAGTTGCTCGTCTGCGATTACCGGGGCGGCGAGGTGCGCGGCTATATCGAGTACGATGCCGACAAGCTCGCCGAAGCCCCCGCCGAGCCGTCGCTGTTCGCGCTGTTCGGCGCCGGTTACCTCGCGATCACGTTCGACATGGCGAGCAGCAACGAGCGCTATCAGGGCATCGTGCCCCTCGACGGCGACACGCTGTCTGAGGCCGCGCAGAGCTATTTCACCCAGTCCGAGCAGATCCCGACGATGATCCGCACCGGCATGGCGAAGGGCCCGGACGGCCGCTGTGTCGCCGGGGGACTGTTCCTCCAGCATCTTCCCGAGGGCGAGGATGGCCGCGAACGGCTGCACACCAAGCTCGACCATCCCGAGTGGGAGCATGTGGCGACGCTCGGCAACACGATGGGTGCGGACGAACTGACCGACGCGACCTTGCCGCTGGAGACCTTGGTATGGCGGCTGTTCAACGAGGAGGAGGACGTCCGCATCCTCGCGGATATCCCGATCGTCCGCGGGTGCCGCTGCGATCCGGACTATATCAAGGGCGTGATCTCGAAATTCCCGATCGAGGAGCGTCAGTCGATGGCGGACGAGACCGGCTTCATCGTCGTCGACTGCGCGTTCTGCGCGAAGAAATTCCCGGTACCGGTGGAAGGTTAAAACCCTCGCCCCTCCGGGGAGAGGGAGGGGCCCGCGCGTACTTGCGCGTGGGAGGGTGAGGGGCGTGAGGCTCGGGACACCATTCCCAACTACCCCTCACCCTTCCGCAGCCAAGCGGCTGCTCCCTCCCTCTCCCCGTAGGGGAGAGGGAAAAGACGACCGTTAACGTCCTTTTCACCCCTCTTCGCTACCCCTGATCACGTGCTTTTATTCGGCACGTTTTTTCTCCCTTGTGGCGCGATCTGCGCCAACCTCAGGGCCGCTCCACCGGGCGGCCCTTTCTTTTTGCGCGCCGCTGGCCTAGCGCACTCCGCATCATGACATCTCCTGCTCCCTTTGCGGTCGCGCTCGTTTCGGGCGGGCTCGACTCGATGGTATCCGCCGCGATGGCGCGCGAAGCCGGCCAGCGCCTGCTCGCGCTGTCGTTCGACTATAACCAGCGCCACCGCGTCGAACTCGCCGCTGCGCGCCGGATCGCCGACGCGCTCGGCGCCGAACGCCATATCGTCCTGCCGATGGACCTGTCCGCGTTCGGCGGCTCCGCGCTGACCGCCGATATCGACGTCCCCAAGGACGGCGTGGGCACCGAAGACGGCGGCGGCATCCCCGTCACCTACGTGCCCGCTCGCAATACGATCTTCCTCAGCCTCGCGCTGGGCTGGGCCGAGGCAGCCGGCGCGCGCGACATCTATATCGGCGTCAACGCGCTCGATTATTCGGGCTATCCCGATTGCCGCCCCGAGTTCATCGCCGCCTTCGAAGGTCTCGCCGAACTCGCCACCAAGGCCGGCGTCGAGGGCGATCCGTTCCGTATCCAGGCGCCGCTTCAAAACATGACCAAGGCGGATATCGTCCGCGAAGGTACGCGCCTCGGGCTCGATCTCGGGCTGAGCTGGTCGTGTTACGATCCGGCACCGGGCTCGCTCCATTGCGGCGAGTGCGACAGCTGCCGCCTGCGCGCGCGCGGTTTCGACGAGGCGGGCATCGCCGATCCGACCCGCTACGCCGTAAAGCCGGTCTGACGCGATGAGCTACGCGGTCAAGGAGATGTTCCTGACGCTGCAGGGCGAGGGCGTGAACGCCGGCCGCCGTGCAGTGTTCGTGCGGTTCGCCGGCTGCAACCTCTGGTCGGGTCGCGAACAGGACCGCGCGACTGCTGTGTGCAAGTTCTGCGATACCGAGTTCGTCGGCACCGACGGACTCGGCGGCGGCAAGTTCGCCGATGCGCGAGGCTTGGCGGTGGCAGTCGCGGGCTTCTGGGGGGAGGGCGCGCACGACCGCTTCGTCGTCCTGACCGGCGGCGAGCCTATGCTCCAGATCGACGATGCGATCGTCGACGCGCTGCATGCCGAGGGTTTTCGGATCGCGATGGAGAGCAACGGGACGATCGCATCGCATCCGGGTATCGACTGGGTGTGCATCAGTCCGAAGGCGGGCAGCATCGTCGTCCAGCGCACCGGTGACGAACTGAAGCTGGTCTGGCCGCAGCCGGGGACCGATATCGCCGATATCGAGACCTGGGACTTCGCGAACCTGCTGCTCCAGCCGCTCGACGATCCGCAGGCGGACGCCAACCGCGAGGCGTGCGTGGAGATGGTGATGGCGCGGCCGCAATGGCGGTTGTCGTTGCAGACGCACAAGCTGCTGGGCTTGCGCTGAGCGGTTGGGGCGAGCGTCCCTTGAGGATGTCCGCTCCCCCAGATCCCCCAATCCGTCATCCCAGCGAAAGCTGGGATCTCCCCGGGTGGCGCTTGTCGTCCGCCTCGTGAGATACCCCAGCTTTCGCTGGGGTGACGGATTGGAGGAAGGGGCTGGTGTTCGTTCTTACCGATAGCCGCCCGCTGCCAGTTGGCCTCAGCCGCTACGGCAAGAAGCAGTTTGGATCCGTAGCGACGTTACCGCCCGGCAATCCCGACACCGACCGGCGGCCAGTTCTGCGCGCCGCACTTCTTCACGACCCATTCGCCCTTCTTGTTCCAGCAAATCGTGTCGAGACGGACCATCATGGGCGCCGACCGCTCGTTGCCGATGTAGCGCGGGAAGCGCTGTTCGCCCCACGGAATCAGGCTGTTGCGCAGTTCACGCGAGCGGGCCAACGCGACCTCGAAGAAATGCCCACGCGGTGCGAACACCGCGTCGCGACTGATCGAGGCGGCGGTCTGGCAGAAGCCGTATTGCGCGGCGACCGTCGCGAAGCTGGAATAGGTGCGCGTCCCGAACTGGTCGAGCGCGGCCTGCCCGGCGCGGGCACCGGCGGCCTTGTTCACGCGCAGGAAATACTTGGTCAGCGTATCGAACGCGCCTTTCAACTCTTCGCCATGATCGGCGAGGATCGAATTATAGTTGGGCACGGTCAGCAGCGTCGGCTCGAACTGGCATTGCAGCGCGGCGACGTTGAGCGCGGCGCGCATGTGCCAGACGAGCGCAGCGCGCGTTTCCGCGGAGGTCGCACCCGGCAGGGGCTGGCCCAGATCGGCCTCATCCCCGGTGACCGCTGCGGCCGAAAAATCGCGCGACTGCAAAAAGAACTGCGCCGACGCCGACTGCGCCGCAGCGAGCCCGCTCGACGCCACGCATAGCGCGAGCGCGGTACGCAACACCTTCATTCCAACCTCCCCAGGGCACACTTCAAGTCCGCGAATCTAGAGCGTTTCCGCAAAACTCCCAAGCGAATTTAACCTTTTCCGGTGATCGGCAGAACATCGTCCGCGGCGTATCGCACAACTCGATTCGCCGCCTCCGAAACGATCGCGGCAGGTGACGCAAGTCCGTCCACCAACGCGTGGACGCGCCGTAACGAAAAAGGCCGCCCGGTTGCCCGGGCGGCCTTTCACAACACGTAATTCCGGTCGGAGGCTGCCTGCCGAAACGGGCAATCTCCGCGGAGATTACATTGCGTTGTTGGTCATCATGGTGTCGTTCGACATCATCGTGTCGTTCGCCATCATGGTGTCGTTGGCCATCATGCCACCGTTCATCGTGCCGTCAACGGCAGTCATGTTGTCGGTCATGGTGTCCATGCCTTCGGTGGCGTTCATGTCGGTGACCATCGTGTTGTCGGTGGTCGTCTCGGTCTTAGGACCGCAAGCCGAAACGGCGAGTGCTGCGCTGGCGATCAGCGAACCGGTCAGGACCTTGGAAATGAGTGCACGCATGTGGAAGCTCCCTAGATAGAGGATTTGGCTGGCTGCTCGCCCTTAATACCCAAATCGTAGTGGACATTAATCCGATAACGCTTTGTCCTCAAGCCTCGTTTTGCTGAGGACAAGAAACTGTTTCAAGGAAAGCATCGACCGTCAACGCAAGGGCGGCGTCGAAAGTTGCAAGGTCGGCCGGAATGCCGAGCGATTGCAGGCTGGTAACGCCGTATTCGGGCAGGCCGCACGGGACGATACCACCGAAGTGCGACAGGTCCGGGGCGACGTTCACCGAGAAGCCGTGAAGCGTCACCCAGCGTTTCACGCGCACGCCGATCGCCCCGATCTTGGCTTCGCGTCCCCGATCGAGCGTCCAGATGCCGACCCGCCCATCGACCGCGAATGCCTCGACGCCGAGTTCGCCGAGCGCCGCGATCACCCAGGATTCGAGCGCGTGGACGTAACAGCGCACGTCGCGCCCGCGCTTGGTGAGGTCCAGCACGACATAGCCGATCCGCTGCCCCGGCCCGTGATAGGTGTATTTGCCCCCACGGCCGGTCGGGATCACGGGAAAGCGCGCGTCGATCAGGTCGCCTGCCTCCGCGCTGGTGCCGGCGGTATAGACCGGCGGGTGCTCGAGCATCCACAACAGCTCGCGCGCCTCGCCTGCGCCGACCGCGACCGCGCGTGCCTCCATCTCCGCCAGCGCGTCGGCATAGGGGGTCAGGCCGGCACTGGTGCGCCATTCGATGCCGGCGGCGGCGGCGGAGGGGGGCAGGGTGGTCACGATCCCCAATTGCGCACCCGCGCGTCGACTTGCAACCTGTGGTCAAGTGCGGGGGCTTGGGCTAACTCGCGCAGAGCAGGAACCGGGGGAGCACGGCACATGGTGAAGATGGGAACGGTCTGGGATCGCACGGTCGAGGTGCTCAACGGGCGCACCGGCATGATCGCGCCGATCGCGGTGCTCGGCATCTTGTTGCCCAGCGTCGTCCGGGACGGCTTCGTCGCCTTCTCGGCGCCGGGGACGGCGATGTTCGCGCTGGTCGGCGGCGTG
The DNA here is from genome assembly GCF_036663855.1 of Sphingomonas fucosidasi. Lineage (NCBI taxonomy): Bacteria > Pseudomonadati > Pseudomonadota > Alphaproteobacteria > Sphingomonadales > Sphingomonadaceae > Sphingomonas > Sphingomonas fucosidasi. The sequence continues at coordinate 430,635 of NZ_JAXOJR010000002.1, read as the reverse complement.
CTGACGATCGTGGCCTTGATGGCGATGATCTGGGCGCAGCTCGCGATCGTCGCGATCGCGACCGACCCGGCCACCGACGCACCCGCGGCCCGACGTCAGGCCAGCGCGCGCGTCTGGCCGGCGCTTGGCATCACGGTGATCCTGATGATCGTCGCACTGCTGTTCGTGGTGCCGCCGATCGTCGTGCTGATCCAGTCGGGCTTCGACTTCACCGCCGCCGCGAACGGGTCGAGCGCACAGATGACCCCGCCCAGCGCGGGTGCGGCCGGATTCGTCGGGCTGTACGGCCTCGCCTACATGATCGCCGTCGTCTGGATCGGCGCGCGGCTGGTGCTGCTCAACCCGGTCGTCCTCAACGAACGTCTCGGCATCGGCGCGATCCGGCGCTCGGTCCGGCTGACCAAGGGGCTGACGTGGCGGATCATCGGCGTGATGATCCTGTTCGCGATCGTGACGCTCGTCTCCACCTGGGCCGCGCAGGCGGTCACCGGGATCCTCTTCCGCCTCGCACTCGGCGCCGAAGGGATCGCCACCGCGACCTTCCTGTCGGGGATCGCCGCGACGATCGTCACCACCGCCTTCACCGCGCTCGCCGCCGTCTTCACCGCGCAGATCTATGTCGCCGTCAGAGAGAAATCCGTCACCCCATGAAGCTCGATTTCGCGACCGTCCTCACCGACGCCTGGAGCCTGTTCAAGCGCGACCGCGACCTGCTGCTGCGGATCGCCGCACCGTTCCTGTTCCTGCCCGCGTTCGCGCTCGCCTTGGTCGTGCCCGATCCGCCGATGCCTGTGGCAGGGGCGGGCGACAACGAGGCGCAGGCGATGGCCTGGGCCGACGCGGTGCAGACCTGGGCGGGCGCGCATGGCGGCTGGTACCTGCTCGCCTATGTGACGAGCTTCTTCGGCACGTCGCTATTCTATGCGCTGTATCTCGATCGCGACCAGCTCGACCTGCGGCAGGCGTTGACGCGCTGCCTGCGGATCTTCCCGCGCTTCCTGCTGGCGATGGTGATCGTGTCGCTGCCGGCGGGGGCGGGGTTGCTGCTGTATGCGATTCCCGGCCTCTACATCCTCGGCCGGACGATGCTGACCGGGCCTGCGCTGTTCGCCGAAGCGCCGCTAGGGGCGCTCGGCGCGATCCGCCGTAGCTTCATGCTCAGCCGCGGTTCCGGACTGCCGCTGATGGGGCTGGCGGCGTTCAGCTATATCAGCGGGTGGATCGCCGGCGCGCCGTTCATGATGCTGGATCGTGCGTTGCGCGAGGCGGGCGAACCCAACCCGGTCGCGCTGGCAATCGTCGACGCCGGCGCCGCGGTGGCGGCGATGGCAGCGGGTATCGCGATGGCCCTGATCGCCGTCTCCGCTTACCGCCGCCTGGCGCGGTAGGCCTGCCCCACCACCCCCGTCATGCTGGGCTTGTTCCGGCATCCACCGATGCGCACACTCGACAAAGCTTGGTTTGCGGAACGGTGGACCCCGGAACAAGTCCGGGGTGACGGAGTGGGCGAACTACCCCCGCTTCCCCAGATACGGAATCTGCGGCGCGGTCTCCGGCGGCAGCAATCCAGAAGCCCGAGGATCGGGAAACGTCTCGATCGTCCGCTTCACCGCCACGAACCCCTGCGCCCGATAAAACCCCAGCGCACTCGGATGATCGAGCGTGCAGGTATGCAGCCAGACCCGCTCCACCCCCTTCGCCCAGGCCCGGGCGCAAGCCTCGGCCATCAGCCACCGCCCACGCCCTTGCCCCGCCAGTTCCGGGATCAACCCGAAATACGAAATCTCGCACGCGCGGCCCGCGCGGAAATCGAGTTCGAGCATGCCGACCTCGATCCCCGCCGGATCGATCACCGCATACACCGCGATCCCCGTATCATGGACGATCGTCGCCAGCGCATCGTCCGCCATCGCTAGTCGCGAGTACCAGAGCCACGGGCTGCCCACCCGCCGGAACAGCGCGCGATATTTCTCCAGCGCCGGCCGCTCCCACCGCACCAGCCGCAACCGCGACCCCGGGCTCGGCCGCAGCGGCGGCCGCTTGCGCATCTCCAGCGTCGTGACGATCGTCGCGAGGACGTCGTCGGCAACCGGGATCAGCGCCATCTCAAGACCAGGTCGCGCGTGGCGGCAGGCTCATCAGGATCGCATCGATGTTGCCGCCGGTCTTGAGCCCGAACAGCGTGCCGCGGTCATAGACGAGGTTGAACTCGGCATAGCGCCCGCGCCATTCGAGCATCTGCGCCTCGTCGGCGGCGGTGAACGGCGTATCCATCCGTCGCCGCACGATCCGCGGATAGGCCTCCAGAAACGCTTCGCCGACATCGCGCGTGAACGCGAAATTGGTCTCGAAATCGCCATCGAGATGATCGAAGAAAATCCCGCCCACGCCGCGGCTGACCTTCCGGTGCGGGATATAGAAATAGGTCTCGGCCCATTCCTTGAAGCGGGGATAATGCGCCGGATCATGCGCGTCGCACGCCGCCTTCATCGTCGCGTGGAAGTCGGCCGTATCCTCTTCGATCGGCAGCGGCGGGTTGAGATCGCCGCCGCCGCCGAACCAGCGCTTGGTGGTGTTGAGGAAGCGGCAGTTCATGTGCACCGCCGGCACGTGCGGGTTGGTCATGTGCGCGACTAGGCTGATCCCGGTGGCAAAGAAGCGCGGGTCGTCGCCCGCGCCGTGGATCGACTTGGCGAAATCGCCCTCGAACGTCCCGCCGACGGTCGAGACGTTGACGCCGACCTTCTCGAACACGCGGCCCTTCATCACGCCCATCACGCCACCGCCGCCGGGTTCGCCCGACGGATCGACCCGGTTCCACGGGGTGTATTCGAACGCCGCGTCGGACCCCGCCTCCCGCTCGATCGCCTCGAACTCGGCGCAGATGCGATCGCGCAGGGATTCGAACCAGGTTCGGGCGGCGGCTTGCTGGGGGTCGAGTTCGATCATGGGACGTCTCTACCAAATCCTCCCCGGAACGGGGAGGGGGACCGTTCGGCTACTTGGCCGAAGGGTGGAGGGGGCTTCCACGAGCGTGCCGGTTGTTATGACGAAGCGGTGCGTTCGCGGTGAACCCCCTCCACCAGCTTCGCTGGTCCCCCTCCCCGTGCCGGGGAGGATTAGCTCGGCCAGCCGCCCGTCTGCCGCAAGGCCTCCGCCGCCACGATCCCCGTCGCCACCGAGATATTCATCGATCGCAACCCCGGCCGCATCGGGATCAGCACCCGCACATCGGCGCGTGCATGCACCTCGTCCGGCACGCCAGCCCCCTCGCTCCCCATCAGCAGCACGTCGTCCCCGCGAAACTCGGCCACATCCAGCCGCACCGCGCCCTTCGTCGTCAGCAGCACGATCCGCCCCGTCACCTGTCCCAGGAACGCGTCCCAATCGACATGCCGCACCACGTCGACCACGCCGACGTAGTCCATGCCGGCGCGCGCCACGGCCTTGTCGCTCCAGGTGAATCCCATCGGTTCGATCAGGTCGACGCCGATTCCCATGCACGCGGCGGTACGCAGGATCGCGCCGACATTTCCGGCGATATCGGGTTGGTAGAGGGCAATACGCATGCCCGATCCCCTAGCGCAGCGGGGCTTCGGGGGTAACCCAAAGCAAAATGCAGTTGGCAAACCGTCGTCCCGCCGTCTATCAGATCGCAGCCTCCGTGGGGACGGTCGGGCGGAATGGGCATATGGTTTCGCGAAACCGAAAGCCCAGTCGGCCACGAAAAAAATAACGTGCAAGGGCGAGATGAATGGCGACAGTCGACGACATGGTTCCTCCCGGCGAATCGCCAGAGCCGTTTCACGAAGAGGCCCATGACCCTCGCCGCCGTGATTTCATCAATATCGCAGCCGTTTCCTTCGCCGGCGTCGGCGCGGTCGCGATCGTCCTGCCCCTGATCAACCAGATGAACCCGAGCGCCGACGTGCTCGCGCAGTCGACCACCGAGATCGACTTGTCGAAGATCCTCCCCGGCCAGGCGATCAAGACCTCGTTCCGCAAGCAGCCGCTGTTCGTCCGCAACCTGACGCCCAAGGAAATCTCGGAAGCCGACGCGGTCGATATCGCGACGCTGCGCGATCCGCAGACGCTCGAGGAGCGCACCAAGGCGGGCAAGAAGAACTGGCTGATCACGCTGGGCGTCTGCACGCATCTCGGTTGCGTCCCGCTCGGCGCCGGCGAGGGCGAGAACAAGGGCCCGTTCGGCGGCTATTTCTGCCCGTGCCACGGTTCGGCCTACGACACCGCCGCGCGCATCCGCAAAGGCCCCGCACCGACCAACCTCCTGGTGCCGGACTATGCCTTCAACTCCGACACCGTCGTCACGGTAGGCTGAGGAAAACACCATGAGCTTTCCCTGGGCCAAGCAATACGAACCGAAGCTGCCGCTGACGCGGTGGCTGGATGAGCGGCTTCCCGTTCCCCGGCTCGTCTATAATTCACTCGGCGGCGGCTATCCCGTCCCGCGCAACCTCAATTACTTCTGGAACTTCGGCGTGCTCGCCGGCGCCGCGCTCGCGATCCAGATCATCACCGGCATCGTGCTGGCGATGCACTATGCCGCCAACGGTGCGGTCGCGTTCGACTCGGTCGAGAGCATCATGCGCGACGTCAACGCGGGCTGGTTCCTGCGCTACGCCCACGCGAACGGCGCCTCGATGTTCTTCATCGTCGTCTACACGCACATCTTCCGCGGGCTGTATTACGGCTCGTACAAGGCGCCGCGCGAGATGGTGTGGCTGCTCGGCGTCACGATCTTCCTGCTGATGATGGCGACCGCGTTCATGGGCTATGTCCTCCCTTGGGGCCAGATGAGCTTCTGGGGCGCGCAGGTCATCACCGGGTTCTTCTCGGCGATCCCGCTGGTCGGCGATACCATCCGCATTTGGCTGCTGGGCGGATTCGCGCCCGACAACGCCGCGCTCAACCGCTTCTTCTCGCTGCATTATCTGCTGCCGTTCGTGATCGCGGGCGTCATCATCCTGCATATCTGGGCGCTGCACATCCCGGGTTCGAACAACCCGACCGGCGTCGACGTGAAGGGCGAGCAGGACACCGTCCCGTTCCACCCATACTACACGGCAAAGGACGGCTTCGGGCTCGGCATCTTCCTGCTGATCTTCGCCAGCCTGCTGTTCTTCTTCCCGAACTATCTCGGCCACCCGGACAATTACATCCCGGCGAACCCGCTATCGACGCCCGCGCACATCGTCCCCGAATGGTATTTCTGGCCGTTCTACGCGATCCTGCGCGCCTTCACCGCGGACTTCATCCTGCCGGCCAAGCTCTGGGGCGTGCTGGCGATGTTCGGCTCGATCCTGCTGCTGTTCTTCCTGCCCTGGCTGGACAGCTCGCCGGTCCGCTCGATGAACTACCGTCCCAAGGCGCGGATCGCGTTCTGGGTGCTGGTCGCCGACATCCTGGTGCTCGGCTATTGCGGCGGCGCCCCGGCGAACGCGTTCTACGTGATCCTCAGCCAGATCTGCGCGGCCTATTACTTCGCGCATTTCCTGATCATCCTGCCGATCATCTCGCGCTCCGAGCGTCCGCGGCCGCTGCCAAACTCGATCACCGAGGCCGTCCTGGCCAACCACGGTGGCACCAGCCCGGCCAAGACCGCGCTTGCGACGTCGACGACGTCGCCTGCACCGCACGCCGCGCACTGATACGAACTCGAGGACACACACATGGTTCGTCTCATCGCATCCCTGGTCGGCGCGGCCTTCGTGCTGGTGCTCGGCATCGCGCTCTTCGGCAGCGTCATGGGGGTCATCACCGATCCCGTCGCGCCGACCGCCGAGAGCGTCGCACACAAGCATCCGAAGGAACTCGAGCTCGCCTCCAACGGCGTGTTCGGCAAGTTCGACCGTCGCCAGCTGCAGCGCGGGTTCCAGGTCTACAAGGAAGTCTGCGCCGCCTGCCACTCGCTGCGGCTCGTGTCGTTCCGCGACCTGCAGAAGATCGGCTATTCGGAGCCCGAGGTTAAGGCGATCGCCAGCCAGTGGGTGATCGAGCAGCCCTCGATCAATCCGGAAACCGGCGAGCCGGCCACGCGGAAGAACATCCCGTCGGATCGCTTCCCGTCGCCGTTCGCGAACGAGGTCGCCGCTCGCGCCGCGAACAACAACGCGCTGCCGCCCGATCTCTCGCTGATCACCAAGGCGCGCGAGGAGGGTACCGCGTACGTCCACTCGCTGCTGACCGGCTACACGAAGCAGCCGGCCGCGCTGCTGAAGGAGTTCCCGGACATCAAGACGCCTGAGGGTCTCCACTACAATCCGTATTTCGCGAACCTCAACATCGCGATGCCACCACCGCTGACGTCGGATGGCCAAGTAACGTATGCGGACGGCACCAAGCCGACGATGGAGCAGATGTCGACCGACGTCTCCGCGTTCCTGACCTGGACCGCAGAGCCCAACCTCGAGGCACGCCATGCCGCCGGGTTCGCGTCGATCATCTTCATCTTGATCTTCTGCGGCCTCGCCTGGGGCGCGTACCAGAACGTCTGGCGCGACGTTAAGCATTGATGACGGCTGGGCTCCCGCGGTAAGGGCGCACGGATAGAGGGAGCGGCGGACAGGCGAACAGCCTGATCCGCCGCTTTCGTTTCGGCCGGGGCGCAACGTTGCGTCCGGCCCATCCGCCGCCGTCGCGCGGAACGAAGGGAACGATCCATGTCCGATACCGAAGAGCGCAACGCCGACCTCACGGCGCTGATCCGCACCATCCCGGACTTCCCCAAGCCCGGCATTCAGTTCCGCGACATCACGACCTTGCTGCTCGACCCGACCGGCTGGGCGACAGCGATCGAGCGGATGGTCGCGGCGGTCTCGGGCCCGGTCGATCTCGTCGCCGGCATCGAGGCGCGCGGCTTCCTGTTCGCCGCCGCGCTCGCCGCGCCGCTCAAGGCTGGCGTGTTGCTGATCCGCAAGGACGGCAAGCTCCCCGGCGCGACGATCGCCGAAGACTATGCGCTCGAATATGGCACGGACCGTATCGCGATCCACGCCGACGCCTTCGCGCCCGGCGCCCGCGTCCTGCTGGTCGACGACCTGATCGCCACCGGCGGCACCGCCCGCGCCGCCGTCCGCCTGCTCAACAAGGCCGGCGCGACCGTCACGCAGGCGCAGTTCCTGGTCGATCTCCCCGATCTCGGCGGCGCAGACGCGCTACGCTCGGACGGCATCGAAGCGACGGCCCTGATCCACTTCCCCGGCCACTGATCGCCCGCCACGAGACTGCTGCGCGCCCGCCGCTCGCATATCGTGTGCACGGCGCCCCATACAGATCCCCCCCCGGCGAAGGCCGGGGTCCAATTGGGGAACGTCCCTAACGAAGGACGTCGCGCCGCTACCTCACCCATTCCAATTGGGCCCCGGCCTCCGCCGGGGAGGAAGCATCCCTCCCAAACCGTTCCCCCAAACTGTTCCCCCAAACTGTTCCCCTGCGGACGCGGGGGCCCAGCTAAGTACCGCGGCGCTCCGTTACCCTGGACCCCCGCGTCCGCGAGGGAACGGTAAGGAAGAGCGTGCCGGTCCCTCCAAGCTCCTGCCGAACCCAAAACCCTGTCAGACCCCATTCCCGCCCCCGGTACGAAATCCCGTCAGACCTCGTTCATGGAACTTGCGACATAGTGTCTCCGTTGTGCGACGAATGGCGGCGCGTTGTGTCCGCCCTCCGCGTACGGGAGATTTTCCATGTTTATGAAACGCTTCGGCATTATCGGCCTGGCTCTGGGCCTCGGATTGGGCGTAGCAGGCTGCACAGACGGTTACGGCTATGGCGGCGCCGGCCTCGGCTATGCGAGCGACCCCTATTACGGTGGCGGGTATGGCGGCGGCTATTACGGTGCAGGCTATGACGGGTTCGCGGGCGATGGCGGTCTGAATTCCTATTACGGCTGGAACGGCAATTATTATTACCCCGGTTCGGGCGTCTACGTCTACGATCGCAACCGTCGCCCGTATCGCTGGAACGGCGCGCAACAGCGCTATTGGCAGGGTCGTCGGGGCAACTACCGCGGCAACGGCAACTGGGGCAATTTCGCCCGCGGCAACAATCCCGCGGCGCGCGAATATCGCCAGGATCGTCGCGGAGCCAACCGCGACTTCCGCCAGGACCGCCGCCAGGATCGCGGCCAACTCCGCAACGGCCAGATCACACCGGACCAGTTCCGCGGCGAACGTCGCGAAGCGCGCCAGCAGTATCGCGGCGAGGCCCGTCAGGATCGGCGCGAATACCGCCAGAATCGCGGTGGCCAGGGGCGTGGCTTCGGTGGTGGCAACCGCGGATTTCGGGGCGGCAATCCCGGCGGCGTTCGCACGCCCAAGTAACTAGCGCAGATTGGTTCACGCGAAGGCGCGAGGGCGCGAAGAGAAGGAGTTCGGTTTCACGCGGCGACACGGAGGCGCGGAGAGTTGTAGAATAGCGAGGGGAGGGCGACCTCCTCTCAAAAGGCACCAAAGCTCACCAAGCGGCTCGGTCATCCCAAATCTTCTCCGCGCCTCCGCGCCTCCGCGTGAACAAACCTTCTGTCTAGCTTTGCGCCTTTGCGCCTTCGCGTGAATCACTACTGCATGAGAGCCAGACAGTGTTCGGGCTGACGCCTACCAGTCAGCCAGCCGGCACTTCCGTCGGGCGCGTCGCGACAAGCCCATTAGAAACGAACGTCATCACTATCACGTCGTCCTGATTGAACACGCGCATCCGGCTCTTGAAGATTCCCATCTCGGGCCGACTCGCCGACACGCGCTTCTCCAGCACCTCGCTCTCGCAGCGTAGGGTATCCCCCGGATACACCGGCTTGATCCACTTCAGTTCGTCGATCCCCGGCGACCCGAGCCCCGCTTGCTCGTTCTCCTTCAGATGCGCGACCAGCATCGCCATCGTCATCGCGCACGTATGCCAGCCGCTCGCCGACAACCGCCCGAAATGCGTCTGCGCCGCCGCCTCGTCGGACAGATGGAAGGGCTGCGGATCATATTTCGCGGCGAACGCGGTCACTTCCTCGCGGGTGACGGCATAGGAGCCGAACGACGCGGTCCGACCGACCTCGATATCCTCGAAATACTGCATAGCCTCTCCTCTTATCGTTGCATCACCTTCTGGAAGGGCGCCGCGGTGCCGTCCAGCCCCGCCTCGGCCGGCAACCCGATCAGATCGCGCAGCAAGGGCTCGATCGCGACGTTGTCGAAGCTCGGGATCGTCTTGCCGCGAACGAACGCCGGTCCGTTGGCGATGAAGAGCGCGCGCATCTCAGGCGCCATGTTGTCATAGCCGTGCATCCCGCCGACCGAAGCTTTGGTCGGCGCGCTCAGATCGACCCGCCAGCCGACATCGGCAAGGCAAAGATAGCTCGGCACGCGCGGATTGCGCCCATAATGGAACCGGACGGGAATCTCGCTTTTGCGCCAGCATTGCAGGTGATCGTGCGGCTTGAGCAACCGCGCCTCTAAAGCCGCCTCATGCCCCGGCACCGCGAACAGGGTCGCGTACGGCCCCATCTCGACGGTGCGATAATCCGCCTTGTCCGCGATCGTATCGAGCGCGACGACGCGCGTGCTGCTCGTCGCCGCCATGCCGTGATCCGCGACGATCACCAGGTTCGCCGGCTGCCCCAGCGCGGCGAGCCCGTCGACCAGCGCGCCGATGCTGGCGTCGACATCCGCCACCGCCTGGGTAACGCCCGCGCTGTCCGGCCCGCCCGCATGACCCGCGCTGTCGACCGTATCAAAATACAGCGTCACCAGTTTGGGCCGGATCGCAGCCGGCCGCCGCATCCAGTCGAGCACCGCGTTGACGCGCTGCGTGCCCAACACCTGCTGGTTGAACTGCTGCCAGTCCTCCGGCCGCGTACCGCCATCGATCGCACCATGGCTGTCGGGCTGGACCTTACCCCCGACCGCGACGTTCGCTCCTGGCCAGAACATCGTCGCAGTCCGGATCCCCGCCTTCTCCGCATCGACCCAGATAGGCGAGCTCTCGCTCCACCAGAACGGATCGTCGGTCGCCATCGTGAACGTCTCGCCCGGCCGCGCCGGATCCTCCATCTTGTTGCCGACGATCCCGCTGCGATCGGGCCGCAGCCCCGTCACCAGCGTCCAGTGATTGGGAAAGGTGACACTCGGAAACGACGGCCGCATGCTCGCAAACACCCCGCCCGCGCGCAGCCGGTTGAGGTTCGGACTGACGCCGCGGTCGAGATAATCCGGCCGGAACCCGTCGATCGACACGAGGATCGTCACCGGCGCGCGCCTCTCGCCCGGCATCGCAGCCGCTGCTTTCGTGGTCGGAGCAGGTGCGGTAATCGGCGCAAGAGCAGGGGGCGTGTACGGATACGCACACCCGGCGAGCGCCAGCCCCAGCAATGCGAGCACAGTCGTCTTCATCATAGCCGTTCGTCCCGAGCAGGTGCCGACGTCGCGCGATCCCTACTCGGCACAACGGGGGAGGGGAACCCGTTCGCGGCACTATCTAATCGCCCAACGGCGAGCACGACCCCGGCGAAGGCCGGGGCCCAGTTGGGGGACATCGCTGATACGCGTTGCGCGTCGTCACTCCGACCTACCCAACTGGACCCCGGCCTCCGCCGGGGAGGGAAGATTATTTGGCTACCGCCCTACAACCCCACCGCCAACTTGCTGAACAAAGTCCAACTCACCGGCGTCTTCCCATAAGCCGCCTCCAGCGCCGCCGGCTTGGCATACGCCGCGACAGTCCCCCCGAGCGCCAACCCAAGCGGCCCGACGATCGGCACCCGGTACGCATACCCGACCTCAGCCTTCGTCACCCGGAACTTCCGATCATGCAGCGGATCGTCGTGGTCCGGAAAAAGCTCGTCGTTCGCCACGTTCTCGAGCCTGCCGAACACCGCATGCCGCGGCGTCAGCTCGTAATTCACCTCCGCCAGGAACGCGCTCAGCTTTTCCCCCGGCACCCGGTCCTTGAGGCTGTACGCAAACGTCGTCGCCAGCCCGCCCCGCGCATATTGCACGCTCGCGGTGGTGCGGTTCTCGTCCTCGCCCGGATGCTGCGCCTCGGGCTCCTTCAGCCGCCCATGGCTCACCTGCACCGCCCAGAACGGCGACGGCGTCCACGTCCCGCGCACGCTCCACGAATCGAGTCGCGGCGTCTCGATCCCCCAGCGATGCTCGTCCGGCTCGCGTCCCTTGAACGCCGACGCCTCCAGCTGGAACTTCGGTGTCGCATAGCCCGCCGTCACCACGCCGTAGGTGATGTGCGTCGAATCGAACCAGTGATGCGTGATCGGCGACATCGGCTGATACCGCGCCGACCCCCGGTGCATGAACGCGCTAGGCCCCAGCGCCGGCTCGCCGACCGGCCCACCGTACAGGAACAGCGTGTTGCCGTTCCCCAGCCGGTAATCGATCTTGGCGGCCAGCTCCATGAACAGGTCGTGCGGATGCTGCCGATCGACCAGCGGTCGGTCGTTCGCCAGCTCACCCGTCGCGAACAGATTGGTGTAGCCCCGCGCGCCCATCAACGGCTCCAGGCTGTTCATCGCCCGCAGCTGGATATGCCAGCGGTCGCCCAGATCGCGGTCCGCCATCAGCATCGCCATCGACTGCACGAACGCCTCGCTCTTCCCGCGCGGCCCCCCCTGGTCCGTCGCGACGCCCCACGCATAGCCATGCGCCATCAGCATCCACTCGCCCGCCTGCGTCATATACCCACGCATCGGCCCCTCGGCCGCTGGCAGCCGCGACGTCCCGCTGCCCTGGCTGTAGAAGCCGGCCGACGTCCCCATCGCCATCCCGGCCATCGCCGACCCCGTCGGCATCTTCGCCACCGCCGCATCGGACGCCGCGCGATAGGCGGGGTCCACGATCATCGCGTGGCCCATCGCCCCTTGGTCCATCGTACTGTGATCCATGGCACCATGATCCATCGCCATCCCGGGCATCGCAGAATGATCCATCTGCGCATGATCCGTCCCCGGCATGGCGTCCGGCGTCGCAGACGGTGCGACCGAAGTCGAAGGCGTGACCGGAGCAGGGTGCCCCATCGCCGAATGGTCCATCGTCGAGTGATCGACAGCACCGCCAGACTGCGACGCACGAGCCGCCGGGGCCTTAGCCACCGGCCGGGACTTCGCCTTCTTCACCGTCTTCTTGGGAGCCGCATCCGGCATCGTCATGCCCGGCATTGCCATGGAATGTTGCGCCACCGCAGCAACCGGCAGCACCGTCCCCACGACACCACCCGCAAGCAGCATCGCCCTCACGGCACCAGCCGCGAGAAACCTATATCGAGTCATTGGTATATCCTTGGAAAAGCCTGAAAATCGGGGCGCACCAGCACCCGACGATCAAGCCTCTCGCGGAGGCCGCAAAGCCGGTGCGACGCCAGCTCCAAGATCCAGCACCGCCACCCGCTCGGTCACCATGACCGGCTCCCGCAATGCAACGCCGAGAACGCGGGCGCCATTCCAGTTCGAAGGCGGCACGCACCCGATACACCCATGCAGCGGCGTGGCCTTCCGGTCGGGCGCCTCGTGGTCTGGCATAGCCTCCTGCGTCCCGCCCATCGCCGCCATATCCATCACGACGGCAGACCCCCGCGAAGCAGGCGCATCATGACACGCCGCCGGCGCCACCGCAGGAAACGCAAACGCAGCAAGGAGCAAAGCCAGGATCAGGCGCGCGAGCATGACCCGGTTTAACCCCTCGCACGATCCGCCACAACCTCGCAGTCTCCCCCGACCTCGCCAAAGCCCGCGTAGCGCCAGCCCGCAGCCTTGCCCGAAAGCCGAGAAAGGTTCAGCCTCCGCCCATGAAGACCCCAACGCACCCCGAACGCACCGAACCCGAAGCACCCCCGCCGCCAAAGTCTCGATCCGGATCGGCAAGCGCACGACCTTCGACGCCTCGGTAACGACCGCCGGCCTGCTATCGGTCGGCGCGCTCGTATCCGGCATCCTCCTGTCCAGCGCGGTCATAGTCGCCGCCGCAGGTCGCAAGGCCCCAAGACGCCCGCTGGCATTGCCTGATCATACCAAGACCGAGGGCTAACGCCCGGTTGCTGCCGTTCGTTCATGGTCGTCGCGCGCCGGAAAGCAGGTGCTAGACAGATCATCTTGACCGGCATCCGCATCTACGGGACGAAGACCGCTCAACCGCCTCTCACCAGAAGGTTTCTCGTAGATCCTGTCAGGTAACTTTTTTATACAACTGATTATAGACGATCGGCGTAGATAGCAGCGGATTGATGATGGTGGTATTCTCCACCAAGTCCTGGCCGACACTATGATACTTTGACGTCCGCTCGCCGTATTCGCCACGGAATGTTAGAGCGATGGTTCCGCCATCCGATTTCACCGATACATCGAAAACAAGTTCTGGGATGAGTTTCCACTTGATCGGCTCTTCGCCTAACCAAACTACGATCGGTGTTTTGGCATCATACGCGATCCCGACTCGACGTCCTGCGGTAGAAATTCTGATTCTATTTACCGCAATGGACTTGCGGAGCCTCATCCGAATGCGAGGGCGCTTGTCGTCGGGAATGTTGGCGGTAGCGCTGTCGATCACCTTAAAAGCGTTGTCACTCCGCGCCGTGTCCAGTTCATAGATGCCTGAAACCACACCTTGCACCGGGCTTGCGGAGCTTGAGGTAGAACTCAAGATGGCAACTCCAATCGCCGCCGACAAAGTATGACGCATCTCACCCTCCTCAAATTTCGCTGCTCGCCGGTACGGGCGTAGCGATGATCCGGATTAGCGCATAGGTTATGCCTTAGGTGTCGGAGCGGGGACTTTCTCTTCCCGGCTGCTAAGCCAGCAACCCACCGATAAGCCTTCGTCAACCACTACGCCCATATGGTGCGTCATGGGGCGCTCCTTTATCGTGGTCACGGCGATCGCCTCGACATTGATGTTTGCCGGTGTCTGGAAAGTCACCGAGCCGCAGCCGACTGTACCCCCGGCTATCATCGATACCAAGGCGGCACCCGATACGGCGGCTACCGCGCCGCCAGCGCTGCGGCGTCATGTCGTCGCGCCTGCCCAGCCAGTCGTTGACGCCGAGCCCTACAACGTCGTTCGACCGGCATATCGATCATCGACCCCGGCGCGCCAGTCAGCCAGCGCCGGATCGGAAAGCGCGATCTTCTACAGCGGATGTCGCGAAGTGCGGGCGGCAGGGGCCGCGCCGCTCCACCGCGGCCAGCCGGGCTATCGTGCCGGGATGGACGGCGACGGCGACGGGATAGCCTGCGAAAACTATCGCTGACCCGCCGCCGCCAAACCCTCAGCTATGCAGGAAGTGCATCACGTCGCCGTCCTGCACGACGTATGCCTTGCCTTCCGCGCGCAGCTTGCCGGACTCGCGCGCCTTCGATTCCCCACCCAGCGCGATGAAGTCGTCGAACGCGATCGTCTCGGCGCGGATGAAGCCCTTTTCGAAATCGCCGTGGATCTCGCCCGCCGCCTGCGGTGCGGTCGCGCCCTCGTGGACGGTCCAGGCACGCGCTTCCTTCGGCCCGACCGTGAAGAACGTCAGCAGATGCAGCAGCTTGTACCCCGCGGTGATGACGCGCGCGAGGCCGGTCTCCTCCAGCCCCAGCTCGCCGAGAAACTCGCCGCGATCCTCCGCCGGCATCGTCGCGATTTCCGCTTCGATCGCCGCCGACACCACCACCGCTTCCGCGCCCTCGGCCTTCGCCTTCTCGAACACCCGCGCCGACAGCGCATTGCCGTTCGCGGCATCGCCCTCGTCGACGTTGCACACGTACAGCACCGGCTTGGCCGTCAGCAGCTGCGCCTGCGCGAACACGCGCGCCTCGTCCTCGTCCTTCGGCACGGTCAGCCGCGCGGGCTTGCCTTCGCGGAGCAGTTCGAGCGCCTGGCCGAGCACGGCGGCGCCGATCTTGGCTTCCTTGTCGCCCTGCATGCCCTTCTTGGCGAGGTTCGGGACGCGCTTTTCGAGGCTTTCGAGGTCGCTCAGCATCAGCTCGGTGTCGACCGTCTCGGCGTCGGCGATCGGATCGACCTTGTTATCGACATGCGTCACGTCGCCATTCTCGAAGCAGCGCAGCACGTGGACGATCGCGTCGACCTCGCGGATGTTGCCGAGGAACTGGTTGCCGAGCCCTTCGCCCTTCGACGCGCCGCGCACCAGCCCGGCGATGTCGACGAAACCCAACTGCGTCTCGATGATCTTCTGCGATCCGGCGATCTTCGCCAGCGCATCGAGCCGCTTGTCGGGCACGCCGACGTTACCGACGTTCGGCTCGATCGTGCAGAACGGATAGTTCGCCGCCTGCGCCGCGGCCGTCTCGGTCAGCGCGTTGAAGAGAGTGGACTTGCCGACGTTCGGCAGCCCCACGATGCCGCAGCGAAAACCCATGATATGCCTTTAGTTTGAAATTGGGGGTATAAGAATGTGCGGGCGCTTTAGGGCAGGGCGGTCCGGAAGGCCAGCGGAGGACGCCTTTCCTCTGATCCTCCCCCGCAAGGGGGAGGTGGCGCGAAGCGACGGAGGGGGAGGAACACGCAACCAACGTTGCGCCTGCCTCCCCCTCCGTCAGGCAAGCGCCTGCCACCTCCCCCTGGCGGGGGAGGATCAGCAAGAACTGGGCCTGATCGACCCACTCGATTGCCGCAGTGCAGCAAAATTATCATACCGCTCGGTAGAGAAGTAGTAGTTCGAGGGTTATGATAGCCGTCTCTCCGAAAAGCCCCAGGAACTTCATGACCACGACCGCCCACGGCTACGCCGCGCAATCCCCCGAAACCCCGCTCGCCCCCTTCTCGTTCGAGCGTCGCGAACCCGGCAAGACCGACGTCGCGATCGACATCGCGTTCTGCGGCGTCTGCCATTCCGACCTCCACACCGCCAAGGGCGAATGGGAAGGCACGCTCTACCCCTGCGTCCCCGGCCACGAGATCGTCGGCCACGTCACCGCGGTCGGCAGCGACGTCACCAAGTTCAAGGTCGGCGACGTCGTCGGTGTCGGCTGCATGGTCGACAGCTGCGGCGAGTGCCCGTCGTGCAAGGACGGCGAGGAGCAATATTGCGAGACCACCGGCTTCGTCGGCACCTATAACGGCCCCGATCCCGTGCTCGGCGGCCACACCTTCGGCGGCTATTCGGACAAGATCGTCGTCGACCAAGGCTTCGTGCTGAAGGTCTCGCATCCCGAAGCCGACCTCGCCGCGGTCGCGCCGCTGCTCTGCGCGGGCATCACGACGTACTCGCCGCTGAAGCACTGGAAGGTCGGCCCCGGCCAGAAGGTCGGCATCGTCGGCTTGGGCGGTCTCGGCCACATGGGCGTCAAGATCGCCAACGCGATGGGTGCCGAGGTCTATGTCTTCTCGACCTCGCCGAACAAGCGCGACGACGCCAAGCGTCTCGGCGCGAAGGACCTGATCGTCTCGAAGGACGAAGCCGCGATGGCCGAGCACGCCAACAGCTTCGACTTCATCCTCAACACCGTCGCGGCGAGCCACAACCTCGACACGTTCACGGCTCTGCTCAAGCGCGATGGCACGATGACTCTGGTCGGCGTCCCCGAGCACGCGCATCCGTCGCCCTCGGTCGGCAACCTGATCTTCAAGCGCCGCGCGATCGCCGGCTCGCTGATCGGCGGCATCGCCGAGACGCAGGAGATGCTCGATTTCTGTAACGAGCATGGCCTGGTATCGGACATCGAGATGATCCGCATGGACGAGATCGAACCTTCGTTTCAGCGCATGGTGAAGAGCGACGTAAAGTACCGCTTCGTCATCGACATGGCGACGATGAAGACGGCGTAATCGGGCAGGGGGGCATCACGCGCGTCGTCCCTCCTGCTCCCTCCCCGTCAGGGGAGGGTCAGGGTGGGGCAGTGCCCCAAGCGCGTGCATCCGCGGCCAAGCCCCACCCCAACCCTCCCCTGAAGGGGAGGGGGTAAGAAGGTGCAATACCACCACCCCGGCGAAGGCCGGGGCCCAATTGGGAAGGCGGTTGTGAGGAAGGGCGGTCCTTCGTTAGCGACGTTCCCCAATTGGGCCCCGGCCTGCGCCGGGGTGGTACTTCGCATGCCGAGCTGTCTCAGCCGCCCCAATCACCACCGATAGTTAAAACTAATACTGATCCGCTCGCCCTTGGCGGCATTCGGCACGACCTCATGCCGCAACCAGCTCTCCCACAAGAACACACTCCCAGGCTTGGGCTCGGCATACACGAACGTCCGCAGATCCTCCGCCGCATCCTCCAGCCG
The DNA here is from genome assembly GCF_036663855.1 of Sphingomonas fucosidasi. Lineage (NCBI taxonomy): Bacteria > Pseudomonadati > Pseudomonadota > Alphaproteobacteria > Sphingomonadales > Sphingomonadaceae > Sphingomonas > Sphingomonas fucosidasi. Next base: position 413,408 of record NZ_JAXOJR010000002.1, on the reverse strand, counting down.
CGTCGGCGCCGCCATCATCATCGGCAACCGCGGATCCTCCAGCTTCAGCGCCCCGGCCCCCTCCGGAATCGTCACGTACATCGTCCCCGAGACGACACTATGCGGATGGATATGCCCCGAATGCGCGCCGCCCGGCTTCAGGACGTTCACCCAAAGACTGTCGAGCTTCAACTTCCGCCCGCCAAGATCGAACGCACAGTCCTTCGCGAACTGCGCCACATGCTTGTTCAGTAGGCGCACCAGATCCCCGAACCGCGGATCGCGCAACGGCAGGTCGTTCAGCGACGCATAGGACGTATACCCGCGATACCCATGCGCCTTAGACCACGCGACACCGGCGCGATCGGCCTTCGACAGTTCGAGCGCGGCGTCCTCCAGTTCCTCGACCAGATCGTCGTCGCCGAGATCGGCCTCGTAGAACCGCGTGGCAAACAAGGAACGGGTGGTCATGGCTGCATCCTCAACGCGACATCGTTCATGAAGCGGACGTCGTCGCCTTCCGCCAGCCACTTGGCCTCCGCCGCGACCGCGCCGAGCATGTCGGACAACGGCTCGATCTCGGCCTTCGCATAATTGCCGAGCACATAGCCGGTCACGCGATCCTTGTGCCCCGGATGCCCGATCCCCAGCCGCACGCGGCGAAACTCCGGCCCCAGATGCTGGTCGGTCGAGCGCAGCCCGTTATGCCCAGCCGTCCCGCCGCCGGTCTTCACCTTCACGCGGAACGGCGCGATGTCGAGTTCGTCGTGGAACACCGTCAGCGCCTCGACGCCAAGCTTGTAGAACCGCAGCGCCTCGCCGATCGACCGGCCGCTCTCGTTCATGAAGGTCGCCGGCTTCAGCAGCAGGATCCTGGTCGAACCGATCCGCCCCTCCTGCGTCCAGCCCTGGAACTGTTTCTTCACCGCGCCGAAGCCGTGCACCTCGGCGATCGCGTCGGCGACCATGAACCCGACATTGTGCCGGTGCATCGCATATTGCGCCCCCGGATTGCCGAGTCCCGCCCAGATCTGCATTTCAATTCCCAGTCACAAAACATTTCCGTCACCCCGGCGGAGGCCGGGGCCCAGCGTTCCGCACGCTCAATCCTGTCGAATGTGCGGAACGGTGGATGCCGGAACAAGCCCGGCATGACGGTAGTACGAAAACGGGCGGGAAAGCCCTGCTTTCCCGCCCGCCAGATCATCCTAAGACGAAGGGCTGAACCCTCAGTCCTTCTTTTGCGGCGTGATCTTGTCGTCGTGGTTGTCGTCGTCGTTCGGCTCGACCGGGGTCTCTTCCTCGGCAGCAGCCTCGGCAGCCTGGGCTTCGGCGACTTCGGCCTCGAGGATCTCGTCCTCGACGGTCGGCACGGTCGGCGGCACGATCGTGGCGATCGCGAAGTCGCGGTCGTCGATCGCGGGCGTCGCGCCCTTGGGCAGCTTCACGTCGCTGATGTGGATCGAATCGCCGATTTCCTTGCCGGCGAGCGAAATCGAGATCTCGCTCGGGATGTCCGATGCGTCGACGACCAGTTCGATCTCATGACGCGTGATGTTGAGGACGCCCTTGCCCTTCTTGATGCCCGGCGCGTCGTCTTCGTCCGTGAACACGACCGGCACGGCGACCGTCACGGTCGAGTGCGCACCGATGCGCAGGAAATCGACATGGATCGGACGATCCGAAACCGGGTGGAACGAGACGTCCTTCGGCAGCGTGCGGATGCCGTTGACCATCACGACGGAATTCATGAAGTGGCCGGTCATCAGCGCCTTCATCAGCGCCTTTTCCTCGAGGTGAACCGACATCGGCTCCTTGTTCAGGCCGTAGATCACGGCAGGCACGCGGCCATCACGACGCAGCGCCCGGGAGGCTCCCTTGCCAACCCGGTCACGCGTCTCGGCTGCGAGCGTCAACTGGTCGCTCATCTATATTCTCCGAAACTCGTTTGTTGTCCTTCCCGCCCACGCCTCCAGGGATGACCATGGACCGGAAGCGCGGGCGCATAGCGGAAGTGGGGGGCAAAAGCAATTCTGCGCCTTGGGGATGCGCCCTAAGCAAGTTCCCCCTGACTAAACCCCGTCACCCCAGCGAAAGCTGGGGTCTCCGCGTAACCGAGCGCGCCCTCGACGCACGAGACCCCAGCTTTCGCTGGGGTGACGGAATGGATGGGCGGGGCGTCGCGTTTAAACCCGGCAGATTAAACCCGGCAGCGACTCAATACTGTACCCGCTCGGCCTTCACCCCAAGCTTAGCCAATTGCGCCTGAACGCTGTCCTTCCCTGCGAGGTGCCCAGCCCCAACCGCAACGAACACAGTCCCCGGAGTCCCGAGTCGAGTCTTCACCCACTCCGCCCAGCGCGCATTGCGGTCCACCAGCAACACCTTCGCCACCTCGGGCGAGTCCTTCAAACTGTCGTTCATCTCCTTGGCCAAAGCCTCGGGATCGCCTTTCGCCCACTCGTCGACCATCGTCGCCATCGTGCTTTCCAGCTTCGGCAACTCGTCGATCGTGCTCCCGAGAAACTGCAACTGCGCGGTTTGCGACAACCCGCCGAAATAGCCGAGCTGCTGCTCCGCCGTCTCCAGCCCGATCACGGGCTTCCCCGCAGCCTTCGCCGCCTCGGTGATCACATGCTCGGGCCCGTTCGCCGAGTCGTATCCAAGCTTCGACAGCGGCGCGATCGACAGGTTGGTCGCCGCGAGCCATGGCTTGAACCGATCGAACGCATTCGCCGGCAACCCCAGGTCCGTCACCGCCTTCGCATACGCCGCGCGCTTGTCCGCGGGCAGTTGCTCTGTCAGCGTCGGGCCGTCTTTCGACACGCCCGTCGCCATCACCAGCGACTGCATCTTGGCGGGATCCGGCATCACCAGTTCCAGCACCACCTGTTGCGAGCGATCGAACGCCGTCTTCACCGCCTCGTCGAACCACGTCATGCCGGGCTTCAACACATGGATCGTCCCGAACAGGTAGATCGTCGTGTCCTTGTCCTTCACCACCCAAAGCGCCGGATCGGCATCGTTCGCGGCTTGCACATGCTTCGGCGCAACCTGCGCACAGGCGGGCAAAGCGAACGCCATCGCGATGGCGGACAGCGCGGATCGGAACGAGGCGATCTTCGAGAACAGCTTCAAGGGGAGGGCATCCTTACCGTGAGTTCGCCCCCATGTAGGGCGCCCGGCGCAAACGCACCACTTGCCTCCCGCACCCCCATCCGCCAAAGCCCAGCCCGTGACCCAGCCCGTGACCCAGCCCGTGACCCAGCCCGTGAAAAAGCCTCTCAGCTTCCAGCGCATGATCCTCACGCTCCACGATTACTGGAGCGAACACGGATGCCTGATCCTGCAGCCCTACGACATGGAAATGGGTGCGGGCACCTTCCACACCGCCACGACGCTCCGCGCGCTCGGCCCCAAGCCGTGGAACGCCGCGTTCGTCCAGCCCTGCCGCCGCCCGACCGACGGCCGCTACGGCGAGAACCCCAACCGGCTCCAGCATTACTACCAGTATCAGGTCATCCTGAAGCCGAGCCCCGCCAACCTCCAGGAACTCTACCTCGGCAGCCTCGCGGCGATCGGCATCGACATGCTGCGCCACGACATCCGCTTCGTCGAGGACGACTGGGAGAGCCCGACGCTCGGCGCCTGGGGTCTCGGCTGGGAGGTCTGGTGCGACGGCATGGAGGTGACTCAGTTCACCTATTTCCAGCAGATGGGCGGCTTCGACATGAAGCCCGTCGCGGGCGAACTCACCTACGGGCTCGAACGGCTGGCGATGTACATCCAGGACAAGGACTCGGTCTACGACCTGGCGTTCAACGACGCCGGCGTGACCTACGGCGACGTGTTCCTGGAGAACGAGCAGGAGATGTCGAAGTGGAACTTCGAGATCGCCGACACGGACTCGCTCTTCGACCAGTTCCGCAAGCACGTAGCGGAATGCGAGAACAGCCTCTCCGCCAAGCTCCCGATCCCAGCCTACGAGCAGGCGATCAAAGCCAGCCACATCTTCAACCTCCTCCAAGCCCGCGGCGTAATCTCGGTAGCCGAACGCCAAGCCTATATGGGCCGCGTCCGAGATCTCGCGAAGGGCGCCTGCGCCGCCTGGATGGACAAACACGGATGGGCAGCATGATGCGCCCCCGCAGCGCCGCAGGCTGTATCTCTCCTTTTCTCCGCGTCCTCTGCGCCTCCGCGCGAACAGATTTTCGCGCAGAGACGCAGAGAACGCAGAGTGTTTTTGCTCCGACCGGTGAGCCCGCATGACCGACTTCCTCCTGGAGCTCCGCTCCGAAGAAATTCCCGCCCGGATGCAGTCCAAGGCGCGTGAAGACCTCGCCAGGCTGTTCACCGCCGAGCTCGCCAAGGCCGGCATCGCCACCAGCGCGATCGTCACCTACGCGACCCCGCGCCGCCTGACGCTGATCGCGCGCGACCTGCCGCTCGAGACCGCCGCCGTCTCCGAGGAAACCAAGGGCCCCAAGACCTCCGCGCCACCACAAGCGCTCGAAGGCTTCCTCCGCAAGACCGGCCTAATCCGCGAGCAACTCGTAGACCGCAACGGCACGCTCTTCGCGGTCACCGAAAAGCCCGGCCGCGCCACCGCCGCCGTGCTCGCAGACGCCATCCCCGCGATCGTCCGCGCGTTCCCGTGGCCGAAGTCGATGCGCTGGGGCGACGCCTCCGCCAGCACCGAATCGCTCCGCTGGGTCCGCCCGCTGCAAGGCATCGTCGCGCTGCTCGGCGAAGAGATCGTGCCGTTCGAGATCGCCGGGATTGCCAGCGGCGCTGCCACGCTCGGCCACCGCTTCCACCACCCGTACCAGATCACGATCGGCGGCGCGCACGACTATGTCGAGAAACTCCGCGCCTGCCACGTCATCGTCGACCACGACGAACGCGCCACGCTGATCCGCGACCACGCCCGCGAAGCCGCTGCGCAGGCCGGGCTTGAACTGATCGAGGACGAGGGTCTCGTCGCCGAGAATGCCGGGCTGACGGAATGGCCGATTCCCCTGCTCGGCCAGTTCGACCCCGCGTTTCTCGACGTGCCCCCCGAGGTGATCCAGCTGACGGCGCGCGTGAACCAGAAATATTTCGTCTGCCGTGGGGCCGACGGAAAGCTCGCCGACGCGTTCGTCTGTACCGCTAACATTGACGCGAAAGACGGCGGCGCGAGCATCGTCGAGGGCAACCGCAAGGTCCTCGCCGCGCGGTTGTCGGACGCTAAGTTCTTCTACGACACCGACCTCAACACCAAGCTCGACGACCTTCGTCCGAAGCTCGAAAAGATCGTCTTCCACGAAAAGCTCGGCACGGTAGCCGACAAGGTCGACCGCGTCGCGAAGCTCGCGCGGTGGTTGGTAGAAGAAGGCATCGTCCTTCCTTCTGCTTCGACCACCGTCACAAATTCCGTCACCCCAGCGAAAGCTGGGGTATCCGCGGGGAGCGAGGGGCACTTGCCCCATGAGACCCCAGCTTTCGCTGGGGTGACGGCTGAGGCTCGGGCGGAACTCGCCGCCCAAGCAGACCGCGCAGCCCGCCTCGCAAAGGCAGACCTCGTCACCGGCATGGTCGGCGAGTTCCCCGAGCTGCAAGGCCTGATGGGCGGCTACTACGCCGCCGCGCAGGGCGAGCACCCGGCCGTCGCCACCGCCATCCGCGACCACTACAAGCCGGTCGGGCAGGGCGATGATGTCCCCACCGACCCGGTAACTGTTGCGGTAAGCTTGGCGGACAAGCTGGATACAATTTACAGCTTTTTTCAGACGGGCGACATCCCGACTGGGTCGAAAGATCCGTTTGCCCTTCGACGCCAAGCGCTTGGTGTAATCGCGCTTATTACCACGAACAATGTTCGCGGTAGTTTGCGAAAGGCTCTGCATCAGGCTGGTCAGAACCGCTTCAATCAAATTATGGATAGCGCGGTAACGAAAGGCTCAAAACTAGAAGCCTTTATACTGGGCGCGATGCGAGGCGAAAAAACCGCTGACAATTGGATGGCGCGCCTCGAAGATGCGATGTCTACTGACGTAGGCCCCGCGGAATTAACGCTCGCAGACAACGGCATGGAACAGGTTGTCGTCGCGTTCAAAATGCAAGATCATTGGCCGAAGTTGGCAGACCGTCTGCTCGACTTCTTCGCCGACCGCCTCAAAGTCCAGCAGCGCGAAGCCGGCGTCCGGCACGATCTGATCGACGCGGTGTTCGCGCTCGGCGGCGAGGACGATCTCGTCCGCTTGCTCGCGCGCGTCCACGCGCTCCAGGCGTTCGTGACCACCGAGGACGGCGCGAACCTGCTCGCCGGCTACAAGCGCGCCGCCAATATCTTGAAGAAGGAAGGCGGCGCCCAACCAAAGCCCGTCACCCCAGCGAATGCTGGGGTATCCGCGGGGAGCGAGGGACAGGAGCCGCAGGAGACCCCAGCGTTCGCTGGGGTGACGGACGCGGCTACTGGGTTGACGGATGGGGCGGGGGATGACGTTGTGGTCGGAGGGCCCGCGCAACAAACGCCGTCCTACACCCCCGAACCCGCAGAGACCGCGCTGATGACCGCGCTAGACTCCGCCGAACCCCGCGCCACCGCCGCGCTCGAACGCGAGGATTTCGCCGCCGCGATGGCGGCTCTTGCAAGCCTCCGCGCGCCGATCGACGCGTTCTTTGATAGCGTTATCGTCAACGATCCCGATCCCGCCAAGCGCTCCGCCCGTCTCGCGCTACTTGAGCGTGTTCGCGCCGCAGTGCACAATGTCGCGGACTTCTCGAAGATCGAGGGCTGATCCGCCCCGTTTTCAAAGCCTTTCACTGCCGCCCTGCGCGCAACAACACCTAGAGGACCTGTGATGACCCAATATGTGTACCGCTTCGGCGGCGGTGTTTCGGATGGCGGCAAGGGCGACAAGAACCTGCTCGGCGGCAAGGGCGCGAACCTCGCCGAGATGGCGTCGATCGGCCTCCCGGTCCCGCCGGGCTTCACGATCTCGACCGATTTCTGCGCGGTCTATTACGACGAGGGCGGCCAGTTCCCGCAGAGCCTGCGCGACGAAGTCGCCACCGGCCTCGCCCATATCGAAGGCGTCACCGGCAAGAAGTTCGGCGACCCCGCCGACCCGCTGCTCGTCTCTGTCCGGAGCGGCGCCCGCGCCTCGATGCCGGGTATGATGGACACCGTCCTCAACCTCGGCCTCAACGACCAGACCGTCGAGGGCCTGGCCGCCAAGTCCGAGGACGCGCGCTTCGCCTGGGACAGCTATCGCCGCTTCATCCAGATGTACGCCGACGTCGTCCTCGAACTCGATCACGGCGCGTTCGAGGAAGCGCTGGAGATCGCCAAGGAAGACCAGGGCTTCACGCTCGACACCGAACTCTCGGCCGACGACCTACGCAAGCTCGTCGCGGAGTATAAGGGCCTCGTCGAGAAGCTCTGGGGCAAGCCGTTCCCGCAGGATGTCCACGACCAGCTCTGGGGTGCGGTCGGCGCGGTGTTCGGCTCGTGGCAGTCCGAGCGTGCGAAGGTGTATCGCCGCCTCAACGACATCCCCGGTGGCTGGGGCACCGCGGTCAACATCCAGGCGATGGTGTTCGGCAACATGGGCGACACCTCGGCGACCGGCGTCGCGTTCACGCGCGACCCGTCGAAGGGCGACCGCGCCTATTACGGCGAGTTCCTGATCAATGCGCAGGGCGAGGACGTCGTCGCCGGCATCCGCACGCCGCAATACCTGACCAAGACCGCGCGCGAAGACGCCGGCGCCAAGGCCTCTTCGATGGAAGAGGCGATGCCCGAGGTCTATCACCAGCTCGCCGACGTGTTCGACACGCTCGAAAACCACTATCGCGACATGCAGGACATCGAGTTCACGGTCGAGAAGACCAAGCTCTGGATGCTCCAGACGCGCGCCGGCAAGCGCACCGCCAAGGCCGCGCTCAAGATCGCCGTCGACATGGCGAACGAAGGTCTCATCACCCGCGAGGAAGCGATCCTGCGCGTCGAGCCGATGGCGCTCGACCAGCTGCTCCACCCCACGCTCGATCCCAAGGCGCACCGTGACGTCCTGACCAAGGGCCTTCCCGCATCGCCGGGTGCAGCCTCGGGCGCGGTCGTGTTCGACGCCGACGCCGCGGAGAAGAAGGCCGCCGACGGCGTCGCGGTCATCCTCATCCGGACCGAAACCTCCCCCGACGACATCCACGGCATGCACGCGGCCAAGGGCATCCTGACCGCGCGCGGCGGCATGACCTCGCACGCTGCCGTCGTCGCACGCGGCATGGGACGCCCCTGCGTTTCCGGCGCCGGCACGCTCTCCATCGACGCCAAGGCGAAGATCATGCGCTGCGGCGGCCGTGAGGTGAAGGAGGGCGACCTGCTCACGATCGACGGCACCACCGGCGAAGTGATGATCGGCGCGGTCGCGACCGTGCAGCCCGAACTGTCGGGCGATTTCGCGACGCTGATGGTCTGGGCCGACGAGGTCCGCCGCCTGAAGGTCCGCGCCAACGCCGAGACGCCGGAAGATTGCCGCGTCGCCCGCGAATTCGGCGCCGAGGGTGTCGGCCTGTGCCGCACCGAGCACATGTTCTTCGAGAGCAGCCGCATCACCAACGTCCGCCAGATGATCCTCGCGTCGGACGAGAAGGGTCGCCGCGTCGCACTCGAAAAGCTGCTTCCCGAACAGCGCAAGGATTTCACCGAGATCCTCGAAGTGATGGCGGGTCTCCCGGTAACGATCCGCCTGCTCGATCCGCCGCTCCATGAATTCCTCCCCCACGAGGAATCCGAATTCGCCGAAGTCGCGACCGCGGCGGGCGTCGACGTCGACACGCTCAAGCGCCGCGCGGCGGAACTGCACGAGTTCAACCCGATGCTCGGCCACCGCGGCTGTCGTCTCGGCGTAACCTATCCCGAGATCTACGAGATGCAGGCGCGTGCGATCTTCGAGGCGGCGGTCGACGTCGCGGAGAAGTCCGGCGCGGCCCCGATCCCCGAAGTCATGATTCCGCTCGTCGCCACCCGCCGCGAGCTGGAACTGATGAAGGCGGTCGTCGACAAGGCTGCGCAGGCCGTATTCGCCGAAAAGGGCCGCACGATCGAGTATCTCGTCGGCACCATGATCGAGCTTCCGCGCGCAGCACTCCGCGCCGGTGAGATCGCGGAAGTCGGCGAGTTCTTCTCGTTCGGCACCAACGACCTGACGCAGACGACGCTGGGCGTCAGCCGAGACGACGCCTCGCGCTTCCTCGGCGCGTATGTCGAGCAGGGCATCTATGCGAAGGACCCGTTCGTCAGCATCGACGTCGAGGGTGTGGGCGAGCTGATCGAGATTGCCGCGGAGCGTGGGCGCAAGACGCGGACGGGGATCAAGCTTGGGATCTGCGGCGAACATGGCGGCGACCCGGCAAGCATCGCGTTCTGCGAAAAGGTCGGGTTGGATTACGTCTCGGCCAGCCCGTACCGCGTGCCGATCGCCCGCCTAGCAGCGGCACAGGCTGCGCTCTCAAAGAAGTAATACGGAACTAGAATAGCACCACCCCGGCGAAGGCCGGGGCCCAATTGGAACGTCCAGAGTAACGAAGGACTACCCCCAGTTACTCAACGCTCCCAATTGGGCCCCGGCCTCCGCCGGGGTGGAATAAGAAAAGAATGTGTCCCCGCGAAGGCGGGGACCCAGACTGGGCTCCCGCCTTCGCGGGAGAACAAGGATGCGGGGGCTAACCCACCCCCAAAACCTCACCGACGCTGGTCGAAGTCAAACCAACCACGCTTCGTCCCATCGGCATTATACGCCGGCCGAGCATAAGCCGGCCGCGCCGCAGACAGCGCCCCGGACCGCGACGTATCGACAATCGGATCACGCCCGACAACCGGCGCCCGCTCGACCACCGGCGCCGCAACCCGCGCCGTCTCGACCTCCTTCACCAACCGGGCATTCTCGCGCTCGGCCTCGACCGCCCGCTTCTCGGCCGCTGACGCGCGAACATCGCCATCCTTCTTCACCGAAGCATGCGCGTCCCGCTCCGCCAGATAGCGCGCCTTCCACTTCTTGCCGCCCGGATGGCTCGCCAATCCGAACAGCCAGCCGGCAACGAAAACCAGCGCAAGCGCCGCAAACTGCGTAGGTGTGGAAAACAACGGCATCGTAAAAACCCTCCTGTTACGGGAGCCCAACGATCGGCCGCGCCGCCGGTTGCTTCAGGTCTTGATCAGCGCGTCGGAGATCGAACACGCCGCCGGCCCGAGGATGACGACGAACAGCACGGGGAGGATGAACAGGATCAGCGGGATCGTCATGATCGCCGGCAAGCGCGCCGCCTTCTCCTCCGCCCGCATCATCCGCTCGTTGCGGAATTCGCCCGACAGCACGCGCAGCGCGGACGCCAGCGGCGTGCCGTATTTCTCGGTCTGGATCATCGTCGTGACGACGCCCTTCACCGCATCCAGCTTCACGCGCTGTGCCAGATTTTCGAACGCCGACCGCCGGTCCGTCAGGAAGCCGAGTTCGATCGCGGTCAGCGTGAACTCCTCGCCAAGCTCGGGATATGCCCGCCCCAGTTCGCGCGCGACCCGGTGGAACGCGGCATCGACGGTCAGACCTGCCTCCGCGCAGATCACCAGCAGATCGAGCGCATCGGGAAGCCCCTTACGGATCGCGTCGGAGCGCTTCTTGATCTTGTTGTCGAGATACAGATCCGGCGCCTTGTAGCTCAGGATGAAGGTCAGCGCGACGAGGCCGTATTTCTTCAGCGGCGACCAGGTCGCGAAGCCGTCGGTGCCGTACACCCAGTACAACATGGCGCTGCCCAGCACGATCGGCAGTACCAGCCGGCCGAAGATCACCGCCGGCGCCCATTCCTTCGACCGGATCCCGGCCTGCATCAGCTTGAGCTGGACCGCCTTGACCTGGCTGTCCTGCAACATCTTCATCGACGACAGCATGCCGCGCATCTTGTCGGCGGTGTCGTTGCGCTGGACGAGCTTGGCGCGGCGCTTGGTCGAGGCGGTGATGCCTGCCTTCAGCTGTTCGCGGCGGTCGTTGAGCGCCTTGACGCGCTTTGTCATCGGATCGCTGGCCGTGGTCGCGGCATAGATCGCGACCATCACCGCGAACGCGGCAATGCCCGACAGGATCGTCGCGACCGTGAGTACGTCGAAACCAAGTAGGGTAGGTCCGCCGGTGGTGCCCATCATGTGCCCCTAGATCTCGAAGCTGATCATCTTGGACATGATGAAGGCGCCGATCGCCATCCACACCATGCCGCCCATGCCGATCGCCATCAGCCGCTCGTCGATGAAGAAATTCTGCATGTAGGTCCCGTTGATGAACCAGATCAGCCCGAAGACGATGAACGGCAATGCGCCGATGATATACGCCGATGCCTTGGATTCCGACGACATCGCCTTGATCTTGAGCTTCATCTGGCCGCGCATGCGCAGCACGTGCGACAGGTTGGCCAGCGTCTCCGCCAGATTGCCGCCCGTCTCGCGCTGGATCGCGATGGTGATCACGAAAAACTGGAATTCGGGCGTGCCGAGCCGGTCCGCGGTATCCTGAAGCGCGGCGTCCATCGTTCGGCCGATCTTCATCTTGTCGCTGACCGAACGGAATTCCTCGCCGACCGGACCCTCCACTTCTTGACCGACGACGCCGATCGTTTCGCTGATCGGCAGGCCGGAGCGGAGCCCGCGCACTAGCAGGTCTATCGCGTCGGGGAACTTGGCGGTGAACTTGCCGATACGCCGTTGGATCGTCTTGCTGACGACGAAATGGGGTAGGCCCACGCCGACGAAGACACCGAACAACAGCGCGAGCAGGATGGGCAGGCCTTTCAACAGCATCAAAGCTGCAATCACCAGCGCGATCCCCGCGGTCGCCAGACCATATTGGCCGACCGTCCACGTCTTGCCGGTCATCGCCAGGCGCTTGGCGAGTTGTTCGGGGTTGGGCAAGATCCGGGTAAAGGCGAGATCCATTTTGGTATCGCGGTTGGTCGAAATTCGCCGCAGCTGCGCTTCGGCAACCACCAGGGCGTCGCCATGACGCTCGCGCAGCGAGGCGATCCGCCGCGACTGCGCGCGTCCGGCTGACGGGCCTGCAAAAGCGAATACGACCATCCCGAGCACGATCGCGGCGCCGAGGATGACCAACAGGAATGGCATCATCTCCATCGCGCCTATCGCCTTCCGCCCGTCGTCGTCGATATGGTCCGGCTGTCGCTCATGGCGTTTTCGCCTTGCCCGTACGCTTGGGGATCAACCCCTTCAGGTCGCCGAACTTGCCGATCAGCGACTTGCCCTTTGGCTTCGCGCCGTCGGTCGCGCCCTCCGGCACGGCCGAGGCGATCGCGGTAGCGAGTGCGGTGATCGGTGCGATGGTCTTCGACGTCTTGCCGACTTCGACGAACGGCTTGCCGAGCTTCGCCGCCTGCGATGCGAGCTTCTGGTCGAACGACACCAGGTAATCGATCTTTCGCTCTATCGAGCCTTCGAAATCCTTGCGGCTGATTTCGAGCTGACCGCCGGCGTGCATCCGGTTGGCCAGTACGAACAACCGCGTCTGCGGTGCGTTCGTCTTCATCCAGGACAGGATACGGATCGTGTCGCGCGCCGATGCGAGCGTCAGTTCGGTAACGATCACACCCAGTTGAATGTCGCTGACGAGTTGCGGATGCTGGATCAGCATCGCGCGTGGCAGGTCGACGACGGTGCATTCGAACGCCGCGCGCATTTCCTCCTGCAATTGATAGAAGGCCGATCCGTCCGTCACGAGCGGCGCGTTGATCGGCGCCTCCGCCGACAGGACCGACAGATTCTCCGATGCCTTGACCATCGCACGCTCGATGAACAGGCCGTCGATCCGGCTTGGATTGTCGATCGCATCGGTAAGGCCCCGTCCCGGCTCGAGATCGAGACTGAGTGCCCCGGTGCCAAAATGGACGTCGAGATCGAGCAGCGCGGTAGCACGCTTCTCCTTGTCCGCGAGCAACCAGGCCAGGGACGTCGCGATCGTCGAAGCGCCCACGCCACCACGCGTGCCGATCACCGCCACCGAGCAATGTGGTCGATCGGTCGAAATCTCCACGTGCTTCGGTGTGTTCAGCAGCGCCTGAGCATGCCCGAATGCCTCGCGCAGCATGTCGGCATGCAACGGTTTCAGCAGATAGTCCTGGATCCCGCTCGACACGAGATCACGATAGAGGCGGACATCGTTGACCTGTCCCGCGGCAATTACGACCGTTCCCGGTTCGCATACTTCCGCAAGCGCGTTGATGTCGTTGAGCGGGTCGCCGGATTCGGCGAGATCGACGAACAGGATCTGCGGCGAGGCCGACACCGACAGCGACTGGATCGCGTTGCGCAGGCCACCCTTGTGGATCTTCTCGACCGCCCAGCCGAGTTCGCTGGCGATCGGGCGCAAGGCCTCGGCGGTGATCTCGTCGCAGACATAAGCGGTGAAGGGCTCGCGGTGCGCGATGCCGCCCGGCTTCCAGGGTGCGTTCATCACTTGCCTCCCGTGCTGACTGCGGTGAGGCCGGCGGCGCCGGTGGGCGGCTTCTTGCGATAGGTATCGATCGCCTTGTACGACAGCGCCGCGTCGGTGGTCTCGGTACCCGGTGTCCCGCGCACGAGATCGGCGGGATTGGCGATCATTGCCGCGAGGTTGCGATTGGTCGCGCAGCCATAGTTGGACGAGGTGTTCGCTTCGAAGTCGTTCGTCGAATCGCGCGACCAGTCGGGGCAACCGGGCACGGCCGCGCGCATCCGGCTGACCACCACGCGGATCGATCCGGGTGTCGCGGGGGCCGGCGTGACGGGCGCATCGGCGCTCAGCAACAGGCCGTAGCGGGAAATGACCGCGGATACGTCATCACGAGCGCGAAATCCTTCCGCGGCCGGATCGTCGATCGTCACCCGGTCACCATAACCGAGCCGCATCGTCTCGACCCAACCCGCCAGACGTTCTGTTTCGCCGGAGGCGAGCGCGCCGCCTGCGACGCCCAGGTCGAGGGCATAGTCGGTACGGCTGACGACCGGTTGATGGACCGATTCGAGGCCGCGATTCTCCGTGCCCATGCAGCCGCCGAGCAGCAGTGCGGGGACGAGAGACGCTAGGATCGATTTGTTGATCATCGGATATCCTTGGTGCGTTGCGCGAATGCGCGGCTCAATTCGAGAAGCCGGGAGCGGGCACGACGCCCTTTTTCGATTTCGTGCCGGTCTTGGTATCGGGACGGGGCACGGCGTCGTCCTCGGTGCGACGAACGTCCCCGCGTGGCATCGGCAGGACCGGGGCGGCCGCGCCGACCGATGGCTGGGCGTAGGTCGGCGGCGCGACCGTCGGCACCGGCCGCTTGCCGCCGCCGCTCGCGCTGAGCGTACCCAGCAAGACCCGGTCGAGATCGCCCGGCGTCCGTGCACCGTCGGTCGGCAACGCGATGTCGCTCGCATTGTTGACCGGCTTCACCAGATACGGGGTGATGACGATGACCAGTTCGGTCTCGTTGCGCTGGAACGCGTTGGACCGGAACAGCGCGCCGATGATCGGCAGGTTCGAAAGCCCCGGCGTCTTGTCGTAAGAGTTATTGTGGCTGTTCGACAGCAGGCCGCTGATCATCATGCTCTGGCCCGAACCCAGTTCGACGGTGGTCTCGGTCCGGCGGGTTGTTATGCCTGGCACGCGCGTGCTGTTCAGCGTCACGGCATTCGAATAATCGAGTTGCGAAACCTCAGGGCGAACCCGCAGCGAGATCCGGCCATCCGACAAGACCGTCGGCGTGTACGCTAGGCTGACGCCGTATTGCTTATACTCGATCGAGATCGTGCCGAGCGCCTGCGCCAGCGGGATCGGGACCTCGCCGCCCGCCAGAAATGTACCCGTCTCGCCCGACAAGGCCGTCAGATTCGGGTTGGCGAGCGTCGTCACCTGGCCGATGGTCTCACCCAGATCGATCGCGCCGATCAGGTCGAGCCCGAGCAGCTTGCCGGCAAGACCGAACGTAGAGCCCAACGTCGTTTGCGTGACCCCGCTTTGAACGGGCGCGGTGAAGCCCGTCGACAGCGTGCCGCCCGGAACAAATTGCGTGCTGGCGCCGCGGCCCTGGGCAACGCCGAATTTGAAGCCCCCCGTACCGTCTCGGCTTTGCACGTTCACCCCGATGTTCTTGATGAAGCTGCGGGTGACTTCGGCGATCCGCACTTGCAGGTTCACTTGCAGCGGTGTCGCGGTCTTCAGGCGAGACAAAACCTTCGTCGAGTCGCCGACGAAGGCCTGCACCAGCCGCTCGGCCTCGGCGGCGTCCTCGGGCGCCAGAACCGTGCCGGTGAGCAGGATAAGGCCGTTCATCGGCGTCGCGACGACCTGTGCCTCGGGCATCGCCAGCCCGAGCATCTGCTGGACCGAATCGAGGTTGTTGCCGACCCGGACGGTCGCCGCATAGACCACCGCGCCACCCTTGGTGGTCGCAGAAATCGTCGTCTCGCCGGTCTTCTTGCCGAATAGATATAATTGCGTCGGCGAGCGAACCTGGACGTCGGCGATCGTATCGTCCGCCACGAACAGGTCGGTCATCGGCCGGGCCAGCGTCACCAGCCGACCGCGGCCGGTGTTGACCTGTACGACGGGCGAGCCGGTCGTCACGGCCACGGCGGCTTGGCGTTGCGCGAGAGCGGGAGCGAACGGCGCGGCGCTGGCCGCGGCCAGGGCGATGGCCAGAGGCCAACCCGGCGACGTCATCGGAATACGCATCTCAGTTCTTCCCCCCGACCGGAACGATCGTGATTGCGTTGCCGCGCGCCACCCGTACGATCGGCCCCTGTACGGCGACCCCGGCAGCTCCGCTGGCGACTGGTGCCATCGGCATTGTAGACATCCCCCCCTGGCCGCCGCCGCTTTCGCGCGGTTTCCCTGGGACCGAGCTCCGCTGATAGCGCGAGACGTCGGCACCCGTCTGATAGCTCGAAGTCCCCCCCTGGGGTTGGCTCGCAAGCCGCATCATCATCGCCTTCTCGGCCTTCGGATCGGTGCCGTCGGGCACCTTCACGGCCCCGGAGGCGATCGCCTCCTCGAGTTCGGCGGAATTGTCGGCGATCGAGCGCAGCGACAGCGACAACGTGCCGAGGGTCTGCGCGACCGCGACCTGCTCCGCCATCTTCGGCGTCGCCTCGATCGTCACGTTCGAGAACGCCTGGACCTTGGTCTTGCCATCTTCGCCGACCAGATTGTCGGTGCGCTGGTCGGTCGCGAGCACGCGGACGTTGCGCATGATCGTCTCGGACACCTTGAGCGGTTCGCCGTCGCCGCCGCCCGGCACCGCCTGCGTCAGCACGAGATCGATTCGATCGCCGGGAAACACGAACCCCGCGACCGCGGCCTGGGCCGAGACGGGGACGGTGACCGCCCGCATGCCTGGCCCCAGCGCGGCGGCGAGGAAACCGCGATCGCCCGGCTTCACCAACGACCCCTGCGTCACCGGCTGCCCGGCGGTGATGATGCTGCGCACCACCGTGCCCTGCAGCGACTGGAGGTTGGTCTTGTCCCGCAGGTAATAGGCGTTGTCGACCAGCTCCTTGGGCCAGGGCTGAAACTTCAGCGCGGTCGCATCGAGGATCGTGCCGACCGGCAGCGAGCGGGTCGCGACCAGCACTTCGGGCCCGTCGACGACCGGCGCGGCCATCACGACGGCACCGGCTTGCGGCGCAGAGCTGCCGGCGATCAGCGTTCTGGCAAAGAATGCCGTGATGGCGGCGACGATCAGCGCGCCAACCAGCAATATGATCTTACGACTGTCCATGACTAGTTCGTGCCTTTCAGGCGCCGGTATTTTGCTTCGGCGTTAATCATGACTGAAACTGATTAAGGAGTGGTTCGCGCAGCGCGAGTAGCCCGGCCATTGCTATCGCAACGCCGTATGGCACTTCGATCTGACCCGAGTTATTCTTGATGCCGCGCTCGATCATCATGACGACCGTCACCACCCCGCCGGCGATCGACATCACCATCAGCATCGATAGGAAGGCGGGGAACGGCAGCCACAGCGCGAGCGCGACGATCAGCTTGACGTCGCCGCCGCCCATCATCCCGAAATGGAATGCGACGAGGAAGACCGCGAACACCGCGAGCGCCACGCCGATCTGCAACGCCATGTCGGGCCAGATGCTCAACCCATTGGCATACCACCAGACCGGCGCGAGCAGCGCGACCGTGGCGGTCTTCCAGTTGGCGATCTCGCGCGTGCGCGCGTCCTGGATGCCCGCGGAGACCAACAGGCCGCCGAGCACGAGAATCAAAATTGGAAGAGCAATGTTCCACCCCATCGGCTAAGCCCTAACGGAGATGGCTTTCGAAAAAGTAACCGTCCCGACCGGTCCTGCATTCGACCCCGTGCGCCGCGCGATCCCTGCCGAGGCGCAGGTCGGTCATTGGGTCGCACCTGATGGTTGGAAACTGCGCCGCTTCGACTGGCCGGCAGCGAACCCGCGCGGACGGCTGCTGTTCCAGACCGGCCGCGGCGATATCTTCGAGAAGTATCTGGAGACGTTCGCGCACTTCCATGCCCAGGGCTGGTCGGTCACCGCGTTCGACTGGCGCGGGCAGGGGGGCTCGGGGCGGTTGTCGCCGGACCCGCATGTCGGCCATGTCGGCGACTATGGCATCTACGACGCGGACCTCGCGGCGTTCTGGGCGGACTGGAGTGCGGAGGGCGCGGGCCCGCGAATCGTTCTGGGGCACTCGATGGGCGGGATGATGGTCGTCCGTGCGCTCGCGGCGCGGTCGATCGATCCCGAGGCGGCGATTCTCGTCGCGCCGATGATCGGTCTGAAATCGCCGATCGGTGCCACCGTCGCCGCCCGCATCGCGCGGTGGATCGCGGCGCGCGGTGACCCGATGCGCGCGGCGTGGCGCGGCAACGAGCGACCCGGCGCGCTAGCGTCGCGCCGATCGCTGCTGACGCATGACGGCGATCGCTATGCCGACGAACGCTGGTGGCAGGACCGGCATCCCGAACTGGTGCTCGGACCGCCGAGCTGGACTTGGCTCGCGCACGGATTCGCGGGTGCCGCCGCACTCCTATCGGATCCCAGGATCGAGACGATCGCAACGCCGGTGTTGATGCTGATCGCCGACGCCGACAAGCTGGTCGACCCGCGCGCGGCTTTGCGGCTCGGCGCGCGCCTGCCCGATGCGCAGATCCTCCGGTTCGGGCCCGAATCAGCGCACGAGATCCTGCGCGAGGCGGACGGCGTGCGCGACCGTGCGCTGGCGGCGATCGATTCGTTCCTCGCGGCCGTCGTGCCCGCACGTCGGTGACGCCGGTCTACGACATCGCGATCGTCGGCGCGGGCATGGCGGGTGCCAGCCTCGCCGCCGCGATCGGATTGCGCGCCACCGTGCTCGTACTCGAAGCGGAGGCCTCGCCCGGCTATCATGCTACCGGCCGCTCGGCCGCGTTCTGGTCGGAAACCTATGGCGGCCCCGATATCCAGCCGCTCACCACCGCCTCGGGTCCGTTCCTCGAAGCCGGCGGGCACCTCGCGCCGCTCGGTTCGCTCCACATCGGTCGCGCCGAGGACGAGGCGGCGATGGAAGCGTTCCTCGCCGAGTTCGCCGACAGCGACGTCGTCCTCGACCGAGTCGATCCGGCCGCGTTCGTACCCGGTCTCCGCGCCGAATGGACGCTCGGCATCCAGGAAGCGAGCTGCGCCTATATCGACGTCGCCGCGCTCCACGCCGAGAGCATCGCCACCGCGCGCCGCGCCGGCGCGAACTTCGTCACCAATGCCGCGTTCGTCGGCGCGACCCGCACCGCCGGTGTCTGGACCATCGATACGAAGGCCGGCATTTTCCAGACCCGCACGCTCGTCAACGCCGCGGGCGCCTGGGCCGACGACGTCGCGGTGCGCGCGGGCGTCCATCCGCTTGGCCTGACCGCCTATCGCCGGACGATGGTGCAACTTCGTACCGACCCGGGCGCCCCCGAGGGCCTGCCGCATATCGCCGACATCGCCGGGCGCTTCTATTTCAAGCCCGAGCCCGGCGGTCGCCTCTGGCTCAGCCCGCACGACGAAACGCCGACCGACCCGTGCGACGCCGCGCCCGAGGAGATCGACGTTGCTATCGCGGTCGACCGGTTCGAGCACGTCGTCGACTGGCGCGTCGCCGCGGTCGAGCGAAGCTGGGCAGGCCTGCGCACCTTCGCGCGCGATCGCCTGCCGATCTACGGCTTCGACCGCGACGTGTCCGGCTTCTTCTGGTGTGCAGGCCAGGGCGGCTTCGGCATCCAGACCGCGCCTGCCGCGGCATTGCTCGCCGCCAGCCTCGTGCTCGGCACGCCTCCCGATCCGGCGGTCGCGGCGATCGACCCGGCACGCTATTCGCCCGATCGGTTTTGAGTTAGCCTGCGACCTCCTTTCACCGAGGGATAGTCGATATGGCGCACAAGTTCGTGATCGAGCAGAACAAGGCCGGCGAGTATGTCGCCAAGTTCAAGTACAACAGCGAAACGATGTTCTGGACCGAAGGCTATTCGAGCAAGGCCGGCGCCCGGAACGCGATCGAGTCGATCATCAAGAACGGCCCCGCCGCGCCAATCGACGAAACCTGACGAAATCGCCCGAGTCGTGCGGCCGTCCTGAGCGAAACAGGGCGCCGGGCGACCGTATCGGGCTCCTATCGCGTCGAATTTGAAGCTGGCACGCGCCCGGATTCCGCACAATTCGCATACCAATGTGCTGCATGAATCACATTTCATGCTGGAGAAATTCCGGATCTGTTCTCGTAAAAATCCAACGATAATGACTTAGTCTCGGAAACTAGAGAAATGTTAATTTATCTACTTGGTTAACACGCCATCAACTGCGGGTCGGCAGAGCAAGTTCACGGCTTCCGGATAGAGCATTCGGAAAAACCTGTGATGTCGGCACCTCGTAGTTGTTGAGGGTGTAACGATCATGGACGAACTCTTCGTGGGAAGTGCGGTTTCGACAATCAGCGCGCGTGGCGAACTGACCCTTCCCGAACATTTCTGCATTACGATACAGGCACGACAAGCGCGCGAGGATCTGTTCATCGGTCTTCACGCCGACGATCCCTGCATGCTGGTCTACGATCGCCGCAGCGTTGCCGACCAGCATTGTGCGCTGTCCGAGCTTGGCGGCGAGCCGTCGTGGGACAGCGGGACACGCGACACGCTGCTGCGGCGACGCCTCGGCTTCGTCGCCCCCGCACAGATGGACGGCAAGGGGCGGCTGCGCATCGCGTCGTGGATGCGGTCGCGGCGGGGTGTGCGCCAGCGCGCGCTGCTGGTCGGCATGGGCCGTCATTTCGAAGTCTGGAACCTGGATCAGGTGCTCGAACAGGGGCCGGGCGACCTGATCGTGCTGGCCGCGCTGCATCTCGATTCGCTCACTCTGGCATCGCCCACCATCAAGGAGGATCATCATGAACCTGCTCTGTCACGCCTCGGGGCACGTCGCCGCGCCGCTCGTCCTGGAAAATCAGGGGTTCCTGTTCAGCCGCTGCCAGCGCTGCCGGCACGACCTGATCCGCTCCGCGCCATCGGTGGTCGGGTCGGCGGCCGATAGCTGGACCGGCGTTCCGGAAGGATTGCGGGTGGCATGGCGTTCGACGGACGTATCGGCGTTCGATCGGCCGTCATGGTTGCAGCAGTCCTGGGCCCGGATGCGGAACCGCGGCCAGCAAACCGCGATCGCGGTCGGCGACGCGGCGCAGGTCGCGCTGGCGGTGGTCGGCTGGCACGCCACCGACGCGGCCCGCCGTGCCAAGCAGACCACGCTCGCCGCCTACCGCTCGGGCCGGCGCGTGATCCGCCTGCCGCGCCCTGCACGGCCACCCCATGCGGGCATCGTCATCATCAACCTGACGATGAACCGCGACCCGTCCTGGCGGGAAACGGTGCGCTCCGACACGCAGTTCGGCGACGTGGTAGGGGCGTGATCTCCATAATCCTCCCCCGCTAGGGGGAGGTGGCGCCGAAGGCGACGGAGGGGGAGGACACGGAACCGGCGTTTACCTATCCTCCCCCTCCGTCAGGCGAGAGCCTGCCACCTCCCCCTGGCGGGGGAGGATCGAAGCGAAGCCGAAACCGGTGCGTGTCGATCGGCTGGAACCGGCTTCAGCGCCGCCCGGCGGCGACCGCGGCATCGCTGGCCAGCTTGTCCGCGCGCTCGTTCTCCGGGTGGCCCGCGTGACCCTTGACCCATTGCCACTCGATCTTGTGCCGCGCGACCGCCGCCAGCAGCGCGTGCCACAGTTCGGCGTTCTTCACCGGCTTCTTGTCGGCGGTCTTCCAGCCGTTGCGCTGCCAGCCCTTCACCCACTTGGTCAGGCCGTCCATCACGTATTTGCTGTCAGTGTACAGCGTCACCGCGCACGGCCGGGTCAGCACGTTGAGCGCCTCGATCGCCGCGGTCATCTCCATCCGGTTGTTGGTCGTCGGCGTCTCGCCACCCGACAATTCCTTCTCGTGCGTGCCCATGCGGATCACCGCACCCCAGCCGCCAGGCCCCGGATTGCCCTTGCACGCGCCGTCGGTGAAGATTTCCACCTTCGTCATGGTCGGGGCAGCTACGTCGTCAGTCATGCGAATAGATCGTCCTTGCGATACGCCTCGAACCGCCGCCAGTACGCCAGCGGGTCCTTGCGCGTCACCAGCGCATCCGCCGGCGTGTTGAGCCAATCCCACGCCCGCGTCGCCAGGAAGCGAAGGCACGCCCCCTGCGCCAGCACCGGTAGCGCCGCGCGCTCGGCCGAGGACAGCGGACGCCGATCGACATACCCGGCGACCAGCGCCTTGCCGACCCCGGCGTCATAACCCTCGCCCTGCGCATCGAACGCCCAGGCGCTGTGCAGGATCGCCAGGTCGTAGGCGCGGATATCGGTGCACGCGAAATAGAAGTCGATCAGCCCCGTCACCCGGTCGCCGAGCATCAGCACATTGTCGGGAAACAGGTCCGCGTGGATCACGCTGCGCGGCAGGTCGCTGGGCCACGCGGCGACGACCGCGTCTGCCGCGGCACTCACCGTATCGAACAGCCCCGGCTCGATCGCATCGAGATCGCGGCCACATTTCGCCAGCAAGGCGCGCCAACCGTCTGGCCCCAGCGTATTCGGCCGCACGCCATCGAACCCGGCGAGGCTGACGTGCATCGCGCCCATCGCGGCACCTGCCGCATACGCCTGCGCCTCGCTCGGATGCGACACCGACACCCCGGTCAGGAACTCAATCAGGCACGCCGGCCGCCCGCAAAGCTCGTGAATCAGCGCGCCGCTGCGATCGGGCAGCGCGCGCGGCACCGGGTTGCCGTCGACCGCGAGATGGTCGAGCATCGCCATGAAGAACGGCAGGTCGTCCGCCGATACGCGCTTTTCGTACAGCGTCAGGATGAACCGCCCGGTCGTCGTGTCGACCAGGTAATTGCTGTTCTCGACCCCCTCGGCGATGCCCTTGGCCGAAACCAGTTCGCCGTGATCGAACTTGGCGAGGAACGCGCCCAGCGCCTCGGCCGAAACCTGCGTGTAGACCGCCATGCTAGGCGGCCGCCTCCAGCCCGCGGGGCAGCTTGAACGCGATCGTCTCGCGGTTCGTCTCGACCTCGCGCTCGGTGACGCTGAAGCGCTCGGACAGCCGATCGACCAGTTCGCGTACCAGCAGCTCCGGCGCGGACGCGCCCGCGGTGATCCCCAGCGTGCCGATACCCGAGAGGAAGTCCCAGTCGAGTTCGCTCGCGCGCTGGATCAGCATCGCCGGCGTCCCCTCCCGCTGGGCGACTTCGACCAGACGGACCGAGTTGGACGAGTTCGGCGCACCGATCACCAGCATCGCGTCGCAGCTATGCGCGATCGCCTTCACCGCCGTCTGGCGGTTCGAGGTGGCGTAGCAGATATCCTCGCCGCGCGGCGGCAGCATCTCCGGGAAGCGGCGCTGCAGCGTCGCCACGACCGCGGCGGTATCGTCGACCGACAGCGTGGTCTGCGTCAGGAAGGCGAGGTTCGACGGATCGGCAGGCGCGAACACCTCGGCGTCCTCGACCGTCTCGATCAGCGACATCGCGCCTTCGGGCACCTGTCCGAACGTGCCGATCACCTCGGGATGCCCGGCATGGCCGATGAACACGATATGGCGGCCCTGCGCGACCAGCCGTTCGGCCTGGCGGTGCACCTTCGATACCAGAGGGCAGGTCGCGTCGAGATATTCCAGCCCGCGATTCTGTGCGTCGAGTGGTACCGACTTCGGCACGCCATGCGCGGAGAATACGACCGGCGCACCGTCGGGCACCTCGTCGAGTTCCTCAACGAAGATCGCGCCCTGCGCCTTCAGCGTGTCGACGACGAACTTGTTGTGGACGATCTCGTGACGGACATAGACCGGCGCGCCATGCTTCTCGATCGCCAGTTCGACGATCCGGATGGCGCGGTCCACGCCGGCGCAAAAGCCTCGGGGTGCTGCGATCAACAGTTCGAGCGGCGGCTTGTCGGTTGGGCTCATGATGCGCCAGCCTCTACGCGATTGCTTGCCTGGACGATAGCCGGTTCCTATGGTGCGCCGCGACAGGGGCCGCTTGCGACACGCGGTGGCCCTTTCGCTCGTTCGAGAAGGTAAGCGTCGCCGTGAAAGCCCCTATCCTAGCCGTTTCGGCGTGTGCGATCCTCCTGGCCGGGTGCGCCGGCAAGGGCGAAGTCGATGCGACCGGCGGCATTTCCGCGGTCCGTTCGGTTTGCCCGCCCGTGGCGATCCCCGCTGCGACCGGCGACATCACGCTGTTCAATCCCGCCACCAGCCGCGACCAGTCGGCGATCGACGTCGCCGCGCTGATGACCAATGTCCGCTCGACCTGCGCCGATGCGACCGACCAGGTCGTCACCAGCATCACCTTCGATATCCGCGCCCGCCGCACCCGGACCGAGGGTGCCCGCGACGTGACCCTGCCTTACTTCGTCACGATGGTCCGCGGCGGCACTGCCGTCGTCGCCAAGCGTATCGGCCGCGTCGCGCTGCATTTCGACGCCGGCCAGGCACTCGCCTCGACCTCGGCGACCGCTTCCGCAACGGTTGCGCGCTCGGCGGCAACGCTACCCGACGACGTCCGTGAGAAGCTGACCCGCAAGCGCAAGGCCGGCGACCAAGACGCCGCCGTCGATCCGCTGAGCACCCCGGAAGTCCGCCAGGCCGTCCTCCGCGCCAGCTTCGAGGCACTGGTCGGCTTCCAGCTCACCGACGACCAGCTCAAGTACAACGCCACCCGCTAAGCCATTGTCCCTCTACCCGGCGGGGAGAGGGAAGGGGCCCGCCGCTCTTGCGGTGGGAAGGGAGGGGGGAGTGGTGCTCAAGACACCGGCCCCTGCCCGTCCGTCATGCCGGGCTCGTTCCGGTATCCACGGTTCCGCAAAATCGAGAAAACTCAGGGCGCGGAACGGTGGACCCCGGAACAAGCCCGGGGTGACGGAGAGAGTATCTGCCCCGTCTAAATCTTCCCCCGCCCCGAAACCCTCGATTGACTAAGATTGTGCGCCGCGTCACAACTCGCGGCGTCGATGTCGGGCAACCGGCATGGCACCGCGCGGGAGAGCGTTTCTGGTCCTTTCAGGGCTGGCCCTTGACTGGGCACGGAACCGCCGAAGGAGCAACCACCCCGGAATCTCTCAGGCACCAGAGACCGCGCGGGGCTGATCGACACTCTGGAAAGCGTCCTGGCGTTCGCGCCGAGGGCCACCGAAGGGGTAAGCGCTGGACTTTGTTCGCGCGAAAGCTCTCAGGTCCCGTGACAGAGGGGGTTCGGATCGCAGCACCACCGGGTGCCGCGCGCCCCTTCGACGGAGACCAGCATGAGCGATCCCACTTTGCGTGATTACGCCAGCATCATCGATCAGGCCGACGATTACGTCGAGCCCGAGATCCTGCTACTGCCGCTCGACGCGTGGCACCGGGCGCAGGGCGCGCGGATGGTCGAGTTCGCCGGCTACGAGATGCCGATCCAGTATGACGGCATCATGGCCGAGCACGCCTGGACGCGCGACTCGGCGGGGCTCTTCGATGTCAGCCACATGGGCCAGCTCGTCTTCTCCGGCGAAGGCGTCGCGCACGCCCTCGAAACCGTCCTGCCAGGCGACATCGCCGGCTTGGGCGAGGGCAAGATGCGCTACTCGCTGCTGCTCGCGCAGGACGGCGGCATCCTCGACGACCTGATGGCCACGCGCCTGCCCGACGACCAGCCGTCGCCGTTCTCGGCGCAGGACGTCGAGCCCGAGGCGTACGACCCGCTCCATCCGTCGCCGACCGCAAGCGGGAGCTTCTACGTCGTCGTCAACGGCGCCACCAAGTACGACGACATCAGCTACCTGATCGAGCACCTGCCCGACGACGTCACGATCAACATCCTCGAAGACCAGGCATTGCTCGCGGTGCAAGGACCCAAGGCGGTCGAGGCGGTCGCGCGGATCGTCCCCGGCGTCGACGGCCTCGTGTTCATGACCGCCGGCGCGTTCCACTGGAACGATGTGCCGCTGTGGATCAGCCGCTCTGGCTACACCGGCGAGGACGGCGTCGAGATCTCGCTTCCCGCCGAGCACGCCGTAGCCTTCGCCGACGCATTGCTCGTGCTCCCCGAGATCAAGCCGATCGGCCTCGGCGCACGCGACTCGCTGCGTCTCGAAGCCGGCCTGCCGCTCTACGGCCACGACCTCGATCCCGAGATTACGCCGGTGATGGCCGACCTCGGCTTCGCGCTGTCGAAGCGTCGCCGCGAAGCCGCCGACTTCCCCGGTGCCGAGCGTATCCTCACCCAGCGCGAGCACGGTCCCGCCAACAAGCGCGTCGGCCTGATCGTCGAGGGTCGCCAGCCCGCCCGCGAAGGTGCCGAAGTGATCGACCACACCGGCGCGACGATCGGCCGCCTCACCAGCGGTGGCTTCGCGCCGACGCTCGGGAAGCCGATCGCGATGGCCTATGTGCCGCTCGCGCTCGCCGCCCCCGGCACCCGCATCGAGATCGCGCAACGCGGCAAGGTCCACACCGCTACCGTCACCGCGATGCCCTTCATTCCCCACCGCTACGTCCGCGCAGGAGCCAAGTGATATGAGCCGTTACTTCACGCAGGATCACGAATGGGTCGATGTCGATGGTGACGTCGGCACCGTCGGCATCTCCGAATACGCGCAGAGCCAGCTCGGCGACGTCGTGTTCGTCGACGTCCCCGAAGCCGGCAAGACGCTGAGTAAGGGCGACGAAGCCGCGGTCGTCGAGTCGGTCAAGGCCGCGTCCGACGTGTACTCCCCGGTCTCGGGCACTGTCACCGAGGGCAACGCGGCTTTGACCGACGATTCCAGCCTGGTGAACTCGGACGCCGAAGCGGCCGGCTGGTTCTTCAAGCTGACGCTCAGCGACCCGAGCGAACTCGACAGCCTGATGGACGAAGCCGCCTACGCAGCCTTCGTCGAGAAACTCTGATCTCACTCACTCTGACGTAATCCGTCATCCCAGCGAAAGCTGGGACCTCCCACCGCGGGGCCGACACCAGCGTCTCCCCCGCGGTATGAGACCCCAGCTTTCGCTGGGGTGACGGTCTTTTTGGAAAGACCGCCATGCGCTACCTTCCCCTGACCCAGCCCGACCGCGAGGCGATGCTCGCCGTCATCGGCGCCTCGACCATCGACGACCTCTTCGTCGACGTCCCCGAAGCCGCCCGCCTCGACGGGCCCGTCCGTGACCTGCCGATGCACGCCTCCGAAATGGCGGTCGAACGCCACATGTCGGCGCTCGCCAAGAAGAACCTCACCGCGGGCGAAGCGCCGTTCTTCCTCGGTTGCGGCGCGTACAAGCATCACGTTCCCGCGTCGGTCGACCACCTGATCCAGCGCGGCGAGTTCCTGACCGCCTACACGCCGTACCAGCCGGAAATCGCGCAGGGCACGCTGCAGATGTTGTTCGAGTTCCAGACGCAGGTCGCGCGGATGCTCGGCACCGACGTCGCCAACGCCTCGATGTACGACGGCTCGACCGCATGCTGGGAAGCGATCGTGATGGCACGTCGCATCACCAAGCGTGGCAAGGCGATCCTGTCCTCGGGCCTCCACCCGCATTACGTCTCGGTATCGAAGACGATGGCCAAGTTCACCGGCGACGTGCTCGACACGACCGCGCCCGAACTGGTCGCCGACATGGACCTCGACCAGCTGATCGCGAAGATCGACGACGATACGTCGTGCGTCGTTGTCCAGTACCCCGACATCCTCGGCCGCATCGCCGACCTGCGCCCGCTTGCAGACGCATGCCACGCGAAGAAGGCGCTGCTGATCGCGGTCGTCACCGAGCCGGTCGCGCTCGGTGCGATCGCGTCGCCCGGCGAGATGGACGCGGACATCGTCGTCGGCGAAGGCCAGTCGCTCGGCGTCGGTCTCCAGTTCGGCGGGCCCTATGTCGGCCTGTTCGGTTGCAAGGATAAATACGTCCGCCAGATGCCCGGGCGTCTCTGCGGCGAGACCGTCGACGCCGATGGCCGCCGCGGTTTCGTCCTCACGCTGTCGACCCGCGAGCAGCACATCCGCCGCGAGAAGGCGACGTCAAACATCTGCACCAACTCCGGCCTCTGCGCGCTGGCCTTCTCGATCCACATGACGCTGCTCGGCGAAGCGGGCCTGCGCCAGCTGGCGGAGATCAACCACGCAGGCGCGGTCTCGGCAGCGGAACGCCTGTCGCAGATCCCCGGCGTCGAACTCGTCAACGACAGCTTCTTCAACGAGTTCACGCTGAAGCTGCCCGTCGAAGCCCGCCCCGTCGTCCGCACGCTGGCCGATCGCGGCATCCTCGCCGGCGTATCGCTCGGGCGTTTGTACCCCGGCCAGGACGATCTCGCGAACGGCCTCGTCGTCGCCGTGACGGAAACGACTACCGCGGAGGACGTCGAAACGCTTGCGTCCGCTTTGCAGGAGATACTGGCATGAGCATCAACCAGAGCGGCTGGCGCCCGACCTCGCCCGAGGCGAACACGGGGAACGTCCCAGCATCGGTAACCGGCAACAAGGCCCTGATGCTGGAAGAAGCGCTGATCTTCGAGATCGGCGACTCGCACACGACTGGCGTAGATTTCGACACCTTCGGTTCTCCTGCGAACGCAGGAGCCCAGGGTACCAAGGACGCCGCTCGTAACCCTGGATTCCTGCTTTCGCAGGAAAACAAGCTGGGCGGGTTGCTCCGCACCGCACCGATCGGCCTCCCCGGTCTCTCCGAGCCCGAAACAGTCCGCCACTACACCCGCCTCTCGCGCCAGAATTACGGCATCGACCTCGGCTTCTTCCCGCTCGGCAGTTGCACGATGAAGCACAACCCGCGCCTCAACGAGAAGATGGCGCGGCTCCCCGGGTTCTCCGACGTCCACCCGCTCCAGCCGGTCGACACCGTCCAGGGCGCGCTCGAAGTCATCCACCAGCTCGCGCACTGGCTCGTCACGCTCACCGGCATGACCTCGGTCGCGATGAGCCCCAAGGCCGGCGCGCACGGCGAGCTTTGCGGCATCCTCGCGATCCGCGCCGCACTCGAAGCCAAGGGCGAAGGCGCGCGGAAGATCATCCTCGTCCCCGAGAGCGCGCACGGCACCAACCCCGCCACCGCAGCCTTCGCCGGCTATAGCGTCGAGGACATCCCCGCCACCGCCGAAGGCCGCGTCGACACCGCCGCGCTGAAGGCCCGGCTCGGCCCCGACGTCGCGGGCGTGATGATCACCAACCCCAACACGTGCGGCCTGTTCGAGCGCGACATGCGCGAGATTTCCGACGCGGTGCACGCTGCCGGCGGCTTCGTCTATTGCGACGGCGCGAACTTCAACGCGATCGTCGGTCGCGTTCGGCCGGGCGATCTCGGCATCGACGCGATGCACATCAACCTGCACAAGACTTTCTCGACCCCGCACGGCGGCGGCGGCCCAGGCTCGGGTCCGGTGGTGTTCTCGGCAGCGCTAACCCCGTACGCGCCGTTGCCGTTCGTCGAGAAGCAGGGCGACCAATTCGTCTTGATCGAGGAAGAAAACGCCGACGAGCACCACGCCGGCAGCTTCGGCCGCATGGTCGCGTTCCACGGCCAGATGGGCATGTTCACGCGCGCGCTGACCTACATCCTCAGCCACGGCGCGGACGGCCTGCGCCAGGTGTCCGAGGACGCGGTGCTCAACGCGAACTACATCCTGCGCTCACTGGATGACACGCTCGACGCACCGTTCGGCCCCTCGGGTCCGTGCATGCACGAGGCGCTGTTCTCGGATTCCGGCCTCGCTGCCGGCTTCTCGACGATCGACATCGCGAAGGGCCTGATCGACGAGGGCTTCCACCCGATGACGATGTATTTCCCGCTCGTCGTCCACGGCGCGATGCTGGTCGAGCCGACCGAGACCGAATCGAAGGCGGCCCTCGACCAGTTCATCGCCGCACTCCGCTCGGTCGCCGAACGCGCGAAAGCCGGCGACCCAAGCCTAAAGACCGCGCCGCATTTCGCCCCCCGCGCACGCCTCGACGAGACGCTCGCGGCGCGGAAACCGGTGCTGGTCTGGAAGGACCCGGCCCCGCTGGCGCAAGCGGCGGAGTAAATCGCGGCTCCGTTCTCCTGCGAACGCAGGAGCCCAGGGTTACGAGCGCCGCCGCCCGTAACCCTGGATTCCTGCGTCCGCAGGAAAACGGATTGCCCAGGGCACCGCAACCGATCTAGCCTCCGCCCCAACAGGGTGGGGGCTCGGAACAATGCAGGCGCAAGACGCACAAGGCTGGATCAGCTACGCGGTCACGGCGGTCATCATCGGTATCGTCTTCGCGATCCGCTGGCGTCGCATGAGCGTGGTGAAGCCGCTGAAACTCGAACGCCTCTGGATATTCCCCGCGGTCTACGCCGCAGCCGCGCTCTACATGTTCACGATGTACCCGCCACACGGCCTCGCCTGGCTGTTCTGCGCGCTCGCCCTCGTGATGGGCGCCGCGCTCGGCTGGCAGCGCGGCAAGATGATGCGGATCACGATCGACCCCGACACCCACGCGCTCAACACGACCTCATCGCCCGCCGCGGTCCTGTTCTTCGTCGCGATCATCGCCGTCCGCACCGGAGCGCGCGCCGTCATCGGCGACGGCCACGCGCTGCACCTCGATACGTTTGCGATCACCGACATGCTGGTTGCGCTGGCTCTTGGCCTGTTCACAACGCAGCGCATCGAAATGTACCTGCGCGCGAAGCGGATGCTGGAGACGGCACGAGTCCGCTAGCCCGCCGCTACCCTACGATCCTCCCCCGCCAGGGGGAGGTGGCTGGCACTTGCCAGACGGAGGGGGAGGAAAGGGCGACCTCTGTTGCGTATCCTCCCCCTCCGTCACCTTCGGCGACACCTCCCCCTGGCGGGGGAGGATTAAGGGGTGGCATTAAGCGATCGCGCGATCCGTCTCTTCCCGCCGCCGGACATGCTCGCGCCAGACAATATACAACCCGCTCGACACGATCACCGGCGCTCCGACCCAGGTCGCCTCCGCCGGCAACGTGTCGAACACCAGCCACCCCAGCAACGTCGCCCAGAGCAAACTCGAATAATCCATCGGCACCACCACCGACACCGGCCCGAGCCGCAACGACGTCGTCATCGCGATCTGCGCCAGCCCGCCGAATATGCCGACGCTCGCCAGGCACACCCAGGCGACGAGATCATGCGCCTGCGCCGCCTGCGCATAGAACAGCGACAACGGGATCAACGACAGCGCCGAGAACCAGAACACCGTCGTCAGCGCGCTTTCGGTCTTGCCGATCTGCCGCAACAGGATCGACACGCTCGCGGTCCCGAACGCCCCCGCCAGCGCACATCCCGCACCCCATAACGGAAAGTGATCGCCGCTCCCCGGTTGCGCCACGATCAGCACGCCCGCGAACCCGGCCGCGACGGCACCCCAGCGATGCCACCCGGTCGGCTCGCGCAGCACCAGCGCGCCGAGAATCGTCGCGAAGATCGGCACCGTGAACCCGATCGTCGTCGCCTCGGCGAGCGGCAATGCGACGATCCCGTTGAACGTAAACGCCATCGCCGACAGCCCGACGATCGCGCGCACGACATGCGCCGGCAACCGCTTCGTCGCCACCGAAGGCAGGCTCGGACCGGCGGCGATCACCCCCGACACCAGCAAACACGCCCCGAACTGCCGAAAGAACAGGATCTCCGACACGCTCGCGCCGTACCGCTCGGCCAGCTTGATCGCGGTATTCATCAGCGCGAAGATCACGACCGACAGCAACCGCATGCCGATGGCGGGAAGGATGCGGTCGGTGGGCATGCCTAGTCCCTAGCGAGGGGAGGGCGGGCATCCCACCCCAAACGTTGGTCGAACGCTAGTCATCCCGACACCAACACCCGTCATCCTGACGAAAGTCAGGACCCAGGATACCATCCACACCGCCCGTGGCTCTGGGTCCTGACTTTCGTCAGGATGACGGAGGGCGTCAGTATGATGGGCGGCGACGGAGTGGACGCCGCAACTCACACGTGACGAACCCCCGCGCACCCGCTATCCGCACCCCATGATAAAGCGCGCACTCCCCGTCACCCGCGAGGCGGATTTTTCCGCCTGGTACCAGGCCGTCATCTCCGAGGCCGATCTCGCCGAGGAATCCGGCGTCCGCGGCTGCATGGTCATCCGCCCCTGGGGCTATGGCATCTGGGAGCGGATCCAGCGCCTGCTCGACGACCGGATCAAGGCGACCGGCCACGAAAACTGCTATTTCCCGCTCTTCATCCCGCTCTCGTACTTCGAGAAGGAGGCCGAGCACGTCGACGGGTTCGCCAAGGAAATGGCCGTGGTCACGCACCACCGCCTCAAGGCCGACGGCTATGGCCGCCTGATCCCCGATCCCGACGCCAAGCTCGAGGAGCCGCTGGTTGTCCGCCCGACCTCCGAAATGGTCATCGGCGCAGCGTTCGCGCGCTGGGTCCAGTCGTGGCGTGACCTGCCCGTGCTGATCAACCAGTGGGCCAACGTCGTCCGCTGGGAAATGCGCACCCGCATGTTCTTGCGCACTAGCGAGTTCCTCTGGCAGGAAGGCCATACCGCGCACGCCACGCCGCAGGAAGCGCGCGACGAGACGCTCAAGATGCTCGAAGTCTATCGCGACTTCGCGGAAGAGTGCTTGGGCGTCCACGTGATCGCCGGCGAGAAGCCCGAAAACGAGCGCTTCCCCGGCGCGGTCGCGACCTATTCGATCGAGGCGATGATGCAGGACGGCAAGGCGCTGCAAGCCGGCACCTCGCATTTCCTCGGCACCAATTTCGCCTCGGCGCAGAACATCCGCTTCCAGAATGCGGGCGGAGAGTTCGAGCTGTGCAACACCACCAGCTGGGGCGTGTCGACGCGGATGATCGGCGCGGTCATCATGGTCCACGGCGACGACGACGGGCTGCGCGTGCCGCCGATGATCGCGCCGTGGCAGGTCGTGATCGTCCCCATGCTGCGCGACGTGCCCGAGGACGCGGCGATCGTCGACTATTGCAAGTCGCTCCAGGCCGAACTGGCCAAGCAGTCCGCGCTGGGCGAACCGGTCCGCGCGCTGCTCGACCTCAAGCCCGCCAAGGCCGCGACCAAGCGCTGGGGCTGGGTCAAGAAGGGTGCACCGATCGTGATCGAGGTCGGCGGCCGCGACGTGGCCGGCGGCAACGTCACGGTGATCCGCCGCGATCGCCTCTACCGCGAGGACGGCAAGCTGGACAGCAATGCGGTCGCGCGCGACACGTTCGTGAGCGAAGTCTCGGGCATGCTGCACGACGTGCAGGCGACGCTCCACGTCGAATCGATGAACCGCGTGAAGGGCAACATCGTCCCCGCGAACGACTTCGCCGCGGTCGAGGCGCATTTCGCGGACGGCGTGAAGAACCCCGGCTGGGTCGACGTGCGCTGGTCCAAGCCGACCGGCCCCGCGCTCGACAAGGTCGTGGAGCGGTTGAAGGCGTTCAAGCTCACGATCCGCAACGCACCGATGGGCCAGACCGGCTGCGACGACGGCGCGTGCATCTTCACCGGCGAACCCGCGGTCGAACGCGTACTGATCGGGCGGGCGTACTGATTACCTTCGTCATCCTGGACTAGATCCAGGATGACGGAAGCTGGCAATAGTTCAGGCCATTGCCGCTTTTACCCCTTCTTGAAAGGGAAGGGGTGACTTGCTCGGCCACGCCGGTTCGGATGTGGGGAAGCCGACTTACCCCCAACCCCGCCGTTCCAGGGAGAGGGAGAATAGGTCGATCCGCTTTTGTCCGCCGACGGACTGAGACTTACCGACCCTCAAAACAACTCGCCCTGAGGCCCGCGCGGCGCACGGAACAGGTCGTTTCGCAGCGCGATCCGCTCCTGATTTAGCCCATGTTTCGCGCACGCGATCCGGAACCGCGTTCCCAGCAGATCCGCCCACGGCCCTTGCCCCTTCATCCGCGTGAAGAAGTTCGGATCGTTGTCACGTCCGCCACGCAGCGACGCGATCGTCGCCATCACCTTGCCCGCGCGCTCAGGAAAATGGTCGTCGAGCCATGCGCGAAACAGCGGTGCGACTTCATGCGGCAATCGCACCGGAATGAAAAACGCGCGGCTCGCCCCGGCCTCGGCCGCGCGCGCGATCAGATGTTCGATCTCATGGTCGGTGATCGCCGGGATCACCGGCGCGATCGACACGTAGACGGGCACGCCCGCATCAGCGAGCTTGCGCACCGCTGCAAGCCGCCGTTCGGGATGCGGCGCACGCGGCTCGACGGTCGATGCGATCCTGGGATCGAGCGACGTGATCGACATCGCCACCGCCGCCAGTCCCTTCGCCGCCATCGGTGCGAGCAGGTCGAGATCGCGCACCACCCGGTCCGACTTGGTGGTGATCGTCAGCGGATGATCCGTCTCGCTGAGCACCTCGATGATCCCGCGCGTGATCCGCCAGTCGGTCTCGATCGGCTGGTACGGATCGGTGTTAGTCCCCAATGCCATTGGCGCGACCGCATAGCCCGGCTTCGACAATTCCGCGCGCAGCAGCGCTGCGGCGGAAGGCTTCGCGAACAGCTTGCTCTCGAAATCCAGCCCCGGCGACAGGTCGTGAAACGCATGGCCTGGCCGCGCGAAACAATAGATGCAGCCATGCTCGCACCCCCGGTACGGATTGATCGAGCGGTCGAACGGCACGTCGGGCGATGCGTTGCGGCTGATGATCGTCCGCGGGGTTTCGACCGTCACCGTCGTCCGCAGCTTCGGCGCGATTCCGTCGATGCCCTCGCGCATGTCGAGCCAGTCGCCGTCCGCCTCGGTCTGCGGCAGGTTAAACCGCTTGCTCTCGTCGTTGCGCGTCGCCCCGCGGATTGGTCGGGCATGTTTCATAGCAGCAGCGTATAGCGAAAAACGGAACATATAAAGAACGAAAATCTTCGAGCACAAGAAATGCTAGATTAGTCGGGTTGATCTGCATCTGCCTGAGTTTGCTAGACTTTTGTAAAGTGTCACACCGTGAAAATCAGTGCTCGCGGCTTGTCGCGATACCGCGTAGGGCGATGTGATGACGGGACAGATCACCACGGTGGAACGTGCATTCGAACTCGCTCGCTCGGGCGAATGCGAGTCGGTCAATGCGCTTCGGCAACGACTGCGCCGCGAAGGGTATGACGCCGTCCATCTTCATTTGCACGGTGCGTCGATCAATCGGCAACTCGTCGAATTGATCCACGCCGCGCGTGGCGGCTCCGCGCTGGCATAGCGCCGGGCGTCATGCGCGCAGCGACACCATCCCCGCGCGGTACGACTCGCTCGGCCGCAACCTCGCAGTGGGCGCGACCGTCCGGTTCTAGGACGCCACGCCAATCCCGATCCTCCCCTTTGCAGAGGGGAGGATCGTTCCGGCGTCAGCGGTCATCGACCAACGTCGCGCCGCCGCGCGTATCGAGGTCGAGCATCTTCGGTTCGTCCGCAAGCGTCGCCGGCCATTCCGGCAGACCCGGACCGTTCGGATTGGCGTGCTTGACGAAATTGACCAGATAGCTGCTCGCTGTTCGCGCCGCCGCCCGGTCGGTCGCGCTCGTTTGCGGGCCGTATTTGATCGCTGCGGTGTCGAATAAGAACGGGATATCCGTCGCGTGCGACGCGCCTGCGGTCTTATCCGACCGAACCGACGTCGCCACGTACGAGAACCGATAATAATAGGTCGGCACGCCCTTCGTGGCGAGCAACGCCGCGGTGTTGCGTGCACCCGCGATCATATACCCTTGCGGACCGCCGATATCGTCACTGGTCGCGCCGATCATAACCGGCACCTTCGCGAATTGCCCTGCGGTATAGGCTGCGACTGGGTCGACCGCGATTTTGCCGTCGATCACCGGCCCGCTATAGGTTCTTGGCCCCGATCCCGGCGTGAACATCGCCGCCAGGCTCAGGCCGTCGGTAACCTGTTCCGCCGAAAGCCGACGCAGCTTGGTCAAAGCGTCCGGATCGCCCGGCGCGATCCCCTTTGCTTGCGCGAATGCCACCCCGATCGTCTCGGCCGTCGCGACCGTGCCGGCGGGGCCGGTTCCGGGTCCGCCCGATTGCACCACGGCCTTCTGGAACGTGCCGCGCGCCATCGGCGATGTGAGCAACGTATGAACGGACATACCGCCCGCGCTTTCGCCGATGATCGTCACATTGGCCGGATCGCCCCCGAATGCCGCGATATTCTTCTGCACCCATTTAAGCGCGGCCAGCTGGTCCATATAGCCATAGTTGCCGAGCAGCCCGTGATCGGGGTTCTGCGTCGTCAATTGCGGATGCGCGAAGGTTCCGAACCGTCCGAGGCGGTAATTGAAGCTCACCACCATGATCCCCGCCTTGGCGAGGTTGCTACCGGAATAGGTGGGTGGCGACGATCCGCCATTCACGAAGCCGCCGCCGTAGATCCAGACCATCACCGGCAATTTCGCCTTGGCATCGGCGGGTTTCCACACATTGGCATAGAGGCAATCCTCGGCCGGCGGCGTGCCAAGCGGCGCGGCATCGCTCGGGAAAGGCTGCTGCATGCAGTCGTTGGCATAGCGGCTCGCATCTCGCTCGCCGGTCCAGGCTGCGACAGGTTGCGGTGCCCGCCAGCGCAGCGGACCGACCGGCGGCGCCGCGAACGGGATCCCCTTGAAGGCAATGACCCCGTCGGATTCTGTGCCCCGCAATTTGCCGGCTTCGATCTTTACGGCGGTTTCCACGGGTCCGGCTTGCGCTAGCGCCGGACTGGCCAGCAGCCCGGCCGTAATGATGATGGTCAAGCGCATGACAGGGTCCTTGAAGCTGGTCGAAGCGAGATGTCAGCGTAAGCGCGCGCGCATGTCGATGCCAGCCCGTCAGTTGCGGTAGTGCGAGACGGCGGGATGAAGTTGATCCGCCACTCGGTTGCCGACCTGACACCATCGAGCCTGCCGCAAGAGGCATGGGGTGAGGTGGAAATCCATCTCGGCCACCGCAAGTTCGGATCGATCTCGGACCTCTACGCGCCGTTCCGCCCCGACTATCTGCGGCGCGGCTTGGGGGTGATCGAGCGGCTCGTGGGGGACATCGATAAAGCGTCCCCGGTAGCTATTACCGCCCCGACGTTCCGGGCAGTTGGAAGGAAAATGTTTAGTTGTCATCGTGTTGCGCTGGTGGAGCCGAAGGGAATCGAACCCTTGACCTCTGCAGTGCGATTGCAGCGCTCTCCCATCTGAGCTACGGCCCCGCGCGGCTGGCCATAGGCCATGATTGCGCATTTAGCGGGTCGGTTTGGGCGATGCAACTGGCGGAACTGGCTTGGCCGGCCGGTTTTTTGGATTGCCGGGCGGGAGTTTTTTCCTTGGTGGATCTCAGGCTCCATCTCGGTCCGACCGTCGTCGCAGCGTTGCGTCGTCTCGCCGTCAAGGTACGGCAAATACAGGAACAATCCACCAGTTTGGCGTTTGTAGTCATCGGAATGTACGGCTCCGCGATCGACTAAATCGATCGACGAGGCCGGCAGCCGCAGGACAGCAATTAGGAGGCTCCTATGGTCTACGAGCGCACTACCCGGGATCGTCAATCGGGTGATTATTACGGTCGGCCGAACTCGCAGGATTTTGGCCGCGATTTCCGTTCCGACGGGGGCGATTACGGTCGGTCTAGCGCGCGCGATTACGCAGCGGTCGGTGAATTCGATCGCGACAATCACGGGGGCGACAATCGAGGGCGCGACGATCAGGGTAGCCATGCTCAATACGGTCGCGACTATTATGGTGGCCATAACGATCGCCAGCAGCCGTCGGGCGGGGATCGCTATAATCAGTCGCGCTATGGACAGGGTTCGGGCCAGTCTTACGGTCAGCAGGACTATTGTCGACCGGGCTCGAAGCAGCAGCGTTATGACCGACAGGACTATGGCCAGCGTGGTCAGGGTTCGAGCGGTACCGAGTATCACGGTAGCTACGCGTCGGACGGTCGCCGGTTCGAGGATGTAGGGCGCAACCGTCATGCCGACGACGACAACCGTAATGCGCCGCGCGGCGACGATCGTGGCTATGGCCGCCAGCCGCAGGGTTACGACTATGACGATCGCGGCTTTATCGCCCGCGCCGGTGACGAAGTACGCTCGTGGTTCGGAGATGACGAGGCGGAGCGCCGCCGCGAGGCCGATGCGCGCTACGACGAGCACTCCTATGGCAACTCGGACAACCGCTCGTTCGGCAACCGCTCGTCGAACCCGCACGACGATCATTATCATAGCTGGCGCAGCACGCAGATCGCGGCGCTCGACCGCGACTATGACGAGTATCGCAACGAAAACCGTTCGAAGTTCGAGAACGAGTTTTCGTCGTGGCGCACCGAGCGTCAGGGCCAGCGTAGCTCGCTGTCGCAGGTCGCCGAGCATATGGAGGTCGTCGGTTCCGACGGTAGCCATGTCGGTACGGTCGATAAGGTGAAGGGCGACCGGATCCTGCTGACCAAGAACGACCGCGATGCGGGCGGCGTGCATCACTCGATCCCGTCGCGCTGGATCAAGACCGTCGACGGCAAGGTGACGCTGTCGAAGTCGGCCGACGAAGCCAAGGCGGCGTGGAAAGAGGAAGAGCGCAACTCGGCGATGTTCGACTATGGCGACCGCACCGGCGGCGACAAGAAGGGCGCCGGTACGACTGGCTATGGCTCGACCACCCAAACTGGTAGCACGACGGGCGCGGCATCGACCACTGGTTCGACGGCCCCAGGTTCGACGACCGGCACGACGTCGGACTCGCTCGGCAAGTCGGGTCCGACCACGTACTAAGCGTCTAAAAGCATTGGCCGGCGTCGCTGATGCCGGCCAGCAACGAGCCCGGGCGGAAACGTCCGGGCTTTTTTGCGGGTTGCGCTGCGGGTATGTTCCGCCATACCGATAACACGAATATTCTAGACAGG
The DNA here is from genome assembly GCF_036663855.1 of Sphingomonas fucosidasi. Classification (NCBI taxonomy): domain Bacteria; kingdom Pseudomonadati; phylum Pseudomonadota; class Alphaproteobacteria; order Sphingomonadales; family Sphingomonadaceae; genus Sphingomonas; species Sphingomonas fucosidasi. Next base: position 375,021 of record NZ_JAXOJR010000002.1, on the reverse strand, counting down.
AGCAAGTTTATGGCCCGTGCATGGAGCCTGAAGGCACGTCCGCAAGGCATGCCGAAGCATACCGACTTCGCCATGATCGATCTCGACCAGTCTGTGCTCGGCGCTGGCGAGGTCCGGATTGCCAACCGCTGGCTGTCGGTCGATCCGTACATGCGCGGGCGGATGAACGACGTGAAGAGCTATGTCCCGCCGTTCGCGCTAGGCGAGGCGATGCAGGGCGGCGCGGTCGGCGAAGTGGTCGAGAGCAACGGCGACGGCATCAAGGTCGGCGACATGGTGTTGCACATGGCGGGCTGGCGCGACGAGGCGGTGGTGCCGGCGGCGCAGGTGCAGAAGCTGCCCGCGCTCGACGTGCCGGCGCAGGCGTTTCTCGGCCAGCTCGGCATGCCGGGGATGACGGGGTATTTTGGTCTGCTCCAGGTTGCCGAGGCGAAGGCGGGCGACACGGTGTTCGTGTCGGCGGCGGCGGGCGCGGTCGGATCGACCGTGGTGCAGGTCGCCAAGGCCAAGGGCATGACGGTGATCGGCTCGGCTGGCGGCGCGGAGAAATGCGCGTGGGTGAAGTCGCTCGGGGCCGATGCGGTGATCGACTACAAGGGCGACGTACCGGTGGTGAAGGCGCTGGGTCAGGCTGCACCGAAGGGCATCGACGTGTATTTCGACAATGTCGGCGGCGAGCATCTCGACGCGGCGCTGGCACATGCGAACATGCATGCGCGGTTCGCAGTGTGCGGGATGATCGACGTGTATAACAGCGGCGCGGCGACGCAGTTGAAGTATCTCGCGCGGCTGATCGGTAACCGCATCCAGATCCGCGGGTTCATCGTCAGCGATTTCATGAATCGCGCCGACGAATTCTACAAGGACATGGGCGGGATGCTGGCCGCGGGGACGCTGAAGCGGCAGGAGACGGTGCACGAAGGGCTCGAGACGATGCCGGATGCGTTCTTGGGGCTGTTCTCGGGTGGGAATATGGGGAAGATGCTCGTCAAGGTTTGAACGACAGTCGCTCGGCGTTCGATCCTCCCCCGCAAGGGGGAGGCGGCGCCGAAGGCGACGGAGGGGGCGGACACGCAACAGCGGTTGTCCCTTACCTCCCCCTCCGTCTGGCGAGTGCCAGCCACCTCCCCCTGGCGGGGGAGGACGAAGTAAGGGGCTGGTTTCACCCTCGTCACCCCGGGCTTGTTCCGGGGTCCACCGTGCCGCGAAGCGACGGCTGGCGACTATGCGGAACAGTGGATGCCGGAACGAGCCCGGCATGACGGAGTCAGTGGTCGTCGCGCTATAGCCACTTCGCCTGCTTGAACTTCACATACAGCGCCGAACACACAACGCCGATCACACCCAGCACGATGAAATACCCATATTCCGTCTTCAACTCGGGCATGTTCTCGAAGTTCATGCCGTAGATCCCGGCGATCGCGGTGGGGACGGCGAGGATCGCGGCCCAGGCGGCGAGCTGGCGGGTGATCGCGCCGGTGCGTTGCTGTTCGAGCAGGTTGCTGAATTCGAACACCGACGTCAGCACTTCGCGCAGGCCCTCGACCATCGTCTGCACGCGGCGGACATGGTCGAGCACGTCGCTGAAATACGGTTTGGCCTCGGTATCGATGCAGGGCAGGTCGAGCCGGACGATCTTGCCCGCGACCTCGCCCATCGGTCCCAGGATCCGCTGGAACCGGATCATTTCTCGACGCAAGCCGAAGATTCGGACGATCTCGTCGCGGCCTAGGAACGCGTCGATGGTGCGTTGTTCCATTGCCAGCACCTCGTCCTCGATGCTCTCCATGATCGGCAGATAGCCGTCGACGACGTAGTCGAGGATTGCGTGGAGGACGTAGTCGACGCCGTTGATCAGCAAGGTCGGCGCGGCTTCAAGCTGTTCGCGTAGCGCTTTATGAGACCGCGCCGAGCCGTGGCGGACGCTGATGATGTGGCTGTGGCCGACGAAGATCGCGGTCTCGCCATACGCGATCTTGTCCGCCTCGAGCTGCGCCGTGCGCGCGACCACGAAGAGCTGGTCGCCATACACGTCGACCTTGGGCAGTTGGTCCGCCTTGATCGCGTCCTCCACTGCCAGCGGGTGGAGGTTATACTGCTCCTTGAGCGTCCGCATCTCGTCGTCGGTCGGGTCGCATATCCCGATCCAGACGAACTCGGAGCGATCCGCCGGACAATCGACCTTTTCGTCGATCGAGACCGCGCGGACGCGCTTGCCATGACGATAGAGATACGCGGCGACGACCGTCATGGAGCCTCAAGGATTACGCGAACGAGGCCGCGCCGGTATCAGAAGGCGGGCAGCACCGCACCTCGATAATGCTGCTCGATGAAGGTCTTGGTCGCCGGGCTGCGCAGCGCCGCGATCAGTTTCACGACCCGCGGGTCCTTCTCGCCGCCGGGCAGGCCAACGACGAAATTGACGTAAGGGCTGTTCTTGTCCTCGATCGCGAGCGCGTCGCGGACCGGGTTGAGCTTCGCGTCGAGCGCATAATTGGTGTTGATCAGCGCGAGATCGACCTCGCCGAGCGTGCGGGGCAGGGTTGCGCCCTCCAGTTCCTTGAAGTTGAGGTTCCTCGAATTGGTGGCGATGTCGTTGAGGCTCGACAGCGGGTTGGTCGGGTTCCGGAGCGTGATCAGCCCGGCCTTCTGGAGCAACAGCAGCGCGCGGCCGCCGTTGCTCGGCTCGTTGGGGATCGCGACGGTGGCGCCGTTCGGGATCTGCGCGATCGACTTCCACTTGCGCGAATAGGCGCCGAGCGGCTCGACATGGACGCCGGCGTACGTCACCAGATGCGTACCGCGCGAGGCGTTGAACTGGTCGAGATACGGCTTGGTTTCGAAATAGCTGACGTCGATCTGCTTCTGTTCGACCTGGAGGTTGGGCTGGACGTAATCGTTGAAGACGCGGATCTGGAGGTCGACGCCCTCCTTCGCCAGCGTCGGCTTGATCGATTCCAGGATCTCGGCATGCGGCACCGCGGTTGCGGCGATCGTCAGCGTCTTGCCGTCGTTGGTCTTGGCGCCTCCGCAGGCGGCGAGCGCCAGGAGCGAGAACGAGGCGAGCAGGGTGCGACGGTTCATGGCGATTCCTAGCGGCGGGTGAAGTGGCGGGCGAGCGCGTCGCCGGCATATTGGATGATCTGGACGAGCACGACCAGCAGCACAACGGTGACGGCCATGACGTCGGTCTGGAAGCGCTGATAGCCGAACCGGATCGCGAGATCGCCGAGCCCGCCCGCGCCGACCACGCCCGCCATCGCGGTGAACGAGACGAGCGCAACCGCGGTGACGGTGGCGCCGGCGATCAGCCCGGGGAGCGCCTCGGGGATCAGCGCGCCGGTGACGATCTGGCGGGTGGTGGCGCCCATCGCCTGCACCGCCTCGATCGTGGTGCGGTCGACTTCCTTGAGCGATCCCTCGACGAGCCGCGCATAGAAGGGTGCCGCGCCGACGACGAGCGGGGGGATCGCGCCGGCGACGCCTAGCGAGGTGCCGACGAGCATCACGGTGAGCGGGATCATCACGATCAGCAGGATGATGAACGGGACGGAGCGGAGGATGTTGACGATGACGCCGAGCACGACGTTGGCGACGCGGTTCTGCGACAGGCGGCCCTGGCCGGTGAGGTAGAGCAGGACGCCAAGCGGAAGCCCGAACGCGATCGTGAGCACGAGCGACCCGCCGAGCATGATCAGCGTGTCGAGGCACGCCTGGCCGATGTCCGACCAGTCGATGTTGGCGAAGAAGCTCATGCCGCCAGCGCCGCCAGCATGCGCCGCGTCGCCGGGTGCGTGGCGTTGGCGAAGATGTCGGTAACGTCTCCGGTTTCGACGATACGGCCGCGTTCGAGGACGGCGACGCGGTCGCAGACGTAGCGGACGACGTCCATTTCGTGCGTGATCAGGACGATCGTCAGACCGAGGTCTCGGTTGAGTTCGCGGAGGAGGGTCAGGACCGAGCGGGTGGTTTCGGGATCGAGTGCGCTAGTGGCTTCGTCGCAGAGCAAGATGTCGGGGTCGGTGGCGAGCGCGCGAGCGATGCCGACGCGCTGTTTCTGGCCGCCGGATAGCTGGGCTGGATATTTGGTGGTGTGATCGGCGAGACCTACGCGGTCGAGTAGCGCAGCGACTTTCGTCTCGCGCTCGGCTTTGGATACGCCCGCGAGCGCCAGCGGGAACGCGACGTTTGCCGCGACCGTGCGCGACGACAGCAGGCCGAAATTCTGGAAGATCATGCCGATCCGGCGGCGTAGCGCGCGCAGGTCTGCCGCCGACAATGCCGCCACGTCGACGCCGTCGACCTCGACTCGACCCGACGTCGGACGTTCTAGCGCGTTGATCAGGCGGATCAGCGTCGACTTGCCCGCGCCGGACTGGCCGATGACGCCAAATACGCCACGCGCCGGGATTTCCATCGACACGCCGTCGAGGGCAGCCGCGTCGGTTGCCGGGTAGGTTTTAACGACGTCAGTTAGGCGGATCATGCGGTGCCCATGACCTGCGCGGCGAACCGCTCCATTTCCTCGGCCTGCGGGCTCATCTGGAGCAGCAGCAGGTCGAGACCGGCGGCTTCGTACTCCGCGACACGCTCCTTCAACTGCTCGGGCGTGCCGACCAGATTGGGGCGCAGGCCGCGGTTGGAGACGGAGTATTCCTGGATCTTCAACTCGCGTTCGAGCTGCGTGCCCGACAACCACTGGTCGAAATTGGCGTATCCGGCGGGGAGTTCGGTGACGCTGGTGATGCGCTCGAGTTCGCGTTTCGCCTCCGCCTCGCTGTCGCGGACGATCGCGTAGGCAGCCATGCCGTATTGCATCGGTGCGCCGCCGCCCCTCTTCTCATTGGCTGCTTCACGTCGCGCGGCCATGTCGGCGATCTTCGGCGCGATCGCGTCGGCGGGGTCGCCGTGCATGACGTAGGCGTCGCACTGCGCGGCGATCATCGCCTTGGCCTTCTCGCTCTCGCCACCGGCGTAGACGGTCGGGCGCTTGGCGGGCTTGGGCGAGCAGATCGCCTGTTCGGTGGTGTAGAACTGGCCCGCGAAGTCGAACCGTTCTTCGGTCCAGAGCCCGTCGACGACGGTCAGCCACTCGGCGGTGCGGGCGTAGCGATCGTCGTGCTGGTCGAACTGGAGGCCGTATTGCTTCGCCTCGTCCGCCCACCAGGACGACACGACGTTGAGCGCGAGGCGTCCGCCCGAGATCCGGTCGATATTCGCCGCCGCCTTGGCGAACAGCGCGGGGTGGTGGAAGTTCGGGCGGACCGCGACCATCAGCTCGATGCTGTCGGTCACTGCCGCGAGCGCCGCCGCGGTCGACCATGCATCCAGCGCAGGCTGTTCGATGCCCTTGATATCGTTGAGGTTCAGCTCGGCGATCAGCGTCAGGTCGTAGCCCCAGCGCTCGGCGTTCTGCGTGAGCGCCTTGGTGTACGCCCAACTCGCCTCCATCCCCTCGTCGGGGACGTTGCGAAGCCAGCCGCCGAAGACGGGAGTCCAGTAACCATAGCGCATCAGCGGGCCTTCTCGATCTGTTCGACCAGGTAATCGACGAGGCGGTCGTGGGGATCCCAGCCGAGCACGTCGAGGGGCTTGGCGACGAAGTTCGACAGCGCGTTGATGTCGTAGAAGCGCGCGACGCCATCGCGGTCGTCGATCATCACCTCGACTCCGCCGACGTCGAGATCGACCGCGCGGGCGATCGCTTCGGCGGCGTCCTTCAAGGTCTGCGACGGCTCGACCGCGGCCATCTTGATGCCGGAACCGGGGACGACGCATGCATCCGCCGGGCAGAGATCGAACGCGCCGCCGCCGGCGACCTCGATCGCGTAGAGGAACTTGCGGTCGAGCGTCTCGATCCGGGTGATCGCGCCGTCGCGGACGGGGACGTATTCCTGGACTAGCAGGACGCCGTCGACGCTGCTCGGGAGGCCGGCGTCGGCTACGGCGGTGCGCAATTCTTCGAGGCTGTCGAAGCGGATTATGCCGGCCCCCGATCCGCCTATGTTCGCCTTCACGACCAGCGGGAAGCGTAGCGTCTGCGCGGCGGGGACGACGTCGGCGGCGCGGTGGACGACGCGCGTTTCGGGGATCGCGAGGCCGAGCGAGGCGATCAGCGACAACTGCCGCGCCTTCGATGCGTCGATCGCGAGCACGTCGGTGCCGTTGATCACGCGTGCGCCCGTGCGGCGCCAGTGATCGAGCATCGCCATCGTATCGAAGATCGGATGCTCGTCGTTGCGCAGGAAGCTCGACATCGCGATCCGGTTGAAGACGACGGGGGCGGGTGCGCTCTGGTCGGCGGGGTTCCAGAAGCCGTCGGGTTTGACGCGGGTGAACGCGACACCGCGGCGGTCAAGCGCGGCGAACAGCGGTTCGAACCAGAGCGGGTGCTCGTAGAGAATGGCGAGATCGGTCATCACTTCCCGGATACGCATTGCGCGCGGGCGTGCAAACCCAAGCAATAGTTTGGGCCGCGCAATTTCGCATCGTTCCCGGCTGACGTTCTCGGCTGACAGGGCGCGTTTGCCGCGGTAGCCTTGGTCATGATCTTGAAAACGCTTGGCGCTTCGCTCGTCCTTCTCTGTGCCGTTTCCGGCTCGGCGCAAACCGTCGCTCCGGCTGCACCGGCTACGCCTGTTCCGGCCGAGGCGGTGCCGGCGGCGACCGTCTCTATCGTGATGACGACCAGCGAGGGGCCGATCACGCTGGCGCTGGAGAAGGATCGCGCGCCGCTAACGACCGCGAATTTCCTGCGCTATGTCGATCAGAAGCGGCTCGATGGGGTGACGTTCTATCGCGCGATGAACCTGGGGCAGGGGACCGGGCTGATCCAGGGCGGGCCGCAGAATGATCCGAAGCGCATCCTGAAGCCCGTCGCGCACGAGCCGACCAGCAAGACCGGGTTGTCGCATGTCGACGGGACGATCTCGCTCGCGCGGTTGGCGCCGGGGACGGCGACGGCGGACTTCTTCATTACCGTCGGGCCGGTGTTGTCGTTGGATGCGAACCCGACGGGGAGTGGGGATACCGCGGGGTATGCGGCGTTCGGGCATGTCGTCGAGGGGATGGACGTGGTGAAACGCATCCTTGCTGCGCCGATTTCGGCGACCGCTGGGGTCGGGGTGATGAAGGGGCAGATGATTGCCGCGCCGGTTAAGATTCTGACGGTTCGTCGGGCGAAGTAGGGCGGGGCCTTACGTCACCTCATCTCATCAACTCCGCCACCCCGGCGAAGGCCGGGGCCCAGTTGGAAAGGTTGCAGTAACGGCGGACTGCGCTTCGTTATAGCCGTCCCCCCAATTGGGCCCCGGCCTTCGCCGGGGTGGTGTTGGGGAGGGGTCGGTTGGACCGAGACACAGAGCGCCGCCTAGCCGTTCCCCCGCGGACGCGGGGGCCCAGCTAAATATAGGGCGGTGCCTGTGGCTCCTGGGCCCCCGCGTTCGCGAGGGAACAAGGAACAGAAGTGTCGTTGGTAACAGGGAGTTCTCGGACGCGAACTCGGCTGGGTCAGGCGGCGACGGCGTCCGCCTTCGTCGCCATCCATGCCTCGGCCTTCGCCAGAGCAGGCGCGTCGTCGACGTCGATCCAGTCGATGTCGCTGCAATCGACGATCCGGGCGAGGCCTTGCGCAGCCAGCAGGCGGACGCCTTCGGTCAAAGACGGGCTGGCCAGCGTTGCCAGCGCATCCGACAGCGCGGGGCCGATCGCGAAGACGCCGGTGTCGTAGCAGTCGTGCGGTTCGAGGCCCTTGCCGATCGCGACGATGCGGTCGCCTTCGGTCGCGACGCAGGTGACGTCCTCGGGGTCGACCCAGTCATGGCCGAGGCGCCGGTCGATGCCGAGGCGGAGACCACCGCCAGCGCCGGCTTTCGCCATGCGCGCGTAAAGGTCTGGGCTGACGAGGTGGTCGCACATTGCGAGGACTGCTTCGTCCCCGGCCAAGGCATCGCGCGCCGCCAATACCGAGACGCCGTTGGGTTCGCGGTGGTCGGCGAGCACCGTCTCGACCGCCAGCGGCCAGCGCCGGCTCGCGAGGTACGCTTCGATCGCCTCGCGCCCATAGCTGACCGTCACGATCGCCCGCGCGAAACCGGCTTCCGCCAGCCCCTCAAGCGCGTGGGCGATCAACGGCCGCCCCGCGACCGCGCAGAGCGGCTTGTACGGGGCGGAGGTGCGAAGGCGGCTGCCTTCCCCGGCGGCGAGGATGATCGCCGTTTCAATCCGGGGCGTGTCGATCATGTCAGGCGGCCTTGATGAACCGCTCGACTTCGATCTGTGCGAGATCGTCGGTCATCTGCGTGCGCGGGTGCTTGCAGAAATAGGCCGAGGCAGGGTCAATCACGCCGGCGATGCCGCGATCCTTGGCGATCTTGGCGCAACGGATCATGTCGATCGCGACACCCGCCGAGTTGGGGCTGTCCTCGACCGAGAGACGCAGCTCGATGTTCATCGGCACGCCGCCGAACAGCTGGCCTTCCATGCGCAGGAAGCAGACCTTGTTGTCGTTCTGCCAGGGGACATAGTCCGACGGACCGATATGGACATTGTCGTCGTCCATCCGCTCGGCCGCGACCGACTGGACCGCTTCGGTCTTCGAGATCTTCTTCGACTCGAGACGGCGATGGTTCGACATGTTGAGGAAGTCGGTGTTGCCGCCGGTGTTGAGCTGGTAGGTGCGATCCAGCTTCACGCCGCGCTTGGCGAACAGGTCGGTCAGCACGCGGTGAACGATCGTCGCGCCGAGCTGTGCCTTGATGTCGTCGCCGATGATCGCGACGCCGGCGTCCTCGAACTTCTTCGCCCAAACGGGGTTCGAGGCGATGAAGACGGGGATGTTGTTGACGAACGCCACGCCCGCTTCGATCGCGCATTCGGCGTAGAATTCGGTCGCTTCCTGCGAACCGACCGGCAAATAGTTCATCAGCACGTCGGCGCCCGATGCCTTCAGCTCGGCGATGACCTCTTCACGGGTCGGCTCGGCGGCGTCGGAGACGAGGAACGTGCGGTCGTCCTTGAAGTCGGCCATGTGGTCGGCGACGCCGTCCAGCTTCTTGCCCATCTTCACAATCGTGCCGGTGTTGCTCACGTTCGGTGCGAACACCGCGGTGCAGTTCGGCTTGGCGAAGATCGCCTCGGCGACGTCCTTGCCCACCTTGCGGCGATCGACGTCCCAGGCCGCGACGACCTTGATGTCGCTCGGCTTGTAGCCACCCATGTCGAAATGCATCAGGCCGACCTGGTCGTTGGCGCCCTCACGGTAATGCTCGAGGCCTTGCACGAGCGAGCTCGCGCAGTTGCCGATGCCGACCACGGCGATCCGAATGCTATTCATTACTGACCCTGTTCCTTACGAAAGATGCATGCGCGACGCGGTCTTTGGTCGCGTTGCAGAAGTATTACGAACGAAAGCCCGCTCGACACGACGGTGCCAGACGAGCCCGACGATGGCCACGAGCGTCAGAGGGACGATCTCGAACCACCAGAAGATGCGTGGATTGCCCACGAAGCAGGCGACGAAGATCGCCCATACCCGGACATTCGCGGTAAGCAAGGCCATCAAGCGCAACGGGGAGACGGCGCGAGCCCCGTACAGCGCACCGAGCGCGACCGGATCGCTGGCCTGGCCGAGCGTCCGCTCGAACGGCATGGCGATCCGATCGATGCTGCTCGCGACCCCGTCGTAGAAGCGGACGAGCGCGTTGCCGGTGGGGACGGGGGGCGCTTCGAGCGCGACGCCCTTGATCCGGCGATGGAAGCGCGAGCGCTCGCCCTCGTACATGTTCGACTGCACCGCGTGCGCGGCGCCAGCGGCGAAAGCGAGGATCCAGGCTTCGGGCGTATCGATCGTCAGCGCGAGCGAGACGTAGATCAGCGCGAAGACGCCGTGATCGCACAGACCGTCGAGCATCCGGCCGAGCGGGCTCGCGGTCTTGGTCGCGCGCGCGACCATGCCGTCGAGTCCGTCCGCGATCAGCCATCCCATCGACAGCACCAAGCCGACCAGCGCCAGCGCCCAATTGCCCCATTGGGTATAGGCGAGCGCAGCACCTCCGCCGAGACAGAGCCCCATGACCGACACCGCATTCGCGGAAATTCCACGCGCCAAGGCGAACGGCAAAAGCGCACGGCCTGCCGGGTGTATCAGCCAAAGGTTAGATGGGATCTCGATCCGGCGATCGCGCGATCCATCCGGTGGAGCCACTGTCATAGGATTTTCATAATGCGCCGCGCGGGCGGTTTATGCAAGGTAGCGCAGCTAACCCTATGGAACGCTTGACCGCAATTCTTCGATCCAGGCCGTCGCGATCCCATCCGACGGCGCCCGCCAGTCGCCGCGCGGCGACAACGCACCGCCCGCGGAGACCTTCGGGCCGTTGGGCATCGCCGACCGCTTGAACTGGCTGGTCGTGAAGAATCGGAACAGGAATTTTTCCAGCCATTTCCGGATCGTCGGCAGGTCGTAGGCGACGCGCGCATCCTCGGGCAGGTCCTCCGGCCACGCGCCGACGCTCGCATCGCGCCATGCATGCCAGGCGAGAAACGCGATCTTCGAGGGGGCAAGGCCGTGGCGGATCACGTAATGCGCGAAGAAGTCGTTGAGCGCATACGGCCCGATCATCGACTCGGTGCTCTGCAACGCGCCATCCGCGCCTGCCGGCACGAGCTCGGGCGAAATTTCCTGCGCGAGGATCGTCGACAGGATCGCATCGGTCGCCGCGTCATACTGGTCGGTGCGGATACACCAGCGGATCAGGAACTGGATCAGCGTCTTGGGCACGCCGCTGTTGACCGCGTAATGGCTCATCTGGTCGCCGACGCCGTAGGTGCACCAGCCGAGCGCCATCTCGCTAAGGTCGCCGGTGCCGAGCACGATCCCGCGCCGCTGGTTGGCGAGGCGGAACAGGTAATCGGTGCGCAGCCCTGCCTGCACATTCTCGAAGGTGATGTCGTAGACCGGTTCGCCTTCGCTGAACGGGTGGCCAATATCCTCCAGCATGCGGCGGGCGGCGGGCTTGATGTCGATCTCTTCGGCGGTGATGCCGAGTGCGCGCATGAGCGCCCAGGCGTTTGCCTTGGTGCCGTCACCGGTCGCGAAGCCCGGCATGGTGAAGCCGAGGATCGCGCTGCGAGGGCGGCCGAGCCGGTCCATCGCCTTGGCCGCGACGATTAGCGCATGTGTCGAGTCGAGCCCGCCGGAGACGCCGATGACGATCGTCTCGGCGTGTGCGGAGACCAGCCGCTTCGATAGCGCCTCCACCTGGATGTTGAACGCCTCGTAACAGTCGTCGTCACGGCGCGCGGGGTCGTTCGGGACGAATGGGAAACGGCGGATGGCACGTTGCAGGTCGTTCCATCCTCCCCCGCCAGGGGGAGGTGGCGCCGTAGGCGACGGAGGGGGAGGACACGGAACAGAGGTTGCGCTTTCCTCCCCCTCCGTCAGGCTGCGCCTGCCACCTCCCCCTTGCGGGGGAGGATCGTTGGCTTCGAGATTGATCTCAGCTTCAAGCACCACCGCATGATCGAATCCGATCCGTCGGAAGCGCGTTTCGGGGTTGCCGGCGAATATCGCCGCATCGTTGAACGTGCCGTTGCGCAGGCGTTCCTGCGTGATCCGTTCGCAATCGATGTCGGCGATCACCAGTTCCGGCTCAGTCGAGAACCGTTCCGATTCCGCGATCTGCTCGCCGAGTTCGTGGATCAGGCCCTGGCCGTCCCAGGCGACTTCGGTCGTGCTCTCGCCCGGCCCGGCGGCGGAATAGACATAGGCACAGACCGCGCGCGCCGACTGCGACGCCGCCAGCATCGCCCGCTCGCGTGCCTTGCCGATGACGATGTTCGACGCCGACAGGTTGCAGCAGATCAGCGCACCCGCGAGCGCGCCCGCGGTCGAGGGCGGGGTAGGGGCCCAGTAATCCTCGCAGATCTCGGCATGGACCACGAAGCCGGGCAGGTCGCGCGCGGCGAAGATCAGGTCGGTGCCGAACGGTACCTCTTCGCCGTCGAGGTCGATCGTCAGCCCGGTCAGGCCGGCGCCGCTCGCGAACCAGCGCTTCTCGTAGAATTCGCGGTAGTTGGGCAGGAACGTCTTCGGCACCACGCCCAGCACGCGCCCGCGCGCGATCGCCAGCGCGCAGTTATACAGCCGCCCGTTGCGCACCAGCGCCGCGCCGACCAGCAACATCGGCCGCAAGGTCGCGCTCGCCTCGACCACGGTCGCGATCGCCGCCAGCGTCGCGCGCTGCTGCGCGGTCTGGAGATGCAGGTCGTCGATCGCATAGGAGGTGAGGTTCAGTTCGGGGAACACGACGAGGTCGACGCCCTTCGCGTCCGCCTCGCGCGCCAACGCGATCGTGGCCTCGGCATTCGCGCCGGTATCGCCCACCGACGCTCGCGGCGTAGCGGCGGCGACCCGGACCAAGCCGTGCGTGTGGATGGCGTAGAAGGGATGCGTCATGCCGTACCGATAAACCCCAACCGCCCGTCACGCCACCAGCTTGCACATTGCCGAAGACGCCGCCCATGCTGCGGTATGGGAGAGGTTAGCGGACTGGCGGCGTTTCGGCCATTGCCGCGACGGCGGATCGCGATAGCCGGCACGGCACGACGCTGCGGCCTGTCTCGAAGAGGATGTTGAAACGGGAAACAGGCGAGACGGAATGTCCGAGTGACACTCCCCGCCAGCGGGGGTAGTCGGCTCCCTGTGCACACCGTCCGGCATCTTTTCGCGCAACGCCATCTCGCTGTGCTGCTTTGCGCTGCGACGCTGCTGATGAAGCTGCTGGTACCGACCGGCTACATGATCGCGACGGATCACGGCCGATTTGCCATCACCATCTGCTCGGGTACCACCTCCGCGGCGATGGCGATGGACATGCCGGGGACGATAGACATGCCGGGGACGATAGACATGCCGGGGACGATGGACATGCCGGGGATGCACGACGACACGGCCGGCCACGGCAAGTCGAACGACCACGGCAAGGCGGAGATGCCCTGCGCCTTCACCGGACTGTCAGCCGCCGTCCTGGGCCCGATAGACCCGATCCAGCTTGCCGCGCTGATCGCGTTCGTCATGGCCATCGGCCTGACGATAGCCGTTCCGCCGGGGCACTCTCAACCGGCGTTCCTGCGACCACCCTTGCGGGCGCCCCCGACCTACCTCTGACCTGTCATTTCGCGCTGCATCAGGCAGCGCGTCCATGAAGTGCGACCCTGCACGCATCGCGCGCAGGGCCGGTCGAAGGTAATCTCATGATCCGAACATATTTGCTGGCTGGCGCCGCGGTGCCGTGCCTGCTGCTGGCCGTTCCGGCTGGCGCACAGACGCGCGACACCAATTCTGACGAACGCATCGACGCGACGATCATCGTCACCGGCCAGCGCGACCCGCTCAAGCTGAACGATCAGGTACAAGCCGGCAGTCGTCTCGGCCTGACGATCCGCGAGACGCCGGCGAGCATCGAGGTGCTGACGCAGGACGATCTCCAGGTCCGCGGGCTGCGCACCGCGCGCGAGACGTTCAACGACGTGGTGGGCGCCGTCGCCGGCAACGTTCCCGGCAACCCGGCGGTCGTCAGCATGCGGGGCTTCGCCGGCAATACCGTGTCGATCCTCCAGGACGGGGTGCGGGTGTCCGCTTCGACCGTCGTCCAGCGTGACAGCAACAACTGGCACTATGACCGAATCGAAGTCCTGAAGGGACCGGCGTCCGTCCTCTACGGCGAGGGGGCGTTGGCCGGCGTCATCAACAAGGTGACGCGCAAGCCGGTCCTGGGCGAACGCCACCTCGACACGCTGCTGTCGGTCGGCAGTTTCGACACGGTGTTCGCGGCCGGCGGGGTCAACCTGCCGGTGTCGTCGACGATCGCGGTGCGCGCCGACGCCAGCTACCAGCGCTCGGACAGCCTCTACGACGTCGACGACAACGACACCTTCTCGGCCGGACTGACCGCGAGCGCGCTATGGAAGCCGAGCGACCGCCTGTCGCTGCTGGTCGCGGTCGATCATTTCGAGGATCGCTACGACGCGACCTATCAGGGACTGCCGCTGATCCCCGGCCAATATGCGCTGCGCCCGACCGACGCGGTGACGAGCGCGAACGGCCTGGTCGCCGATCGCGCGCTGCGACGCCGCAACTACAATCCGCAGGGGGCCTATTCCGGCGCCGACGAGACGACCGTGCGCTCGCGGCTGGACTGGTCGATCGGCAGCGGTTGGACGTTCGCGCTCGATCTGACCGGCTATACCGCGAAACGCGCGTTCCTGCTGGCGGACAGCCAGGCCTACGTTGCGCCCACACCGGCGTTTCCGAACGGCAGCTTCCGCCAGACCAATCAGGATTTCCGCCACGATCACCAGTTCTGGAATGCGCGCGGGGTCGCCGGCAACGACAGCGTCATCGCGGGCCGGCGCAACCGCTTCAGCCTTGGCGTCGAGCATAACGACACCGATTTCGTCAGCTTGCGTCAGACGGCGCCCGTCTCGGCCCTGCCGGCGGTGGACGTGCGCAACCCGGCGACCCTACCCCTGCCCACGGGGACGGCGATCTTCACCGCCGGCAACGTCACCTTCGATTCCAAACTGAAGCAGACCTCCGTGTTCGCCGAAGACGCGCTGAACCTGACGCCCAAATGGCTGCTGGTCGGCGGGGTGCGCTGGGATCACATGGAGCTGGACCGGGCGACGATCCAGAATGTGGGCGGCGCGGTCGATCGCAACAGTCCGACCTTCAACCCCGTATCGTGGCGGGTGGGGACGACCTGGGACGCAGGCGGCGGTCTGACCCTCTATGCGCAGTATACGACCGCGGTATCGCCGGTGTCGTCGATCCTGCTTGCCTCGATCGCGAACAGCCGGTTCCGGCTGACCAAGGGCCGCGCCTACGAGGCCGGGTTCAAGGCAAGCGGCTGGGGCGGACGGGCAAGCGTGACCGGCGCCGCCTACCGCATCGCGCAGAAGGACATCCTGACCCGCGACCCGAACAACCCGGCCTTGGCCGTACAGGGCGGCCGCCAGTCGTCGCAGGGTGTCGAACTGTCGGCGGTCGTCGCGCCGGTGAAGGCGCTGCGCCTGTCGGGTGGCGTCTCCTATACCGACGCGCAATATGACCAACTCTCGGAGCTGGTGAGCGGCGTGCGCGTCGACCGGCGCGGCAACCGTCCGATCAACATCCCCTCGACCACGGTCAACGGCTCGGCGCTCTATACGATCGCCGACACGGTGACGCTGGGCGGCTTCCTCCGCCACGCGAGCGCCTTCTACACCGACACCGCCAACACCATCGGGGTCGCAGGGCATACCGTGCTCGATGCAAGCCTATCGTTCCCGGTCGCACCACAGGCAACCGTGACGCTGCGGGGCCGCAACCTGACCGATGCTTTCTACGGCGAATATTCCGGCTATCCGACCACCAACGTCTATATCGGCGCGCCGCGATCGTTCGAGGTCGCGCTGGCGACGCGGTTCTGACGATGACCGGGCATCGGCGATCAGCGGCATCGCGCGCGCGCATTCTCGTGCGGCGCGTCCATCTCTGGCTGGGGTTGAGTGTCGGGCTGTTGTTCGTGGTGCTGGGCCTCACAGGCTCGGCACTCGTCTTCTACACCGGCATCGACACGGCGCTTCATCCTGCGATCCAGGCCGGTCGCGACGATCCTGCGCCCGATTTGAACGCACGCGTCTGGGATCGCGCGCTGGCGACCGGGCGGGCACGCTGGCACGACACAGGCGGCAAGTGGACGCTTGAAGCAACGGGCGAAGGCGGTGCGATCCCGGCGCGCTATTATCCGGCGCCCGGCCACCACGGCGACCGGATGATGGTATGGTTCTCGGCCGATGGCACGCGCATCGTTCGTGCCGAACCGTGGGGCGGCTATCTCATGAGCTGGCTCTACCAACTTCATATGGCCCTTCTTGCCGGGGATATCGGCGGTCAGGTGGTGGGCTGGTCCGGGGTGCCGATGCTGCTGCTGTTGATCAGTGGCGTGGTGGCCTGGTGGCCGCGCGGACGCTGGCGCAAGGCGCTCGCCTTCAAGCGCGACGCCGCACCGATCCGTCGCCTGCGGGACCTCCACAAGCTGTCCGGCCTGTGGAACATGGTGCTGCTGTTCGTGCTCGTCGCGACCGGCGTGTTGCTGGCTCTGCCTGCCGTTACGCAAGCCCTGTTCCGACCTGCGGCGATACCCGCGCCGAAGTCGGTCGATGATGGAGCGGGCCGGATCACGATCGTTCGCGCGTTCGGGATAGCGCACCGGGCATTGCCTGACGGCCGGATCGTCTTCGTGGATGTGCCCAGCGCGCGGGATGCGCCGATCAGGGTGCGACTTCAGGTGGACGGCGATCCTCACCCACGCTTCCCCGGCAGTTACGTCTTCGTCGATCAGCCTTCGGGCCGGGTGCTGGCGGTGCACGATGTTCGGCGCGCCGGCACCGGGACCTTCCTGGTGAGCTGGATACGCACGCTGCACGACGGGACAGTCGGCGGAATGGCGACGCGGATCCTCGCGGTCCTGTTGGGCTTCGTGCCGACGCTGCTATTCGCGACCGGCCTTCTTCACTGGTTGCGCCGCGGCAGGGCTGTTCGCTCTGCCGGCAAATACCGGCCAGATACCAAGGCGGAATGTCCAAGCGACACGCCGCGCCGCCAGCGATAGCCGCTCCGTGTGCACGCCGGCCGGCATCGTCTGACGAAACGCCATCTGGCCGTGCTGATCTGCACTGCACGGCGACAGGCAGGAGCTGCGGCCGAACTGCACCGGTACGAGCGCGGTGGCCACGGGTTCTGCCTGCATGCGAAAGGTACGACGAGCGAGCATTGGTTCGACGAGCTTGTCTGGTGGCTACAATCTCGCCGTCTCTTAAAGCCGCGGCGAAATTGTCAGGTCGTGGCTTTGGGGCATGGCGATTGCCCAGAGGCATTGATCGGGATACATCGGCGCCGCTGATCTGCTTTTGAAGCAGGCCGGCATGATCGCGTCGGTGTCCCGAGAGGGGCTTAATAGGGAACGCGGTGAGGGTGGTTCGCCGCCTGAATCCGAGGCTGTCCCTGCAACTGTAAGCGGCGAGCGCGATGCATATCGCTTCTTCCTTCATAGAAGGGGCAGCCACTGGGCCAGACGTTACGTCACGAGGGCCTGGGAAGGCCGTGCATCGTGTGATGACCCGTGAGCCAGGAGACCTGCCGGCGTCTGGTCGCTCTTGCCTGGCCCAGGGGGTGGCCGAGGCACGGTACTCCGTCGAGCGACGACGTGTGCGGTGGGGGCCGCACGGGCATGCGTGCCGGTCGCGATGGCGTCCGGCTGGCGCGGATGTCGGCCGTTCGCGGAAGGTCCCTGCCGGGTTCGCTCGACGCCCCGGGGATTACCGTAATGCCGTTCCTATCGTCTCGCTTCGCGTTTGCAGGGGCTTTGTTGTCGCCTGTGTTCGCAGCACCGCTCAACGCTCAGTCCGCGCCTACTTCCGACAACGAGGACATTCTGGTTGTCGGCCAGCATGCACAGGACACGCTCACCACGCCGAACGCGACCGGCAGCCGCCTGGGTCTCACGCCGCTCGAGACTCCCGCGACGATCTCGGTCATCGACGGCGCCACGATCCGCGCGCGCGGCGACCTGTCGGTGATCGACGCGACGAGCCGCGCACCGGGCATCAGCAACGCCGGCAACCCCGGCAACGGCGGCACCGCGCTCGCCGCGCGGGGCTTCAGCGGTCAGGGATCCGTGCTCCAGCTCATCGACGGCATAAGGCTGTTCCCGGCTGCCGGCACGATCACCTTTCCCACCGATCCGTGGATGGTCGAGCGTATCGACATCCTGAGCGGCCCGGCCTCCGTGCTCTACGGCCAGGGCGCGCTGGGCGGCGCGGTGAATGTCCTGATGCGCAAACCCGATACGCAGCGGACCCAGATTGAAGGCGAGATCGGCTATGGCTCGCAGGACAGCTTCCATGTGGCAGCCGGCGCAGGGGGGGCGATCACCGAGCGCCTCTCGTACCGCATCGATGGCAGCTATCGCCGATCGGACGGCTATGTCGATCGTGGCCAGTCGCGCAGCCATGCGGTGTCGGGCACGCTTCGCTGGGCACCGACCGACACGCTCGTCGTCACCGCGCGGGACGATTATGGCGACCAGAAGCCGATGCGCTATTTCGGCACGCCGCTGATCGACGCTCGGCTCGACGACCGCATCCGGGAACGCAACTACAACACGCGCGACGGCTTTATCCGCTACCGCGACAACCGCACCAGCCTGCAGGTCGACTGGACGCCGAGCGATGCACTGACCGTCAGCAACCAGGCCTATCGCCTCACGTCCAAACGCTACTGGCTCAATCTCGAAAGCTATTGCTGGATCGCCGCGGGCGGGGTCTGCCCCAACGGCAGCACCAACGCCGGGACGCCCGGCCGCGTCCTGCGCACCGACATGACCGGGATCGTCCACGACCAGACGCAATGGGGCGATCAGGGCAGCGTGACGCTCTGGACAGGCATCGCCGATGGCGTCAGCAACGACCTTGTTATGGGCTTCGACGTCAACCTCATCAAACTCACCTACTCCCACAACTTCGGTTCGGACCCGCAGGTTTCGGAGGTCGATCCTTTCGCGTTCGATCCCGGTCTGATCGTCGACACGCAGGGGATCGCACCGCGCTATCGCACGCGCATCGACGAATATGCGGTCTTTGCCGAGGACCGGCTGAAGCTCGGCACGCACGTCTCGATCGTCGGCGGCGTGCGCTACGAACGCGACAGGATACGCCGTTGGTCGATCGACTATCCGGGCGGCGCCAGCACGGAAACCTTAGCGCTCGACAAGCGGCTGCACAATATGACCTGGCGGATCGGGAGCGTCTATCAGCCGGTTCCGACGGTTTCGCTCTATGCGCAATATGCCACCGGCGTGGACCCGCTCGGGACGCTGACCACCTATTCGACGGGGCAGGTGCAGTTCAGCAACGCGGTGGGCGACCAGGTCGAAGTCGGTGCCAAGGCGGTGTTCCTCGACGGGCACGGTACCGCGACGCTGGCCGCCTACCGCATCGTCAAGAAGCGCCTGCTGGCGCAGCTGACCCCGACGAGCCCGGTCGAGCAGGTGGGACAGCGATCGGCCAAGGGTGTCGAGGCCGCGGTGTCGCTCGATCTGCCTTACGGCGTTGGGATCGATGCGAACGGCAGCATCCTCGACGCGACCTTCGACGACTTCGTCTCAGGCGGCACGAGCTTCAACGGCAATACCCCGCCGGACGTGCCCGAGACGCTCGCCAATCTCTGGCTGCGCTGGAACGCGACGCGCGCGCTTCAGGCGCACGCCGGGCTGCGCTACGTCGGGCGTCGTTATTCGGACAACGCCAACAGCTTCCGCATCCCCAGCTATACCACGGTCGATGCCACGCTCTCCTATGCGGTGACGCCGCGCGTCGCGGTCGCTGTCCACGGCTACAACCTGTTCGACCGGGACTACGCGCTCAGTACGTATACCAACCAGCAATGGGTGCTTGGCCGTCCCCGCTCGGTCGACGTCTCGCTTCGTGTCAGCTTCTAACACCCTCGGACCGCCGGCGCTCGGCAAGATCGCCCGGCGCTGGCTCTACCGCGTTCATCGCTGGATCGCGCAGTTCTCGATCGCAGGAATCACCACGTCGATAAACGGGATCTGGCTCGGGTGGAAAAGGCTCGCACGGTAACGGTTTCATCGCAGCCAGGTTTCCCAAACGACCGGATTTTGGGAACGTCCGGGTTGGGAGAGGAAAGCGGACGCTGGCAGTTGAAACGTTAATGAGAGCCGAACCACGTCCCGGCGACATAGGCGATGCTGCTACCCCAGTTAAGTGCGGTAAAAATTCCGAACACAGTCAACGCGGCGTTGCCTAATCCCAGCAATCTGCGGCTCATTGGTCGACGCTCCCTCGTTAAGCTTCTGATAGCGTATTTGACAATGCGGATGTCCTCAAGTGGGCGTTAGCGGACATGTCCCTTCGTGCCGTCACGTCACCGCAAGG
The DNA here is from genome assembly GCF_036663855.1 of Sphingomonas fucosidasi. Classification (NCBI taxonomy): domain Bacteria; kingdom Pseudomonadati; phylum Pseudomonadota; class Alphaproteobacteria; order Sphingomonadales; family Sphingomonadaceae; genus Sphingomonas; species Sphingomonas fucosidasi. The sequence continues at coordinate 355,023 of NZ_JAXOJR010000002.1, read as the reverse complement.
CGCTGTGCGAATCGCGGATTTTGCCATGCCTGGGTCTCTAGGGTCTCGCGGAGGATCTCGCCGGCGCGCCAGACGTCGATGTGACTGAGGTACAGCGGCGTCAGGCCCAAGCGGAGGATGTCGGGATCGCGGAAGTCGCCGATGACCCCGCGGGCTATCAGCGCCTGGGTGATCGCATAGGCCTGGGGGTGGCGGAAGCTGATGTGGCTGCCGCGCCGCGCCGGGTCGCGCGGGCTGACACAGTCGAGGCCCAGTGCGTCGCCGGCGGCGGCGAGGATGTCGAAGAGTGCTGCGCTTTTGGTGGCGACGGCGTGCTGGTCGAGGTCGACCCAGAGGTCGAGCGCGGTTTCGAGCGCGGCGGTCGAGAGCATCGCCGGGGTGCCGGCGAGCCAGCGCTTCATGCCGGGGGCGGGGCGATAGGCATCCTCGAACGCGAACGGCGCGGCGTGGCCCATCCAGCCGGACAGGGGGCTGGCGAGCGCATCCTGCCATCGCTTGGCGACGTAGAGGAAGGCGGGCGCGCCGGGGCCGCCGTTGAGGTATTTGTACGTGCAGCCGACGGCGAGGTCGGCGTCGGCGCCGCCGAGGTCGATCGGGACCGCGCCGACGCTGTGGCTGAGGTCCCAGAGCATGAGCGCGCCGGCGGCGTGCGCGCGGGCGGTCCAGGCGGGCATGTCGAAGCGGTCGCTGGTCTTGTAGTGGACATGGGTGAGCAGGAGGACCGCGGTGTCTGCGTCGAGTGCGGCGGCCAGGTCTGCGCGGGCGACCACTTTCAGGCGTGCACCGGGGACGCAGGCGACGGCGCCCTCCGCTATGTGCAAGTCAGTCGGGAAATTGCCCGATTCGCTGAGCACCGTGTGGCGGTCGGGGTTGCTGCGAAGCGCGGCGACGAGTGCCTTGAAAAGATGCGTCGAGGTGGTGTCACCGATGATCACTTCGTCGGCGGCGGCACCGATCAGCGGCGCGATCTTGGCGCCGATCCGCTGGGGGGCTTCGATCCAGCCTTCGTTCCAGCTGCGGATCAGGCGATCGCCCCATTGGCGGGTGGCGACGTCGGCGAGTGCTGCGGGCGTCGCTCTGGGGAGCGCGCCGAGCGAGTTTCCGTCGAGGTAGATCACGCCTTCGGGGAGCGCGAATTTGTCGCGATAGGCGGCGAGCGGGTCGGTGGCGTCGAGCGCGCGGGCTTGGTCTAGGGTCATCGGGCTCACTTCAGGGCTGTCGTGATGAGGCGCTTGGTTTCCGCCCAGGCAGCGGTGTCCGGGGCGATGAGTTCGACATGACCGGTGGCGGGCACGATATGGAGCATGGCGCGGTCGCCCGCCGCCTCGGCCTTTGCAACATAGTCGGTCGCCATGTGGAACGGAATGATGCGGTCCTCGCGACCGTTGACGAGATCCTGCTTCGCGCCGAGCGGGAGGAGGCGCGGGACCGAGGTGTCGGCATAGATGTCGGGATGCTGCGGCGTGGCGGCGCCGACGAGTTTGGCGACGACCTCCGTGCCGCACCCGTTGGTCGCGTCGGCGGCGGTGGCGTCGAGATCGGGGAGCCCGCCGAGGCTGATGACGTGGCGGATACGGAGCGGATGCTTGGTGTGAAGCGCGCTCGTCGCGGGCAGCTTCCGGCGAGCGGCGAGCCAGAGCGCGAGATGGCCGCCTGCGGAATGGCCGACGGCGACGAGGTGCCGGGTATCGAGGTTGAACCTGCGGGCGTCCACCGCGAGGCGGTCGGCGGCGCTCCCCGCATCCGCGAACGTCCCGGGATAGCCGCCGCCGGCCAGATCGACGCCGCGATAATCGATGTTCCAGACCGCGACGCCGTCCTTGCGCAGATCGTCGGCGATCCAGTTCATCAGGCTGCGGTCGGCGATGCTGGTCGTCCAGCAACCGCCATGCACCATCAGCACGACCGGGAACGGACCCTTGCCCTGCGGAATCCAGACGTCGATTTTCTGCATGGCGTCGGCACCATAGTCGACGGTCGCGTCAGGAGTCGGCTTCGGGCGCTTGGTCAGGTCGGGCCACGTCAGCAGCTTCGGGGTGGCCGAAGCGGGATTTTGCGCGGTCGCCGGAACGGCAACGGCGGCGAGCGCGAGAATTGCAAAGCGGATCATGGGGTTGGTGTAGCGGGCTCGGTCCGCCGCGTCATGCGGGCATCTGGCCTTCCGCATGCGGACCAGGCGCGCGGTACGTTCATGCTTTGATCGTTGCGTTTCCACCTGCTACCGCTGTCGGCAATGGCCAGCAGCGACTTCAAAGATCCCTTCGACTCCATCGTCGACGCCCCCTTCGATAGCGCGTTGTCCGAGCGGTATCTCGTCTACGCGCTGTCGACGATCACCGCGCGGTCGCTGCCCGATGTGCGTGACGGGATGAAGCCGGTGCATCGGCGCCTTCTCTGGGCGATGCGCCTGCTGAAGCTGGACCCGGCGCAGGGCTACAAGAAATGCGCGCGCGTGGTCGGCGACGTGATCGGCAAATACCATCCGCATGGCGATCAGTCGGTGTACGACGCAATGGTCCGCTTGGCGCAGTCGTTCGCGATGCGGTATCCGCTAGTCGACGGGCAGGGTAATTTCGGCAATATCGACGGCGATAACGCGGCCGCCTACCGCTATACCGAGGCGCGGCTGACGCAGGTCGCGATCGACCTGATGGACGGTCTCGACGAGGACGCGGTAGCGTATCGCCCGACCTATAACGGTGAGGATCACGAGCCCGAGTTGTTCCCGGGGCTGTTCCCGAACCTGCTGGCGAACGGCGCGAGCGGGATCGCGGTCGGCATGGCGACCAGCATCCCGCCGCACAATGCCGCCGAACTGCTGGAGGCGGCGATCGTCCTGATCGATACGCCGGACGCGGACGACGCGGCGATCCTGGAACATGTGAAGGGGCCTGACTTCCCGACCGGAGGCTTGGTCGTCGATCCACCTGCGGTCATCCGCGAATCCTATGCGACCGGACGCGGGGGGTTCCGTGTCCGGGCGCGCTGGGAGACCGAGCGCGAGAAGGGCGGCGGCTGGCAGTTGATCGTCACGGAGATCCCGTACGGAGTGCAGAAGGGCAAGCTGATCGAGCAGATCGCCGATCTGATCAACGCCAAGCGCCTGCCGATCCTCGCCGACGTGCGCGACGAATCGGATACCGAGATCCGCATCGTGCTCGAGCCGCGCAGCCGCACGGTCGATCCGCAGATCCTGATGGACGGGCTGTTCCGGCTGACCGACCTCGAGACGCGGATCAGCCTCAATCTCAACGTGCTCGACAAGGATCGCACGCCGCGCGTGATGAGCTTGCGCGAGGCGCTGGCGGCGTGGGTCGATCACCAGTTCGTCGTGTTGCGCCGGCGGACCGAGCACCGGATGGCGAAGATCGCCGACCGGGTCGAACTGCTCGATGGGTATCTGATCGCGTACCTCAATCTCGACCGCGTGATCGAGATCATCCGGACCGAGGACGAGCCCAAGAAGGTCATGATCGATGAGTTCGCGCTGACCGATCGTCAGGCCGAGGCGATCCTCAACATGCGGCTGCGCAGCTTGCGGCGGCTGGAAGAGTTCGAGATCAAGACCGAGCGCGACAAGCTCGACAAGGAGCAGGCGTCGCTCGCTGCGTTGCTGGCCGATCCGAAGAAGCAGCGCGCGCGGATGAAGCGCGACATGGCGAAGATCCGCGATCGCTACGGCCTGGAGACGGTGCTCGGCAGGCGGCGGACGACGATCGAGGAAGCTGCGCCGACGCGCGACATCCCGCTTGAGGCGATGATCGAGCGCGAGCCGATCACCGTGATCCTGTCGCAGCGCGGCTGGATCCGGGCGATGCGCGGCCATAACGACCTGGCGAGCCCCGAGGCGCTGAAGTTCAAGGAAGGCGACGGCCCGGCGTTCGCGTTCCACGCGCAGACGACGGACAAGCTGTTGCTCGCGGCGGAGAACGGGCGGTTCTACACGCTGGCGGCGGACAAGCTGCCGGGCGGGCGTGGCTTTGGCGAGCCGGTGCGGGCGATGATCGACCTCGACGGCAGCGTCGGGATCGTCGCGTTGCTACCCGCGAGCAGGCATCCGAAACTGCTGATCGTCGCGACCGATGGGCGTGGCTTCTCGGTGAGCAGCGCGGACGTGATTGCGGAGACTCGCAAGGGCAAGACGGTGATGACGCCGCGACCGGGCGCGCAGTTGAAGATCGTCCGGCCGATCGGCCCGAACGACGATTACGTCGCGGCGATCGGCGATAATCGCAAGATGCTGGTGTTCCCGCTCGCCGAACTGGTCGAGATGACGCGCGGGCAGGGGCTGCAACTCCAGCGCTACCGCGATGGCGGACTGGCGGACGCGATCACGTTCGTCTTCGCCGACGGGCTGAGCTGGGCGATGGGCGGCGGTACGGGACGCACGCGAACCGAATCGGACCTGGGACCTTGGCGCGCGGCGCGGGGTGCCGCGGGAAGAATGCCGCCGACGGGCTTCCCTCGCGACAATCGGTTTGCCTAGCCGATCCGACTATGCTGCTGTAAAACCGAAAAATTGGCTAGAACTGACAAATAACCGGCCTTTTCGGTTCCTTCAGGACGTCTTAACGAAGCTCGGCTAGACGGTGCCCATGGCATCGATGGCCCCGGAAGCGATAGCGCAGAACATTGTTGCGACCGATCTGGTCGCACGTGCGTTGGAACTCATCCCGATTCCCGCGGCGCATCTGGTGCTGACCGGTGGCCAGTTCGATCTGTTCGCGATGAACCGTGCGTACCGGCTGGCCGGACTGGGTGTCGTAGCGGAACGATCGCCGATGATCGCCGATCTCGGCCCGCGGATCATTGCCTTTCTCGAATCCCAGTTGATCCGATCGGACTTCGAATGGGTGCTCGGGGATACGATCGATTGTCGTTATTACCGTGTGACGATCGCCCGCTCGTTCGTCGCGCTTCGTGATCGCTGCACGATCAGTTTCGTCGACCAGACGTCGCAGATCCAGACCGAGCGCAGCCTGCGTCGCGAGATGACCACCGACAGCCTGACCGGTCTGCCCAACCGCGAAGGGTTCGAAGACCTGATCGAGGGGGAGGATCGCAACGCCAACGCCGTCCTCGCGATCGATATCGATCGGTTCGGTAGGCTGAACTCGTGCCTGGGTTCGCTGGCGGGGGACGAGCTGCTGATCACGGTGGCGCGGCGGATCAAGGGCGCACTGCGCGCGCGCGATACGCTGGCGCGGATCGGTGGCGACCAGTTCGGTATCCTGATGGGAATCGATAGCGATCGGGAGGAGGCGTATGCGCTGGCACAGCGGATCCAACGTACGCTGACCACGCCGTTTCGGCTGACCGACTACGAGATCAGCGTCGAATGCTCGGTCGGGATCGCGTACGGCGCGGACGAAGCGAGCGATGTCGCCGAGCTGATCCGTCACGCGCAGTTCGCCGTGAAGCGCGCGAAAGTCAGCGGCCGTGCCGAGAGTTACCTGCCGCAGGATTTCGCGATCGCGCGCGCGCAGTTCAGCATGGAAACCGCGCTGCGACGGGCCATCGAAAACCGCGAACTACGGCTTGCATATCAGCCGATCTGCGACCTTGCGACCGGCCGGATCGTCTCGTTCGAAGCGTTGGCACGCTGGACCGATCTGCAGGGTCAGGTGCACTGTCCGACCAATTTCATCCCGGTCGCCGAAGAATCGGGATTGATCGTCCCGCTGGGACGTTGGGCGATCGAAGAGGCGGCGCAGACGTTGGCCGGGTGGGACGCGCGTCATGGCGCGCACTGCGGCGTCAAGGTCGCGGTAAATCTGTCGGCCATCCAATTGCAGCGGGACGACATCGCGCCGGTCCTGAGCGCTGCGCTCGGCTCGACCGGGCTCACCGGCGACCGGTTCACGCTGGAGCTGACCGAAAGCGCGATCGTATCCGACCCGGACCGGATCGCAGGGACGATGCATGCGCTCAAGGCACTCGGCACGACGCTGGCGATGGACGATTTCGGGACCGGCTATTCGAACCTGGCCTATCTCCAAAGGCTGCCGATCGACGTGCTGAAGATCGACCGTAGCTTTGTGACGGGGATGTTGGCGGATCGCGACAAGGTGTCGATCGTCCGTGCGATTTTGAGCCTGGCGCAGGCGTTGGGGATGAAGACGACCGCCGAGGGGATCGAGACCAACGAACTGGCGCAGACGCTGGCGGCGCTCGGATGCACCTTCGGGCAGGGGTATTTCTATGCCAAGCCGCTGGAGGCGGGGGCGGCGTATGCGATGATCGGCGCGGGCGGGGACGTGTCGCCGTTCGCTCAGGGTTGAGCGCTGTAATGCAACAGCCGACTTCATCGGGGTAACCGCTGTCGCGGCAGCAGCTACCGTCGTCCCAGCAGTCAGCGTCGTCCCGTCAGCCACCGTCGCCGCATCGCCCACCGTCGCCCTAACAGCTACCGGCCGCCGTCGCCGCAACAGCTGCCGCCGTCGCCGCAACAGCTGCCGTCGTCGCAACAACTAGCGTCATCCCAGCGAAAGCTGGGATCTCATCGGGTGGGGCTCGGCGTTCACCAACGGGGATACCCCAGCTTCCGCTGGGGTGACGGACTGGGGGCGGGTGGCGTCGACATTGGGAATCACCGCTCGGGGAAGCACTGCTCGGGGAAGCATGGCTCGCCGATTTTAACCGCGCCAGCAGTTCGGTAGTGGTAGTTTAGTAATCTCAACCTCTGGCAGTTCGGCACTTCGAAGCTCAGCGATTCAGCGCTTCAGCCACCATCTCGTCTGCGATCACTCCGACGCGTTCCGCGGCCGGAAAGCCTTCCGCGATCCACTGCGTTTCGACCTGTCGCAGCATCGCCGCGACGTCCGGACCCTTGCGCAGACCGCGTTCTACCAAGGCGCCGCCGGAGAACGGGAAGGCGGGTGGCGTCCAGTCCTTGATCGGGGCAACGTCTTCGCCGGCGATCAGCAACCGGTCGATCGCGACCGTCATGCCGACGCGGTAGGCAAGCGCCTGCGGGCCTTCGGTGCCGGGCCCGGCCGTGGCGGCGATCAGGCGTTTGCGGTCGGTGTTCGACAGCTTCAGGCGCGCGCCGACGGCTTCGGCCGCAGCGGGGGCGATCGTCATGGCGAGGCGGCGGATCGGGTCGGGGGCGATACCCGCCGCCCTCTCGCGCTCGGCGAGGAGAGCGAGACGCTCCACACCCGCCGCGTCGATCTCGGGCAGGACCGCGCGGAAAATGCCGCGCTCGACCATCAAGCCGACCACCGGCACTGCGTTGGCGGCGACCAGCAGCTTCAGCACCTCGCTGGCGACACGTTCGCGGGAGAGCGCCATCAGATCGTTCGCGCGGGTGGTACAGGCATTCAGGCCCGCTTCGTCGATCGAGGTGCCGAACCGGGCATGGAACCGGAAGAAGCGGAGGATGCGCAGATGATCCTCGGCAATCCGCTGCAACGGGTCGCCGATGAAGCGCACGCGCCGTGCCGAGAGGTCGTCGAGGCCGCCGAAATAATCGAAGATCTCGCCCGTCGCAGGGTCTGCGTAGAGCGCGTTCATCGTGAAGTCGCGCCGCGCCGCATCCTCGCGCCAGTCGTCGGTATAGGCGATGATCGCGTGGCGGCCGTCGGTCGAGACGTCGCGACGCAGCGTCGTCACCTCGACCGGACCGGCGGCGGTGACCGCGGTGATCGTGCCGTGCGCGAGGCCGGTCGGGACCGCCTTGATCCGCGCGTCCTGGAGACGCTCGATCACCTCCTGCGGGGGCAGGCGCGTGGCGATATCGACATCGGCGACGTCGATCCCGAGCAGCGTGTCGCGGACCGCGCCGCCGACGAAGCGGGACTCGCCCTCGGTTGTCCCGAGAACCTTGGTCAGTGCTTCGAGACCGTCACGATCGCGCCACGGCGCGGCCGGGAGTATCAAGACCACCTCAGGCGGCGGGCGAGGTTGACGATCATCGCTGCGGTCGCGCCCCAGATGCGGCGTTCGTTCCACATGATCTCGTAATAATGCCGATCGTGACCCTGCCATTCGAGCGTCGCCTCGACATGGTTCGCTTCGTCGAGGAGAAACGCGAGTGGCACTTCGAAGACGCTGGCGACTTCGGCTTCGCTCGGGGTGAACACCAGGTCGGGCGGGATGATGCCGATCACTGGCGTCACCTGGAAACCAGTGACGGTGCGGTAGCTGTCCGCCTCGCCGATTACCCGGACCTCGTCGCGCGGGAGGGCGATCTCCTCCTCGGCTTCACGAAGCGCGGCGGTGACGACGTCCTCGCCGGGATCGATCCGACCGCCGGGGAACGCGATCTGGCCGGGGTGGCGGCTCATCGTGTCGGTACGCTGGGTCAGGATCACGCCGGGATCGGCGCGGTCGGTGACCGCGATCAGCACCGCCGCGGGGAGCAGCGTGTCGGCGGCGGTGAGGTCGCCGTCATGCTGGTCGCCGGTGAGCAGGATCATGTGCGAGCCGGCGCCCTTCGCCAGCGCCGCGGTCAGCCGTTCCGTCAAACTCATGCGTTGGGTTCCAGCGCGGCGGGCTCCAGCGGGAAGAACGCCCCGTCGCTCCAGATGCCCGGTGTCTCCGCATCATCGGCGATCGCCCGCTCGGCGAGGTCGTAATAGACCGAGCGCGCGACCAGCGCCTCCATCCCGCCGCGCACGACGAGATACGGACGCGGGCCGTCGGTATCCTCGACGAAGCGCAATGGATGCTCGGGACCCGCGGTGACGAGATCGCCGGTGTTGAGCCGGAACGCGAGTTTCGAGTCGCGACCGCTGCCCTCGGCCTTCATCTCGACCGCGACGAACGGCGCGTCCTCGACCTCGATATCGAGCTTTTCGACGGGGGTGACGAGGACGTGGCTGCCATCGGCCTCGCGACGCAGGATCGTCGAGAACAGCCGGACCATCGCCGGGCGTCCGATCGGCGAACCCTGGTGATACCAAGTGCCGTCGCGCGCGATCCGCATCTCGCTGTCACCGCAATGCGTCGGGTTCCATTTCTCGACCGGCGGGAGCTTGGCTTCCTCGACGAGCTTGGCGATCTCGGCGAGACTTAAGGAGGCGATATCGGGGATGGGATCCATGGGCATGGCGGCGGACTAGGCGGGCAGGGGGGCCAGGTAAAGCGGCGGCTTATGCGGATGCGGTGACCGGTATCGTAACCGGTACGCGCGCACCAAGCATGCCGGGTGTGTTCGGGACCGCGTCGCCGCGTGCGAGCAGGCGGTGGCGCTCGACTGGACCCGGTGCGCTCCAGTGCGCGGTGCGATCGGCGGTGAAGCCGAAGAAGCGGCCGTAATAATCGGGATCGCCGATCAGCATTAGCGCACCGTCGAGGCCGTGCGCGGCTGCGGCATCGAGCGCGTGCGTCATCAAGCGGCGGCCGATCCCGTCGCCCTGATGGGTCGGCTCGACCGCGACCGGGCCGAGCATGACGAGCGGCGTTTCGACCCCGTCCTGGATCAGCGCGATCGGCCAGCATTGGATCGAGCCGACCAGGGCGCCGTCCTCGATCGCCGCGAAGCTGAGGGCGGCGATCGCCTCGCCCGCGCCGCGGATCGTGTAGGCGGTGCGGCGAAACCGGTCCGGCCCGAACGCGCGATCGAGCAGCGACTCGACCATGGCCGGATCGATGCTGTCGAGGGGGACGAGAGTTATCACGGCATCTCCTGCCCCCGGACGTGCCGAGCGACGGCGCGCGGGCGGTGGGGGCAGCGCGCTTTAACTTCGGTGCGGCTGAACGCAAGGATAACCGGCGGGGGTGGGGGGGGTGTTGTCGAGGCGCTACTCCGAGTGATCGAGGCTGGCCCGTCATGATCCTCCCCCGCCAGGGGGAGGTGGCTGGCACTTGCCAGACGGAGGGGCAGGTAAGCGATCACGCCTGTTCCGTGTCCGCCCCCTCCGTCACCTTCGGCGACACCTCCCCCTGGCGGGGGAGGATCGCGTGAGTTGCTGGCCAGCGCGTATCACTTCGAAGACCCGACTTTCATCTCGCCGCGCGTCTGCTAGAGGCGCGACGATGGAAGACAGTCTTCAACTCGAAGTCCACGATCTCGAAGTGCAGGTCCTGACCGGCATCTATTCGGAGGAGACGCACCTGCCGCAGCCGCTGCGGATCTCGCTGACCGTCGACATGGTGTGCCCCAAGCGGTTCGACCCCGATACGCCGTTGTCGGCGTCGAAGAATTACCTCGACCTGAAGAACGCGGCGACCACCGCGCTGCCGCCGGGCGTGCATTTCACGCTGATCGAGGGCGTGGCGGATCATATCTGCGAGACGCTGTTCCTGCAGGATGCGAGGGTGCTGCGCGTGAAAGTGAAGATCGTGAAGCTGGCGATCGCCGAGGCGGACGAAGCGATCGGCGTGACCCTCATCCGCCACCGCCGCTGACGCCGTGCGACTGATGCTCGAACCGGGCGCGGATATCGCCGCGTTGGTGCGAGGCGCGGTTGGCGATTCGCTGGTGGCGGTGATCCCAGCGATGCTGGACGGCGTGGCGACGGCGCAGGCGCGGGCCGCGATAGGCCCGCTCGCGGTGGAATCGGCGCCTGCGACTCGGGTGAATGCGGTCGTGTCGGCGGATGGGGCCGATCCGGTCGACGTCGATGCGGCGGTCGCGTTTCTAGAAAGCGCGCGATCGACCACGGGGCAACTGATCGAAATTCACCAGCGCGCGCCTTCCCCGTAAGGCGCGTACGGGCATGCGTCAGGTCTTTCGCGTCCGCCCGCACGGCCCGAGCGCGGCCAGCACATAGGCATAATCCTCGCGCGCGATAGTCGCGTCGGCGGCTTCCAGCGACCCGGTACTCCGCTCGGGCAGCGTAGGCGGCAGTGCGCAGGCCATCCGGTACCAGAGCAACGTGTCGGGCGCAGGCGGCGCGGCCGACTCGTCGACGATCTCGCTCAGCGCGACGGCCCAGCGTGGCTGCTCGCCCGGTCGCCGCAGAACCGACAGCGACACCGGCCGCTGGTCCGCGGTGGTCAGGAAAATCTGCGTCTCGCCTTCGCCGGGCAGCGCGCCCGCGACGTGGAATGCGTTGCCGATCCCGGTGATCACCGGCGGTGCATCGCCAGCCAGAGCATCCTTGGCGATCTTCCGCGCGCGCGCGTCGGCCATCGGCGTCCAGCCGAGCTGCGCGTCGGGCGCTATGAGCTGGACTTGATTGACGGCGCCCGGCACCGGCCGCGCGAAGATCAGCACCCGCGCCTTCTTGAATTTCGGCACGCGACCCGCCGAATCGGGGGCGACGTCGAGCAGATAGCCGATTCGCGGCGGCAGTCCGTCCGCTCCCCGGATCAGCGCCGTAACATCGACCTCGACATATAGTCGGACAAAACCGGGTGCGAGGTTCGGGGCTTCGGCGGGCTTGATCTTCGTGGTCGACCGCACCGTCGCATCGGCGATCACCGGCGCGGACAGCACCAGATCGGCGATGTCGGCATAGCCGATCCCGCCGACCCCCTGCTGCGCCGCACCACGCGAATCCGCTGCAATGCCGAGGGAAACCGGCGGATTTGCGGGCGCTTGAACGGCGCTCACGGGCATAGCGACCAGCGCGATGGACAGGGCCGAAGCCGTAACGGGAAAGGAAAGATTCATGCCTTCAGGCTACGCCACCCGAGCTGAACGATACAGAAATAATTCTGCCATGCCGCGGTTGTACGTTTGTTGCGTCCGACAAAGCGTTTGCGTGTCGCATGACGTGGCGATAGGACTTAGCGACTGCCCCGTGGTTATTCCGGCCAACGGCAGACGCATGTGTCGCGTACCCAGTGCGGGCATGAGCGTACGGAGCAGGCAGATTAAGGGAGTGTCGTTGCTGAATGGCCTATGTTGACCAGAAGATGTCCGGAGGCAAAATCGTCGCGATCGTTATCGTCGCGCTGATTCATGCGGCCTTGGGCTATGCTTTCGTCACCGGCCTCGCGTACCAGTACGTGAAAAAGGCCCAAGAAAAGCTTAATACGTTCGACGTGGAGCCGCCCCCGCCGCCGCCTCCGCCCGACGAGCCCCCGCCGCCGCCACCCGAGCAGCCGAACCTGCCGCCGCCGCCGACCACGGTCGTCACGCCGCCGCCAGTGATCGTCACACCGCAGCCGGCGCCTGCCTTGCAGACGTCGAACATCATCCCGCTCAGCCAGCCGACGGCTCCGCCAGCGCCTCCCGCGCCGCCGGCACCGCCAGCACCGGCACCAGCGCCGAGGGTGTCACAGGCCGCTGGTCTGAAGGGCAACCCCGGCCAGTATTTCGGCGCGGACAATTATCCGCCGTCGGCACAGCGCGAGGGTGCACAGGGTCGCGTTTCGGCGAAGCTCACGATCGGTACGGACGGTCGGGTGACCGGCTGTACGGTGACGACGGGCAGCGGCAACACGACGCTCGATGACGCGACGTGCCGTATTTCCAAGGCGAGGGTGCGTTTCACCCCGGCCAAGGACGAGAACGGCAACCCGATGGCGTCGTCTTACCAGCTGAACGTTCGGTGGGTCCTTCCAGAGGATTGATCCCACCTACCCTAACCGCACCAGATAAAATTCAGTCAGAGGACTAAACCGATCATGATCACCACCATCCTTGCCGCGGCCGGGACCGCCGCTGCCGACGCCAACCCGTACGGCCTGCAAGCCGCACTCCGCGAAGGCGGCCTGATCTCGCAGACCGTGTTCGGCATCCTCGTGCTGATGTCGGTCGTGTCGTTCTACATCCTGTTCTCGAAGCTGTTCGAGCAGCAGAAGATCATCGGTCAGGGCAAGCGCGTTCGTGAGGCCTTCTGGTCGTCGAACTCCCTGCGCGAAGGGTCGGCCAAGCTCGAGAAGAACTCGGCCTACAAGCAGATCGTCGACGACGGCCTGGCCGCTCAGGAGCAGCATTCGAAGCTGACCGATCCGGTCGAGGCACATGACTGGCTGCACGGTTCGCTGGCGCGTTCGGAAGCCGCGATCAACTCGAAGCTGGGTGGCGGTCTCGCCTTCCTCGCGACGGTCGGTTCGGTTTCGCCGTTCATCGGTCTGTTCGGTACGGTTATCGGCATCTACCGCGCGCTCGTGAAGATCGGCGCATCGGGCCAGGCATCGATCGACAAGGTCGCAGGGCCGGTCGGCGAAGCACTGATTATGACCGCACTGGGTCTGGTCGTCGCGGTTCCCGCCGTGCTGTCGTACAACTGGCTGCAGCGTCGCAACAAGTCGATCGCAGAGGACCTGTCGGCCTTCTCGAACGACGTGCTGGGCTTCCTCGCTTCGAACGGCGCCGTGCGTCCGTCGATCGCAACGGCCGCCAAGCCAGTTTCGGCCAAGCCGGTTACGACGACCACGACCGCCGGCCAGACCGGTGGCGTGCCGCGCGCCAACTAAGACGCGAAAAGGTGGGGCTGCTGTTCGCAGCGGCCCCGCTTCATTGCCGCCGGCCGTTCCGGCGGCGATTAAATGGATAGGATAGTTCGCACATGGCGATGAGTGTTGGTGGCGATTCCACCGAGAGTTCGATATCGGACATCAATACGACGCCGCTGGTCGACGTCATGCTCGTGCTCCTGATCATCTTCCTGGTGACGACGACCGTTGCGGTCCAGGCGGTGCAGCTGAAGCTGCCTGAGGTTCGCTTCGATCCCACGCAGACGAAGCCCGAGAATGTCTCGCTGTCGGTAACGACCAACGCCGATGGCAGCTGTGCTGTGTATTGGGGTCTGTCGCCCGTCACCTCGACCGAGCTTTTGGATCGCGCCGTGGTCAAGCTGAAGGCCGAGATCGATCGTCAGGGTGGCGTAAATGCCGCTGGTCTTGAATTGCCCGAGGCGCATATCCGGGGCGACGTGAACACGCCGTACAAGTGCATCGGCGGCACGATCTATACGATGCAGCGCGCCGGGTTCGCCCGTGTCGGGTTCATCTCCGAGCCGCCACCCGGCGTCAGCACCGAACGTTGATGATCGCTCGGACGAATTTAGGAGTAGTATAGAATGGCAATGAGCGGCGGCAAAGAAGATGGCTCGCCGATGATGGAAATGAACATGACGCCGTTGATCGACGTCCTGCTCGTTCTCCTCATCATGTTCATCATCACGATCCCGATCCAGACGCACGCGGTAAAGGTCGACCTTCCGGTCAACAGCCCGAACCAGCCGCAGAACCCGGTCGATCCTGAGAAGAACAAGATCTCGATCGATCCTGCAGGTGTCATCGCGTGGAATGGTTCGCCGGTCGACGAAGTCACGCTGCGCCAGTATCTGGATCAGTCGGCAGGCATGACGCCCGAGCCGGAACTCCACTTCCAGCCTGATCCGCAGGCTCGCTACGAAGTGGTCGATCGCACGTTGGCCGTGATCAAGCGGTCCGCGGTCACCAAGCTTGGTTTCATCGGCAACGAGCAGTATCGCAACGACTTCTAAGTCGACTGCATACAGTATCGAACGTCCAAAGGGCGGTCCTCCGGGGCCGCCCTTTTTTTGTTGCGCGGGGCTGTCGGAAAACGCGTCGGCGCGTCGAAGCGAACTTGATCAATGTACTTGTATGACAGTCATCGAAGTGACACACCGTTGTCACAAAAATGAAACCTTCCGATCGGCGAAGGTCAGTGGAGATGAGCGATGCGCAAGACCGTCCTGTTCGTTCTCGCAACCCTGGGCGTGGCAACGCCTGCGTTTGCTGCACCGTCCGCAACCTTGGATCGCACCGGCTATAAGGCGATCGCGGCAGGCGATCTGTCCACGGCGGAACAGCGCATCGTCGCCGAACGGAAGATCTTTCCACAGCGTCCAGAACTGATGCTCAACTTGGCTTCGGTCTATCATCGCACCGGTCGCGACTCGGACGCTCGCGCCTTGTATTCCGCGGTTCTGGAACGGCCGGCGGTCGCGATGGACCTGCCGTCGGGCGCAGTGGTGTCGTCACACGATCTCGCGAGCCGTGCGCTCGCCCGCCAGACCCAGCAGATCGCGACTCGCTAACCAGATCCGACGGGATAGCGGCCAGCCGCTCTCCCGTCAGTCCAGGGCCCGGGTCCGCGAGGTGCGAGAAGTCAGCGGCCTTGCGGACTCTCGGGACCGACATGGTTTGTTGGCAGCGGGCTGGTCGCATGTCATTCGCGACGGCCGCCGGATCGCCGCGATCTAAGCGTCAGGCCCGGTCACGCATCGGGATAATACGCATAAGGCGTCTTTATTGTGCGCGCCAAACCGCGGGAAGGCCGGCCAACTCAATGTCAGGACGATCTAGCCACCGCGTCCGGAGCCGGATGGCATCGCCTCTTCCGGTCGGTCCCGACCTTACAGCCGCGGCAACGTGACCCCGCGCTGCCCCATATATTTGCCCGCGCGGTCCGCGTAGCTCACTTCGCACGGTTCGTTCCCCTTGAGGAACAGGAACTGACAGGCGCCTTCGTTCGCATAGATCTTGGCCGGGAGCGGTGTGGTGTTCGAGAATTCCAGCGTCACATGCCCCTCCCATTCCGGCTCCAGCGGGGTCACGTTGACGATGATTCCGCAGCGCGCATAGGTCGACTTGCCGAGGCAGATGACCAGCACGTCGCGCGGGACCCGGAAATACTCGACGGTGCGGGCGAGGGCGAAGCTGTTGGGCGGGATAATGCAGACGTCGGTCTTGCGATCGACGAAGCTGTTGGCGGCAAAGTCCTTCGGATCGACGATCGCGCTGTCGACATTGGTGAAGATCTTGAACTCGTCGGCAACGCGGGCGTCGTAGCCATAGGACGATAGCCCGTACGAGATGCAGCCATCGCGGCGCTGCGCTTCGTGGAACGGTTCGATCATCGCATCGCCCAGCGCGCGCTCGCGGATCCAGCGGTCGGACATCACGGACATAGCAACTCCCTCTTCGGCAGGGGCTTTCGCGCGGATGGCGTGTCCGGGCAATAGGTAGCGGCACGGCAAGGCGGAGGAATTTCGCGTTGCCGTGACCCGAGCGAGCCGTCATGGGGGCGTCATGAAGCCTATCACACGGACATTGCACGATATGCGGCCTGCTGTGTTCCGTGCCAGCGGCGCCGGCGGCGGGCGGATCGCGGGCCGGCGGGCAGGCTCACGACTCCGCCCCTATCTGCTGGTTGCACTGGCCGGATCGCTCGGTCTGCCCGCGGCGGCGTCGGCACAGACCGTGCAGGATCTGCAACGGCAGATCGATGAACTCAAGGCGACGATCGCCGAACTCAAGGCCGCGAACGCACCGGTCGCATCGCGTGCCAGCGCATCGAGTGCCAGCCCATCGCCGCCTGCGCCGATCGCCCCGGCGCAAACGCAGGTCGCTGCCCCGACGCCGCCCAGCATCCCCCCGGCACCGCAGCCGGTTCCGACGACCCAACTGGCCGAAGCGCAACCGAAGCCCGAGCGAGCGTGGTACGACCGCATAGCCCTGCGCGGCTATACGCAGATGCGCTTCAACGAGATCCTGTCTGGCGATCGCACCGCGCCGGATGGCCGATCGCGGTTACGCTCGGTTCACGACGGCGCCATCGGCGACAATAACAACTTCTCGCTCCGTCGTGTCCGGCTGGTTCTGCAGGGCGACCTGAACGACCGCGTATCATTCTATTTCCAGCCGGATTTTGCGGTCAACGTCAATAATCAGTCGGTCGGCGAGCGGCGCGAGTCCTTTGCGCAGCTTCGTGATGCCTATGTCGACGCGTTTCTCGATACCGACCGACGGTTCCGCCTGCGCTTTGGCCAGTCGAAGGTGCCGTTCGGCTGGGAGAACATGCAATCCTCGTCGAACCGGCTGACGCTCGATCGCAGCGACGGCATCAACAGCGCCGTGCCGGGCGAACGCGATCTCGGTGTGGTGGCCTATTATACGCCGCCGCAGGTGCAGCGGATATGGGATCGCCTCGAGGAGGACGGTCAGAAGCTGTTCGGCAATTACGGTGCGTTCGGGCTCGGCGTCTATAACGGCCAGGGGATCAGCCGCGCCGAGACGAACGACGGCGTGATGACCGTGGCGATGGCGACGTGGCCGTTCGCGCTGGACGGGCTCGGCGGCGCTTTCGCCGGGCAGGTGATCGAGACAGGCGCGGCGGCAATCCGCAACCGGATCCAGCCGGAACTTCGCAGCGGTGGCGTCAGCACCACGTCCTTTGCCGACGAACGGTTCGGCGTTCACGCGATCCTGTACCCGCAGCCGATCGGTTTCCAGGCAGAATGGAATTGGGGACGCGGCCCCGAATATGATCCTGTAACGCAGTCGATCGCAACCAAGCCCCTGAATGGCGGGTATTTCCAGACGATGGGCCGCGTGCGGACGTCACCGCTCGGCCCGTTCATGCCCTATGCGCGCTGGCAATATTACCGTGGTGGGTGGAAGGCGCTGCCCAATGCGCCACGGCTGGAGACCGACGAGTTCGAGCTCGGGATCGAGTTCCAGCCGACTCCGCCGCTCGAGCTGACGATCGCCTATGCGCGGATGGAGCGGCGCGAGGCGGACGAACGGCGCGAGGGCAGGGCGGAGGGCAATTTGATCCGGACCCAGTTGCAGTGGAATTACTGATGCGGGATCAGCGGATACCCAGATCGGCCGGGCCGAACGCGTCGGGCAGCAGTTCCGATACCGCATAGGTTCGGATCGCATCGCCCTCCGCCGCGCCACAGTGGACAAGCAGGTCGCGGCCGCCCATTTGCGCGGCTTCGTTGATGACCTGCCGACAGCGGCCGCACGGGCTGACCGGCGATGTACCGGTCGCACGTCCCTCGGCGTCCATCGCGCCGCCGATCACGCCGATCGCGACGATATCGCGCAGGCGCCCCGACGCGCTCGCGGTGGCGATCGCGACTGTTTCCGCACACAGCGACAGGCCGTAGCTCGCATTCTCGAAATTTGCGCCGGTGATGACGCTGCCGTCGTCGAGCAGCACCGCGGCGCCCACCGCGAATCGCGAATAGGGGGCATGCGCGTTGCGGGCTGCGTCGCGCGCTGCCGCTACGAGTGTGATGGCGTGTTCAGTCATGATGCTACCACGTCCCAGTTCACGGGTCCTTCGATCCCGTCGATGCGCCTAAAATCGCTGACCCGCCACATCCGCCACGGCCGCGCGGTATAGTCGGGTTTGATCACGTTCGACACCGCCCATAACGGTCGCGGCACCGCACCGGAGAGGGCGTATTTCGAATCCACGTCCTTGCTGATCCGCAGCATCACCGGTTGCGCGGTGTGCGTCTCGACCATCGTCACGAACTGCGACACGTCGGCAATCAGAGTCGCGCGATCCGGTCGCGCGGTGCAGTCGTCGTGAAAGGCGATATCCAGCGCGGTCGGCAACGAATCGGCGACGCGGGGTACGAAGGTGTTGAACGCGTTGGCCTGCTCGTCGGCGCGCTGGCACAGCGAATAGACATGGACCGCCCCGCGCCGGAGCCCCGCATCGGGCAGCGCCGCCCAGTTCGCTTCGAAGCTCGGATCGCGCCGGTCGGTGCCCGACGTCGCGACGATATAGGCGAAGTCGGCGCCGCTCGCGCGCACCGTGCCCCATTCGACCGGGCCGGGGTTTTCGGCAAGGTCGATGCCTTGCAACGGATACTGCTTCACGTCGGGATGCCAGCCGGTCGCCGCGGTCCAGCCGCAGATACCGACGAATCCGGCCGCCGCCAGCGCGCCAGCGAATTTCAAAAGTCCGTAAGCCATGTGTCTTCTAGTTGCGGATGTGGAGAACGCAGATCAGCGTGAACAGCCGACGCGCGGTGTCGAAATCGACCTCGATCTTGCCGTCGAGCCGCTCCTTGAGCAGCTCGGCCGCTTCGTTGTGGACGCCGCGCCGCGCCATGTCGACCGTCTCGATCTGCGCGGGCGAAGATTGCCGGATCGCCTGGTAATAGCTGTCGCAGATCGCGAAGTAATCGCGGATCGGCCGGCGAAAGCGGCCCAGCGCGAGCACCAGCGTCTCGAGATGCGTGTCGTCCTCGCGGTGGATATGGATGCCGAGGCGCCCTTCCTCCGACTGGAGCTTGATCTTGTACGGGCCGGCATAGCCGTCCGGGTAGGCGCGTTGCGGGGCGAAGTGATTGCCCTCGATCAGGTCGAAGATCGCGATCCGGCGCTCCTGCTCGACATCGGGCGAACGCCAGCCGAGACTGGTTTCGTCGAGTTGCACATCGATGATCCGCGGGTCGGCCATCCCGGTTCGATAGCGGGGCAGGTTCGACCTGTCACTTATCCCCAGCATTCCGGCGCGATAGCTTGGACGAGGACCCGTCCATCGCGTAGGTGCGGGGGATGGCAACTCTCGCATTCCCCGTTACCGCCGTGGCCGAGCCGCAGCAGCTTCCCCGCAACGTCGAGGCCGAGGCGGCGATGCTCGGCGCGATGATGATCGACAACCGGCTCGCCGACGATCTCGTCGACAAGCTGGAGCCGGGGCATTTCTTCGAACCCGTCCACGGCCGCATCTTCGCCGCAATCAAGACGCTGCGCGGCAACGACATGTTGGTGACGCCGGTAACGCTGCGGCCGATGTTCGATGCCGACGAGGGGATGCGCGAGCTCGGTGGGCCGGCGTATCTGGCGGGGCTGACGGGCAGCGGCGCGGGGCTGATCGGCGCGCGCCAGTTCGCGCAGCAGATCTATGACCTCGCGATGCTCCGCGCGCTGGTGTCGGTGGGTCGCACGCTGGTCGATCGTGCGATGGACACCTCCGAGGAGGTCAATCCGCGCGCTCAGATCGAACTCGCCGAGGAAGAGCTGTTCAAGGTCGCGGCGGATGGCGGCTCCGAGAACACGGTGAAGTCGTTTGCGCAGGCGACGACCGCAGCGGTCAAGATGGCCGAGCGCGCGCTGAACTCGGGTGGCAATCTGTCGGGCGTCACCACCGGCATCGATTCGATCAACGCGAAGATCGGCGGCATGCATCACAGCGATCTCATGATCCTCGCCGGCCGTCCGGGCATGGGCAAGACCTCGCTCGCTACCAACATCGCGTTCAACGCAGCGCGGCGCTGGATGCGCGACATGGCCGACGGCATCGCACCGAAAGACTCGGTCGGTGCGAAGGTCGCGTTCTTCTCGCTGGAAATGTCCGCGGATCAGCTGGCGACGCGTATTCTCGCCGAGCAGTCGCAGATCTCGTCGGAATCGCTCCGCATGGGTAAGATCAGCCGCACCGAGTTCGCGCAGCTCGCCGCCGCCGCCGCCGAGCTGGAGAATTTGCCCCTGTTCATCGACGACACCGGCGGCCTCTCGATCGGCGCGCTGCACACGCGCGTGCGCCGGTTGCAGCGTCGGCACAACAACGAGATCGGGCTCGTCGTCGTCGACTACCTCCAGCTGCTGTCGGGCTCCGGCAAGAGCAAGGACGGCAACCGCGTCCAGGAAATCTCCGAGATTTCGCGCGGGCTGAAGACGTTGGCGAAGGATCTCAACGTGCCGGTGCTGGCGCTGTCGCAGCTGTCGCGTGCCGTGGAATCACGCGAGGACAAGACGCCGATGCTGTCGGATCTTCGTGAGTCGGGGTCGATCGAGCAGGACGCGGACATGGTCTGGTTCGTGTACCGCGAGGATTATTACGTCGCGTCGAAGGAGCCCAAGCGGCCGGCGGAAGGCGACAGCTCGAAGATCTTCGAGGACCATGCGTCGTGGGCGGCGGAGATGGAGCGGGTGTACGGCCTGGCCGAGCTGATCATCGCGAAACAGCGCCACGGCGCGACCGGCAAGGTGCGGATGAAGTTCGATCCGACGATCACGAAGTTCTCGGATCTCGCCGAGTATTGAGGCCATCGTGTCCCTCTCCCCTCCGGGGAGAGGGAAGGGGCCCGCGGCTCTTGCCGTGGGAAGGGAGAGGGGAGTGAGGCTCGGGACGGTTCATCCCAACGCCCCTCTCCCTTCCGTCGCCAAGTGGCTCCTCCCTCCCTCTCCCCGGAGGGGCGAGGGAATTGGATCAGATCATCGGATCGTAATCGGTCGGCGCGTGGATGCCGCATTCGACCTTGTCGAAACTGCGCCAGCGGCCTGCGCGCGGGTCTTCGCCGGGGGCGACTTTGGTCGTGCACGGCGCGCAGCCGATCGACAGATAGCCTTGCGCCTCCAGCGGATGCCGCGGCAATTCATGCTCGGCGAAATAGGCGTCGAGCTTGGCCTTGTCCCAATCCGCCAGCGGGTTGATCTTCAACCGGCCCTCATCCTCCTCGAACCGCGGCAACGCTTTGCGAGTCCCCGACTGGAAGCCTTTACGCCCCGAAATCCAAGCATCGAACGGCGCCAACGCCCGCCGCAACGGCTCGACCTTGCGCAGATCGCAACACCCATCCGGATCGTACGACCACCGCAACCCCGTATTGTCCTTGATGGCGAGCAACCGCGGATCGGGACGGAACACGCGCAGGTCAGTCAGCCCCAGCTTTTCCGAAAGCTCGTCGCGATACGCCAGCGTCTCGCCGAACATCTTCTGCGTGTTGGTGAAGATCACCGGCACGTCGACATCGACCTGCGCCACCATATGCAGCAACACGGCCGACTCTGCGCCAAACGACGACACCGAAGCGATCCGCCCGCGCAACTCGCCGACCAGCAACTCGCGCAGCATGTCCTGCGCCGACACGCCTTCGAAGCGCATCTGCATCGCGAGCGCATCCTCACGCGTGAATGCCGGTGTGACGTCGATCATGTCGAGCTTGCGCGCGGGCTCACCCATGGCGCAGCTTCCATACCGGAACCGCTCCGTCCGCCGCCTTCTGGTACGGCGTGTCATACCGCTCCAGGCTCGCACGCAGCACGTCGATGTCGATCGGCGCCTGGGGTGCGAAGCTGTCGAACCCACAGCGCCGCATCAGCGGGATCTGGTCAACCAGCACGTCGCCCTGCGCACGCAGTTCGCCGGTATAGCCCGCCTCGCGCAGGATTCGCGCGGAGGAATAGCCACGGCCGTCGCGGTAGCCGGGAAAGCTAACCTCGATCAGCGCGAGCTGGTCGATCTGCGGCAACAGCGCGCGCGCATCGTCGCCCGCCTCGAGGCGAACCGCCGCCGCGTTGCTCTGACCGATGAACGAATCGAGCGTCACCGCGGGCTCGTCATGCGGCTCGTCGTCGCGGAAGCGGAGTAGGGTGTCGCTCATGCTTTCTCTCCCGATCCACGCAATGCGCCCGTCATGCCAGCCAGCATCCTCGTCATCCCAGCGAAAGCTGGGATCTCGTGGTTCGGGCCGGGCGTGCTCCACCGGGATACCCCAGCTTTCGCTGGGGTGACGGATGGGGGGGCTGGGGTGACGGTTTGATGTGCGGTGACGATCGGGTTATCCATAGATCGCCTCCTTGAACGTCTCGAAGCCGACGCGGCGGTAGGTGTCGAGGAAACGCTCGCCGGGGTCGCGGACCTGCAGATACCGGTCGGTGACGCGCTCGATCGCGTCGACCACGCCGTCCTCGGAGAAACCGGGCCCGGTGATCTTCGCGAGGCTCACATCCTCCGCGCCCGAGCCGCCGAGCGAGAGCTGGTAATTCTCAGTGCCCTTCTTGTCGACGCCGAGGATGCCGATGTGGCCCGCATGGTGGTGCCCGCAGGCGTTGATGCAGCCGCTGATTTTGAGCTTCAACTCGCCTAGGTCGCGCTGGCGATCGAGGCTGCCGAAGCGGGTTGCGATCTTCTGCGCGAGCGGGATCGATCGCGCGTTGGCGAGGCTGCAATAATCCAAGCCGGGGCAGGCGATGATGTCGCTGATCAGGTCGAGATTGGCCTCGGCCAGCCCCGCCTCGTTCAGCGTCGACCACACCGCGTGCAGATCGGCCATGCGGACGTGCGGCAGGACGATGTTCTGCGCATGCGTCACGCGCAGTTCGTCGAAGCTGTAGCGCGTGCCGAGATCGGCCATCACGTCGATCTGGTCCGCCGACGCGTCGCCGGGGATGCCGCCGACGGGCTTCAGGCTGATGTTGACGATCGCATAGCCGGGCTGCTTGTGCGCCTTCACATTCTGGTCGAGCCAGACCGCGAAGTCGGGATCGCTGCGGTCGATCTCGGTGGACGCGGCCTCGTCGAACGCGGGCGCACCGAAATGGCTCGTGATCCGCTCGAGCTCCGCGCGCGGCGGATCAAGGCCGAGGCCCTTCACCGCGGCGAATTCCTCCTCGACCTGGCGACGATATTCGTCAGGGCCGATCTCGTGCAGCAGGATCTTGATCCGCGCCTTGTAGATGTTGTCGCGGCGGCCGTAGCGATTATAGACGCGCAGGCACGCCTCGAGATAGCTCATCAGATCGTCGGCGGGGACGAAATCGCGGATCTCGTGGCTGATCATCGGCGTGCGGCCCATGCCGCCGCCGACGAAGATCTTCGCGCCGAGTTCGCCGTCGCGGACGTGAAGACCGATACCGATATCGTGCAGCCGCATCGCCGCACGATCCTCGTCCGCTGCGATCACGCAGATCTTGAATTTGCGCGGGAGGTAGGTGAATTCCGGGTGGAACGTCGACCATTGGCGGATCAGCTCGGCCCAGGGGCGCGGGTCGGCGACCTCGTCCGCGGCGGCGCCGGCGAACTGGTCGGAGCTGATGTTGCGGATGCAGTTGCCGCTGGTCTGGATGGCGTGCATCTCGACCGTCGCCAGCTCCTGGAGGATGTCCGGGGTCTGGTCGAGCTGGATCCAGTTGAACTGGATGTTCTGGCGCGTGGTAAAGTGGCCGTAACCACGATCGTATTTGCGCGCGATGTGGCCGAGCTTCCGCATCTGGCGCCCGTCGAGCGTCCCGTACGGCACCGCGACGCGCAGCATGTATGCGTGCAGCTGGAGGTACAGGCCGTTCATCAGCCGCAGCGGCTTGAACTGGTCCTCGGTCAGCTCGCCCGAGAGGCGGCGGCGGACCTGGTCGCGGAATTCATCGACGCGCTGGTCGACGATCGCTTGATCATATTCGTCGTATTTATACATGCGGGGTTCCGGAGAAGTTTTGGTTCACGCGAAGGCGCGATGGCGCGAAATGATTCAGAAGAATTTTGTTCACGCGGAGACGCGGAGACGCGGAGGAGAAAGAAGAAGGGGGAGGTCCCGCGTTAGCGGGCAATAAATCTTTCACGGCCAGCGAGCGTGAAGGCCGCTGCGCGGCAAGCGCAACACCTCCGCGTCTCCGCGTCTCCGCGTGAAACACCTTCTGGTTTTGAACCTCTTCGCGCCTTAGCGCCCCTTCGACTTCGCTCAGGACAGGCTTTGCGTGAATCATATCACCCAGCTCCCCGCGTTCGGATCGGCGGGTTTGAGGGTCAGGTCGGGCCGCATAGTCGGGCCGAGCGCGCGGATGCGGTCCTTGATGTGGGCGGGGCGGGGGCCTTCGTCGGTCTGGGTCGCCTCGATCAGGTAGGGGACG
Organism: Sphingomonas fucosidasi; assembly: GCF_036663855.1. Taxonomy (NCBI): domain Bacteria; kingdom Pseudomonadati; phylum Pseudomonadota; class Alphaproteobacteria; order Sphingomonadales; family Sphingomonadaceae; genus Sphingomonas; species Sphingomonas fucosidasi. The sequence goes on along the minus strand of NZ_JAXOJR010000002.1, from coordinate 330,774 downwards.
TTGACGCGGCGGGCGCCTTCTTCGGCCTGAAGGATGGATTCACCCGACACGCCGACGTCGACCGCGTCCTCGACGTGGCGCGACCAGCCGTTGCCGGTCCACCAGACGACGTCGCCGGTGGGAAGGTCGTTTCCGGTCAACAGCTTCATGCGGCGGCGTCCTCTGCTACGCGGGCCCAGCGGGCCAGTTTGTCTTCGGCGTCCGACAGTTCGACGACTTCGCCGACGACGATGATCGCGGGGCTCTCTACCGCCTCGCGTGTCACCATCGATCCGAGATCGGCGAGCAAGGTGCGGATCGCGCGGCTGCCCTCCAACGTGCCACGTTCCAGCACCGCCACCGGCATGTCGGGCGCGACGCCGTCCGCCATCAACTTGTCGGCAATGTCGGTTGCGGAGGCGATGCCCATGTAGATCACCAGCGTACGGCCCTGTCCGGCGAGCCCGGCCCAGTTCTGCTCGCTGAGCCCCTTGCACTGGCCCGCGACGAAGCTGACCGCGCTGGAGTGATCGCGGTGGGTGAGCGGCAGCATTGCTTCGGCGGCGCACCCCAGCGCAGCGGAGACGCCGGGGATTACTTCTACAGGGAGCCCGGCGGCGCGGACTGCCTCGACTTCCTCGCCGCCGCGACCGAATACGAACGGGTCGCCACCCTTCAGGCGGATCACGATCGCGCCGGTCTTCACATGCGCGATGATCAGCGCGTTGATCGCTTCCTGCGGCAGCGTGTGGCGGGCACGCTGCTTGGCGACCGAGATGCGCTGCGCCGACGGCGGCGCGATGTCGAGCACGCGCGGGTCGATCAGTCCGTCATGCACGACGATGTCGGCGGTCTTCAGCGCCTCCACCGCGCGGACGGTGAGGAGACCGGGATCGCCCGGGCCAGCCCCGACGAGGATGACGCGCCCGCGGGCGGTAGGGTCTAGGAGGCTTGCCATGGGATGAAAGATGGGCGGCAACGCGCTGCGCCGCAACCGAATGATGCTTTGGCGGGGGGTAGGATTGCTTTTGCGGGGGGCAGGCTGCGGCGCGCAGCCGTCCAAACCGAGCGATCCTTCCCTGCCAGGGGGAGGTGGCGCGCAGCGACGGAGGGGGAGGACACGGAGCATAGGTCGTCGCTTACCTCCCCCTCCGTCTGGCAAGTGCCAGCCACCTCCCCCTGGCGGGGGAGGATCAGATTGGAGGCGCTCAGCCGTCGCTTAGACCGATGCCGATGCTCGCACGCGCGCTTTCGGATTCGCTGCTGACGACCGGGTAGGCACAGTAATCCGCGGCGTAATAGGCGCTCGGCCGGTGGTTGCCCGACCAGCCGATGCCGCCGAACGGCGCCCCCGACGAGGCGCCGTTGGTCGGCTTGTTCCAGTTGACGATGCCCGCCCGGATGTTCGCCCAGAAGCGGTCGTACAGCGCGGGCGTCTGGCTGATCAGCGAGGCGGACAGGCCGTAGCGGGTGGCATTCGCCTCGGCGATCGCGGCGTCGAAATCGTCGACGCGGACGATCTGCAGCAGCGGGCCGAACAGCTCGACATCGGGGCGATTGGCAATATCGGTGACGTCGATCAACGCGGGCTTGAGGAACGGCAGGTCCGCGACCGGGCGCTCGAGATGGCGGATCGGACGACCGCCGAGGGTAAGCAGTTCGAGGAAGCTCTCGGTCAGGTGTTCCGCGGCTTCGTTGTCGATTACCGGTCCCATGAACGGCGCGGGGTTCGCGTGCGGTTCGCCGACGATGATCCGGCCGACCATCTTGTCGAGCGTGGCGATCAGCGGATCGTAGAGCCTGGTGTCGACGATCAGGCGGCGCGCGGCGGTACAGCGCTGGCCGGCGGTGGTGAAGGCGGACTGGATGATCAGTACGGCGGCGGTGTGCAGGTCGGGCGTGTCCCAGACGACGATCGGGTTGTTGCCGCCCATCTCGAGCGCGAGGATCTTTTCGGGCTTGTCGGCGAACGCGCGGTTGAGGGCCAGGCCGGTGCTGGCGGAGCCGGTGAACAACAGGCCGTCGATATCGGGATGCGCGGCAAGGGCCTTGCCTTCGTTCGGGCCGCCGATGACGAGCCGAATGCACTCGGCCGGCACACCCGCGGCGCGAAAGCATTCGACCAGGAACGCGCCGACCGCGGGAGTCTTTTCCGACGGCTTGAAGACGACCGCGTTGCCGGCGATCAAGGCGGGGACGATGTGCCCGTTGGGAAGGTGTGCGGGGAAGTTGTAGGGCCCGAGCACCGCAAGCACACCGTGCGGCTTGTGGCGGACCGCGATGCGCGAGCCCATCGTTGCTTCGAGGCGGCGCTGCGCGGTGCGATCGGCATAGGCGCTGACCGAGATGTCGACCTTGGCGATGACCGTCTCGACCTCGCCGCGCGCTTCCCAGATCGGCTTGCCGGTCTCGCGTGCGATCAGGTCGGTGAACGCGTCATTGCGCTGGCGGACGATGTTGGCGAAGCGTCGCATCGTCTCGATCCGGAAGGCGAGTGGTTTCGATGCCCAGCTCGACCAGCCGGCGCGGGCGCAGGCGACTTCCGCATCGACGTCGCCGACCGGATGGCGCCAGAGGACCGCGCCGGTGGCGGGTTCGTGGGAGATGATCTCGTCGGACATGGCGCTGCTCTTGCCTCAAATCAGGAATGATTCCAATTATTCGGCAAGCGCGTCTCCCATGTTGCGGATCGCGGCGACCTTGTCGTTCAACAGCGCCCAGTCGTCGTGTTCGGCGATCGGCGCCCAGATTGCCTCCACTTCGTCGATCAGCATGCTGCAAGGTTCGCCCGACCAATAGGCGTGCGAGCGGTCTTTTCGGGGTCCGTAGGACGCGAGGGCGGCGCGGACTTCGGTCCAGGGTTCAGCGTAGGTTTCGGGCAGGTTTCCGCCGAACGCGTCGAAGAAGAAGCGGTCGATGCCGACGCCCGAGGTGCGGAGTGCGCGTTCGGTGGCCTGGACGAGGTCGCGGTCGCTGTCGGGATCGCATGGGCGGACGCCGAGGCGCCAGAGAATCGCCTGCGTGACTTCGGGTTGATAGCGCGGGCCGAACTGGTCGAGCGCGGCGACAAGCGGCTCGCTCTCGGCGATCTGACGGAGTGCGACCGCGAGCTGCATCACGTCCCAGTGGATCGCCTCGGGCTGGCGGCCGAACGCGTAGAGCCCCTGGTGGTCGAAATAGGCGGCGGTGAGGGTAGGGTCCCAGGTCGGGGCAAAGCGCCAGGGGCCGTAGTCGAAGCTCTCGCCGGTGACGTTGATGTTGTCCGAATTGAGCACGCCGTGGACGAACCCGGCCGCCATGTAGCGCGCCGCGAGGCGCGCGGTGCGGGCGACGACGAGGTCGAGCAGGCGGGCCGGGTCGTCGCTGTCCTCGTCGTACAGGTTGCGCAGCGTGTAGCCGACGAGCTTGCGAAGGCCGGCTTCGTCGCGGTCGTAGGCGAGGCGCTGGAAGCTGCCGATGCGGACATGGCTGTGATTGAGGCGGACGAGGACGGCGGAGCGGGTCGGGCTGGGTTCGTCACCGCGCTGCAATTGCTCGCCGGTCTCGATCAGCGACAGCGTGCGTGAGGTGGGGACGTTGAGCGCCTCCAGCATCTCGGTCGCGAGGATCTCGCGGATGCCGCCCTTGAGCGTCAGGCGACCATCGCCGGCGCGGCTCCACGGCGTCTGGCCCGAGCCCTTGGTGCCGAGGTCCATCAGGCGGTTCCGGTCGTCGCGCATCTGCGCGAAGGTGAAGCCGCGGCCGTCGCCGAGATCGGGATTGTAGGTGCGGAACTGGTGGCCGTGATAGCGCAGCGCGAAGGACTGGGGGAGCGTGTTCGGCAAAGGCTCGAACCGACCGAAATGCCGGAGCCATTCCTCGTCGGCAAGCGTATCGAGCCCGACCTGCGCGGCGGCGCGGTCGTTGCGGAAACGAAGCTGCGTCTCGGGGAAGTCGGCCGGCGCGACCGGATCGAAGAACGCGTCCCCGAGCGTCAAGAGTGCAGCTTCGGGGCGATAGGCTTGCGGGTCGATAGGCATGCGGCGATATGGTGGCCGCTACCCGAAGGACGCAACCATGGCCGCTTACGAAAACCTCTATTGGTCGTCCGGCGACGGCCTCAAATTGCATGCGCGCGACTATCCGGGCGGGGCGGAAGGGCAGCCGCCGATCCTCTGCATGCCCGGACTGACCCGCAACGCGCGCGATTTCGATGCGCTGGCGGCGCGGCTGGCGGGGCGCTGGCGGGTGATCGCGATCGACTTTCGCGGGCGGGGCGAGAGCGCCTACGCCAAGGATCCGACATCCTATGTCCCGACGACCTATGTCGAAGACGTCGAGGCGCTGCTGACCGAGCAGGCGATCGATCGGTACATCGCATTCGGCACGTCGCTCGGGGGCATCGTCACGATGTTGATGGCGGGGTTGATGGCGGGGCCGTCGCGGGGACGGATGCTCGGCGCGTTGCTGAACGATGTCGGGCCGGAGATCGATGCGCAGGGGCTGTCGCGGATCCGCGGCTATGTCGGCAAGGCCAGCGTGTTCCCGACCTGGATGCACGCCGCGCGGTGCGTCGCGGAAAATAACGACGACGTCTATCCCGACTTCGCGATCGAGGACTGGCTGGCGATGGCCAAGCGGCTGTACCGGCTCAACAGTTCGGGGCGGATCGTGCTCGATTACGACGTGAAGATCGCGGAGCCGTTCCGCGTGCCCGGCAACGAGGCGGGGCCGGACATGTGGCAGGCGCTGGGATCGCTCCGCGACGTGCCGACGCTGATCGTCCGCGGCGGCCGGTCCGACCTGTTGTCGGCGGCGACGGCGGAGCGGATGGCGGCGTCGCTCGACCAGGTCGAACTGGTGACGGTGCCGGGGGTCGGGCACGCGCCGACGCTGACCGAGACGATCGTGCAGGCGCCGATCGACCGGTTGCTCGCGCGTGCGCTTGAGGGGGCGGCGATCCGCGCTTAGGGGAGGGCGGGGCCGCGTACCGCTGGCCGATAATCTGCTGACAAGCCGGGATACTTGATGACCGAACTCTCCGACGCCCACACGACCGTTCGCCCGCTGAAGGGCCGCCGCGCGATCATTACCGGGGGGACCACCGGGATCGGGCGGGCGATCGCGGTGCTGCTGGCGGCAGAGGGGGCGAAGGTCTTCATCTGCGGGCGCGACGCACGTTATCTGGCGGACGCGCTCGCCCGCATTCGCCAGGTCGGCGAGGGCGACGGGATGATCACCGAGCTCGCCGATCCCGACAAGGTCCGCGCGTTCTTCGATGCAGGCGAAGCATATCTCGGCGGCTTCGACATCACCGTCATCAACGCGGCGGTCGCGGCGGGCGGCCTGATGCAGATGAGCGAGGACGAGCTGCGCTATGCGATCGCGGTCGACTTCACCGCGTACCTGCTCAGCGCGCACCATGCTGCGCACCGGATGACGCCGATCAGCGACATCGTCATCATCGGGTCGTTGAGCGCGCATATCCTCGGGCCTAGCTCGACGGTATATGCCGGGATCAAGTCGGGCATCGCCGGGTTTTCGGAGGCGTTGCGGCGCGAAGTGGGGCCGAAGGGGGTCAAGGTGTCGCTGGTCGAACCGGGCAAGGTCGGCTCGAACATGCAATATCCCGACGTGCCCGACGACAAGCAGCGCCAGATGATCGAGGCGGAGCAGATGCTGCGCGCGGAAGACATCGCGGTCGGGGTGGAGTTCGTGTTGACGCAGCCGACGCGCACCGTGATCCAGCAGATCGTGATCGTCCCGCGGGCGCTTGAGGGGGAGTAAGCGCTCCTGATCACGACACGCCGGCCCGTCATCCTGACGAAAGTCAGGATCCAGAGTAACGGGGCGCCGTCCTTCATGGCTCTGGGTCCTGACTTTCGTCGGGATGACGGAGTAGGTAGGGCGATGTCGCCGGACGTAAATCGAAGGAGAATAGCATGTTCGACCAGCTCGTCTTCACCCCCGCCGACATCGACCTGTCGCGCTCGCCGCTGGCAGGCAAGGTGGACGCCGAGACCTATGTGCTCGGCGCGTTCAATCCGGGGATGACGCGGTTGGCGAACGGCAATCTGCTGTTGATGGTGCGGGTGGCGGAGGCGCTGAAAAAGCCGATCAGGGACGGCAACGTCCACGCGATCCGCTGGGAGGACGGCGGCTACGTTCTCGACGCCTGGCCACTGACGATGGTGGATACGAAGGATCCGCGGAAATTCCTGATCCCTGGCGGCGGGTGGAAGGTGATGGCGCTGACATCGCTGTCGTGGCTGTTGCCGGTCGAGCTCGATGCCGAGGGCCGTTCGGTGGTGGCGGTGCATTACGACAAGGCGATCGCGCCGCGCGCGTCGTACCAATGCTACGGCGTCGAGGATGCGCGGATCTCGAAGGTCGGCGATCGCTATCTGATGACCACCTGTTCGGTCAGCCCGGAGCGGCATTCGACGACGCTGTATTCGTCCGCCGACGCGCTCGACTGGCAGCTCGAAGGGATCGTGTTGGATCACCAGAACAAGGACATGCTGATCTTCGAGGGGCTGATCGACGGGCAGTATTGGGCGCAGACGCGGCCGCTCGGCGACCTGTATTTCGCGTACCCGCCCGGCAGCGAATGGCGCAGCGGACCCTCGATCAACCTGTCGCGCTCGCCCGACGCGCTCCACTGGAAACCGCACGACAAGCCCGGCATCCGCCCGCATGCCGCCACCGTCGCGACCGCGCGGATGGGCGGCGGTGCACCGCCGATCCTGACCGATCGCGGCTGGCTGACGTTGTGGCATGGCGTCGAGCCGTCGGGAATCGTCGGCATCTACCGCACCTATTGGTCGATCCTCGACAAGGACGATCCGTCGATCACGGTCGCGACGCAGCATACCGCGCTGCTCGAACCGAACCCCGAACTGACCGAGCCGTTGAAGGACCGGATGTACCTCGACAACGTCGTCTTCACGACCGGCATCGCGGATGCGGGCGACTTCTACGTCGTGGCGAGCGGCGAGGCGGATCTGGCATGCCGGATCACGCATATCGGCAAGGACGTCTTCGCGGCCTAGGCCACAGCGGGAACCACAGAGGGTCAACGCGTGCGCGAGAGCCATAGATTGCCAAAACCTTCTCGTGCCGGATAGGAAGCGCGTCTGCGAGGGGTGGCATGATGCGGTATGTGACGATGGCAGTTGCGATCCTGGCGGCGGCGCCCGCCTATGCGCAGACGGCGCCTGACGACGCGCCCCCGCTGGCGCGGATGCAGCCATCCGCGCCAGCGGGGTGGAGCCTCACCATCGGCGCTGCGGCCGCAGTCACGCCAGCCTGGCAGGGTTCCCGCGACATGTCGGTGTCGCTCTTCCCCAACCTGCGGCTGGCATATTCGGACGTCCTGTTCGCATCGGTGGTCGAGGGTGTCGGCTGGAACGCGATCAACCGCGACGGCTGGCGCGCCGGGCCCTTGGTGAAGGTCGCGTTCGGACGCAACGAGGACAATGGCGGCTCCCCGTTCCTGATCTCCGGCGGCAGCGACGCGCTGGTCGGCATGGGTAACGTCAAGGCAGCGGCCGAAGTCGGGGGCTTCGTCGAACGCCAGTTCGGACCGCGTCGCGAATGGCGTATCCGCGGCGAGGTCCGGCGCGGCTTCGGTGGTCACGAGGGCGTCGTCGCCGAAGCATCGGTCAACTACCAGGCTCGGCTCGGCCGCATGATGGCGAGCGTCGGCCCGCGTATCGCGGCGGCGAGCAGCGACTATACGCAGACCTATTTCGGGATCGACGCAGGGCAATCGTCGAGGACAGGGCTGGCCCGTTACGACGCCGATGGAGGCATCGTGTCCTATGGTCTGGGCGGGGTGATGATCCGGCCGCTCGACCGTCGCAGTGCCGTCACGCTGTTCACCGGGCTCGATCGCCTGGGCGCGCCGGCAGGCGACTCGCCGCTGATCCGCGAACGCGGGCAGCGGACGCAGTTCACGCTGGGTCTCGGCTACGGGTTTCGCTTCGGGCTTTGATCGACGGTCCGAGCTGCCCATAAGCTTCACGGCCGATGCCCGCCGGCGAAGGTCTCGCTCTTGATACTGCCCCGATAAATCGGCATCGCCTCAGCATGGCCGCACCCGTGAACATCCTCCATCTCCACTCCTCGTTCGACCTCGGCGGCAAGGAGGCGCGGGCGGTTCGGTTGATGAACGCGTTCGGGGATCGCGCGAAGCATACCATCGTATCGGGGATGCCCGAGCAGACCAGCGCGCGGGATTCGATCGCGAAGGGTATCCGCTACGAGATCGCGCAGACTCCGCCGCCGCTGACCGGCAAGCCCTCGGTCAAGCGCTATGAGGCGATCGCGCAGTATATGCGGCGGTTCGACCTGGTGCTGACGTATAATTGGGGTGCGATCGACGGGGCGATGGCGCGCCGTGCGTTCGCGAAGGGCGCCCCGCCGCTCGTCCATCACGAGGACGGGTTCAACGCCGACGAGGCCGGCGGGCTCAAGATCGAGCGCAACATCTATCGGCGGCTCGCGCTGGGCGCAGCGCATGCGCTGGCGGTGCCGTCCGAGGTGCTCGAGGGGATCGCGCTGAACACCTGGAAACAGCCGCGCGAGCGCGTCCACCGGATCGTCAACGGCATCGGTACCGCCTATTACGCGCAGAAGCCCGAACCCAAGGCGATCCCCGGATTTACGCGCAACGCCAAGGAAGTCGTGATCGGCGCGTTGGCGGGCCTGCGCGAGGTGAAGGACCTGACCGCGCTGGTGCGGGCGGTCGGCGGCGTGTCGGGCCGGGTGCGGCTGGTAATCGTCGGCGAGGGGCCGGAGCGCGCCAATATCCTGCAGGCCGCCGCGGCGATGGGGATGGCAGACAAGCTGGTGCTGCCCGGATTTCTCGATCGGCCGTACCGGTATATCGGCCATTTCGACATGCTCGCGCTGTCGTCGCGGAGCGAGCAGTTTCCGATCTCGGTGGTCGAGGCGATGGCGGCGGGGCTGCCGATCGCGAGCTATCCGGTCGGCGACCTGAAGCGGATGGTGGCGCCCGAGAATTTGCCGTTCGTGACCGACATCGCCAACGAAGTCCGGTTGCGCGATGCATTGCAGGCGTTGGTGTCCGATCCTGCGCTGCGCGCCTCGGTCGGAGCGGCGAACCAGGCCAAGGCGCGTGCCGAGTTTGACGAGGGCGTGATGATCGCCCGCTACCGCGATCTGTACGAAGCCGCGTTGCAGCGGCCCGGTGCGCTGTCTTAGGTCGCAATTTTGCTCGCACGATGCGTCCGTGCGCTCTAGTAGGCCGTATTTTCCGGGAGAGGTGACGTCGTGTTCAAGGGCCTGAAGCCTATCGTCTATAACGGTCGGGAAGTCTGGCCTCTGGTGGAAGGCGGCAAGGGCGTCGCGGCGACCAACCACGCCTCGGCCGGCGCCTGGGCTGCGGCCGGGGGCATCGGCACCGTCTCGGCGGTCAACGCCGACAGCTACGATCCCGATGGCAAGATCATCCCGCAGGTCTATGCGGCGCTCACGCGGCGCGACCGGCACGAGGAACTCGTCCAGTACGCGATCGAAGGCGCTGTCCAGCAGGTCGAGCGCGCGTACGAGATCGCCGACGGCAAGGGCGCGATCAACATCAACGTGCTGTGGGAAATGGGCGGCGCGCAGCGGATCCTGCACGGTGTCCTCGAACGCACGCGCGGCAAGGTCGCCGGCGTCACCTGCGGTGCGGGGATGCCGTACAAGCTCAGCGAGATCACCGCGTCCTACGGCGTCAGCTATCTGCCGATCGTCAGTTCGGGGCGCGCGTTTCGTGCGTTGTGGAAGCGTGCTTATTCGAAGGCGGCCGAGTGGCTTGCCGCGGTCGTGTACGAGGATCCGTGGCTTGCAGGTGGCCATAATGGCCTGTCGAACGCTGAGGACCCGCTGAAGCCGCAGGACCCGTATCCGCGCGTCAAGGAACTGCGCGACGTGATGCGTGAGGGCGGCATCAGCGACGACGTGCCGATCGTGATGGCGGGCGGCGTCTGGTATCTACGCGATTGGAACGACTGGATCGACAATCCGGAACTCGGCACGATCGCGTTCCAGTTCGGCACCCGGCCGCTGCTGACGCGCGAGAGCCCGATCCCGCAGGGGTGGAAAGACGCGCTGACCGAGATCGAGCCCGGCGACGTGCTGCTGCACAAGTTCTCGCCGACCGGGTTCTATTCGTCGGCGGTGCGTAATCCGTTCCTGCGCTCGCTCGAGGCGCGGTCCGAGCGTCAGGTCGCGTTCTCGACGCAGGAGGCCGGCGATCACGTCTTCCAGCTCGACGTCGGCGTGAAGGGCAAGAACTTCTGGGTCACGCGCAACGACCTGCTACGCGCGCGCCAGTGGTTCGGCGAGGGCTATACCGATGCGCTCAAGACGCCGGACAACACGCTGGTGTTCGTCAGCCCGACCGAGAAGGGCATGATCCGCAAGGACCAGGCGGACTGCATGGGCTGCCTGTCGCAATGCTCGTTCTCCAGCTGGGCGGATACCGAGACGAACTCGACCGGGCGGCTGGCCGACCCGCGCAGCTTCTGCATCCAGAAGACGCTGCAGGACATCGCGCACGGCGGCGACATCGACCAGAATTTGATGTTCGCGGGCCATGCGGCGTATAATTTCAAGAAGGACCCGTTCTATTCCAACGGGTTCGTGCCGAGTGTCGGGCAGTTGGTCGATCGGATTTTGACGGGCGATTGAGGCGCAGCGGCTTCGCGGGGCCATCTCCCGTGCACTTGCTTGAGGTGTCGGGCTGCATCGTGCCTGTGATGAGTCGCCAATCCATTAAAAATTCCGTCACCCCAGCGAAAGCTGGGGTCTCCCTCGTGACAGGCGAACGGAGTCTCATGACGAGACCCCAGCTTTCGCTGGGGTAACGGGTTTGGTCTGGAGCGTTCGATCTGGTTCGGGATGACGCGCTATGCCCGGATACCGTCTCTCGGCGGGGTGCCGGAACGACCAGCGTTACGCTAGTCGTTCCGAGACGGTCTATCGAAAGGGCAAGGGGCAAATATGACGCTGCACGCATGGTGGCTGTTCGTGGTTGCGATAGTCCTGCTGTGCGGGACGCCAGGGCCGAACATGCTGCACGTCATGACGCGCAGCGTGACGTTCGGTATGCGCCGCAGCATCGCGGCGATGGCGGGGTGCCTGACCGCGCTGGTGCTCGTGCTGGCGGCGTCGGCGGCGGGTGTTTCGGCGTTGCTGGCGGCATGGCCCCGCGTGTTCGATGCGTTGCGCTATGCGGGTGTCGCGTACCTCATATTTCTCGGCATCAAGGCATGGCGCGGTGCAGGGTCTCCGATCGACGTCGGCGCGGACGCGTTGCCGGTGACGGTTTCCGCCCGCCGGCTGTTCCGCGGCGGGTTCGTCATCGGTATCAGCAACCCCAAGCTGCTGTTATTCGCCGCGGCCTTTCTCCCGCAATTCGTCGATCGCGCATCGCCGCAGGCACCGCAGTTCGCGATCCTCGTCGCGACCTTCGCGGTGGTCGAGAGCATCTGGTACGGCATCTATGCGGCGGGTGGGCGGACCCTCGCCAGATACCTGACACGGCCAGCGCTGCGGCGGGCGTTCGACCGGGTGACGGGGGGGATCTTCATCGGCTTCGGACTGGCCCTGCTGAAGGTGCGGACGTAGCGCGGCCATTGCCGTTTCCGGGCATTGCGCGCATACTCGACCCATCGCGGCGCTTCGTACGGGCAGGTTGCGACTGAGAGATGCTTTGCGCTCCCGCTCCGAGCCGGGAATGCCGCATGACCATCTATCCTTACATCGCAATCGAGGCGTTGGCTTTGTGACGACCGGCGCAGACAAGCCGGCCCCCGATAAGCAGGCCGTCGAAAAGCAGGTTGCCGAGACCGTCGTACCGATCTCGCGCGCGGTGAACGTTAGCGTCGAGCAGCCTCAGGTTGTTGCGATGTGCAAGAAGCACGGTGCGACCATCAGTGCGATCGAGACGCTTCCGTCGGGTGGAACGCGGGTCGTGCTGATGAACAGTGCCGATGCGGCCAAGATCATCAAGGCGTTCGGGTCGAAGGTGATGACCGGGACGGTGACGCGGACGCACTGGATGCGCGCGGTCTAGGAGCGTTGGATTTGTCGTCCCCCGCAGGGGGAGGTGGCTGGCTCTTGCCAGACGGAAGGGGAGGAGCGGGAAATCTCCGTTCCGCGTCCTCCCCCTCCGTCACCTTCGGTGCCACCTCCCCCTGGGCGGGGGAGGATTAGCGGCTCGTGAAACTGTCGGATGCCGTAGTTTGGTGGGACAGGGGCGATAGTCCCGCATGTCCCACCAAGTGCTGGATCAGTCGGCGACGGTGCCGACCACTGCGCCACCCGCACCACCGACGGCAGCACCCTTTTCGACGCTACCACCAGTGGCTGCCGCGACGCCTGCGCCACCGGCGGCACCGATGCCTGCGCCCTTGAGCGTCGAGCAGGCGCTCATCGACACGGCGGATGCGATCAGCAGGGCGGAAACGGCGAACTTCTTCATGGGGATACTCCTGTCTCTCCGGGGGTATCCAACAAATGCCGCACCGCGGGATCGGTTCCTAGCAATTGATCCAGATTGTTTTCGGGCGTTACAGCCAGCCGTCGAGCACCTGATCCGGGGGGCGGTGGCCGTCGGCCCACATCCGGATATTCTGGATCACGCGTTCGCCCGACGCCATCCGGCCTTCGAGCGTCGCCGAGCCCATGTGCGGCAGCATCACGACGTTGGGCAGCGCGAGCAGGCGGGGATCGATCGCCGGCTCGTGCGCCCAGACATCGAGCCCAGCGCCGGCGAGCCGCCCGTTCTCCAGCGCCTCGACCAAGGCCGCCTCGTCGACGATCCCGCCGCGTGCCGCATTGATCAGGTAGACGTGCGGCTGCATCAGCGCGATCCGCCGCGCATCGAGCAGGTCCCGGCTGTCGGGATTGAGCGGCGTGTGGATCGTCACGATGTCGACCGCGCCGAGCATCTCGTCGAGCGACTCGTGCCACGTTGCCGCCAGTTGCGCCTCGCGGACTGCGGGTAGGCGGGTGCGACTGTGATAATGGATCGTCAACCCGAACGCGCGCGCCCTCAGCGCGACCGCCTGGCCGATCCGTCCCATCCCGACGATCCCGAGCGCCTTGCCGCCGATCCGGTGGCCGAGCATCCCACCCGGGCTCCAGCCGTTCCACTGGCCCGACCGCACCAGCTTCTCGCCCTCGGCCAGGCGGCGAGGGACCGACAGGATCAGCGCCATCGTCATGTCGGCGGTGTCCTCGGTGAGGACCCCCGGTGTGTTGGTGACGATGATGCCGCGGGCACGCGCCGCCTTCAGGTCGATATGGTTCACGCCCGCGCCATAGTTCGCGATCAGCTTCAGGCGGTCGCCAGCGCCGGCAATCAGGGCAGCGTCGATGTCGTCGGTCACGGTCGGGACCAGCACGTCGCAGTCCGCCATCGCGGCGACGAGCTGGTCGCGCGTCAGCTTGGCATCGGCGCGATTGTTATGCGTATCGAACAGCGCCTCCATCCGGTCCATCAGCGTGTCCGCCAGTTCGCGGGTGACGACGACCTTCGGGTTCGGACAGCGGCGTGTGTCGATCATGCGGATGGCTTGGCGAAGGCGCTCGCGCGCGTCAACGTGGAGCCGTCAACTTCGGTTGAGCAAAGCGGTTCGTCGCGATAGGACGTCGTTTCGCCAGTTAGGACATGACCATGCGCATTTTCGCCGCCGCGCTTTCCGCTTTCGTTATCGTGGCGCTGGTGCCGGACCCTGCGATCGCTGCGGATGCGAAGCGGAGCGTGCCCTATTACGCGTCGATCTCGGCAACGCGCGCGCGCATGCGAACCGGGCCTGCGCGGACGTATCCGGCGAGCTGGCTGTACCAGCGTCAGGATCTGCCGATCAAGGTCGTCGCGATTTTCAAGCAATGGCGCAAGATCGCCGACCCCGACGGGACGGAGGGCTGGATGCAGGCCAACCTGCTGAGCGGTACGCGGACGGCGATCGTACGCGGACCCACCCCCGCCGAGTTGCGCGAGAAGCCCAGCGCGTCGAGCCGGCTGGTTTGGCGCGCGGCACCGGGTGTCGTGGGGCGTTTGAGCCAGTGCGCCAATGGCTGGTGCCGGATGGACGTGAGAGGGCAGGCGGGGTTCGTCGCGATCAGCGGCCTGTGGGGCGTCGAAGCGGGCGAAACGCTCCCCTGACGCCGCTTCGCTCGATTATGCGGGCACCCTGGATCTCGCCTTGGCGGGGTTCGAGAACTGCATCGCGTCGTCGACCGAGCCGAACTTCAGGGCCATCAGGTCCAGCGCGTAGTTCTGGTTGAGCTTCCAGGGTTTGCGCTCTCCCTGCGTCGGCAGCGCCGCGGCGGCACGCTGGACATAGCCTGAGCTGAAGTCGAGAAACGCTTCGTTCTTCATCGTCGGGTCGTCGTTGTGCGGGGTCGCCTGGCGCAGACCGCGCTTCTTCATCGTGTTGAGCAGGCGGCAGACGTACACCGCGGTCAGGTCTGCCTTCAGCGTCCAGGACGCGTTGGTGTAGCCGAAAGTCGAGGACAGGTTCGGCACGCCGTCGAACATCATCCCCTTGTACTGGAGCCGCCCGGCAAGCTCGATCGGCTGGCCGTCGAGGCTGAACGCGACGCCGCTCATCAGTTGCAGTTCGAGGCCGGTGGCGGTGACGATCACGTCGGCGGGCAGGTCCTTTCCCGAATCGAGGTGGATGCCGTCGGGGGTGATCCGCGCGATCGTGTCGGTGACGATCGAGGCGGTGCCGGCGTTGATCGCGGTGAACAGGTCGCCGTCGGGCACCAGGCAGACGCGCTGGTCCCATGGATTATAGCGCGGGGTGAAGTGCGTCGCGACGTCATAGTCGGGGCCGAGTTGATCGCGGACCATGCCGATCATCCGCTCCTTCACCTTGGCCGGGTTCTTCCGCGCCAGACGGTAGAAGACCATGCCCATTAGCACGTTCTTCCACCGCGTGATGCCGTAGGCGGCCTTGGCCGGAAGCTTGCCGCGTAGCCAGTTGGCGACGCCGTCCTCGCCGGGGCGGGCGACGATGTACGTCGGTGAGCGCTGGAGCATCGTCACGTGCGCGGCGGTCTGCGCCATCGTCGGCACGAGCGTCACGGCGGTCGCGCCGCTGCCGATCACGACGACTCGCTTGCCGCTATAGTCGAGGTCCTCGGGCCAGAATTGCGGGTGGACGATCTGCCCTGCAAAGCTCTCCGCGCCCTCGAACTCGGGCGAATAGGCCTTGGCGTAATTGTAATAGCCCGCGCACATCGAGAGGAAGTTGCAGGTCAGCGTCACCGGGCCGTCGGGGCCGGTGGCTTCGACGGTCCAGCGGGCGTCATCGGTCGACCACGCAGCGGACTTGACGTGATGGCCGTAGCGGATCTTGCGGTCGATTCCATAAGCCTGCGCCGTCTCCTCGACATAGGCGCGGATAGAGGGGCCGTCGGCGATCGACTTGGCCGCCGTCCAGGGGTGGAAGACGAACCCGAGCGTGTGCATGTCCGAATCGGAGCGGATGCCGGGGTAGCGGAACAGGTCCCACGTCCCGCCCATCGACTGCCGCCCCTCGAGGATCATGTAGGTCCGGTCGGGGCAGCGCGTCTGGAGGTGGTAGCCGGTGCCGATCCCGGAAATGCCGGCGCCCACCACGATCACGTCGACATGTTCGGTCATGCTGCATCCTCGTGCCCCGGCGTTACGCCGTAGGTTTCATAACGGAACCTATCCTGTTGAGATCTTTACTCAATAGTCCTTCGTGTATTTGACGCTTGCGCTCTGCCCGCCGCTCGATCCCGCCGCCGACAACAGGCTGAGCGCCCTCGTCAGCGCGATCTCGAGCTGGGTCGATGTGAAGCCCTTCGCGTCGGTCACGATCTCCACATAAACGTTCTTCGTGATGTACTTGCCCGCCGCGAGGCTGGTGCCGCGGCCGGTCGCTTCGTCGGCGCCGAGCACGCGCAACCGGTCGAATCCGGTCGCCGAGCGCAGCTTGCCGAGCGGATTGAGACCGCCGCCGCCCGACCCGCGCAGCGAGTTCAGCGCCGACGCCAGCTGGATCGCCTCGGTCGCCGACAGATTGGCCGGGCTGGATCCGAACAACAGGCGGCTGAGCACTTCATCCTGCGGCAGCGTCGGCGTCGAGGTGAACGCGATCTGCGGACGCTGGCCGGTACCCGTCACGTTGATGATGACGGTGATGTCGCTGGTTGTGGTGGACGCCTGGATGTTGATATCCGGATCGGTCAGCGCGCCGCCACGGAAGCGGATCTGGCCCTTGGTGACCTCGAACCGCTTGCCCGAGAACGAATAGGTCCCGCGGACGATATCCAGACCGCCGGTAACGATCGGCGCGGCGGAGGTGCCCCCGATCCGCATGTCCATCTCCCACTCGGATTCGAGGCCCATGCCCGACACGAACAGCTGGTTCGGCGCGCGTACCCGGAGGTCGAGTTTGAACGAGCCGGCATTCGCCACCTCCGACCGATCGGTCGACAGTGGCGTACGCACATCGCTCTTGCGCCGTACCCCGGTCAGTTCGGGAACTTCGGCCTGACCCTGGCGGATGATCTGATAGCGCGCCTCGGGGATCTGGAGATCGCCCTGGATCAGCCCGCCGTTGCGATCGTGCGTGAGGCGGACCGTCCCCGTCGTGGTGGCGCTGATCGCGTCGCTCTTCGCGAGTTGCGCATTGTTCAGGGTCGCACGGATGTCGATCGGGAAGCCGCTGTCCGCTGCAAAGCCGATCTTGCCCTGCGCCTGCACGGTGCCGTCGCCGGCCTTCGCGTTGAGCTGCGTCAGTTGCAGGTCGGTGTTCGAGAACCGCCCGGCGATCCGCATCTGCGACAGGCGCGTGCCGTAGGTCTCGTTGTCGTAGGTGAGGTTGTCGGCACGGACGACGCCGTTGAGCTGCGGCGCCTGCAGACGCCCCGAGAAGTCCGCCGCGACCGCGATCGGCCCCGAGAGTTGCTGGTTGGGGATCGCGGCAAAGCTGAACAGCACCGCGGACGGGCCATTGTAGCGGATCCCGCCCGACAGCGGCGCAGCCATCAGGCGCGTGCTCCACGAGCCGTTGCCCGCTGGCAACGGCCGCAGGTTCGCGACCATCCGGCCGATCACCGACGTGCCGCGACGGACAAGTGCACGACCGGTTGCGCCGTCGCCGCCGAGCGTCCCGGCGAACACGATGTCGACGGGGTCGGAGACGGTGGCAAGGCCCGAGCGCGTGAAGTTGGTGACCGTCACGCGGGCGTCGGCGGTCGGCAGTGCGGCCGAGTTTGCCTGCGAGAAGTCGAGGCTGCCGGTCGCCTTACCGCCGATGCCGAGGTTCGGGATAAGCGCGGACAACGTCGAGAGGTCGAGGCGATCGAGCCGGACCTGCGCGTTCGTGCCGCGGCCATAGCTGCCGGCGAGACGTGCCGAACCACCGCCCGCACCACCGAAGTCGATCCGGGTCGGCGACAGGCGATATTCGCCCTTCACCGCCTGGATGCGCGCCGGGTTGACGGTACGAAAGTCGATGCCATTGGCCTGACCCTGTGCGGCGACCAGGTAGTTGTTGGGGCTGAGCTTGGCGTTGACGGCGAGCCGGAACGGGACACCGTTCGAGCCGGTCAGCAGCGCCTGTGCGGTACCATTGCCGCCGACGTAATTGACCTTAGCACGGGCCGCCGAGAGGACGATCGCTCCGTAGCGCATGTCGGCGATCTGCGCGTCGGCGACGATCTGCGGAGTCGGCGTCAGCACCGCGGTCGCGCTGACGATCGCGCGGCCGATGGTGAAGTCGACCATGCCGGGGATCTTGGCACCGTTGGCGCGCGCGGCGACGTCGGCGCGCTGGTAGCCGCCCTGGTTGGCGAGGCGGACATTGCCCGTCAGGCCCTGCCCGGCGAACTGGAGCGCACCCGCGAACGGCCCGGCCGCAGTCTGGACGATCCGGCCGCGACCGGTGATCCCGGCGAACACCACGCGGCGCACGTCGACCGCGAGCTGCGTGCCCGGCGTGACGAGCACGTCGGCGGTGAACGGGCCGTAGTTGGTGCCGCCGCTCGCGGTGACGGCATAGGCGCCGCCGCGGCCGACGATCCGCGCGTTGAGGTTGACGAGTCCGACGCCGACGCCCGGACGTGGCGCCCGAAGGACCACGACCGGCGCCGTCGCGCTACCCGTCACACGGGCGGACAACGGGCCGTAGACGGTGGAATACGCGTCTGCATCGACCAGCACCGCGCCGGTGGCGGGATCGAGGCGACCTTCGCCGCGCGTGACGCGGAATTGTGGCGCGTTCATCCGGAGATTGCGGAAGGTGACGATGCCTTCCGGGCTGTAGCCGATGTCCGAGCGGACGATCGCGTTACCGCCGAGGAAGCTGCGCGCGCCTTCGTTAAAGATCTGCGCGGTCTGCGCGACGACACGGCCGGTGATGCCGAAGCCACCATTCGGGCCGGGCACCAGCTTCGCGTCGGTCGTCAGGTTGACGATGCCGATGCCGTCGACGCGGTAGTTGTTGACCCGGCCCTTCAGCGCACCGGTGTAGCGGCCGGTGGACATGTTCGCGACGACCACCGCGGTCGCGTCGATCTTGTCCGAGCGGATCTTGAGATTGTCGGAGAGGACGTTGACACCGGAAATCGCGAAGTCGCCGTCGATCGCGACGTTGGTCGCGAGACCGCCAACTGCCGCATTCAGCCCCGTCACGCGACGCGCACGTGCCTTCACGGGCACCAGGATGCGGTCGGAGTTCACGCGCGCGAGGCCCTCGGCGTAGAGGTTTTCCACCCCCATGTCGCCGAACGCGATCGTCGCCGCGCGAACCTTGTAGTCGACCGTCGGCGTCGCGAACGCACCATCGAGAACGACGCGTGCCGTGACGTCGCGACCGCGCAGGTTCGGCAGGATCGCGCCGGGCGTCAGCAGCTTCGCGTTTACCGCGAAATTGCCGAACCGGCTGTTGGCGAGATCGATCAGGCCGCCGGCGTCGACCGCGAGCGCGTCGGACTTCAGCGTCATCCGCGTGTCGGCCTTGCGGTCGTTGAGCGTCGTGTCGATCGCGACGTCGAGCTGTGGCGCGGTCAGGCGCTCGACTGGGCCTTCGAGATACAGGCCGGGACGCGTCGAACCGCGCACTTCGATGTGGCCGTTCTTCGCGGTCAGCCCGAGGTTCGCCAGCTGCCCGCCTCCGAGCGTCGCGACAGCGCGACCCTGCCACGAAGCCCAGCTACCGCGGCCATCCACGGTCGCGGTCAATGGCGCCTTGAACGCGCCCATCGTCGAGACGACTCCGCCGACCGGTGCGGTCAGCTTCACGTTGACGTCGAGCTTGTTCTGCTCGGGCACCGCATCGAGCTTCAGCACGAGGCGGTCGCCGCCGGCGATACCGCGGCCGGTCAGTGCGGTCGCGTTGGTCGTCAGCTGCGCGCGCTTGTCGGCGATGTGCACCGCGCCGTCGATCTTCACGATATGCGTCTGGCCGGTCACCGGCTTGGCGATCAGGAAGCGATCGATCGCCAACCGGTTCACGTCGATGTCGAGATCGGGGAGCAGTGGCGCGTTCGGATCGGTCGGCGTCGCGTTGAGCACCGGGCGGCGCTGCAACGTGACCAGCGGTGTCGTCAGCGAGCGCACGTCGACATGGTTGTTGGCAAACGCGAACGGGCGCCAGTCGACGGCGAGCTTCGGGCTGGTCAGGAAGACGCCCTTGGGATCGGACACGCGGACGTCGCTGAGCGTCATCGCGCCGTAGATCGACCCGTCGATCCGGCCGACCTTGATGTTGAGCCCGGATGCGGTGGTGTAGCCGCCGATCTGGTCTGCGACGAGGCGGCGGCCCGGATCGGTGTTGATCCCGAACAGCACGATCAGCACGAGCGCGATCAGCCCGACGACCAGGATCGCGAGCCATTTCAGGATGCGCTGCCACAACGGGCGACGCTCGACGATCACCGTTTCGGACTGCTCGAACTGGTCCCGCTCAGCAGGGCCCCGTTCACCAGCGGGAGTGCCGTTTTCGGCCATCAGAATGCCTGCCCGATCGAGATGTAGAGGGCGATCTTGCCGTCGCCCTCGCGTGGGTTCAGCGGCGTCGCGACGTCGATACGCATCGGGCCGAAGCTGGTATAGAAGCGCCCGCCGATGCCCGCGCCGTAGCGCAAGGACGACAGGTTCGGCGTGCTGCTCTCATAGCTGTTGCCCGCGTCGATGAACGGCACGATGCCGAAATCGCCGAACCGGTAACGCGCTTCGAGCGCGAATTCGTTGAGCGAGCGCCCGCCGATCGGGTTGCCGTTGGGATCGAACGGTCCGAGCCGCTGATAGCCATAGCCGCGCACCGATCCGCCGCCGCCGCCATAATAGCGCCGCGATGGCGCCAGGTCGTCGCGGTCGACGCCCTGGATCGAGCCGGCCTTGGCACGTCCGGCAATCACGATGCTGCTGGAGACGGGGTAATAGAACGTCCCCTCGATCATCGTCCGGATGTACGGCTTCACCGACCCCTGCACCGATGTTTCGGGGCTGAGGTTGAGCGTCAGGCGATAGCCCTTGGTCGGGTTGAGCAGATTGTCCGAGCGATCGAACCGGACCTGGCCCGGCAGCGCGACGATGCCGTAGGTGCGGCGGACGTCCCTGCCTTGCGCGAAGTCGTAGACGCTTTCGTTCGTGCCGACGAGTTCGCCGCCGTAATAATAGGTCAGCGGCTTCTGCCAGATCGGTGTGGAATCGTAGCTCCAGCGGACGCCGACGCTGGTCGTGAACGCGTCATAGGCGTCGTAATTCGAATGGTTCGCGCCGGCGGTCAGGCTGAACGTCCTGTCGCGCTTACCGGCGTTGGCGCGGCGGAACGTGCCCGACACGCCCTGTTCCTGCGTACCCGCTATGACCGATCCGATCAGCGCGCCCTCGTACGGGAACAGGTTGCGGTGCTGCCACGTGCCTTCGGCGCGGAAGCCCTGTCCGGTCGAGAAACCGACATTGCCGCCGAGCGAGCGCGGCTTGCCCTCGCTCTGACGGACCAGCAGGTCGACCTGTTCGGTCCCGTCGGGATTGATCGTGCCGGTGCGGACCGGCTCCACCGACACGGTCGAGAACTGCGACGTCGCCACCAGCGCATCGCGCAGGTCGTCGGTCATGCGGTTGTCGTAGAGTTCGCCCGCCTTGAACCGCGGGAACAGGCTCAGATGCTCGAGATTGAAGACCGGATCGCCTTCGGTCCGCAACTGTCCGAACGATGAGCGTGGACCCGTGTCGACGGGTAAGGTGTACGCACCGGTCGGGGTCTGGTCGTCGAGCAGGATGTCGCGCTCGCCGACCTTGACGAACGGATAGCCCTGCTGCGGCAGCGTCAGGCTGACGTTCGCCTCGGCGCCCTGGATGCGCGCCGCTTCGATCGGGTCGCCGACCTTGAGCGGCAATTGCGTGCGGACCAGATCCGGGGGCGTCGTCGGATCCGCCTTCACGGTAATCGACGACAGCGAATAGAGCCGGCCGGGCTGCGCGCTGACAGTCGCCTTCAGCCGCGCGGGCTTGGTCGTGTCGGCATCGGGGATCGTCTCGATCGTCGAGATCGCGGTGGCGTCGTAATAGCCGAGCGACTTCAGCAACCGCACCGCGAGCGCCTCGTCCTCGCGGGCGCGCGCCGCAACCTGCGTTGCGTTCGCCGCCTTGCCCTTGCCTTCGGCGAGCGCGGACAGCGCCTTGTATTCGCCTTCGAGCCCGTCGCCGGCCTTGTCGAGACCCTTGGTCGCGGTCTCGTAGCGGATTTCAGGCGCGTCCTTGTCCTTGATATCCGCGGCAGTCTGGAGCGGGGTCGTGTCGAAGCTCGACAGCGGTGTCAGCGGTTGAGCGAGTTGCGGATCGCTGGGACCGGTCGGCGGCAGGACGTCGCCCGCAATCGTGGTCGCGGGGGACGTCGCGGTTGCGGGCGTTGCAGGTGCCTGGGTTGACGGAGCAGGCAGCGGCGCCATCGCTTCCAACGGCGCATTCAGGTCACCGCTGAGCGGCGGCAGCGCGCTGTCGAATTCGGCATCGGGAACGATCGGCGCGTCGGAGCGCGGGTCGGTGGACTGCGGCTGATCGCTCGGCTTGGGCGCGTCGGGACCCTTGGCCGGGGCGGTGCCCGGCTTGGCAAGCTGCGCGGAACCGATACCCGCAAACCCCGTTGTCGACGCTACCAACGCAAGAGCGAGCCAATGATGCCGGCTGTTCGAAGCTGTCACACGATCCCCTTTACGGACGGCAATCGTGTACGATTCACCCCCATCTTCGTCACCGTAACGCACGGAGGACGGCTTGGTTTCACCAGAATTCAGATCAGACACAGCCGATTAGGCCACCGACCGGCATGACGACGGTATCACGTCCGGGGCGGTCGATCCGTAGCGTCGCGGACGTGACTGTCGCGCCCGCGGAAATGTCGGCGCGGACGGCGACCGCCATGTCGAGCGTCGCGGTCACGTCGCCGCCGCGATACTGCGTGACGCCGCCGAAGCCGAAGCCGATCGCGGGTGACTGGGTCGCCATCGCATAGTCGGTCGTCTTGCCGTCGATCGCGAGGCGGATCTGCGCAGGGTCGGCGGTGGCCATCGCGACGAGTTGGCGGCCGGCGTCCATGCTCCACAGATACGCGGCGCACCCCTTGGCGGGAAGCTTCTGCTTGCCGATCGCGCCGAGCGGGCCCGGACCTGGATTTGCAGCTGGCGCAGGCGTCGCGGCTTGCAACGCGAGCATAAGAGCGAGCGATATCATGGAGTCAGGCCTATCATGAACAGCCACGCCGGATAACCCGCGATCGCCAGCAACGCGCCGAATGGAAGCGCAGTGTCGGCGGCCATGCTGCGTCCCTTGAGATGCGCGGAGAGGACGACGCCGAGCCCGATCATGCTCGCGATCAACAGGACGGCGGGCAACATCTGCCATCCGAGCCACAACCCGATCGCGCCGAACAGCTTGGGATCGCCGCCGCCCATCCCGTCGCGTCCACGCAAACGTCGATAGCCGAACGCGACCAGCCACAGCGTGGCGAACCCGGCGATGCCGCCGATCAGTCGCTCGGGAAGCGGTGGGTCGATATCGAGCGCGGCGCTCGCCAACCCGGTGGCGGCGAGTAGAAGGGTCAGTCGATCGGGCAGCCAGAACGCGACGAGATCGAGGCTGGCGAGCGCGAGCAGCAACCAGCCGAACACCGCGCCCGCGATCCCGACGGGCCCCGGCACGACCAACCCCGCCGCGACACCGATCGCCAGCCCAGCCAGCTCGATCCGCCAATGAACGGGGCTGATCGGCGCCCCGCACGAGCGACAGAGCCCTCGCAGGACAAGAGCGCTGAGCAGCGGCACGAGGTCGGTCGCGCGCAGCGTTCTCCCGCAGGCGTCGCACGCCGACCGCCCCTGCATCACCGATCGCCCGTCGGGCCAGCGCGTCACCAGCGCGGCGACGAAGCTGCCGACGATCACCCCGAGCACGCCCAGCGAACCCGCCCAGATTGCCGTCTCACACACCCGTCTTGCGGACCAGATAGCGATACACGCCGAGGAGGTTGATCCCGAACAACACGATGTTCTGCGTGCCCAGCGCCCAGTCCCCGGTCAAGGCCGCACCGCTCAGCCACGCGATCGACGAGCCGACGAACAGCACGAATCCCCACCCCGTCACGCGCCGCCCGAAATCCAGCGATACCATCAACGCGGCGATGACCCCGGATGCGGCGGCACCCCATTTGAGCGTCGTGATGAGGGTTTCCATGCCGACGGGTCTAGGCGCGTCCGCCCGTGCTTTGTATTGCCGCACATCAACCCCAGATACGGGGCAGAAAAATACATGGAGAGCTGAAGTGGCCGTCGATCGAGATCCCATCGTCATCCTGTCCTACGCGCGCACGCCGATGGGTTCGTTCCAGGGGGCGCTGTCGGGCGCGACAGCGACGCAGCTTGGCGCCGACGCGGTGCGCGGTGCGGTAGAGCGGTCGGGCGTATCGGCCGCCGAGATCGAGCGGATCTACATGGGCTGCGTGCTGCCGGCCGGGCTCGGCCAGGCGCCTGCGCGACAGGCCGCGATCAACGCGGGGCTCGGCGATCATGTCGAGGCGACGACCGTCAACAAGATGTGCGGATCGGGCATGCAGGCGGCGATCCTCGCCGCGGATGCGCTGGCGGCCGGGTCGGTCGACCTGCTCGTCGCGGGCGGCATGGAGAGCATGACCAATGCGCCATACCTCTCGAAAAGCCACCGCGGCGGCGCGCGGATCGGGCATGATCGGATGTACGATCACATGTATCTCGACGGGCTTGAGGATGCGTATGAACCCGGCAAGCTGATGGGCAATTTCGCCGAGGACACCGCGCACGACTACCAGTTCACGCGCAAGCAGATGGACGACTACGCCATCGAGTCGCTGCACAGGGCGCAGGCCGCGCAGAAGTCCGGCGCGTTCGACCGCGAGATCGTGGCTGTCGAGATCGCCGGTCGCAAGGGCCCGACGACAGTGTCGCTCGACGAGCAGCCCGCCAAGGGCGACGTCGCCAAGATTCCGACGCTGAAGCCCGCCTTCTCGAAGGACGGCACGATCACCGCCGCCAACGCCTCGTCGATCTCCGACGGCGCGGCCGCGCTGGTGATGACGCGTATGAGCGTCGCGGAACGGCTTGGGCACACGCCGATCGCGCGGGTCGTGGCGCACGCCGCGCATGGGCACGCGCCATCGCTGTTCACGACCGCGCCGGTGTTCGCGATGCGCAAGGCGATGGCGAAGGCCGGCTGGTCGGCATCTGACATCGACCTGTTCGAGGTCAACGAAGCCTTCGCCGTCGTCGCGATGATCGCGATGCGCGACCTTGGCCTGCCGCATGACAAGGTGAACATCCACGGCGGCGCGTGCGCGCTCGGCCATCCGATCGGCGCAAGCGGCGCGCGCATCCTCGCGACATTGCTGTCGGCGCTGGAAACCACCGGCCAGAAGCGCGGGCTTGCCTCGCTTTGCATCGGCGGCGGCGAAGCGACCGCGATGGCGGTGGAGCTGATGAACTAAGTCGCAAATGACCAGGGGGAGGGGGCTCGCTCTCTCCCCGTAGAGGCTGACGACCGAGCCGGTCTCCGGCATCCCGTCAAATCACACCGCTTTTGCAAACGCCACCGCTTCGCTCGGTGCGCGGTCCGAGCACGGCGGAGTTGCGCCTGACGCGCGCCCACATCTGCATTTTCTGGACGCGGATACCGTTTCGTACGCGGTATGCCGAGGGCGGTATCGCGAGTCCGACATCGGCTGCGAGCCGGATGATCGAACGCTCCGCGCTAATGTTACAGCAGTGTTACTGCCCAATCAGGGTCTTGGCTCCGGTCCGCAAGCAACGTGCGATTCGGTGTGCCGCGCTATTCATCCGACATGAAGTGTCGGCTCGGTCCACGTGTTCGCCGCATACGGACGAACAGCGTTAACCGAGCCGACGTGGCATTCACCAGGGGCGAATGCCGCTGTAGATCAGCGAAATGATGAGATTCAGCATGTTTTATGCTCCCTTATTGACACCCAACCGGATGCAAATTCGGCTTAATGGATAACGAAACGTTAAACAATGATTTTTGTAAATTGTTAACCATGATTTCTGAAGCACTCGGCCGGCTCTACTTAAGACAATGTTTATGCGTGTCGGATATCCGGGAGGTATGAGGGAGTTTCCGCAGTCGCACTTCGCTAACCGCGTTCAAGCGGACGTCCCGCTTGGCTCGCTCAGCCCCATTTCACAGGTTGGCGGCGGCGGGGTTCCCGGGCATTTTCAACGACCGATCGGTTGGCAATTCCTGATCCTGGCGGAGATCGAGAATTTCGGTGTGCTCCGCCGGCACCTCGGGCGGCCCCGTGTCGACACGCTGATCGTCGACGTAGCGGCCCGCATCAGTGCGGTGTTGCCCGACGCGCGGATTGTCATTGCGGGCCGCGACATGGTCGAAATCGCATTCGAGAGCGAGGCGCGGCTGGCGCTGGACATGGCGATCACTGCACTCGAGACCGCGCTGGACCTGCCGTTCGATCTCGATGGCGAATCGCATAGGGTGCACGTTCAGTTCGGCGCGTCGGCCGGGCCAACGATCGGCGCGCGCGATGAGGTTCAGCTGATCGAGGAAGCCGAGCGCGCCTTGGCAGATGCGCGCAGCGAGCGGGTCGCCGTGGCACGCGACGTGAGCGCGGGCGCCGAGTCCGTCGATCGGGCGCAATTGGCGAGCGACCTGACGATCGCGATCAATACCGATCAGCTTTTTCTTCAGTATCAGCCGAAGGTGCATCTCAGGCGGCAGGAGATCACCAGCGTCGAGGCGCTCGTGCGCTGGAACCATCCCATCAGAGGCTTGGTATTGCCGAGCGATTTCATTCCGATCGCGGAGGAATCACGTGATATCGTCGCGCTCACCCTATGGACCATTCGCCGTTCCATTCGCGACCAGAAGACACTTGCTGCCAATGGCCACGACCTGCGGATATTCATCAATATTGCGGGCGTTCTGCTGGCCGATGCCCGGTTCGTCCGAACGGTCTGCGCGCTGATCGAAGCCAGCGGCGCACGGCTAGGGTTCGAGATCACCGAGACCTCGGTCATCCGCGATCCCGAAAGCGCGATCGCAAACCTCAAGATCTTTGCCGACATCGGCATCGTGATCGCGATCGACGATTATGGCGCTGGCTTGTCGTCGCTGGCCTATCTCAAGCAGTTGCCGGCGCGCGAACTGAAGATCGACAAGCTGTTCGTCACGCAACTCACCAGTTCGAACCGCGACCCGTTGATCGTGCGCTCGACGATCGACCTTGCCCATGCACTCGAAATGGAAGTGGTTGCCGAAGGCGTCGAGACGCCGGCGGCCATGGCGTTGCTGTCGGTCATGGGGTGCGACATGATCCAGGGGTTCCTGATCAGCCGCCCGATCAATCTCGACGCGCTGATCCCCTTTCTCACAGACGAAAAGCACCTCGCTATCGCTGCGGACGTGCGTGCGCCGTTCAACCGGCTTGCGACCGTGTGGAAGCGCGGTTGAGTCGGCGGGTGGCCTTCTGGATCGGAATGGCCGCCAATGTCCTGCTTCTCGGCCTTGGCGTTAACCAGCCCAGCGTTGCACAGACCGCGAAATCGTCCGCGGAAGGGCGGTTCGATCGGACTATAGCCGATGCGAAAGCCGCGATGTTGATCGATTCGGAGGAGGCCCGGTCGAAGGCGGCGTCCGCAGAGGCTATCGCTGCATCGATTCGCGATCCCGGCACCCGCGATATTTCGACGGCCACCGCCCAGTGGCTGCAAGGAGAAGCCTATCTCCGCATCGGCAACCCCGAGAAAGCGCGATTACTGATCGGCGGGGCGTTGGCCAAGGCCGCCGCGCAGGCCCCGCAATCCAAGCTGTACGCGGACATCTTGCTATCGCGTGGTGGGGCCGAAAGTGCCCAGGGACGCGCCGGAGCGGCGTTGACCGACTATCAGACGGCTTTTGCGCGCTATCGTAAAATGGGCGATAATCGAGGACAGGCCATGGCGCTGATCTTCATCGCGTGGTTGTATACCGAGGCGATGGATCAGAATACCGCGCTCAAATACTATGATCAGGCCATCGAAATATATCGGACGGACCCAAGCCTTTCCGTGTCCGTATACAATAATCGTGCGACGGCGTTCGGTGAGCTCAAGCAGTATACGCAGGCTCTTGCCGAATTCAAAATAGCTTTGTCCTTGGCCAAGGGGCTTAAAAGTGCTCCTCTGGTGGCGCAGATCTATGCAAACCTTGCCTTGCTGCAATTGTCGTCGGGAAATCTGACGGGGGCGGAGCAGTCAATTCGGGAAGGCCTTTTGCTGACGGCGGACCGTGAAACGTCCGGGTTGAGGGCGGGCATCATTGCGATCTCGGCGCAGCTGGCGTTGCAACGCCGACAAATTCCGCGGGCCGTGACCCTCATCACCAAGGCGTTGGCGGACCTGGGGCCCAAGGGAACGAGTATATCGCCCAAGGATCTTCACGAGACGGCCTACGACGTGTTTGTTGCGGCGAATGATCCCAAGTCGGCGCTCGTCCACCTGCAAGCGCTGAAGCGGATCGACGACGACGCGACGAAGGTTGCGACCAGTACCAAGTCGGCGCTGATGGCCGCGCGGTTCGACTTCGCGAACCAGGAACTGAAGATCAGCCAGCTACGGGCTGACGAACTGCGTCGGGGCATCGCGTTCGAGCGAGCGCGGGTACAGACCCAGCGCTATGTCTTTCTCGGGGTGGCGGTGGCCGTCGCGATCGTCATCGCGTTGCTGGCGATCGGTCTGTTCACGATCCGACGCAGCCGCAACAAGGTACGGGCCGTGAACGCGGACCTGGCGATCACCAACAGCGCGCTCGGCAAGGCATTGGCCGCCAAGACCGAATTCCTCGCGACGACCAGCCATGAGATTCGCACGCCGCTGAACGGCATCCTCGGCATGACCCAGGTGATGCTCGCCGATGGCGGATTGTCGCCGCTGCTGCGCGATCGGCTGGATGTCGTCCATGGTGCCGGGCTGACCATGCGCGCCTTGGTCGACGATATTCTCGATGTCGCGAAGATGGAAACCGGCAACCTGACGATCGAGGCCGTGCCGTTCGATCTCTGCGCGACGGTGATGGATGCGACGCGGATGTGGGACGAGCAGGCTCGCAGCAAGGGTTTGTCGTTCGAGGTCGATCTCAAGGGTTGCCCCGCAATGATCGTCGGCGACGCCGCGCGTATTCGGCAGATCGTCTTCAACCTGCTGTCCAACGCGCTGAAGTTCACCAAGCGGGGCCGAGTCGTGCTTGCGGTCGATGTCGGGGGCAACGGTCGGTTGGAGATCGCGGTGACCGATTCCGGGATCGGCATCCCCGCCGACAAGCTGGAACAGATTTTCGAGTCCTTCGCGCAAGCCGATGCCGGGACGACCCGTCAATTCGGCGGGACCGGTCTGGGGTTGGCGATCTGCCGCAACCTCGCTCGGGCGATGGGCGGCGATGTATCGGTCGCCAGCGTCGAGGGGCAGGGCACGACCTTCACCCTGACGCTGCCCTTCGTTCGCGCGGCCCGCGCCGCGCAGGCCGCGGCTCCGGTCGAGAATGACGGCGTGGTGACGCTGGTCGTCGATCGCAATCCGATCACGCGCAGCATGTTCAAGGCCCTGCTCGCGCCGCATACCGGGATGATCGCCTTTGCCGGATCGATCGACGAGGCCGTTACGCGTCTAGGTGATGGCATGGTCGCGCACGTTTTGATCGACGACGCCACGGTCCGGCTGGGCGGTGATCCGCTGGCCGATCTCCGACGCCTCGCCGACGCGGCACGGCTGGCCATCGCGGGGGCGCCCCCTGCAGAAACGAGCCTGTTATGGCCGGTTTCGGCACGGCAGGAAGAGGACGAATTGCTCGCGACGGGCGTCACCAGGGTTATTGCGAAGCCGGTCAGCGGAGCCGCGTTGATCCGCGCGATCTACGGCGAACCGACGCCCCGAAAAGCCGTACATCCTGTCCTTGTGTCGGACGCTGCATAGAGCGTAGATGCACGATTATGTCCGCCGCATTTCCCTCGCCAGTCCTGCTCTCGACGAGGCGATGGTGAACGTCCTCTTCATCGAAGACGACCGGATGAATCGGCGCGTCGTCAAGGACATGCTGGATGTCGCCGGTGTGACGATGGTCGAGGCGGAAAGTGCCGAACGGGGCCTGGAAATCATCGAAGAACAGGATTTCGCGATCATCCTGGTCGATCTCCGGATGCCCGGCATGGACGGGGTGACCGCGATCAGACACATTCGCGCGCGCAACGATGCCAAGGGACGCGTGCCGATCATCGTGGTGACGGCCGATATCGCGCCCGATCTGCGTCAGCGCTGCATGGTCGCAGGCGCGGACGACGTGATCTTCAAACCCGTGGCGATGGATTCGCTGTTCGACGCCATGGGACGCATCCTCGCGCGCGATGCCGAGGGCGAAGGAATGATCAGCTAGTCATTATTTGCTTTTCAGCGCGTCGGTCATCGATGCGGTCGCGCTGCCGCGTCGCGCCGGCTTGGGCTGCGAAGGATCTGGCGACCAGCCGGTCAGGAAGACGATCTGGAATTTTTCATGCGTCCGGCCGCGATCGTCGGCCGCCGATGCGAAGGCGGCCAGCGTCCGCCCGAAGATTTCGCGCGACATGGGCTGGCGCTGCTTGAGCATGTTGCTCGCCGCCATCCCGCGCAGATCGCCCAGCAATCGCCCGAGATCGCGGTAGCCGACATCGAGCGTCTCGACATCCGCGACCGGCAGGGCAAAGCCCGCGCGCATCAGCAGGTCGCCGGCCGAGCGCACGTCGACCTGCGGATGCAGCCGCGCCGCCGGACGATCGACTTCGGCGGTCCGCAGCGCCGACCGCAGGGCCGGCAGGCTCCCGGCGCCGACGAACGCACCGAGGAACAGTCCGTCCGGACGCAACACCCGGCGGATCAGCGACAGCGCGCCGGGCAGATCGTCGACTTGGTCGAGCACGCCGGCGCTGACGACCAGATCGAACGACGCATCCGCGAACGGCAGGCGGTCCTCGTCCGCCTGCACACCGGCGGCGGCGGCGGCGAACGCATAGCCCGGATCGCACCGCGCGACCCGTGCACCGGGCGGCGCGGGAAAGGCCGCATCGAAACATCCCAGATCGAGAACGTCGCTGAACGACCGCGTTACCGCATCGAGCCGCTCGGCGATGCCGTCGAGCATCGTCGCGCGCAGGAAGTCATGCTCGGCAAAAACCGGTGCGGCGCGATCCCGGCGGTAGCGGCGCGCGACGCGGTCGAAAATCTCGGGGGCTTGGTCTGACACGGTGCGCTTGTGCCGTGCACCGGCATCCGCGACAAGTGGCGCGACCCACCAGACGCTAAAAACGCGTCGCGGTGACGAGGGGCTCTGTTTGAAACTGCCGGCCGCGCTTCGCCATGTCGTCGATTTCGCGTTGCCACCGCGCTGCGCGGGTTGCGGCCTGCCGGTCGCGGAGGATCACCGGTTCTGCGCACCATGCTGGAGCAGTTTGCGCTTTCTCGGGCCGCCCTGGTGCGCCGCCTGCAACGTCCCGTTCGCGTTCGACCGGGGCGACGGCGCGTGCTGTGCAGACTGCCTGCGCGATCCGCCACGCCATGCGGGGGTGCGTGCCGCGGTCGCGTATGGCCCGGTTGCGCGCGCACTGGCGCTACGCCTGAAATATGGCGGGCGGATCGCCTTTGCCGAAACGATGGCGTTGCGGATGCGTCGCTTGCTGCCGGCCGAAACCGAACTGCTGGTGGCGGTCCCGCTGCACCGCTGGCGGCTATGGTCGCGGGGCTTCAATCAGGCGGGGTTGATCGCGGACGCACTCGTGCGCCTAGGCGCGGTTCCGCACGATCGCGACGTGTTAACGCGGTCGCGCCGCACCATGATCCTGCGCGGCCTCGGTGGCCGGCAACGCGCCAAGGCGGTCGCGGGCGCATTTGCGATCGAAGCGCCCGATCGCGTGCGGGGACGGGCGGTCGTACTGGTCGACGACATCTATACGAGCGGCGCGACCGCCGACGCGTGCACGCGGGTTCTGCTGCGCGCGGGCGCCAGATCCGTCACGATCCTGTGCTGGGCGCGCGTGCTTTCCAGCACTGAGGACGCGTGATGCCGGATGAGCCAATGCAACCGACGGCAGGTCACGGATCGCCGCCAACCGATTGACAATGCGGGAGCAAGACCACACCTCGTCGCAATGGCTAAAGTTGAAATCTACATCAAGCAGTTCTGCCCCTATTGCTCGCGGGCGATGAAGCTCCTGGCGTCCAAGGGCGTCGAGCCGGAGACGTTCGACGTCACCATGGGCGGCCCGAAAAAGGCCGAGATGGTCGAGCGGTCGGGTGGCCGCATTACCATGCCACAGGTCTTCATCGACGGTAAGCATATCGGCGGGTCGGACGATCTGGCGGCGCTCGACGCGAAGGGTGGCCTAGACCCGCTGCTCGCCTGATGCCGCGGATCGGCGTCCTCCAGATGACCAGCGGGATCGATCTCGCGGTCAACGCCGCGACGCTGGTCGATGCGATCCGGACGGCGGGGCGCGAGGGCGCCGCGATGTTGTTCACGCCCGAGATGTCGGGGCTCATCGATCGCGATCGGGCCCGCGGGGCCAAGTCGATCGTCACCGAAGACGAGGATCCGGTTCTTGCTGCGGTGCGCACGGCGGCGGCCGACGCGCGCATCTGGGTTCATCTCGGATCGCTTGCGGTGCGCCGGCCCGATGGCAAATACGCCAATCGCGGCTTCGTGATCGACGCTGGCGGTGCGATCCTGGCACGGTACGACAAGCTACACCTGTTCGACGTCGACCTGCCGACTGGCGAGAGCTGGCGCGAGTCCGCCGCCTATGTCGGTGGCGAGACGGCGGTGGTGGTGGACACGCCCGCGGGCATGCTCGGCCCGTCGATCTGCTACGATCTGCGCTTCGCCGACTTGTACCGGGCGCTCAGCGACGCGGGCGCCACGATCTTATCCGTCCCTGCCGCGTTTACGCAACCGACCGGCAGCGCGCACTGGCACGTGCTGTTGCGCGCCCGTGCGATCGAGGCTGGCGCCTATGTCGTCGCGGCGGCACAGACCGGGGTGCATGCCGATGGCCGGTCCACTTACGGTCATTCGCTGGTCGTCGATCCCTGGGGCGAGGTGATCCTCGACTTGGGCGAGGCGGCGGGGCTTGGCTTCGCGGAGATCGACCCCGCCCGCATCGACGCGGTCCGATCGCGCATCCCGGTGCTGAAGCATCGCCGCGCGATCCCGCCGGTCACGGTTGTCGCATGACGGGGCTGTACCGGATGACGGGGTGGTGACCACGCGGTGATCGTGTTCGATCTCAAATGCAGCGGCGGCCATGTCTTCGAAGCTTGGTTCGCGTCGAGTGGCGCCTATGAGGATCAACGGACAGCCGGCCGGGTCGCATGTCCGATCTGCAACGATGCCAACGTTACGAAAGCGCTGATGGCGCCGGCGATCCCGAGTAAAGGCAACCGCAAGCCCGATCCTCCGACGCCCGCCGCCGCCGTCAAGTCGATTATGAAAGCGCTCGCGACCAGACAGGCGGACGCGTTGAAATCGTCCGAATGGGTCGGTACGGCATTTGCCGATCGCGCGCGTGCCATGCACTTCGGCGAGGAAGATCATGCGACGATCCATGGTCAAGCCAGCCTCGCCGAGGCCAAGGCGTTGATCGAGGACGGAATACCCGTCGCACCCCTGGTATTGCCGGTCGCGCCGCCGAAGAAGCTGAACTGACGCCGGGGAACCTGAACCGGTAGAGTTAGGCGCCGCGCCGGTCGTGGACAGGCGTGCGAGATGGTGCCCCCGGCGAGATTTGAACACGCGGCCTACGGTTTAGGAAGGCGTTGTGCGTCATCGCTCGGGATGATGCATAAAAGGCGGAAACGCGCGGTTTCATCAGGCGGTAGCGGCCTCGAACCGTGGGGCTTGTGCCCCGCGCTGTGCCACGAGCGACTTTGCGCCCTTGACCTGCTCGGGTGTCAGGAACGCGAGATAGCGCTCTGTGACAGTGATCGTGCTGTGCCCCAACTCGCCCTGCAGATCGTAGATCGAGCCGCGCCCGGAACGGAGATATTCGACAGCGAACAGGTGACGAAAGTCGTGATGACTGAAGCGGTGAAACTCTACCTCTTCGCGTGCCGCTTTCTGTGCCACCCGGCGCGTCAGATCACCCAGACGCGATGAGACGTCCGTGATGCGCTCCCCCTTGTCCTTCCAGAAGACCCAGGGCTTGCCGATGTAGCGAGGCTGCCGGTCGATGACCGCCTCGGCCGTGCTTGTCAGCGGTATGACGCGCAGCTTCTCGCCCTTGCCCTTTTCTACGGTGATCGTGCGCTCGACGCGGTCGATCGCCACGTGACGCAGGCTTGTGACCTCGTCTAGCCGTAAACCCGTCTCGCGTGTGAACTCGCATAGGTCCCGCACGCGCGGGACTAGACGGGGAAATACCATCGCGATCGAGGCCTCTTGCGGCAGGATCACGCGGGCAACCCGTTCGGGAACGATCCGCCGGCGGTTTAGGCCAACTGCCGGGTTATCAGCGATCCAGCCCTCGTCGGCCGCGTTATCGAGCACACTTGATATCGCCGTGAGATCGCGGCGTATCGTCGCATTCTTTACCCCGGCGCGGCGGCGGTCCTTGATGAGCTCCTTCAGGATCTCGGCCGAGATCTGCTGCACCGACAACTGGTCGAAGTGTCCGCGCACCTGGCGAAGGCTGCACAGATAGCGGGTGTACGTTTGCGGGCCGACGGCCGTGGAGATCCGCAGGCTCCAGCTGACGACCGCGTCGGCCCAGCTCACCGGGCCTGCTGCGCCGAAGACGGCTTCGTCTTCGACCTGCTCTCGCAAGAGCGTCAGCCTTTTCATCGCGACCCGCTCAGAACGCGTTCGTAGGCTTTCGCGGTATTCGACGCCCCCGACCTTGAAGCGCGCCCAGTAGATGCCCGCGCGGAGGTATATGTTTTTCGGCATGAAGGCCTCTTCGTTGTTCGAGTGACCCAAGCGCGGAGTTCGGCGACGGCGAAGAGCCAGCGCCCTGCCGGCTTGCTCGCGCCGGGAATCGATGGCGCGAGGTCCTGCAGGGTGCGGCGGGATATGCCGGTGATCAATACAGCGCCGGCGATGCCTACGCGTTCGGGGGCGGCGGTCGACATCACTCGACACCGTCGATCTGGGGGACGGTGACCGAGTAGAGGTTGCCGGTGCGGCAGTGTCGGATCACCTGAGTACCGGCTGCGACATCGATGCTCTCGATCGCGTAACTGTCATCGCGCGCTAGGGCCCCGCCGATGTAGCCGAGGAGCAGGACGGCATTGCCGGTGATCCCCATGTCGGCCGCGCGGGCGTCAGTCATTGGACGACCCTCCGATCAGGTAGACGGCCGGCTGGCCTTGTCGGTATTCCAACCGCAAATCATCGCTGACCCGCTCGTGTACCGTCTTTCCGTCGGACAAAACGATGTTGGCGAGGAAGGCCTGTTCGAAGGTCTCGACGCCGCTGGCGACGCTCTCCAGCTTGGCTTTCACGACAAGTAAGAGCGCCCGGGCTCGCTGACGTTGGGCGGACGGCGTGTTCTCCCAGGCAACGCAGAAACGGATCTGCCGATCGTCTAAGCCGAAGACGATGGTAAGGCGCTCGCCTTCCTCCATCTGCCCGACCTGGACCGCGCCGGCCTTCTTCACGAGCGCGATGATGTCGCGGATCGTCTTGTCGTACGGCACGGTGGTGCGCTCGGCGTATGCCATCACGAGCTCCCCCGCTGCGCGATCATGCGATCGACGTGCGTCACAGCAGCCTTTCGATGCGCAGCCACCTGATCCCCAGGGACGAAGATCTGCGCGCTGAGCATGAAGCCCTCGACGCCGGCGATCGTCGCCGGGAACTGGCGATCACTATTCGCCTCCGGCCAGAAGACGCGTCCTTCGAACGGTGTGCCGGCGAACGGACCGACAGCGAGGCGGCGTGCCCAGCGGATGATCTCGCGCTCGCGGTGTGCTGCTGCATCACGCTCTCGATCGACGGCAACGTCCGCCAGCGCCGGCCGATCGATGGCAGTCTTCTGCGCGACCGGCACGAACGCGTATCGAGGATCCGCGATCAGCTGGCCATCGGCGTTGATGCCGACGACGACGTGCACGTTGAACCCGTTGTTACGGATCGTGCGCCAAAGCTTCACGTGATCGGCGCGCTGGATCAGGGCAAACCCGGCCGGAGGGCGCAAATTTTCGGTGGTGCCAAACGAGTGCAGGCGAAGCGTCGGGACCTTCACGTAGCCGACGATCGTCGCGGCCCAGGACTCGTCCTGCTTCAGCTCCTCAATCAGGCGTGCGGTCTGGAAATCGACTATCGTGTTTGCGGCGGTCTCGAGAACGAACGGGTTCGCAAGCACGAGATCCTTACCGGGCTCGTTGAACAGGTCGTCTTCGTACGTACCGCCGTCGCGGGCGTAGATGTCCGCACCGACGAAACGGAACAGCGGATCGGCGGTGTCCAGGCCCTTAATCCGGAGCGAATGCTTGATGCTGGCCGGATCGTGGGCGGTGCGGCCGCGCTTCGCTTGGACTTCGAAGACCTCGACCTGCAAATCGAGATCCTGGCTGGTGGCGTATGCCATGGCAGCGTCGAGCGTGATCTCGCGCTCGCCGAGCGCCTTGAGAATCTCCGGAGCAAGCTTAGCCAGGCGCAGCCGCTGATTCACCACGCGCTCGGAAAACCCGAACCGCTTCGCCAGATCTGCCGGCGAACTCGTGCCGGACTCCATCAACTTGGCGAACGCGAGAAACTCGTCGACGGGCGACATGGTACGCTGCTGAAGGTTTTCCGCGAGTGACAGCTCGACCGCCTCGTCGATGCCGCGGATAAGCACCGGCACCATGAAGCTGTCATCGATCAGGCCACGCTGCTTGACGATCCGCAGGGACTTCAGTCGCCGGCCACCGCCGACGATCTCAACGTGCCCGCCGTCTTCGTAGCCGATCAACGACTGCAGCAGGCCGTGCGCCTGGATGTCGTCGGCAAGCTGCTCGCATCCCTCCTCGATGCGCGTATGGCGCACGTTCTCGGCTGCGCGCATCAGCTGGCCGAGGGGAAACAGCTTCGGTGCCGACGGAACGAGAAGCATTGCGGGCTCCGTTGCGATCACCGGTGCGGCCGGCTTCTTGCCAAGCTTCAGGATCTCGCGGCGCGCGCGGGGCGCAGCAGGCTTTTCAGCGGTCAATGCTTTCGTCATGATGCGAGGATCTCCGGCTTTGCGGCCGTGAGCGCATGTTTCGACGAGCGGCCTTGAGGTGCGCTCACACCGGCGGCTGGAACCGTCGGTGCGTCGTTACCGGGGAGGGGGGCGCAACCCGGCGCGTCCCCTGAACTGGCGGACGCTATCGCGTCCTCGATGTCGGTCTGGCGATCGTCCGGGGCCGATCGGCCGTACTTGGTTCGCGCGTCGATATCGCACCAGGTCTCGTGACCCGTGCGATCGTGATGCTGCACCGCTAAAGCCTGCGCATTTGCGGTCTTCCAGCGCACGGTCCCGCCCCAACAGACGCAGCAGCCGGCACGATAATCGCGCTCGGTGGTGCTGATCCGGTTGTGCACGAGCGGCAGTTTCACAGCTGCGATACCCCAAGGAGCTTGCGGAGGTTCGCGTTCAGCTCACGGTAAAGCGCGCCGTTCCAGAAAAGGTTGTTCCACTCGATCGGTTTTACGATCCGTGGAGAATGCTGATACTCGACGATAAACGGACGCGGAGCTGCATCCCGCGTGAAATGGAAACCTGCCATCACGTCGCCAAGCGTCGTGCCCTGGTCCGGCTTCCCAAATCGATCGAGCGCGAAGATCGCCTCGGACGCGCCGCGTCCCCACTGTTCGATCATGACCTGGTAGGCCTGCTCCGGTGGAACGGCGAGCGCGACGACGGTCATACCCCCGGCTTGATCGATAATCAGGCCATGCGGGATCTCGAAGCCCTTCTCATCGACCGTCGATGAGATCCAGCCGTGGTAGATCTCGGTCAGCGACTTCGTGCGATCGACGGTCATGGTTGCTTCGGCCGGCCGCGGAAATCGCGAAGCGAAAGCATCACTGCCAGAGCCACGCCGATAGCGGCGATGGCGATCGAGAAAGCGACCGACAAGGTAGCGGTGATCAGCACGGTTACAGTCCCACCATCGACGCGAGGCCGGGACCACCGGTGATGAAATCGAACAGCCAGGTTGCGACGACGCCAGCAGGAAGGCTGATCGCGATCACGATGCCCGTGCGAGCTGCCTCGGCCGCGAGGGCTTCTTCCTCGACTTCCAACTTCCGACGCTCTTCCTCGGCCCGGGCGTGATCCAGCAACAGGGGACCAGGAACGTGATCGGCAGGGTCGAAGCCGATCCACACGCCGCGCGCGGGCTCGGTGTGACGCACAGTGCCGTTGGTGCTCATCGTTGAGTGTCCTTCCGCAGATGGTGACGCAGGGCGGTGCACACGATCGCGACAGCGAGGCCGACGAAGACGACGCCGGCTGCGGGATGGCCCGCTACTGCGGCGCCGATGCCCAAGCTTGCCGTCACGATCGCGGCGGTGACGAAGGCGATGGGGCTACCCGGCATCGACGTGGCCCTTGTCGCGCAGGACATTGGCCCTGATGATTGCGAGGCGGTCGGCGGGTTCATGCGTGAAGCACGCGCTGCAAAGATCAGGGGCGACCCAGGAACATGGTCCGGCGAGACCCACGCAAGGGTCTGTCTCGCTACAAGCGCAGACAGTGCACAGACGCGGCGATTCACTTTCCTCGACAGAAAGCGCGACGAGAACCTCCAAGTTGAACTGAACAACCTGGTGGAGCACCACGATGGTCCTGAACGCTGCTGGCATTTGGTCTGTCTCGATCAGCTCGAGCCATCCGCGGCGAAGGTGAGGTGCCCATCGCGGTTCGGTGGTGATCCGCTCGGCGACGTCGTCGATCGACAGTCCGGCCGCTTCACGCCGCTTCCGTAGGTACTGGCCCGGTGTGAGGGTCCTCGCACTACCGAGCAAGTGCGCGCCGGCGATCTCCGCGATGAAGTCGCCGGTCGCCATTCAGGAGAAGCTGACGGAGCTTGTGCATGAAGCGCTTGCCGAGCTCGCGAGCACTGTCGTCGGGAGCGAGCACGTCAGCGCTGACGGTGTCGCACATGGTGGCGACAGCGCTGACGACGCCGCACATGGTGGCGAGTCAGGAGATCGCGGAGACGGCGAAGACGTGGTGGCCGGTGTTCGCACCACCGCCGCGGCTGACGGTGAGTCAGTGGGCGGACGATCCGAAGATCGGCCGCCAGCTAAGCCCCGAAGCAAGCGCCGAGCCCGGCCAGTGGGACACGAGCCGGGCTGAGTTCCAGCGCGGCATCATGGACGCGGTCAGCGACCCGCTGATCGAGGAAGTCGTGGTGATGAAGTCTGCTCAGGTCGGGTGGACCGAGATCATCAACAACATCGCGGCTTACTTCATCGTGCACGACCCGTGCCCGATCATGGTGATGCAGCCGACCCTTGAGATGGCGGAAGGCTGGTCGACCGATCGCCTGGCGCCGATGGTGCGCGATACGCCGTCGCTGCGGGCGAAGATCTCCGACGCCAAGTCGCGCGACAGCGGCAACAAGCTGCTGCAGAAGCGCTTCGCCGGTGGCCAGCTGGTGATCGTCGGCGCGAACAGCCCGGCCTCGCTCGCGTCGCGCCCGATGCGCGTCATCCTCGCGGACGAGGTCGACCGCTATCCGGCCAGCGCCGGCGTCGAGGGCGACCCGCTGACGCTGGCGTACAAGCGGACGAATAATTTCTGGAACCGGCGCAAGCTGGCAGGATCCACGCCGACGATCGCCGGCTCGAGCCGCATCGAGGCCAAGTTCGAGGAGTCCGACAAGCGCTTCTTCTTCGTGCCGTGCGGGCAGTGCGACGAGTTTCAGGTGCTCAAGTGGGAGCAGGTTCGCTGGGACAAGACGCCGTCGGGAGCGCACCGCGCCGACACCGCGTACTACGTCTGCGAGCACAACGGCTGCCGATGGGACGACGCCGATCGCTGGGCAGCGGTGCTCAAGGGCGAATGGCGGGCGACCGAGCCGTTCAATGGAATCGCCGGCTTCCATATCTGGGAGGCCTATTCATCCTGGGTGAAGCTGTCGGCGACGGTTGCGGCCTTCCTGCTAGCGAAGAAGACGCCCGAGACATACAAGGTTTGGACGAACACCGCGCTCGGCCTGACATGGGTCGAGAAGGGCGAAGCGCCCGACTGGCAGCGTCTTTACGAACGGCGATCGCAAGATCTCCGGCTAGGCGAAGCTCCCGAATGGGTTGCCCGCATCACCGTCGGGACCGACGTACAGCGCAACCGCATCG
The DNA here is from genome assembly GCF_036663855.1 of Sphingomonas fucosidasi. Classification (NCBI taxonomy): domain Bacteria; kingdom Pseudomonadati; phylum Pseudomonadota; class Alphaproteobacteria; order Sphingomonadales; family Sphingomonadaceae; genus Sphingomonas; species Sphingomonas fucosidasi. The sequence continues at coordinate 290,933 of NZ_JAXOJR010000002.1, read as the reverse complement.
AAGCCAGCATCTGGGGCTGGGGCGAGGGGATGCGCAGCGTCCTGATCGACCACCGGGTATTCATGGGCGACCCGGCCGCGGAAGAGGTCTGGGACGAACTGACGGCTTTCCTTCGCGAAGAATGGGAAACGCCAAGCGGTCGCCGGCTCCGCATGACGAAGCTGGCGATCGACACCGGCGACGGTCACTCGACCACTCAGGTCTATAACTGGGCCCGCAAGCATCCGCGCGAAGTCATGGCGATCAAGGGCGTCGGCAAGTTCGACGCTTCGCAGCCGGTAATCGGCCCAACCTGGGTCGACGTCACCGTTCGCGGCCGAAAGGTTCAGCGTGGCGTCCAACTTTATACGATCGCCGTCTCGGTCTTTAAGTCGGAAACATACGGCTGGCTCCGTCTCGATCAGCCGCTGGACGGTCAGCCGTTTCCCAACGGTTACATTTTCCTGCCGATGGGCGTCGACGAGGAATGGTTACAGCAGCTCGTCGCCGAGCAGCTTGTCACCGTGAAGAACAAGAGGACGGGCTTCTCCCGCCAGGTCTGGGAAAAGACCCGGCCACGCAACGAAGCGATCGACTGCCGGGTGTACGCCCGCGCCGCTGCCTATGCGCTGGGCCTAGATCGCTGGTCGTCTGTCAAATGGGCCCGGGCGATCGGTGCCACGGTACCTGAACGTGCTCCGGCACCGACGCCTTCAGGTACCTCGACACCGCGATCGGCACGACCGGCCCCACCGGTAAAGCCACCGACGAAGCCGAAGCCACCGAAGATCAACCCGCTGACCGGCAAACCCCGTGGCAGTCATTTGAAAGGGCGGCGCTGATGCGGAAGCTTACTTCGCCCGTTTTCTCGCAGCCAATGGGCTTGGTCATAGCGGGTGCCATCGCGGACCTCGCAGTCCGCCCTCAGCAACCCTTGCCACAACGGCCAGCCGGCTTCTGCCCAGTCTGCGGCCTTGTGCATTTGGAAAGGCGGCGCTGATGGCCTTCGCGCAAACCGACCTTGAAGCGATCCAGGCGGCGATCGGCAGTGGCGTCCTGCGCGTCCGCTACGCCGACGGCCGCGAGGTGACGTACCAGTCTCTCGATGATCTGCTGAAGGCGGAGAAGCGCATTCTCGGCGCGCTCGCCGTCGTGCCCGGCCGTCGCAACCGCCGGAGCTATCCCGGCTATCGGAACGGCTGCTGATGTCGAGTTTCTTCTCCCGCGCATTGGCGTCCGTTGCGCCGAGCTATGCCACCGCGCGTGCCCAGGCACGCCTCCGCTTCGAACAGGTCGAGACGCAGCGCGCATCACTGCGGGGCATCCGCGCGCAGTATGACGGCGCTACGCACTCGCGCCGATCGCAGGGGTGGCGCCGCACCGGCAGGGACGCAAACTCGGAACTCGCCGGCGCCGCGCATATTCTCGCGCAGACCGCGCGCGACATGGTGCGCAACAACCCGTACGCCGAGCGCGCCGTCTCGGCGATCTCGAGCGACCTGGTCGGCACCGGCATCACCTTCGAGGTTCAGCGTGACGGTCAGCCCGACGCGGAACTGACTGCCCTAGCGAAAGCGCACTTCGAGACCACCGCCTGCGATGCCGACGGCCGGAGCAACCTCTACGGCCTGCAGCTGCTGGCTGCACGGACCGTCGTCGAAAGCGGGGCAACGCTGGCCCGGTACCGCCCGCGGTTCGCCCGCGACGGGTATGTCGTCCCGTTCCAGATCCAGCTGCTCGAGCCGGATCACCTCGACGCCAACCGCAACGGCGTATTCACCGGCGGCGCGTACATTTCGGGCATCCAGCTCGACATGCTCGGCAACCGGCAGAGCTACTGGCTGTATCCGGAGCATCCCGGCGCAATGAATGCCCGGTCGCTGCAGCCGACGCCGGTACCAGCCTCGGATGTGCTGCACATCTTCCGGCAGGATCGACCAGGCCAGATGCACGGCGCAAGCTGGTTCGCGCCCGTCATCCTCGCGATGCGCGAGTTCGCGGATTATCAGGATGCGCAGCTGCTGCGGCAGAAGATCGCCGCCAGTTACGCGATATTCCGGACGGGCATGGAAGGCGAAGACGGCGACGTCGATCCCGACGTCGATTACGCCGACTTCATCGAACCGGGCATGATCGAGACGTTGCCGTTTGGCGCCGACGTGAAGTTCGCAGACCCGCCGGGCGTCGACGGCTATGTCGACTTTGCCAAGATCTCGATCCGTACCTTCGCGACGGGCATGAACCTGCCGTACGACATCTTCGGCGATCTCGAGGCGGTCAACTTCTCCAGCGGCCGCATCGGTCGCATCGCGTACAACCGCCAGCTCGACAGCTGGACGTGGAACATGCTCATTCCGCAGTTCTGCGAGCCGGCCAGTCTCTGGTTCCTTCGCGCCGCAGCGCTGACGGGCAAAGACGTCACCGGTTGCAAGTTCGTCTGGACCCCGCCGCGCCGCGAGATGCTCGATCTGGCGACCGAGGGCCCGGCGATCCGCGACATGGTGCGCTCCGGCCTCATGGATCCGGAGACGGCCATTCGCGAGCGAGGCGAGAACCCCGACACCGTGATCGCGGCTTGGGCGCGCTGGGCCAAGAAGGTCGACGACGCGGGCCTCATCTTCGACTGCGATCCGCGCCACGTCACACAGGTCGGCAATGCGACTCAGACGGGTGCAACCGGAAGTGACGCGGGACCGATCGTGCCGGCCGCCAAGAAGAAAACGCGATGAGGGTTCAAGAGTACCGCGTTGCCGGCGCGCTGCAGCGCCCACTCGCCCGCAAGCGTCGCTGAGGAGCACATATGGAAATTCTGATTTATGGCGTCGTCGGCGATAGCTGCGACGGCCTCGAAGCGTCGTGGCTTGTCGAGCGCATCAGCCACGCCCCCGACGACATCAGCGTCCGGATCAACAGCCTGGGCGGTCTCGTATTCGACGGCTTTGCGATCTTCAATGCGCTGAAGCAGTCGCCGCGCCGCGTCACCGTCCACATCGACGGCGTCGCCGGCTCGATCGCCAGCATCATCGCGATGGCCGGCGACGAGATCATCATGGCCGAGAATGCGGTGATGATGATCCACAAGCCGTCCGACGGAACGTACGGCGTCGCGACCGAGCTGCGATCGACCGCCGATCGCCTCGACATGCTGCAGGCGCAGCTGGTCAACATCTACGCCCAGCGCACCGGCATGTCGGCCGACGAGCTTAACCCGCTCCTCGATGCCGAGACCTGGCTGACCGCGGCCGAAGCGCTCGACCTCAAGTTCATCGACAGCATCGCCGGCGCATCCACCGCGACGAACATGCTCGATCCCTCGAAGTTCGGGTTCCGCAAGGTCCCCGCGCACCCGCTCATCACCAACCAGGTGAGCCCACCGGCGCCAGCCGCCATCCCTCCGGAGAACCCCATGCCCGATCCGATCGCGCCGGCGCCGAACCCGACGCCCGCTACTCTGCCCGCTCCCGTGCTGAACCCGACGCCGCCTGCGCCGCCCGCACCGGTTAACATCGCCGACCAGGTCAATGCCGGCATCGCTGCCGAGCGCGCCCGCGCCTCGACCATCCGCAACGAAGTGAGCCGCGCCCGCCTCGAGCCATCGTTCGGTGACACGCTCGTCGACGAAGGCGTCACCATCGATACCGCGCGTCAGCGCATTATCGATCACATCGCGACCGCGGCGCCCACGATCACGAACTATTCGCCGGCGACCATCCCGCTCGCGCAGTTCCAGGCACGCGCCGATGCCATGAGTTCGGCGATCGCGCACCGCGCCAACCCGCGCAACCAGCTGATCGAGGGCGCCGATGCGTTCGCCGGTCGCCGCCTGGTCGTGCTCGCGCGCGACTTCCTCGAGTCCACCGGGGTCAGCACGCGCAACATGGGCGACGTCCAGGTCGCGCAGGCGGTCTTCCGCTATCAGCAACCGCAGAACGCTGGCCAGCACACCACCGCCGATTTTCCGGCGCTGATGGGCAACACGGTCGGCCGCACCCTGCGCAAAGCCTATGAACTGGCACCGCAGACGTTCAAGCCGTTCGTCCGCCCGGCCACCGTGCCCGACTTCCGGCCCGTCAGCCGCGTCGCACTGTCCGACATCTCGAAGATGCAGGCCGTCGCCGAAGGTGCCGAGTACCAGTACGCGACCGTCGGTGACTCGTCCGAGCAGTACGTCGTCGGCAAGTGGGGCCAGATTATCTCCATCACCTGGGAGACGATCATCAACGACGATCTGAACGCGTTCGATCGTATCCCGATGGCGATGGGCCAGGAAGCCGCCCAGGTCGAAAGCGACGTCGTTTGGGCGATCATGCTCAGCAACCCGATCATGAACGACGGCAAGACGCTGTTCCATGCCGATCACGGCAACCTCGGTGCCGCTGCCGACATGACCATCGACTCGCTTCAGGCCGGCCGCACGCGCATGCGTACGCAGAAGACCGCGAACGGCCGCTTCCTCAACAACGCGCCGAGCTTCCTGATCGCAGGGCCGCTGAAGGAGCAGAAGGCGAACCAGTTCACGTCGTCGAATTACGTTGCGACGAAGAACGGCGACATCAACCCGGAATATAACCGGACGCTGACGCCGATCATCGAAGGCCGAATCGTCGACAACAGCTGGTTCCTGTCGGCCGACCCGAACGCGCAGTCGATCGACACGATCGAGGCAGCGCACCTGGCCGGGCATGAAGGTCTGCAGACCGAGCAGCGCCAGGGCTTCGTCACCGACGGTGTCGAGATCAAGGGCCGTCTCGTGTTCGGCGCCAAGGCCATCGACTGGCGCGGCATGGACAAGAACCCGGGCGCGTAAGCGCGCCCGCTAACCCGACCATCATCATCGAAGCGCGCATCGGGCGGCCGTGAGGTCGCCTGGGCCCGTTTCCGGAGACCTCACATGAAGAACTTCCTCGGTCATTCGAATGACCAGATGCTCACCGCGCCAGTTGCCGTCGCGTCCGGTGGTGGTGCCCTGATCGGCGCCATCTTCGGCGTCGCCAAGGTCAACATCGCCCAGGGCCAGCGCGGCCCGTTCTGCCTCACCGGCAAGTTCGAGTTCCCCAAGGACGCAAACGCGATCGCCGAAGGTGCGCGCGTCTACTGGGACAACACGAACAAGGTCGTGACCGCCACGGCAGCCGGCAACACGCTGATCGGTGTCGCCACCCTCGCAGCGCTGGCGGCCACCACGACCGTCCACGTCCGCCTGAACGCTTCGTTCTAATCCACCCCTATGCCGCCACGGCTGGGCCGGGCTGGTTATCGAGGACTACCTGCATGAAGAAAGTCATTCTGCTGCTCAGCGCGGCCTATCTGAACGGCAACGCCTTCGTCGACGCCGGCGCAACCGTGTCGATCGGCACGGACAAGCACGAGATCACCGAAGAGCGCGCCGTCGACATCGAGAAAGGCCTGCGCGGCAAGATCTCGGAAGTAGAAGGCGCGGAAGATGCCGATGGTGAAGACGACAGCGATGGCTTCGGCGCGTTCACCGTCAAGGAGCTCAAGAAATACGCCACCGACGAGAACATCGATCTCGGTACGGCGACGACCAAGGCCGACATCCTGACTGCCATTCGCGCGCCCCGCGTCTGATGGCCGATCCGTTCAGGGCGGCAGCGCCCGTGTTCTTCAAGGCGTTCGCCGACCCTGAACGGATCCTCTACACGCAAGACGGCGTCGTGCTCGAGCCGATCCGCACGATCTGGACTGACGATGCCGCAGCCGGCTTCCCCGGCGCCGGCAGCACACTGCGCAAGCTGACCTATGAGGTCCAGCAGAGCGATCTGCCGAAGCGGCCGTCGAAGACGCGCGACAGCTTCACCCATCACGGCCGGCGGTGGGAGATCTCCGACGTCACTCGCCGCGACGATATTGGCGCTTGGTGGTTGATCGTCGCCGACGCGGGAGCCGCAGCATGACGGTGCGCGATACCATTCTCGCCGCCATCGAGGCGGCGATCGTCGATCTGGCTGTCGAGGTCGAGGTCGAGCCCGCCGGCGACCCCAGCGAGTTTCCCGCGCTCGGCATCACCGATGCCGGGCATTCCGTGCTCGAGCATGAGGTCAGCCTCACGCGCCGTTCCATGACGGTGACGATCGACGGCTTCGTCGACGGCGCCGGCGGCAAGGCACCGACGGCCGCGCGCAATGCTCTGCTGGCATCGGTAGTCGCCGCAATCATGGCCGACGAGACGCTCGATGGCACCGTCGAGCTGGTCGAAGACGGCGACCTCCGCCTTTTCACCGCCACGCTCGCGAGCGTGCGCCGCCTCGGCTTCGCCCAGGACTTCGAAATCCAGTTTTCCACTTCGCGGGCCGACCCCGCTCTACCCGCCTGAAGGAGGCCCCACATGGACCAGACCATTCGCCCGGCGAACGTCGCCGTGCTGTTCAAGCTCGAGGGCGTCGAAGGCGTCGACGCCAATCCCGATGCCACGGCCGACGCGCTGCCCGTTGAGGCCGACAGCGTCACCTATGGCACGCCCTGGACGATGGAAGACGCGAACGAGGCGACCGGTTCGCTCGTCGCCGGCGCGCCGCTCATCATCGGCCAGGTCACGCCGATCAGCTTCAAGTCGCGCATCAAGGGCGCGGGCCCGGGTGTGGTCTACTCGGCAACCGTGAAGCCCCCGCTTCATCAGCCTCTGCAGGCGTGCGGCTGGCGCGGTCAGTTCACCGCGGCGATCGCGGCCGCGGCCGCCACTGCCGGCACGGCCACCAGCCTGACCCTGCCAGCAGGTTTCCCGGCCGTGTCGCGCGCCGTGCTTGGCATGATCCTGTTGCTGACCGGTGGTGCCGGTGCCGGCGCGCAGCCTGCAGTGGTTGAATATACCGCCGGCCGCGTAGCGACGCTCGCAGAGACGTTCGCGCCGGCGCTCGATGCAACGACGCTGGTCTCGATGCCGGCGAACTGGAGTTATGCGCAGACGTCGCCAAGCGACACCGCTTCCCGTCTGACCGACCAGCCCTCGGGCACGTGCTACATTTTCGAAGACGGTCGACTGATGAAGTTCGTCGGCTGCCGCGGCACGTTCACGCCCGACGGCAAGAGCGCGCGCCCGGGTTACGGCACCTTCAACATGACCGGCATCTACGCCGGCCGGGTGGACGCACCGATCCCGGCGAACCTCGTCATCGCCGGCCATTCGGCACCGATGCTCGTGCAGGGCGCAGGGGTCTCGCCAGCAGCCAGTCTCAACCGCAAGGCGACGACGATCTCGACCTGGTCGGTCGATCCCGGCAGCCAGATCGAGAACATCGACGATCCGAACACGCCGTATGGTTTCGGCTCGGGGCAGATCGTCGACCGCAAGAAGATGTTGAAGATCGACCCGCTGGCGACGCTCGTCGCCAATCGCGACACGATCACAGACATCGGTAACGGCGTCCAGATGCCAGCGGTCCTGCGTCATGGCAGCCAGACGGGCAACCGCTGGGCGTTGGTGATGCCGGTCGCGCAGCCGGTCACGCTCGAGAACGGCATGCGCGGCAAGCTACGCTCGGACGACGTCACCCTGCAGGTCCGCTCGATCGGTAAGGACGGCTACGTCCGCGACACCGACGGCTACCTCGTCTTCTACTGAGGGCAGCTACATGATCCTGACCAGCAAGGGGGCTACCGCCCCCTATACGCCGCCCTGGATGTGCGACGACGCGGGCAACCCCAAGCCCGGCGCGCCTGTCCTTCACCTCCGCGCCGGCGACGTGATCGAGCGCGGCCAGATGGAAGCCGAGCTATCCGGTCCGCACCGTTCCGGGCAGGTCTGGGGTTTCGAACTCCGCCAGGCCATCCGGGGCGGCGTGATCGCGCTCCTCGCCGACGATCCGGATCTCGATCGACTGCTCGGTTTGATCGAGGCTGAGGGCGAAGGTGAGGCCGACGCGCTCAGCGCTGACGATCGCGCGTTGCTCGCCGGCGTCCGCAAGATCCTGGCGGAATGCTGGCCGGACTACCGCGACCTGGTCGCGCAGCTCGAGCGCCGGCGCGCGATCGCGCCGATCGTCGCGCTCAAGCGCTACTGCGTCGGCATGGAGATCGAGGGCGTCACCTTTGAGCTCGGCCGTGACGGGCAGGTCAGTGACGCGACCATGTCGCAGATCGAGCCGTTCCTGATCAGCGTCGCGGGCAACCGGGCGTATGAGTTGCAGCAGCCGCGAGGGCTGGAGGGAAACTCGCCGCGGCCGTCGCCGTCAGACGACAACCCGAAGCCTTCCGGTTCGGCCGGACGGTCGAAGGTGGCTGGGAAATCGCGGGCACGCGTTGGGCGGAAAACCCGCGTCTCGCGCTCCCCGCGTGGATCTGGGCCGTCGTCGACCTCTGGTTCCACTGCCGACGCTTCGCCTCTCCCCTGATGCCGCAGGTGCTGCCTTGCCCGGGAAGTCCGGGTGAGCAGCCAGCGGCCCTGATGGATGCGTTTGCGATCATCGACGGTCTGGAGAAGCCCAGTGGCGAATGACGGTGCAGACCTGACGCTCGATGCCAATGCGCTCGCCCGCGATGGCGATCGGCTTGTTCGTCGTCATCTGGCAGCCGGCACCTCCGCAGTTGCGTCGACCACCCGCCGCCTCGAGCAGAGACTTGAGGCGGCAACGCAGTCGGCCGTACCCGGGCGCCTATGGCGTGCCTGGCAGTCGTCGACCTTCCCGAAAAGTGGGCCGGCGCGCAATCCGTCCGGCACGATCTGGATCAAGGGTGGCGCGCGCACCCGTGCGGCCATCGCGTTCTGGACCACCCCCGGGACGATCCGGGGACGCGAAGGCCAGTATCTTGCCATTCCGCTGCCGGCAGCCGGTAGCAAGCCCGGTACCGGCCGGGGTCGTGACGCTCGACCGACGCCGGTCGAATGGGAAGCCATTCACAACCAGGAGCTGACGTTCGTCGCACGACCTGGTCGTGCCGCGTTGCTCGTCGCCAAAGATGCGGTTCTGTCCGGACGCAAGCAGATCGCCAAACCCAATACCGGTCGCCGGATCGCTGCCGGCCGCGGTTCGGCGACCATCCCGATCTTCGTGCTGCTGCCGGTCGTGCAGTTCCGCAACGCTTTCTCGATCGGGCCGATGATCACCGCCAGCGAGGGCGAGATCGCTCGCGAATTCTTCGCCGCCATCCGCGGCACAGCAGCAGGGAGGGGATAGCATGGCAGGGTCATCGCAATTCGACATCGTCGCTCGCCTGCAGCTGCGCGCGGAACAGTTCAGCAGCGAGGCGGGCGCGCGTTTCACGCAAATGAGCACCATGTCCAAGGCAGCTGCCAAGGACATCCGCGACAGCTTCGGGCAAAGCTTTGCCGAAGTGCAGAAGCTTGCCGAGCAGTCGCTGAAGCTGCCGCGCACGACGTCGGGCTCGCTGGATCTGTCCGGTGAGATCACGTCGCTGCGAGCGGCCGCAGCTGCATCCGATCAGAAGGCGGCCGTCGCGCGCGAATTGAGCGCGGCGATGCTTGCGGCCTCGTCCAGCTCGCGGACCGTAACCGAGTCCATGCGCCTCGAGGCGGATGCGGCTATGGTCGCCGCGCGCGCCGAGGAGGCCGACGCCGGCGCAATCCGGCAGCGTATCCTCGCGCTCGAGGCGGTGCAGGTTCAGCTCAACAAGACCGCTAGCGCGACGTTGAATCATACCCGTGCCGCAAACGACAACATCGTGTCGGCAGGCCAGCAGCGTCAGTCGTCGATCATGCTGGGGCAGCAGCTCCAGGACTTTTCGGTTCAGGTCGTGTCCGGACAGAGCGTGGCGACCGCGTTCGCGCAGCAGATCGGACAGGCATCGTTCGCCCTCCAGGGCATGGGCGGGAAGCTCGCCGGCGTCGCCGCCTTCCTGACGACGCCATGGGGCATCGCCGCGACGATCGGCCTGACGTTGTTCGCACCTCTGGTCGCCAAGATCCTCGAAGGAAATGACGCGCTCGACGACGCCGTCGACAAGATGAAGAAGGACGCCGAGCAGACCAAGGTCACTGCCAAAGCGCACGACATCTTCGCGAAGTCGATCGAGGGCCAGATCGACGCTCAGCGCAAGCTGAACGAGGAGCTAACCAAGGGTCTGCAGACGCAACAGCAGATCGAGCAGGGCAAGCTTGGCGAGGCGCGCAAATCGCTCGACGATCAGACGAAGTCACGCCCCGCCGCGGTAAAGGAGCTGCAGGCGGCTCAGCAGCGACTTGCCGAGATCAAACGCCAGATCAACAATCCCGTGCTCGGGTCGGATGGCTCCGAAGGGATGGGGCTTAACCTGGCGGCCGTCCAGGCGGAGAAGCGCGTCGCCAAGGCGAAGGAAGCGCTCAAGGCGCTCAACGCGTCGATCGCGACCGCGCAAAGCTCGATCCGCATGGCCGAGATCCCGCTCGCCGAGCGTGAGGTGGCGGACAGCCTGGATGCCGGCAAGGCAGCGACCGATCGTTATACCGAGGCACTCGGCCGACTCCGCAAGGAGCGCGCTGCAGGCAAGATCACGGCGGAGCAGTTCAGGGCATCGCTGAAAGCCGAAACGATGGCCCGCGACAGAGACTTGGAGGCGGAGCGGAAGCGAAAGTCTGACGCGAACCGCAAGCCGACCCGCGATCCGGAGCTGGCCACGCCGGCGGTGATATCGAAGCTGCTGCGCGACACGATCGGCGCGCGTATCACCAGCACGACCGGCGGGAAGCACGTCTCGAACTCGGATCACTACCGCAGCGCCGCGATCGACTTCGTGCCGAAGGGCGGCATGGCGTCGATGACGAAGGCCGACATTCGCGAGATATTCGAGAAGGCCGGCGTCGCAATCCGGCGCAACGCTGGCGGCGTCGAGCAGCTGTTCGGCCCCGGCGACAAAGGACATTCCGACCACTTCCATGTCGCATGGGAGAAGGGGAAGCTCGCCGTCGACAACTACCGGGCTTCGTTGAAAGACACGGCGAAGGCAGAACGCGAGGCGGCAGCCGAGCAGAAGCAGCTCGAAACGGCGCTCGACCAGATCCTCGGCAAGTTCGATCCCGCGGCTGACGCGGCGCGCAAATACCGCGAAGAGCTGGAAGAGATCGACAAGCTGGCAAAGGCCGGCAAGATCACGCCCGACCAGCAGGTCGCTTATGTCCGCAACGCCAAGAGCGATTACTCGGCTGCGCAGACCGCGAATGCAGCCAATAACTTCCGCATCATCATGGGGCCCGAGGAAGTCGACGGCGCGATCGATGCCTGGCAGGCCGGGATCGCCGCAGCCGGTGAGCAGATGCGGGATGACGCCGAGGCTGCCGGCATCGTGTTCACCGACCAGGTGCGCGACGGCCTGGCCGGCGCGGCCGATCTCCTCGGGATCCGCATCAACGGACCAGCGCGCGCTCTGCTATCGCCGGGCGGGATCGAGAAGCCGGCGGGCGATGCTGCGAAGTCGCTGATCGACGGCCTGCGCAACTCGCCGTTGAAGATCAACACCGAGTCGCTTGATCGCCTCGAGAAGGGCATCGGTAGCGCGTTGACCGGCGCATCGTACGGTCAGCTCGGCGGATCCGCATTTGCCTCCATCACCGGCGGCAAGCAGAACCAGCTCGGGAGCGCCGTCGGCGGTGCACTCGGCAAGGTCGCTGGCGATGCGCTCGGCAAGACGGTTGCCACGGCCGTCGGTGGCACGCTCGGCAAGACGCTAGGCAGCGCGGCCGGGCCACTGGGCGCGATCGCCGGCGGCATCGTCGGCAGCGTCATCGGCGGCCTGTTCAAGAAGACCACGCAGGCATCGTCGACGTTGACGTTCGGCAGCGACGGCCTGGCGGGCGGAACCGCAAAGGGCAACGGCACGGCGGAGAAGGCGGCCGCGTCGGCGTCCGCGAACAGCGTCGTCGGATCGCTGAACCGGATCGCAGAATCGCTTGGCGGCACCGTGACAGGCGCCGGCTCGGTTTCGATCGGCTATCGGCCCGGGCATAAGGATGGCGCGTACCGTGTCGATACGACCGGGCAGGGCAAGCTCACCGGCGTCCTCGCGTTCGCGACCGAGGAAGAAGCGGTGCGCGCGGCGATCGCCGACGCTCTGTCCGATGGCGTCATTGGTGGGATCTCCGCTGCGTCGAAGCGGATCCTCGCGGCCGGTGGCGATCTCGAAAAGGCGCTGTCGAAGGCCCTGATGATCGAGGCGGTGCCCAAGGATCTGAAGGCTATGCTCGACCCCGTCGGGGCGGCGATCGACGAGCTGAACGCCAAGTTCCAGAAGACGGTCGACGCCTTGAAGGAGGGCGGCGCCAGTGCCGAGCAGATGGCGCAGGCGCAGCAGCTCTACGGCCTGCAGCTCGCTCAGGTGAAGAACAGCACGGCGAGCGCCAGCGCTACGTTGAAAGAGTTCGTTGCCAGCCTCAAGATCGGCTCGAGTTCGCCATACTCGCTTCGCGACCAGGAACAGGCGGCGAAGGCCGCGCTGCAGCCGTTCCTCGCACAGATCTCGGCCGGGCAGTCGATTGACCAGGGCAAGTATCAGTCGGCCGCGCAGGCGTTTCTCGATATCGAACGCCAGCTCTACGGTTCGACCCAGGCATATTTCGACCAGCTCGATGCCGTCCAGGCGGCGACGAACAAGGCGATCAGCACGATCGACAACGCCACGCCGATCGGCGGATCGGTCGATAGCCCGTTCGTTAAGGCGACCGCTGAAAGTGCGGCTGCCACAGCTGCCGCGGTGAAAACCGCCAACGAGATGGCGCAGGATACCAATGCGCTGCTCGCGCGCCTCGTCGCAGCTGCGGAGACGAACGGCGGGTATATCAACGCCAGCGACTTCATCGGCACGCAGCGGGCGTTCGCCTGATGCCCGCACTCCCCGCCGATATCGCCGCAGCATCGCGCGAGGTCGCAATCTCGACCTGGTCGGATCCGGCGATCGCCGCGCGCTACCCTGCCGCGCGTGACGGCTCCGTCACGCCGGCGACCGGGTATTGCGACAGCGCAGCCGACGCGGACGCGATCATTAACGCACGTGGCGTGCTCATTGGCGTCGAGCGTCGGCGGTTCGCTGTCGCCGTGCAGGATCTCGTCTGGCCTGACCCGGCGACCGGGATCCCGACCGTGCAGCTCGTCGATAACGAGCAGCGTGCAGATGGCGCCTTCCTGGTGGCGCGTGTCGAACTCGACCTCGATGCCGAAACCAGCTCCTTCGAACTGTTCGGGTGACCAATGGCCAATGCATGGATCTTGCCGCCTCTGGCGATGCCCAGCATCACCGTGTCGTCGATCGCGATCGGCGCCGGTGAGTACATGGCGAACGACTATGCCGGCGTCGTGTGGCGCTCGGCCGCGGGCGACATCGCCACCGTCATCGTCGACCTCGGCGCCGATCGGCCGCTCGATACGCTGATGCTGTTCGGTGTCGATGGCACGGCGATCGACGCGGCGACGTTAGAGGTCCGCCTGGCGACGGCCGCGCAAGGTGCGAACTTCTCCGGGCAGAGCGTCACCACCGGTGCGGGGGCAGGCAACTTCTGGATGGCGCCGGTGCAGGCGTTGCTTTCCGGCGAGCGGCTGACCAACGGCGCCGGCGTCGCGATCGCGAACTGGGGCGCACCGGCGCCGGCCGCGGCGCGCTATCTGCTGCTGCGTATCGCCGGCATGACAGCTGGCGGTAGCGTCCAGATCTCGCGCATCGTCGCCGGGAAGCGCATCCAGCTCGCCCGAAACTTCGGATACGGCGCGGCCTTCGGCATCCGTGACCTCGGCAGCCTGGACTTCACGCGCCGCGGTGTCCTGCAGCGATCGCGCGGCAAGAAGCTGCGCACGGTCGGCCTGACCTTTTCGAACATCTACAAGGATGAGGTCGAGGCGATCACGCAGCCGCTGCTCGAGCGCATAGGCAACACCGAGATGGTCGCGCTGCTGACCGATCCCGGCGCCAGCGACCATCGCCAGAGCCGCAGCTATTTCGGCCCGCTTGTCGGCGAGCTTAGCCACGCCTGGCGCAAGGCGACGGTCTTCGAGGCCAAGGCCAACATGGTCAGCATCTTTTGATGCTCGGCGTCGTCGTTCAGATCGATGGGTTCGATCCAGTACTCGGACAGCCGGTAACGCTGCGGACCGCGAGCCATGACGATCCAGCTGTATGTCACGTCGACGGCGGCGAGCCGTGGTGGCCAGCGCTGATCAAGCTGCCGACCCTTCGGTACGATCTGTTCGACGGTGCATTCAACGCAGAGATCACGGCGCCTTCGTCGTCGCTGACGATCGCGGCCGAGCCATGGCCGAACCTTGGTCGGTACGCGCTGGCCGACGCTCGCCTTCAGCTATGGACCGGCGATGTCAGTGCGCCGTGGGGTTCTTGGACCCTGCGGTTCGACGGCCGGGTGTCCGAGCAGCCCGAGCTGGCCGATGGTATCGCCACGATCAACTTCGCCGTCGACGATCGCTGGCTCGATACCGCGTTGCTGACGACCTATGCCGGCACCAGCGGTCCGGAAGGAACCGAAGCGCTCAAAGGCCAGCCTAAGCCGCTGGCGCTTGGCGCGCCGCGATACGTGGCCGGCACGCTGATCGACAACATCAACAACGTCTTTCAGCTATCCGCCTACGGCCCGCTGCATGGTTTCGAGGCCGGGCTCGAGCGCCTGGCGCGCTTCGGCAATACTGTCGGCGACTTCGCCAGTTACGCCGCCTTGGTCGCGGCTAACGTGCCGGCCGGGCGCTGGGCGACGGCAAAGGCCGTAGGCATGGCGCGCCTCGGTGCGCCCCCAACAGGTCAGATCAGCTTCCTGGTCGGTGGCGACGAAGGCGGTCCAAACGGCTGGGCCCGCCGACCTGGCCAGATCATTCGTCGCCTGGCGCTGCTTTCGAAGGGCGCTGGCCGGATCAACGATGCGTCGCTGAACGCCCTCGATGCGGCCCGACCCTATAACCTGTCGGTCAATGTCGAGCAGCAGACCACGGCGCGCCAGCTGATTCAGCAGATCGCCGCCAGCGTGAACGCTGTCGCCGGTATGTCCTGGACCGGGCAGCTGTTCGTCGTGCCGGTCGGCATCGGCGCGCCGGGCATGACATTGGCGGCCGATGGGTCGGCGCTGCCGCCCGTCGCGTCCGTAAAGCAGATCGGCATTGCCTCACCGTTCCAGAAGCTGGCGATCGGCGCGGCGCGCGCCTGGACCGTTCACGCCCTGTCAGAGATCGCCTTCACGGCCACGCTCGTCGATCTTGGGACCTACGTCGAGGGTACGACATACCGCGAGGGCAACATCGTCTCGCTCGCTGATGGCTCGCGGTGGCTCTACATCAACGTGACTGCGGGGGCAGGGCATGCGCCGCCTGCAGGCACCACAGGGGACGGCTACTGGTCGAACCTCAGCGCGCCGATCGCCGGGTCGACCACCTACGCCGACGGAACCCCGCTCGAGGATCTGAAGCCAGCGCAGCCTGGCGCCGACAAAACGAGCGACCACGTCGCGAAAGACACTCAGTACGTTGACGGCAAACTGGCTGCGGAGGTCACTCGGCTTCAAGATCTCAATGGCCTGAACATCCTCGGCACGCTGGCCAAGGTCGTGAACCTACAGGCGGCGCTCGACGCTATCGCGACATTGGAAGGGCAGCCGTTCGGTACCTTCGTGCTCGACCTTCGTCAGCAGCTGTCCAATGCGGTGCAAAGCGTAGCGGCGGACCTGTCGTTGATCTTCGCGAAGAACGCGGCGGGCACCGGCGGGATCATCAACGCCGACACCGTGATGGTCGGAGCTGACACGCTCGAGGCGCGATCGCTGCGCTCGATCGTGGTCAATCTGGCGGGCGTCACCGCTGACGTCACGAACATGGTCGAGATCTTGTACGATCCTACCGGCACAACGTTGCGCTCGGTCAACATACTCGATCTTGATGGCAATATTACCGGCACGCTGAACACCATCACCGGCGAGATCAGCAGCTACACCATCTTCGCTGATATCTTTAAACTAGCCCGTCCGAACGGCGGCCAGCCTATTCAGGTATTCGGCTACGGGCTCGACGGTATCCCAGAAATGGACACGGTTCGGGTCAAGACCGTCCTCTACGAAGCGCTCGTGCCGCTGTTCGGCTCCAGTTACAGCTCGCTCAACCCGGCAAACGGTTGGGAGATCATGCCCTCGGGCAAGATTAGGCAGTGGGGACGGGTACGCGGCAACATCGGTTCTGAAGGCCAGTTCTCGGTCATATGGCCTCGCCCGTTTCAGACGGTTTGCACCGCTCGAGGCGCAACAGCGTATCTCGCAAGTTTCAGCAACCTTCGCGATCTGTGGATGCAGAACGTCGGCGACCCGACAGTGACGAGCGGCGTCTTTGCCACCCAGGCTGCGCGCTCCGATGCGCAGGCGATCGACGGCTTCGACTGGTGGGCGGAAGGATACTAATCATGAACTTCGATGATGTGGCAGCGCAGATGCTCGAGTTCACCGCCCGCCTCGATGCCCGCGACGCGGCATGGGCCGCCTACGTCAACGGCACTGCCGACGGTGGCCCCAACGGTGATGGACGTTACCCATTGCCGATCGGCGCCGATTCGGCAGCACTAGTTACGGCACCCCAGCGGCTCGCGATTGATGCGGCGCGGCTCAACTTCGAACGGATCGCGCTGACCAGCGGCACGACGATCGTGCTGGGGCCCGAACACAATGGCAAGGTGCTGCTCGTCGCGGGGACTGCTGCGGGGTCCAACATCTCGGTACAGGTGCCCGGTTCTGTCGAGCCCGGCTGGGGCGTCGTGCTGATCCAGGAAGGTACCGGCGGCCCGCGCGTCACCGTGACGATAGGCAACAACAGCAGCGGCGAGGCGGGCTTCCTGCGCTCGCGCGGCAGCGTGTTCCGGCTTGCCGATCAGTATGCGCAGGCGGCGGTGACGTGCGTCGCGCGTTCGTCCGCGTTCCGCTCGACCATGGTGCTGGCCGGAGACATCGTCCAGTGACCCTGTACCCGGCGCTCCTCGGCAGCTTCCAGCCGCATAAGGTCTACCTGCCCCGCTGGATCTACCGGCGCGAGACGCCGATCCTGACCAGCGAGGGCGACCTCGTCGCGCTGCTGCTGTTCCTGAACAACTACGTCGTTGGCTCGCAGATCATGCACTGGATGACCGGCGGCGGATCGCTCGCCGGCGCGGGCAACTGGGAGCGTAGCTGGCACGACGTGTTTGACGAAGAGCTGGAGCGCTACGGTTGCACCTACCAGAGGCTATCCAGCTCAACCATACCGGCAGCGTCCGGCACGCTCTCTGGGCTGATCATCATCGGTGCGGGCTACAAGGGCGAGACTTTCCGGTTCGTCAACCGGTCGCGGCGTAATCGGCGCACCAACGCGACGAACGCGGACGGCACGCCCGGCTACCGCGAGATGCAGTTCCTGCTGACCAACCAGGGCGCGGCTGGCACGCCTGAGCGTGATCGGAATGGCACTGGCCAGATCGTAGGCGGCAACCTGGTGCGGGTGCTGGACACGTCACGGACGCCGACGGGTACGCCTGCGCTTCGTCTCCGGCTGCTCGACTCAGCGGGCAATCCGTCGCCGACCACGTTGTTCGAAGGCGACAGCTTCACTGTCCGCATCGAGACAGCCAACATCATTCCAGGCACCAAGCTAAAGATGTACCCGGCGGAGGATGGCCGCAAAGCGATCCGGCCTGCGTTCCGCAACGAGCTGCGCCGCGCGGGCGAGGCGGCGGGGTGCACCGTGTTCCTGCCACGCTACGATCCCAAGAACCCCGTCGGCTATTACGACGGCGGCGAGATCACCTTCACCGACGCCTATGACGATGCGCGGCCGATCGAATTGCAGTTCTCGATCGAGACCAACGCGATCGAGGAAACCACCCGCGACCTGCACTTCATCTCGATCTTGACGGCCGAAGGTGATGCGGCCGAGTTCGACGCGATCCGTTCGCGCGGCGACTGGGCAACCGGCACCGGCTACCGGCGCGGCGACTGGGTCACCTATCTCGTCGATGGCGGTCGCTACATCTACACCGACGAGACCACGACCAGCGGGCATACGCCGAACGATACCGTCTATTGGCGTCCATATGTCGTGACGCAGACGACCAGTCTGAACCTGACGCTCCAAATCAAGGACGTGCCGCCCCGGTTCTGGGAGATCAGCGCCAAGGTCGTCTCGGACACGATCGTTTATGCGGTGCAGGCTCCAATCAACGCGGTCGGCGACAGTGTGGCGCTGGGCTCAACGGGAGCGCCCGCGGGCTTCGACGCGGCGATGGCGGCGGCATGCACCAACGAATCGGCGGCCGTACTTTCCGGCGGACGGCTGATCGCCCAGGCGGGCGGGACGGTGACCTTCTCGGTCCCGCTGTCGGGCAGCGGTCGCCACGCGCTGCGTCTGTCTGCCCGCCAGGGCGCGTCGCCGATCGTCATCGCCGATGCGTGTGCTTTCCTGACGCCGCCAGCGCTGCCGGCCGACCCTGGCTATGTCGTCGGCGTGAACATCGCCGGGGGCGAGTTCGGCGACGTCTACGACAGCGCCGGCAACCACCGCGCCTACGGGTCGGCCTATGTTTATCCGTCGCAGCCCGAACTGGCGGATCCCGGCAAGCGTCACCAGGAGATGGACTTCTTCTGGTCGCAGGGCGTTCGGATCATCCGCGTCCCGGTCAAATGGGAACGGCTGCAGCCAGAGCTGTTCGGGCCGCTCTACGGTGACGGCAGCACGGGAAGCTGGTCGGGGCGCCAGGACATGCGCCGTCTCGACGAGGCGATCGGCTATGAGGAGAGCCTTGGTGGGATCGTGCTGCTCGATCTGCACAACTACATGACCTACCGCTTCCCGGACGGCACGACAGAGAAGGTCGGGTACGACAGTGCGCGCGTCACCACGGAGGCATTGGCGGACTTCTGGGTCCGCATTGCTGAGCGCTACGCCGGGCGAGCCGTGTGGTTCGGGATCATGAACGAGCCGAGCGGTGATCGGCAGACGCCGATCCGCGTTGCTTCCACCATGCAGGCGGTGGTCAACGCGGTGCGCGCGCGGACCGGCGCCACCAACAAGATCCTCGTCGCCGGCGCGCGCTACTCGTCGGCCAAGGACTGGGTTGCGCTCGGCCAAGCGGCAGCATTCGCCGGCTTTCACGATCCGGCCGACAACTTCGCATACGAGCCGCACTGCTATTTCGACAACGATGCCAGCGGCACGACCGCGGTCTGCACACCCGGCTCGCGCAGCCGCCTGGACGCGGTCATGGACTGGGCTGACAGCGTCGGTGCCAAAATATTCGTCGGCGAGCTCGGCGCGCCCGAAGGGTGTGGCGAAATCATCGCGGCGTATCAGGCGATGTCCAACCGCCGCTCCGCCGTGTTGGGTTGGACGACGTGGGCAGCCGGCCGCTTCTGGAAGACCGACTACATGTTCCGCCTCGGCGACGGCACGCCAAGCCTTGCCATGCTCGCGCCCTTTCTCGCGCCGACCACCTGATAGGAACTGCCATGGCAACGCCTGCACCCCCGCCACGCTGGCTCTCCTGGATGCCGGCGCTGTCGCTCCTCGTCGTTGTCGTTGGCGCTGTCGGTACTGGCGGCGGCTATGTCGGCCAAGTCACCGACCACAACCGGCGCATCGCTGCCATGGAGACCTTGGTCGATCGGCGTGACGAGCAACTGCGCGCGATCGATCTGCGCCTGGCGCGGATCGAGGTGAAGCTCGAGATGCTGGATCCTCGTACCAAGGACGTTACGCCATGATCGAAGGTATCGTCGTCATGCTTTTCGGCACTGCCATGATGTTCGCCGAGCCCGCGCGTGACTTCCTCGTAGTTCGACGGCCCCCGCGCGGCCTCGATCTCGGTCCGATCCTGAACAGCGCGATCCCCTTCGCACCCGCCGATCGCGCCCTCGACGAGCTGATCGCCGCGATCGACTGACCGCCGACGGCCGGACGCCGTCTACCTGGAGACTATCGATGAAGCTGATCCCCAGCTGGCGCCATGCGTGGCGCCTCTGGTCCGTTCGCATGTCCGCGATCGGCGCCATCCTCACTGCGTTCGCGGCCGCTGCGCCCGATACGCTTCTGCAGATCTGGAACGCGTTGCCCGACGACGTTCGCGGCATCTTCCCGGATACTCTCGCCCGCGTCATTCCGACGCTGCTCTTCGTCGCAACGATCGTCGCCCGGATGATTCCGCAGACGTCAGCCGGCGAGCGCAAGAGCCTGTGGAAGTCGATCTCCGGCAAAGTGGCCCCAAAGGCGGCTGGCGGCATCGCCGCGATCGCGCTGGCGATGATCGCGAGCGTCATCACCATCGAAGGTGGCTACGTGAACCATGCGGCCGATCCCGGCGGTGAGACGCACATGGGCATCACCAAGGTGGTCGCCGTCCAGAACGGTTACACCGGGCCCATGCGAACGCTGCCGCGCGAAGTCGCGGAAAGCATCTACTATCAACGGTACCTGGTCGGCCCCGGCTATGCCGCCCTCGTGCCGATCGACGCTGCGGTGACGGCCGAGCTGTTCGATACGACGGTGAACATGGGTCCAGCGCGGCCGTCGAGGTGGTTCCAGCAGTCGACCAACTACTTGTGCGGCACCAAGCTGGTAACGGACGGCCGCGTCGGGCCCGGGACGATCGCGGCGTACCGCGCGTGCCAGGGCAAGCTTGGCGCGACTAGCCTGTGCGTCTCGACGCTGGTCAACCTCGATCGCTGGCAGGGCATGGAATATGCGCGCCTGGTCCGCGTGAACCCCAAGCTGAAGGTGTTCTACAAAGGCTGGGTCGCGCACCGGATCGGCAACGTCGATCGCGCCAGGTGCAAGGTGGTGGTGCCGTGACGCGGATCCGCATCATCGTCGCGATCGTCGTCGTTTTGGCGATCGTCGCCGGCGTCGCGATGATCCGCCGCGGTGGCGAGACCGCTGGTGCCGCAAAGGTCACGGTGAAAGTCGAGAAAGCTCATGCCGAACGCATCGTCGAGGCACGCACCGACGAACGCACCGCTGCAACCGTCACGCAGTCGATCGCAGCTCGCGCCGTCCGGCTCGACGCGCTGACCGACGCCTATGTCCAAACCACGATCAAGGATCTCCGCGATGCGCTTGCCGCTGTTCCCCCTGCAGCTGATGGCGCTGCTCTGCCTGCCGCTCCTGTCGACCGCCTGCGCGACGGCATCAACGCCGGCATCGATCGCGCGAACCGAGCGGCCGATGTTGCCAACGCTGCCCCCTGAACTGACCAGGAGCGAACGGCTGAAGCCGCTCAGCGCAAAGCCGACCGGCGAGCTGGTGACGATCGACAAAAACGTTCTGACCGAACTGTACGAACGCCTGGCCGAAACGATCGCGGCCGTGTGGCGTGGGAACACACGGGCGGCCGCAGTCGCGCTCGAGCGTCACTGCACGACCGCAATCATATCGAGCGGCACGGTGCCCGCCGCCTGCCGATCTGCGAACTGACGAGGATCGACGACCATGAAGACCATTCTCCTATGGGACCCTCGGTTCCCGGATCGCCGCCCCGCGCGCATCACTGTCGAGGATACCGTGGCATCTGCAGCGGTGCGCGCCGGTGTAGCCGCCGCAGCCAATCCGGCTGAGGCCGGCGTTTTGTCAGCCGGCGGTGCGCTTGATCCGACCATGTTGACCGAGGTGGTGCTTCAGCACGGCTTCGGCGGGGGCACCCGGCGCGTCGTCCTGCCCTACAGCGTGGTCATGGTTGGCGCGTTGGCGGGCGTGCTTGCCGCGATCGGCACGCCCATCGCTAGCGGCGTCACTCCGGCACCTAGCCCTACGCCAACGCCGAGCGTATCCCTCGTGGCTCCAGCCGGCATGAATCTCTCGTCCACCCCATTCACCGTTGGCCGCGTGGGCAGCGGGACCAGCTCAACGTTCGTCACCGATTACAATCACGCCAGCAAGCGTCCGGCGACTGCAACGACTTTCTATGTCAGCACGACAGGCGACAAAGAGGCAAACGGGCTTTCGCCAGCCGCGGCCATCCCGTCGATCGCGCTTGCAATCGTCCTGGGCAATGCGACTGGTGCCCCATACGCAATCGAAATCGCAGCGGGCACGTACAATGTGCTGACGAGTTATGCGCGTACCGCCGCGCCCGCTGGAACCTATGTTGCAAGCTGGACCAACCAGTCGCCGACGCAAAGTTGTGCGATCTACTGTCCGTCTGGCGTATGCGTTATCTCGCACGCGTTCACGCAGCAGACGTTCACGGCGACCGCCGACCCTAACATCTATTTCCGCACGCTGACTTCGAACGGCGGGCGCTGGGTAATCGACAAGACCAAGACCGACGATACCGGCGCGTTTGTCGGGTTGGATCAGGTGCTAACCGTGGCTGACGCTGCGGCTCCGTTCCCCGAGATCAACGCTCTTTGGACCCCGGAGTGCGGCGCGTGCTGGTATCAGACCGGTTCCACGCGCATCTGGGTACGCCTTCCCGACAACCGTGTTCCAGACGCAAACGTCGTCCTTATTCGGGATAATGCCATTTCCGCAGGCGTTAACGCGGCTCCCCCGGCAAGCATTACGATATGGATGGATAACCTTCAGTTTTGGGGCGGCAACAAGGCGTTTTCCGTCACAACGACGCAAGCTATTGCCGTCAACACTTACACGAACAACTGCCAGTTCCTGTACGCCGGATCGCACGCCAATGGTTTGGGCGCGGGCTGTTTCGCGCACACAGGCGGGCCGGGTGAGATCGTCCACCAGAACGGCATCGGCAGCTACGGCAATCTCGACGGCTTCAACTATCACGGCCCTTCGGTATCTACCGTGCAGGCGGATTGCCCGGTCGCATATGAGATTGGTTGCAAATCAAGGTCGGCGGGCTGGGATGGCAGCTTGGCCAATAACGGTTCGACAATTCATGAGGCTTGTCGCGCTGTCCGAGTGAACGGCGACTATCGAAGCAACGCTGATCGCACAATCCACGACGTTAATCGTGCAAGGTCTTGGAACGTTGGCTGCAACGTCGTTCCGCGTCGCGGTCAGGATGGAACCGAACGATCGGCAGCTTACGCTATTGGGCACCCGACCGATGGCCTCACGTCGATAACGTGGCTCGACAATTGCAAGTTCGCCGGCACGCCGCAGTTCCCGTTCGAGGCCTATACGGGCTCGACGCTCAACTATGCCAATATGGCCGTCATTCCGACCAGTGGCGGGCTTGGCGGTACTGTCGCGGCGTACACGCCATAATCATTCAGAGCGGCGCTTCATCCTCATTCACGCCTCGCAATAGATTGATCGCAAACCCCGTCAGCTTCCCAATAATCAGGACGGCAATTGTGGTTACGGCGGCGACAATGGCGGTTTGTGTCATGCGACAATGAAACTGCACTCTCAATAAGCCGTCAATCGAAGAAACGTCCAATTAGGATAGTATTATGACGCTCACCCCAATCCTCACCGCAGAGCCCTTCAACGACAGCGACGGCGACGGCGTTACCAAGCTGAACGCGGAGAACGTGAAGAAGCTAAGCCGCAGCCGTGTCTAAACCATAGTGGCCTAGCTGCCACGTAGCCGCGGGCGCCCGGCTGACGGCGCCTACTCCAGAAGGAAAACACCATGATCAGGACTATGTTACTCGCCCTCACGGCGAGCCTGTTGCCGTGCGCGTCGTTCGCGCAGACCGCTACGCCCATGCTGACCACCGCAACGCCGCTGAAGGCGAACAGCGGTGATCAAAACATTACCCTCTCGAGCGCGCGCGCGCCGTTCAAGAAGGGTGCGGTGATCAAGCTGTGCCCGGTAACCAGCGTCACGCCGGCGTCGAGCTATGTAGCCAGGGCGGCTACTTGTCCCGCCCCGATCGTCGTGCCGGAAACCCCTCCGGTACCGCCGGTCACTCCGCCTGTGCCCCCCGTTGTCGTACCAGATGCGTCGACGCTCACCGCACTCTCGCCTGCGGGCGAAGTCTTCCTGCAGGACGACAAGCTCGGCGTCGGCTTCAATCCGTTCGGGGGGATCGGCACGCTGAACGCAGCGCCGCCCGCCTTCCGCACCGATGTACGTACCGGACTGAAGCGTCTCGGCCTGTTCGACGGCAAGCATGACGACGTGATCCTGCAGGGCCGCGCGATTGACTTGTTCATGCTGTCGATCAACGGTCGCCGCTACGCGAACGGCCAGCTGACCGGCTTCTCGCAGATCCCAGGCAAGTTTTCCAATCCTTCGCGCTGGCTCGGCCTGGCCGCGGGCGTTGAGGTTGAGCAGCTCGTTCGCCTCGACGGTCCGGCAGTGCACTTCGACATGAAGCTGACCAACCGCAGCTTCGCTCCTGTTACCCTCGGTTATCTCCGTGCAGTGGATCCCGACCAGTCGGATCTCTACGACACGACCAACACCGCGATAGTGGGAGGCGTCGAGTCTACGTTGCAGGGTAAGGGTGGGACGTTCTACCTCCGCGACGTCGCCGGCAAGGCAACGATCGCCACTGCTTCGTATAACAAGGCGGCCGAGGTCGGCGCGACGCTGGCGATCGGCGCGACGCGGAAGGGCGACTACGTTGTGCAGCTGGTGTTCGCGCCCATCACGCTGGCGCCGGGGCAGTCGTTGACGCACTCGTTCGAAATGGGCGTGCGCTAAGGCCTCGGCCCGCCGTTGCGCCTTCCGCCGCGATCAATGCCGTGTCATAGCTGGCGAGCCTGTCCTAGCTTAGCCGCAACGACAGGCCCGCGCGCGCGGAATGCCAAGGGTCACCGGTTCGCCGGGTGGCCCGCCAAATACAAAACCCTCCGGGGAAATACGCGGGGCGTAGATCCCTTGGCCTGCGCGGCTAACCACCCGGTCCGTCCGGACGGTTGGCCGCGCAGCGACCTCCACACCAGTATCGCGACGATCGTCGCATCCCTCGGCCAACCGGCCGGGGCCCCGCCGATCGCGTCGATCGGCGGCCATCATGGCGCGCGTAGCCCGTGCCTCGTCATGAAGGTCACCTACCCACCATGCATACCGTTATCGCCGCTCGGCCGCCCGCACCGTACATGGGCGGCAAGCGCAACCTCGCAACGCGCCTGTGCACCCTGATCGATGCCACCCCGCACAAAGCCTATATCGAGCCCTTCGTCGGGATGGGTGGCGTCTTCCTTCGCCGATCGCGCCGGCCGAACGTCGAGATCATCAACGACCTGTCGGGCGACGTCGCCAACCTGTTCCGCGTGGTTCGACGACATTACGAGCCGTTCGTCCAGGAGTTGCGCTGGCTGATCGCCAGCCGGGCCGAATTCGACCGGCAGAAGGCGGTCGACCCAAACACGCTGACCGACATCGAGCGCGCCGTCCGCTTCCTCTACCTTCAGCGCCTGGCGTTCGGGGGCAAGGTCGTCGGCCGGCATTTCGGCGTCGATCGCAAGTCGCCGTCGCGGTTCAACCTCGGCAAGCTGCGCGCTGAGCTGAAGCTGCTCAGCCGGCGCCTCGAGCCTGTCCAGGTCGAGCAGCTCGGCTATGCGGATGTCATTCGCCGGTACGACCATGCCGACGCGCTGTTCTACCTCGATCCACCCTATGACGAGACCACTGGCTACGGCACCGGCTTCGGCCGCGACGATTATGTTGCGATGGCTGCGCAGCTGGCGACGATCGCCGGTAGCTTCATTATGTCGATTAATGACACGCCGTTCATCCGCGAGGTATTCGCCGCCTTCGATATCCAGGAGGTCGAGACGACCTGGACGATCAGCACGAAGGCGACGGGCGCCGGAGCCAAGGTGACCGAGCTGATCATTCGCAACCAAGCGACGTGGCCGGCTTCGTGCTTTAACTCGGAAAACACCTAGCGAGTTCGTGCTTTCGAGTAGCTATTCCGGTGGTGCCGCTGGGGTATCGCAGCATGATATCAGGGGTACGAGCTACCTTCGAGGCCGCGGAAAACCGTGCCTGCGGCGGAGGTCTTCTCAGCGGCTCAAATTCCCTCCATCCGTTGCGGGCGATCAGTCTCTGATACCGATCAAAACTAGCTTGCCACCGCGAATCTCGAGGCGGGTCGGTCTACGGTTCGCGGGGTCGGAGCCACTCTTTCCCGACGTAGTCGCGATCGAAAAGGCTACAACCTCTTCCAAAAATTCATTTTGCGCTGTCGGATCGACCTCGAGCTCGATCTCATACTTTTCCAGTAATCGATAGAGCGTAGATCGACCGACTTCCAATCGTACGGCAGCGGAAGAGAGATTGTAATTAGTTGCCTTCAGCGCTGATACGATGGCTTCACGCTTAGCGTGGGCCATGGTGCCAGACCGTTTCCACGATTTGTTTGGCATTCCAACCTTCGTTTCGAAGTTGAAGTGCAAAGGTACGTAGGAAAGCCGGTATTGGATCCAGGCGACGGGATCGCGTCAACCCTTTTGTACAATTATAACGACGGCAGAATAACGCCGGTCGGTCCTCGGGTGGGGTATCGTCTACCGAGAAGTGGGGTACATCGGCCACTGTAAGCGGCAGAAAACCGTCATTGCGGCGGAGGGATTTTCCGCCGCATCGATCGTGTAACCCGGCTATTTTCAAGGCGGCCGGGCCAGACGCCAAGACGATGAGTTTGGGCCAGCCTGATGAATAGCCGGTTACCGCTTATCGCGGTGGGCTTCTGGTAATCCCACCCCCAATTTATCGCCGTTACTTTAACGCTCGCCCCAGAAGAGCATGACAACCCGTGAATGGCAGAGTCGACCCGCAAGTGCATACGCCAAAGCCGGTCGCGCTGTGTTTGAGCTCAGCCGCCAACATTTTCTGTTCTGCCTGTGTCCGCTTACGCACCGCGGTTTCCCATTTGTGCTCGAATTCCGCAACTTTCGCGTGCGTTGATTGCGACATCAATGTTTTCCACATCCCCTTTTCGTCACGATCGAACTGAGCATCTGGATCGCTCAGCACTACGGCTCGCTGCGCCGCACGGATCTCGATTACCCGCCTAGTCGCCGTAACGAATCCGGCCGTTGTTTTGTCCTGATCAAGGATAAGAAACTCAGATGGAACCTGAGGCTGCATTTTGTCCGCGTCGGCAGGAGCGGCCGCCTCAATGAAGGCGATGCTTGTTCCCACGACGGTTGGCCAGGCAGGGGCTGTAACGTCGATCAACGTATTGTCCGCCCGTCGATGCACGACGTGGAACATCGCCTCAACAAAGCGTCCCGGCCACAGCGTCAGCAGCCATCCGTGTTGAGCCTCGCCACCGTGAGCCAAGCGGTGTTCTTCGACGTTGCCATAGCAATTGCCGGCGCGGCCTTTGCCACCGATCGGCACCTCTAAAACATCTGCCCCATTAAAGAGGTCGTCTGCTGTTTTCCGCGCCAAAGCATGTGAAGGGGGAAGTCGAACTTGAAACGGAAGTGGCATCTATAACTCCTGAGCATTCGAGTCGGCTGGAGTCTACCAGCCTTAACTCGTGCCGGGGAACCCAAGCAGTCCAATCTCTCCGGAGCAAATTATGTTGACCAACACCGCGGTGAAAGCCGCGCGGCCGCGCGCGGCCGCCTACAAGCTGTTCGACCAGGGCGGCTTGCATCTATATGTGGCGCCAACCGGCCGGAAGTCCTTCCGGATCAAGTTCCGGTTTGGCGGCAAGGAACTGCTTCTGACGATCGGCGCCGTTCCCGAAGTGTCGCTTGATGCTGCTCGGGCCCGGTGTCACCAGGTGCGCGAGCAGCTCAGCCGCGGCGAGGATCCACGAACTTGCGAAATTGCGCAAACCGGCAAGGCTCGTGCTTTCGCTGACGTCGCGCGCCAGTGGCACGCGCACATGCGCCGGCGCTGGACGGAGGTGCATGCCGGCGACGTCTTGGCGAGCCTCGAGCGCGACGTGTTCCCGGCGATCGGCGCGATGCCGATCGGCGCGGTCACCGTGCCGGTAATCCTGAACGCGCTGCGCCTCATTGAGGAGCGCGGCAGCTACGTCACCGCTGGCCGCGTCCGCCAGCGGATCTCGGCCGTATTTGCCTACGCCATGGCGGAGGACCTGGTCGACCAGGATCCTGCCGCGATCGTCAGCCGCGCGCTCACCCCGCCGGCGCCGGCACAGCATCATCCCGCGTTACTCGAGATCAAGGATGCGCGGGCGCTGCTCGTCGCGGCCGAGCTGGTCGACGTCGTGCCAATCGTGAAACGCGCGTCGCGATTTCTGGCGTTGACTGCGGTCCGCTTCGCCGCGGTCCGCGGCGCGCGCTGGGAGGAGATCGAGGATCTCGACGGGGTCGCGCCGATCTGGCGTGTGCCGGCGGCTCGGATGAAGCTGAAGCTGGCGAAGAAACTCGATCCGAAGAATGATCACCTTGTGCCGTTGTCGCGCCAGGCCGTCGCACTGCTGCGCGCGCTTCGTGGAAATCTGCATCCGGACAGTGCAAATTTGCACGGTCTGATCTTCGACTGCGGCGCCGACCGGATGATCGGCGAGAAGTCGATCGGCGCGCTGTACGATCGCGCCGGGTTCGAAGGGCGGCACGTTCCGCACGGATGGCGCGCCACGTTCTCGACGCTGATGAACGAGAAATCGGAAGGGGCAGATCGCGACGTTATCGAGAAGGCCTTGGCGCATACGCCGAAGGACAAGGTGAGGATCGCTTACGATCGCAGCGCGCAGCTTCAGCGCCTCCGCGATCTGTTCCAAGAGTGGGCAGATCTGTTGTCGCCGGCGACGACGCCAGCTGGCTAAATTGAATCGGCCTGGACCAGGCCGGCGGCTAGGTCCTCGCGGTACCGAAGACAGTCCGCGAGGTTTCGCCAGTCGTAATCGCCGACGATCCAGTCGTTGCCGCACGATCGGCAGTATTCCATGCCAACGCCGCACCCGCCGCCACCGAGGATATCCGTACCTGGCGCGCCGCAGAATTGACACGGCTCATGTTCGAACGCGTCCCAGTCATCGGCTGCGATTGATCCGAGCGGCGCGTTTGATCCGATCCGCCAGGCCGGGTGTATTGCATCGCCGCGGCCGCTGACGAAGCGACAGATCGCCAGTCGCGCCGCCCACCGGCGGGTGCGGTCGAACCGACCGTCGGTAATTCGATCAAGCGGCGTCATACAGTTCTCGCCTTGGGCAGCGCCGCATGCGCGACGCAAGAATAGAACAACGACTTTCGCACACTTCCCCCATCGACAGCTCGGGGCGGCGCAAGCCGCCTCGTTCCGACAGCCGGGTCTTGGCGGTCGGGTCCTTGAGGCATGCCGTTTCGGCCTTGGGGGAAATCAAACTAGCGCCGGCTCCGCGTTCAGCGGAGACGTTCCTTCTGATCTATAAACCTATATGCTTCATACTCGGCCAAGATGTCCGTCTGAGCTAAAGAGAGAAGCGCCAAGGCTGGCGATCGCACTGCGTTGTGCGACGACTTCCTTGCTCGGGGGCGACGGTGGTGCCTGGACAGGCTCAGCGACAGTCGACCGGCCGAACCTGCGCGCACGGCGCTCGCGCAGCTGCAAGAAGCGCTGATAGACACGCTCGGCCATCCGCTTCTTCAGATCGAGGAAATATGCGTGGCTGGTTTGCACCCGCTGCTTCAGCGCGGGATCGCTCCGCCGAGACTTGGTAGTGCTGCGGCTGATCCATGCGAGCAGGCCGTGATGCCCGAGGCGGCGTAACGCTCGGCCGACGCTCTTCTCGCAGCATCGAGCGGCCTGCGCGATCTTACCCCAGGACGGAAACCAGCGTCCCGAACCCGCGAAGCACAGGAAGTTGAAAACCGCCTCGTACACCGCGACGTCGGTGCGGGTGACCCCGAGCGAGTGCTTCTTGAGATCGACCTCGATAGCGTCCAGCGCGATCCGGATGGTGGCGGGGCGGCCGACTGGACGATCCGCGACGGGGCGGCCCATCAGTTCCTTCAGCTCGGCCGACAGCACCGCGTGATCGTGCTCAAGCTGCAGCTTCCGGCCCCGCGGGAATTCCGCAGCATGTTCCGCCTGCAGCTCCTTCGCGACCGCCACCAACGATTCGACGGTCGAGATCCGTTCGGCGGTCGACCCGAACCGGTTGCGGTCCCACGGCTGCGCATCTGGCGCGGCCTCGTCGACGCAGCCGCGGCGAACCTGCGCGTCGGGCCCGCGACCGCGGACCGATCCGTCAGCAGCCTTGGCGATGGTGCCTGCGATCTGGCCGAAGCCCCGAAGCGTAGGTGTGGAAGAGAAGGTAAGCGACATCGTGTCGGCTCCCGATGGGAAGTCGATGGGCGCACGAAAGCGCCAGCTGAATCGGTGTGTTCAGCCGCGCGGACGTGTTTTGGGGTGGGAAAGCGCCCGTCAGAGCAGGCGCTGGAGCCTCTTCAGGCTAGGTGTCGGGGGGCGGCGCACGCGCAATTCGACGTCGACGAAACGTGGTTCGTCGGCGGAACGGGCGCGGAACAGATTGTGCCGCTTGCTGTGTCGGAGCGAACCGTGGGTTTCCGCGCGTTTCGCGCTTTATGCAGTGCCAGTTTTCGGCGGTTTCCCGCGGAAAAGCTGGTGCCCCCGGCGAGATTTGAACACGCGGCCTACGGTTTAGGAAACCGTCGCTCTATCCGGCTGAGCTACGGGGGCATCCGCTGGCGCATTACGCCGGTCGGGTAGGACGATCAAGCTCGGGAGAGACTTTGCAAGAACGGCGTTTGCGTCCGCTCGGTCAGCATGACGCCGGACCGATGAGAGAGAAAAACACGTACCATCGAACGGCCGATCCGAGACGATCAAGGGCGACGGGTACCGTTCACGATGCCCCGTCGCCGCTTGCCGTGCAGTGCGGGCGGTTAGGCCTTGACGTGCTGCGAGATGTACTTGTTCATCTCGAACATCGTGCACTTGTCACGCCCGAAGACCTTCTTCAGCTTCTCGTCAGCCAGAATCTCGCGCTTGTTCTCGGGGTTCTGGAGGTTGTTGGCCTTGATGTAGACCCACACCTTGCTGATCACTTCGCTGCGCGGCAGCTTGTCGTTGCCGACGATCTCGCCGAGCTCGGGAGAGGGCTGGACGGGGGCGTGGATGCCGCCGGTCTTGGGAGCTGTAGCCATAAGCATTCCTTCCTGTTGCGCGCGTGCGTTAGGCACTGCGCGCGTGGTCACGCCTTGGTGAGCGCGTCCGCCTTGTGCGCTGCCTTGCCGCCCTTGTCACTCTTTACGATGAACTGCGGCTCCTCCTTGGAGGCCTTCACGGTGTGGCCCTTGATCTTGGTGTCGGTCGTCTGCTTCTTCTCGACCGTGCCGTGCGCCTCGCCGCCGTGCGATTTCCAGGTGACCTCGTCGCCCCTCTTCGGATCCTTCATCGCGCCATCTCCTTGATTTGAAAGGATCAAGCGCGGGAACGCGGCAATGGTTGCATCGCCGGCGGGTTGCGGAGGCGAGGCGCGGGGGGCATCAGGGCGGCAATCAAGGAGACCGACCGATGAAGACCCGCGCCGCCGTTGCCTTCGAGGCAAAAAAACCGCTCGAGATCGTCGAACTCGACCTCGAAGGACCGAAATTCGGCGAAGTCCTCGTCGAAATCATGGCGACGGGCATCTGTCATACCGACGCATACACGCTCGACGGGCTTGATTCGGAAGGGTTGTTTCCGAGCGTGCTGGGCCATGAGGGCGCCGGCATCGTCCGCGAGATCGGTGCGGGCGTGACCAGCGTCGCGGTCGGCGATCACGTCATCCCGCTCTACACCCCCGAGTGCCGCCAGTGTAAGTCGTGCCTCAGCGGCAAGACCAAC
The DNA here is from genome assembly GCF_036663855.1 of Sphingomonas fucosidasi. Taxonomy (NCBI): domain Bacteria; kingdom Pseudomonadati; phylum Pseudomonadota; class Alphaproteobacteria; order Sphingomonadales; family Sphingomonadaceae; genus Sphingomonas; species Sphingomonas fucosidasi. Next base: position 259,397 of record NZ_JAXOJR010000002.1, on the reverse strand, counting down.
CTCTGCACCGCGATCCGCGCGACGCAAGGGAAAGGGCTGATGCCCGACGGGACGACGCGGTTCAGCTACAAGGGCGAGCCGATCTTCCATTACATGGGCTGTTCGACCTTCTCGAACTTCACGGTGTTGCCGGAGATCGCGGTAGCCAAGATCCGTACCGACGCGCCGTTCGATACCTCGTGCTACGTCGGCTGCGGCGTGACGACCGGCGTTGGCGCGGTGGTGCACACGGCGAAGGTCCAGCCGGGCGATACGGTCGTCGTGTTCGGGCTTGGCGGGATCGGGCTCAACGTCATCCAGGGCGCGCGGCTTGCGGGCGCGGGGATGATCGTCGGCGTCGATATCAATCCGGACCGTGAGGAATGGGGACGGCGCTTTGGCATGACGCACTTCGCCAACCCGAAGGATGTCGGCGATATCGTCCAGCACATCGTCGCGCTGACCGACGGCGGCGCGGACTATACGTTCGACGCGACCGGCAACACGACCGTGATGCGGCAGGCGCTCGAGGCGTGCCATCGCGGCTGGGGCACCTCGATCGTGATCGGCGTGGCCGAGGCGGGCAAGGAGATCTCGACGCGACCGTTCCAGCTCGTCACCGGGCGCAACTGGCGCGGCACCGCGTTCGGCGGCGCGCGCGGGCGGACCGATACGCCGAAGATCGTCGACTGGTACATGAACGGGATGATCGAGATCGACCCGATGATCACGCATCGCCTGACGCTCGACGAGATCAACAAGGGCTTCGACCTGATGCACGCGGGCGAGAGCATCCGCTCCGTCGTGATCTACTGAGGGGCGCGCTTATGTTCACGCACATCATGCTCGGCGCCGACGATATCGCGGCGTCCAAGGCGTTCTACGACGCGGCGCTGGGCGCGCTCGGCGTACCCGAGGGCGTCGTCGATGACTGGGGGCGGGTGGTCTATGCGCACGACGGCGGGCGCTTCCTGCTGACCAAGCCGATCGACGGGCAGCCGGCGAGCCACGGCAACGGCAGCACGATGGGGTTCGCGGCCGCCTCGACGCAGGCTGCCGATGCTTGGCATGCTGCGGGGCTGGCGCACGGCGGGACGGCTTGCGAGGATCCCCCGGGCGTCCGGGAAGCGACCGGGGGGCGGAAGCTGTACCTTGCGTATCTGCGCGATCCGTCGGGGAACAAGATCTGCGCGCTGCACCGGGTCGCGTGATGGAGACCGTTTCCACCAGCAAGGCGTATGGCGGCATTCAGGGCGTGTACCGCCACGCCTCGACCGCGACCGGCACCGACATGACCTTCGCGGTCTATGTGCCGCCGCATGACGAAGGCGCGCGGTTGCCGGTGCTGTGGTTCCTGGCCGGGCTGACGTGCACGCACGCCAACGTGATGGACAAGGGCGAGTATCGGCGCGCGTGTGCTGAGCTCGGCGTGATCCTGGTTGCGCCGGATACGTCGCCGCGGGGCGATGACGTGCCGGATGACGACGCGTACGACTTCGGCAAGGGCGCGGGGTTCTACGTCGATGCGACCGAGGAGCCCTGGGCGAAGAACTTCCGGATGCGGTCCTATGTCGAGGACGAGCTGCCCGCGCTGATCGCAGCGCAGTTTCCGATGGCGGACATGACGCGGCAGGGGATCTTCGGACACTCGATGGGGGGCCATGGCGCGCTGACGATCTGGTTGCGTAAACCCGATCGGTTCAGGAGCGTGTCGGCGTTCGCACCGATCGTGTCGCCGCTACGCTGTGCGTGGGGCGAGAAGGCGCTTGGCGGGTATCTCGGATCTGACCGGACGGCGTGGCGGGCGTACGATGCGTGTGCGCTGATCGAGGATGGCGCGTGGGTGGCGGAGATTCTGGTCGATCAGGGCGATGCGGATGGCTTCCTGATCGAGCAGTTGAAGCCGGAGTTGCTGGCGGCGGCGTGCGAGGCGGCGGGGATCGACCTGACGCTGCGGATGCAGCCGGGGTACGACCACAGCTACAATTTCATCTCGACCTTCATGGCCGATCATGTCGCGTGGCATGCGGAGCGGCTGGGGTAGGCTGCTATCTGCCGCGTGGCGAACGGCTCTTCCCAAGCGGGAGACCCCAGCTTTCGCTGGGGTGACGGAATGATGGGGTGACGGGCTGACGGGCTGACGAGCTGACGGGGGAGAGTGACTGTCCAGCACACCAAACCCCCGCCCGTCATCCCAGCGAAAGCTGGGATCTCACCGTGTCGCGAACCACGCTATCTCCGCACGCGGTCCCGTCTAAGGCAGCATCGCGTGATAGTCTGCACGCCCCCTCAGAACTTGAACCCCGCTGCGATCCCGTACCGACGCGGGTCGATCGTGAAGATGTTCGTGAACAGCCCCGACGACTGGTCGCCGACCGCCTGACCGGTGATCGAATCGTTGTTGGTCAGGTTCTGTACGAAGCCGCGCAGGAACCAGCGGTCTTTGGCGCCGTTCAGCTGCACCTGCGCGTTGATCACTTCATAGCCCTGCACCCGATCGACCAACTGGTTGAAGATCGAAGCCGAGAAGCCACCGGTATAGTTCAGATCCACCCGCGGCACCAACGACATGCCGCTGCCGAAATCGATCGTGTACTGCGCGCCGGCCGAGAATTTATAGGTCGGCGCCTGTGGCAACTTGCCGCCGCGGATGTTGACGGCGACGCCGTCGACGACGCTGAACGGCAGTGCCCCGGTCGGCACGCCGAACAGCGCGCGGAGCGGCGCGGACGGATTGGCGGCGGTCGACGCCAGTACCGAGCACAGGCTGTACGCGCCGGTCGTGTTGGTCGAGGGAATCGCCGTCGGTGCGCGCAGGCCGAGCCCGGAGTTCACCGCCGCGACATAGGTGTTGACCGCAAGGATGCTTCCCGCGGTGTTCGGTATGACCGCGCAATTGGCGGCGCTCTGCAGGTCCTTGATGATCACCGCGTCCGAGCGACCGCCCGAAGGATCGCGCGGATTGACCAGGAACTTGTCCGCCGAGACTTCGCTGCGAAGGTAGCTCGCGTTCATGTTCACCACGAATGCGGGGATCGGACTGAGGATCGCCTCCGCCTCGACGCCGTAGACATTGGCATCGACATTGTCGTTGACCGCGGTCCGCGCGACGATCCGGCTAAGCTGCAACTGCTTGTACTTGTAGTAGAAGCCGGTGACGTTCAGCCGCAACGCCCCGTTGCCGAAGGTGTTCTTCGACCCGATCTCGAACGAGTCGATCTTCTCCGGAGCGAAGGTCGTCGGCACCGAGAAGGTCGCCGGCAGCGGCGGGTTGATCCCGCCCGACTTATAGCCGCGCGAATAGGACGCGTAGAGCAGGTTGTCGGGCGTGATCCGGTAATCGATCACCGCGCGGCCGGTCAGCCGCGAGAAGCTGACCCGATCGAGCGCATATTCCTGCACGCCCGCGCGCGTCGAGTCGAAGTCCGTTGTCGCGTAGTTCAGTCCCTGCGTGATGTTGGAGGCGCCGATCGGGGTGAGCACGTTCAGCGTGATGTTACGCGCCTTCACTTCCTTCTTGTCGTTATTGTAGCGCAGACCGAGCGTCAGTTTCAGCTTCTGGTTGAACTCGAAATACGTCTCGCCGAAGATCCCGTAGGATTTCAGACGGAAATCGTCGCTGTCGTTGCGATAAAATGGTGTGGCGAGGAACGCGTTGCCGTTTACGCCTGGGATCGCCGCCGAGCTTGCCGCGCCGAGCACGCCCGAGGCGTAATCGAGCCCGAACGCGTTGACGAAATAGTCGGTGTTCTGGCTGCGCGAGTCGACATAGATGCCGCCGAGCAGGAAGTTGAACATGCCGTCGAACGAGCTGTCGATATGCGCTTCCGCGGAATATTGCCGGTTCACCTGGCGCGAGCGATCGACGTCGAGGCTCTGCGCGTAACAGCCGATGCCGTTGCCGCCGAACACGCCGACGCCGTTGGTGTCGGCGCCCGACTGGCAGACGCCGCCCGCAGGTCCGTTGGGGATCAGCACCGAGCGTACGCCGTTGAGATAGCCTGTGTTGACCAGCGCGCCACCTGGTAGCGGGATCACGACGCCGGGGCGGCCGATCGCGTTTAGCGTGTTGAGGCCGACATTTGTGGCGAGGGGGTTCTCGACCGCAAGGTTGAAGTCGGTCGTGCTGTCGACGGTGTTGCGCGCGAATCCGCCGGTGAAGTTGAACGAGACCGGGCCGAAATCATGGAAGATCTTGGCGGTATATTGCTCTTCCTCGGCGAAATAGGTCGGGTTGGAATCGATCCGGACGGTGCGGACGTCGCGCGGATTGACCACGCCGGCATAAGTGTCGGCGGCGTAGAGATTCTGCAGGCCGATTGCGGCGATCTCGGGGTGGCCGAGCTGCGTGCCCGCAATCCCGAAATACTGCGTGGAGGCGACCGTCGCCGCCAGCGTCGCATTGCCGTTCGGCGTCTCGTTGGCGAGCCGGTCGGGCAGGCAGCCGAGGATGCCGGTCGGATCGCGGTGGCAGAGCTGCTTCTGGATACGGCTGCGGTTGTCCTTCTCGCGGAAATAATAGCCGATCAGGTCGACCCGCGTGGCGCTGGTCGGCTCCCACGACAGCGTGCCGCGGACCGAATACAGATCGCGCCCGTCGATCTTCGAGCCGTCATAGGTATTCTTGGTATACCCGTCGCGGTTGAGATAGGTCCCTGCGACGCGGATGCCGAGCGTATCGGTAAAGGGCAGGTTGACCATCGCCCGAACGCGCTTCGAGTCGTAATTGCCGTATTCGGCCTCGGCGGCGGCGTGGATGCCGGACAAATCGGGTTTGGCGGTGATGAAGTTGACCACGCCCGAGGTCGCGTTGCGGCCGAACAACGTGCCCTGCGGTCCGCGCAATACCTCGATCCGTTCGAGATCGAAGAACTCGCTTTCGAACAGCCGGGTCGTGACCAACGGCATGTCGTTGACGTGGATCGCGGTCGCCTGGTCGCAGGTGGCGCCGACGCACAGATCGCCGATGCCGCGGATCGTGAAGCTCGACGTGGTGAAGTTGGTCTTGGTGAAGGTAACGTTCGGCAGCGTCTGTTGGAGCGCTGCCGGGTTGACGATCTGCTGCTTCGAAATCGTGTCAGCGGTAAAAGCGCTCACAGCAATCGGAACATCTTGCAGACGCTGCGATTGGCGTTGCGCGGTAATCACGATATCCTGCGTCGCAGAGGCGCTGGACGGCGTGTCGACCGGGGCGGTCTGCGTCGGCGGGGTTGGCATCGGCGGGGTTTGCGTCGATGGGGCCTCCTGGTCGGGCCCATTGGTAGGTGCGGTGTTTTCAGCCGATGTTGTGGTGGCTGTCTGCGCCATTGCCGGCGCAATCGACAGGAGTATCATCGCCGAAGCGGCGAGCAATTCGAACTTAGCCATGGCAGTCCTCTCCCCGATCGTGCCGGTCTTTGCCGATTCACGATTTAGTTTTTCAGGTATGGCGAGGTAACGATTAAAAAAATCAATCGTCAACGCTTTTTCGTGCCCGGAAAACGGGGATTTATGGCAGGTGGCCGAAATGAAACAGTTGCAAAAGAGGACCCATGTTCTGATGTTTGGGTATGCTGACAAAGGGTGTTGCGATGCGGGATGAACTGGATGGTCCCGCGGGGCAGTCGGTTGCAGAGGATGGGGTAGGTCCCGATGGCAAGCTGAATGTGCCCGAAGACGTAGCGTCGGCGATCCGTACGCTGATCCGCTGGGCAGGCGACGATCCGACCCGCGAGGGGCTGCTCGATACGCCGCGGCGTGTTGCACGTGCGTGGAAGGAATATTGCGCGGGCTATGGCGACGATCCGGCGAAACATCTCGATCGCGTGTTCGAGGAAGTTGGCGGCTATGACGAGATCGTGTTGCTCAAGGACATCCCGTTCCAGTCGCATTGCGAACATCACATGGCGCCGATCATCGGCAAGGCGCACATCGCGTATCTGCCGCGCAACCACGTCGTCGGCATTTCGAAGCTCGCGCGCGTGCTCCACGGGTTCGCGCGGCGCTTGCAGGTGCAGGAGCGACTGACCGCCGAGGTGGCCGACTGCATCTGGGAAAACCTCAAGCCGCAGGGCGTCGCGGTGGTGATCGAGGCGAGCCATGCCTGCATGACAGCGCGCGGCGTGCGCACGCCGGGCGTGACGATGGTGACGAGCCGGATGATGGGCGTGTTCCGCGATGACGAACGCAGCCGCAAGGAAGTGCTGGCCTTGATGGGACAGCGCGCCTGATGCGGACGGTGCTGGTCACGGGCGGCGCGAAGCGGCTGGGGGCGGCGATCGTGCAGCGGCTGGCAGAAGACGGCCATGCGGTGGTCGTGCACCAGGGCCACTCTCTAGACGAGGCGGGAGCGTTGGTGGCGGAGATCGTTGCAGGCGGCGGGCATGCCGCGGCGGTGTCAGGCGACCTGAGCGATCTCGGCGCGATCGGCGACCTGTTCGCGGCGGCGCGGACTGCGATCGGCGGGTCGATCGACGGGCTGGTGAACTGTGCGTCGCGCTTCGAGTTCGACCGGCCGCCCAGCGTCGATCCGGTGCTGTTCGCCGAGCTTGGTGCGATCAATTGCGGCGCCCCGGTGCTGTTGGCCTCGGCGCTCGCGTCGCAGGACGATGTCGCGGACGGTGCGGTGATCAACGTGCTCGACCAGAAGGTGGCCAACCTCAACCCCGACTTCTTCTCGTACAGCTGCGGCAAGATCGCGCTGGAGGGGGCAACGACGATGTTAGCGCAGGCGCTCGGGCCGCGGATCGCGGTAAACGGGGTGTCGCCGGGGCTGACCTTGCCGAGCGGTGATCAGACCGAAGCGGAGTTCGCGGCGGTGGCGAGCGACAATTTGCTCCGGCGACCGGTCGGCGCGGAGGCGGTTGCGGACGCGGTCGCGTGGCTGCTGACCGCGAAGGGCGTGACGGGGCAGAATGTGTTCGTCGATTGCGGGCAGCGGTTTTTGGCGCGCGATGGCGACGTGATGTTTGAGGGACGCAATGGCTGAATTCACGACGATCCTCGACGGGCTCGAGGTCATGATGCGGCTCGGGATCCATCCGCACGAGGTGGCGCCACAGCGGGTAGTCGTCTCGGTCGAGATGACGGTCGTGTACCCAGCGCCGCTCGGTGAGGATGCGATCGAGGAGGTGCTCGATTACGACTTCGTCCGTGCGGGAATCCTGGCGATGGTGGCGGAGCGCCCGTTCAAGTTGCAGGAGACGCTGTGCGAGGCGATCGCTGCGCTGTGCCTGAGCGATGAGCGGGTGAGGCGGGTCGAGATCGAGACGATGAAGACCGACGTCTACCCGGACGCCGCGATCGGTTGCCGGATCGTGCGGGAGCGCCCGATCTAGCGGGAGATCGATCCAGCGTTTGGGAAGATTTGTTTCCCCGCGAAGGCGGGGATCCAGGCTGGGCTCCCGCCTTCGCAGTAGAACATGGCGGGGCATGCCGCCGTATGAGTGCCGGTCCCGCTCGGGGCGATAGTCCCACGATCGGGCGCAATTCGTTTCACAGGCGTAAGGTACCGATACTAGAGCCGGATCGTTCTCTCCCCATAATCCCCGATCCGGAGACCAAAGTTGAAAATTCTCGTCGTCCTCACCTCGCATGCCGATCTCGGCGATACCGGCCGCAAGACCGGCTTCTGGCTCGAGGAACTCGCCGCGCCCTATTACGTGTTCAAGGACGCCGGCGTGGACATCATGCTCGCGTCGCCCGCGGGTGGCCAGCCACCGCTCGATCCGAGCAGCGCCAAGCCCGACGCGCAGACCGACGCGACGCGCCGCTTCGAGGCGGACGCCGAGGCGACCGCCGCACTCGCCGATACGCGCAAACTGTCCGAGATGCGGATCGCCGATTATGACGCGGTGTTCTATCCAGGCGGGCACGGGCCGCTCTGGGATCTCGCCAACGATCCGGCCTCGATCGCGTTGATCGAGAACGCGATCGGTGCGGGCAAGCCCGTCGCCTTGGTCTGCCACGCACCCGGCGTGCTGCGCGACGTGAAAGCCGCCGATGGCACGCCGCTCGTCAAGGGCAAGACGGTCACCGGCTTCACCAACAGCGAGGAGGCCGCGGTCGGGCTCAGTGACATCGTGCCGTTCCTCGTCGAGGACATGCTCGGGCAGCAGGGCGGCAACTATTCGAAGACCGCCGACTGGGGCGTACACGTCGTCGAGGACGGCTTGCTGATCACCGGCCAGAACCCGGCGTCGTCGGAAAAGGCGGCGAAGGCGTTGCTGGCGAAGCTGGCGTAAGAGGAAACGGCCACCGGTTCAGCCGGTGGCCGTCCTTTGCGAGGTCAGGCGCGGTTGGCGGCGCTCAGCACCGCGCGGACCGAGGCGGTGGCAATGTCGGTGTCCATGCCGACGCCGAACACCGTCTTGCCCTCGGCGGTCCGGCATTCGACATACGCCGCCGCCTGCGCATCGGCTCCGTGACCGATCGCGTGCTCGTTATAGTCGACCACATCGAGCGCCGGCCCGGTCGACTCCGCGATCGCCGCGATGACGCCCGAGATCAGGCCGTTGCCGCGCCCGGAGATCGACCGTTCCTCGCCATCGATTGCTACCCGACCGATGAAGACGCGCTGCCCCGAGGCACCGCTTTCCTCGTAATCGCGCAACTCCACGCGGTCGTCGGCCTGCGGCATGTATGTCCGCTCGAACAGGCTCCAGATGTCCGCGGCGTTCAACTCGCGGCTGGTCTCGTCGGCATAGGCCTGGACGTGACGGCTAAAATCCGCCTGCAAGCGCTTGGGCAGCTTCAGCCCCTTGTCCTGCTCGATCACCCACGCGACGCCGCCCTTGCCCGACTGCGAATTGACGCGGATCACCGCCTCGTAGCTGCGGCCGAGATCGGCGGGATCGATCGGGAGATAGGGGACCTCCCACAGCGTGTCGTTCTTCGCCTCCTGCGCCGCGAAGCCCTTCTTGATCGCGTCCTGATGCGACCCCGAAAATGCGGTGAAGACAAGGTCGCCGGCATAGGGCGTGCGCGGGTGGACGGGGATGTTGGTGCAATAATTGACCGTGTTCACGACGCCGTCGATGTCCGACAGGTCGAGCTTCGGATCGACGCCCTGCGTGTACATGTTGAGCGCGACGGTCACGAGATCGCAATTGCCGGTCCGCTCGCCATTGCCGAGCAGGCAGCCCTCGACCCGGTCCGCGCCCGCCATAATGCCGAGCTCGGCCGCCGCGACGCCTGTCCCGCGGTCGTTATGCGTGTGCAGCGAGATCGCCACCGCGTCGCGGTTGCGGATATGCCGCCCGAACCATTCGATCTGGTCGGCATAGATGTTCGGCGTCGCGCACTCGACGGTGGCGGGCAGGTTGAAGATGATCGGGTTCTCGGGCGTCGGCATGAGGACGTCCATCACCGCCTCGCAGACCTCCAAGGAGAAATCGAGTTCGGCGGTCGAGAAGGTCTCGGGGCTGTATTCGAACTGCCAGCGGACGTCAGGCTGCTTGGCGGCTTCGTCGCGCAGCACCTTGGCGCCGTCGATCGCGATCTGCTTCACCTGCGCACGGTCCATCCCGAACACGATCTTGCGCCAGGCGGGTGAAACCGCATTGTAGAGATGCACGATCGCGGTCTTCGCGCCGATCAGGCTGGCGAAGCTCGTCTCGATCAGGTCGCGGCGCGACTGGGTCAGCACCTGGATCGATACGTCGTCGGGGATGCGGCCGGTCTTCACGAGGCCGGAGATGAAGTCGAACTCGGTCGCGCCCGCGCTCGGGAAACCGACTTCGATCTCCTTCAGCCCGACCTTGCAGAGCAGGTCGAAGAAGCGCGTCTTCTTCTCCGCATCCATCGGGTCGATCAGCGCTTGGTTGCCGTCGCGCAGATCGGTCGACAGCCAGCGCGGCGGCTTGATGATTGTCTTCGATGGCCATTGGCGGTCGGGCAGGTCGACTTGCGGGAAAGGTCGGTATTTGGTCGATGGGTCGCGCAGCATGGCTCGTATCTCTCGTGTATTCGGGAGCGTTCGGGTCAGCCCTTAGGCGCGAGGCGCGGGGCATGGCCACCGCGCAAACGATCGGCGCGCCTAAGGGCGCGTAAGTCGAAGCAGCAGGAGGCGGCCATACGTCATTGATGGCGTCCTATCGCGCGGACACGTCCCGTGTCCAGCGCGATAGGAATTTTGGTATATTATTGCGCAGAGAACGCCGCGTTGATCGTCAGGTCGACCTTGTCCGACACGACCGGAGCATAGGCGCCGATGTTGAAGTCGCTGCGCTTGATCGAGGTCGTCGCGCGGAAGCCGAAGTTGAGCTTCTTGTTCATCGGGTTCGCGCCCGCGCCGACGAACGTCGCCTGCAGCACGACGGGCTTGGTGACGCCCTTGAGCGTGAGGTCGCCGGTGATCGTCGCCTTGTCGCCGGTCGCGACGACCTTGGTCGAGACGAACTTGGCGGTCGGGTAGGTCGCGGCGTCGAAGAAATCCTTCGATTTCAGATGGCCGGCGAACGGCGCGGCGGTGACCGAGAGCTGGTCGATCGCGAAATTCACTTCGACCTTGGTCGCGTTCGGCTTGGCGGGATCGATCGTGATGCTGCCGCCCGACGCGCCGAGCTGCCCTTCGAGCATCGAGAAGCCCATGTGGTTGACCTGCCACGTAACCTGGGTGTGGTTGGGATCGACCGCGTAGGTGCCGGCGGTGACACGCGCCTTGACGGGGGCGCCGGGGATCGCGGCGGTCTGCGCCATGATGGGGGCTGCGGTAAGGGCGAGGATGGTGGCTAGGACTAGGCGCATGCGGGGTCTCCTGTTGATCGCGCGATGCTGGCCGAGGGGAGGGTGCGCGTCAAACGGCGTTATGCCAACGCTGTGTTTCGGAATTGGGTCGGTGGGGTCGCGCGCACTCGCGCTCGCGGTAGAGTGCACGGCGAGCTCTCGTTCCCCCCGCGGACGCGGGGGCCCAGCTAAACCCCGATCACCGCCTGAGACCCTGGCCCCCCGCCTTCGCGGGGGAACAAGGAAGGGGAAACCGGCCCCCACCTCACAATACCACCCCGGCGAAGGCCGGGGCCCAATTGGAAAGGCTTTAGTAACGGGGCGCCGTCCTCAGTTGGCGACGTCCCCCAATTGGGCCCCGGCCTCCGCCGGGGTGGAGTGGGGGTGTGGGGGCAACCGAAACGCGTTCCCCACGCCAGCCCGTCGGACCCGGCGAAGCCGTGCCCTATGGGCAGGCTCCGTCGTGCCGGCTGCGCTCACGCGCTATCGCGCGCTCGCGTCAGTTTTTCGCCTTATCAACGAGCGCATTCTTCCCGATCCAAGGCATCATGCCGCGCAGTTCCGACCCGATCTTCTCGATCGGATGCGCCAGCGCCTGCTTGCGCGCGGCCTTCAACTCGGGCTGACCCGCGCGGTTGTCGAGGATGAAGTTCTTGACGAAGCGGCCCGACTGGATATCCGCAAGCACGCGCTTCATCTCGGCCTTGGTCTCCGACGTGATGATCCGCGGACCCGTCGTGATGTCGCCATATTCGGCGGTGTTAGAGATCGAATAGCGCATGTTGGCGATGCCGCCCTCATAGAGCAGATCGACGATCAGCTTGGTCTCGTGGAGGCACTCAAAATACGCCATTTCAGGCGCGTAGCCGGCCTCGACCAGCGTCTCGAACCCGGCCTGGATCAGGTGGGTGATGCCGCCGCACAGCACTGCCTGCTCGCCGAACAGGTCGGTCTCGCATTCCTCGCGGAAGTTGGTCTCGATGATGCCCGAGCGACCGCCGCCGACGCCGCTGGCATAGGCGAGCGCGATGTCGTGCGCGTTGCCCGACTTGTCCTGGTCGATCGCGATCAGGCAGGGGACGCCGCCGCCGCGGACATATTCGCTGCGCACGGTGTGGCCGGGGCCCTTGGGCGCGATCATGATGACGTCGAGATCGGCGCGCGGCTCGATCAGGCCGAAATGCACGTTGAGGCCGTGTGCAAAAGCAATCGTCGCGCCCTGCTTGAGGTTGTCGTGCAGGTCGCTCGCGTAGATCGCCGCCTGATGCTCGTCGGGCGCGAGGATCATGACGATGTCGGCCCAGGCGGCGGCGTCCTTGTTCGACTTGACCGCAAAGCCCGCCTCGATCGCCTTCTTGGCGGTGGCCGAGCCTTCGCGGAGCGCGATCGCGACGTCCTTGACGCCCGAATCGCGGAGGTTCTGCGCGTGCGCGTGGCCCTGCGAGCCGTAGCCGACGATCGCGATCTTCTTGTCGGTGATGAGGTTCAGGTCGGCGTCGCGATCGTAATAGACACGCATTGGAATGGTCCTTTCAGGAAGAATTGGGTCTTGAAGCGTCGATGCCCGCAGATCCGCCACGCCAGCGGCAAATCCCGTCATGCCAGCGAAAGCTGGTATCTCATGCGGCTCTTGCGGGACAGGAGCCGGGGGAGACCCCAGCTTTCGCTGGGGTGACGGTAGGGGGGCGGGGTGAGATCGAAATGAGTGTTGATGAATTCGGGTAGCGAAACTCAGGCCGGCTCTTTGCCGCGGGCGATCGCGACGATGCCGGTTCGGGCGACTTCGATCAGACCGACTTCACCCATGAGTTCGACGAACTTGTCGATCTTGTCGATGCCGCCGGTGACCTCGAACACGAAGCTCGACGTCGTCGCGTCGACCACGCGCGCGCGGTAGACGTCGGCGAGACGCAGCGCCTCGATCCGGTGGTCGCCGGTGCCGCGGACCTTCACCAGCGCGAGCTCGCGTTCGACGTGCGCGCCCTGTGCGGTCAGGTCGGTGACCTTGTGGACGGGGACGAGCCGGTCGAGCTGCGCGAGGATCTGCTCCATCGTCGCCGGCGACGCGCTGGTGACGATCGTGATCCGGCTGACCGACTTGTCCGCGGTGATCTCGCTCACCGTCAGGCTTTCGATATTATAGCCGCGCGCGGTGAACAGGCCGGCGATCCGGGCGAGGATGCCCGGTTCGTTGTCGACGATGACGGCGAGCGTATGCCGCTCGGCCTTTTCCTGGGAAATGTGCATCAGACCAGCGCCTTCGCTTCGTCGTCCATCGTGCCGGACACTTCGTTCGCCTGCAGGATCATGTCGGTATGCGCAGCCCCCGACGGGATCATCGGGAAGCAATTCGTCAGCTGCGACACGCGGCAATCGACGATCACCGGACCGTCATACGCAAGCATCTCGGCGATCCCGCTGTCGAGCTGGTCGCGCGTCTCGATCAGGATACCCTTCCAGCCATAGGCCTCGCCGAGCTTGACGAAATCGGGCAGCGAATCCGAATAGCTCTCGGCGTAGCGGCTCTCATAGGTGAGCTCCTGCCACTGGCGGACCATGCCCATATACTGGTTGTTGAGGATGAAGATCTTCACCGGCAACCGGTATTGCGTTGCGGTCGCCAGCTCTTGGATGTTCATCTGGATCGACGCCTCGCCGGCGATGTCGATCACCAGCGCATTCGGGTTGCCGAGCTGCGCGCCGATCGCGGCGGGCAGACCGTAGCCCATCGTGCCGAGACCGCCGCTGGTCAGCCACTTGTTCGGCTTCTCGAACCCGAAATGCTGCGCCGCCCACATCTGGTGCTGGCCGACCTCGGTCGTGATGATCGGCGAGCGTGCCTGCGTCGCGTCGAACAGCGCCCGGATCGCGCGCTGCGGCATGATCTCGTTCGGATCGTTCTCGGGAAAATCGAGACACTTCACCGCGCGCCAGCCGGCGATCCGCCGCTGCCAGTCGGTCGTGTCGGGCTTGGGATGCTGGCGGCTCTTCCAGATCCGCACCATGTCCTCGAGCGCATGGCCGACGTCCGCGATGATCCCGAGATCGACGCGCACGGTCTTGTTCACCGACGAGCGATCGATGTCGATATGCACTTTCCGCGAGTTCGGGCTGAACGCGTCGAGCCGCCCGGTCACGCGGTCGTCGAAGCGCGAGCCGAGCGCGACGACGAGGTCGGCCTGGTTCATCGCCATGTTCGCCTCGTAGGTGCCGTGCATCCCGAGCATGCCGAGCCACTGCGGCCCAGATGCGGGATAGGCGCCAAGGCCCATCAACGTCGACGTCACCGGCGCGCCGGTGATGCGGACGAGTTCGCACAGCAACTGGCTCGCGGCCGGACCCGAGTTGATGATGCCACCGCCGGTGTACAGGATCGGACGTTCGGCCGCGGCGAGCATGTCCACCAGCTGCTCGATCTGCGACTGGTCGGCCTTCACCTGCGGGCGATAGGTCTTGTGCTGGATCGGCCCCGGCTTCTTGTACCGGGCGGTCGCGACCTGCACATCCTTGGGAATGTCGACGACCACCGGCCCCGGACGACCCGAAGTGGCGATGTGGAACGCCTCGTGGATCACGTCGCCGAGCTTGGCGGGGTCCTTCACGAGGTAGTTGTGCTTCGAGCAATGGCGCGTGATGCCGACCGTATCGGCCTCCTGGAACGCGTCGGTGCCGATCAGCGCGGTCGGCACCTGGCCGGTGATCACGACCATCGGGATCGAATCCATCAGCGCGTCGGTGATCCCGGTCACGGCATTGGTCGCGCCGGGGCCCGAGGTGACGAGCACCACGCCGGGCTTGCCGGTCGAGCGCGCATACCCTTCCGCGGCATGCGTCGCGGCCTGCTCGTGGCGCACCAGAATGTGCTTGATCCGACCCGAGCGAAACAACGCGTCGTAGATCGGCAGCACGGCACCACCCGGATAGCCGAAGACGACCTCCACGCCGAGATCGCACAGCGCCTCGATCAGGATATCGGCTCCACTCTTCTCGGTCATTTCACATCATCCTTTGCGAGAACGCTGCCTTTAGCGTCTAGTGGAGGGGCCGGCTACCGATATAAAAGATGCGTGTCAAACATCATTTCAGCAATATAGTTTCAAATTGCTGCAGGCGCGTTGTGAGATCGAGGGCTTCGGTGCGGGTCCAATTGGGCGGCGGCTGGTGTCGAAGCCAGGTATATTGGCGCTTGGCATAGCGCCGCGTGGCGAGCGATCCGGCGGCGATGGCGCCGGGTTTTGATGTCTCGCCGCGGACGAGCGCGGCGATCTCGGGAACGCCGATCGCGCGGCGGATCGGGGCGTCCCAAGGGATGTCGGTTCGGGCGAGGAGCGCGGTGATCTCGTCGCAGCTGGTGTCGGCCATCTCGGCGAAACGCTGGTCGATCCGCGCGTTGAGCCAGTCGCGGTCGGGAATCAGGATCAGTGCGCGGACGTCGATCGTATCGCCGATCCCGCCGACCTTCTCGGTCTGCCAGTCGGCGAGCGTGCGGCCGGTGCCGCGGACGACTTCGAGCGCGCGGGCGACGCGGGTGGTGTCGGCGGCGTTGAGCTTGGCCGCGGCTTGCGGGTCGAGTTGCGCGAGCGCTGCGTGCGCTTCGGCGACAGGGAGGGCACGGACTTGCTCGCGAAGGGCCGGGTCGATTGCGGGGACAGGCGCGATACCGTCGAGCAAGGTGCGGATGTAGAGTCCGGTGCCGCCGACCAGGATCGGCAGCTTGCCCTCGGCCAGCGTGTCGCGGATCGCCTGCGTCGCCTCGGCGGCCCAACGTGCGGCGGAATAGGTCGCGTCGGCGGCGTCGACATGACCGAACAGCCGGTGCGGGGCGCTGGCCTCCTCTTCGGGCGAAGGCCGCGCGGTGAGGATGCGGAGGTCGGCATAGACCTGCGCGGAATCGGCGTTGATGACGACGCCGTCGTGCGTGGCGGCGATGGCGAGCGCGAGCGCGGACTTGCCGCTCGCGGTCGGCCCTGCGATGAGCGCGACCTTCGGGAGAGTTTCTATGTTCACGGCAACGCTTATAGCCTCGGGCACGCTGACCGCAGGCGATATTTCGACCGCGATGGACCGCCTGCGCGACGCCGGCTGCGCACCGGGCGCGAGCGGCTGGATCGATGAAGGTGACGCGGCGGACCTGATCTTCGGGATGGCGCCGGATGCAGCTCGCGGCGCACTTGAGAGCGCTTTTTCTGGGGCTGACGTGGTCGTGCAGTCGAGCCTGTCGCGCACAAAGACGTTGATCGTCGCCGACATGGACTCGACGATGATCACCGTCGAATGCATCGACGAACTCGCCGACTACGCCGGGATCAAGCCGCAGATCGCAGAGATCACCGAACGTGCGATGCGCGGCGAACTAGATTTCGAAGCGGCGCTCGACGCCCGCGTGGCGCTACTCAAGGGGCTGGCGGAAAGCGACATTGAACGCTGCCTCGCCGAGCGGGTGACGATCATGCCGGGTGCCAAGGCGCTGGTCCGGACGATGCGCGCGCGGGGGGCGCTGGCGGTGCTGGTGTCGGGCGGGTTCACGCGGTTTGCCGAGCCGGTGGCGAAAGCGATCGGCTTCGACCGCGCGATCGCCAATGTGCTGGAGATCGAGCGCGGCGTGCTGACGGGGACGGTAACCAAGCCGATCGTGGGCTCGCACACCAAGCTGACGACGTTGCGCGCAGCCATTGCCGAGCGGCGAATTACGGTCGAGGACTCACTCGCGGTCGGCGACGGTGCGAACGATCTGGCGATGATCGAAGCGGCGGGGCTGGGTGTCGCGTATCACGCCAAACCGATCGTCGCGGCCGCCGCGGAAGCGCGGATCGATCATGGGGATCTGACGGCGCTGCTCTATGCGCAGGGTATCGCGCGGCGTCATTGGATTCGCGACTAGCTGCCCCTTACGATCCTCCCCCGCCAGGGGGAGGTGGCGCCGTAGGCGACGGAGGGGGAGGATACAGATCGCTGGTTTCCCTTGCCTCCCCCTCCGTCTGGCAAGTGCCAGCCACCTCCCCCTGGCGGGGGAGGATTAAAAAGGGGTGTGTTAGCCCTTCGCCATCGGCGTGCCGCTCGCTTCGCAGACATATGTCGCCAGTTCCTCGCGCAGCGGCAAACCCTTGATCGGCCGCAGCGGGCCGTCATGCGCGATGTTGGTCTCTACCAGCGCGCGGTTCGGGCCGACGCCCAGCACATGGAACAGGCGGTTGGCGCAATCGGTCTCGGTCCGCGCATAGGCGACCTTGCCCGCATGCTCCTGGCGCAGGATCGCGATGATAGTGCCGCCGACGGCTTTCCGTTCGCGCAACAGGAAATGGCGCGAGGTCGGGTCGGACGGGGTCGGGATCAGCCGCCCCTTGACGGTCAGTTGCGCGGGTTTGGGCACGGCCACGTCGGTTTCGGCAAGATTGCGCAACGATACGCCGTTTTCGGTCATCATATCGGTATTGGTCGTCGCAGGCTGATTGTCGGAACACGCGGCCAACAGCGTTGCGCCGGCAAGTGCCAGCGCCAAGGTCTTCGAAATCATTCATCTAGCTCCCGGTCGATGTCGAAACGAAACGACCGGTCCGGGTGTTTCGATCCCTGCCGCGCCATCGTGCTGGCGCGACAAGGCCGGACGCGCCGTTTCAGCGGGTCTTCTTGTCGCTGCCGCGGTCCGGGCGCGTTGCCGTTTTCGCAGGCGGGGCGGGTTCGCAGATTCGGCGCGTCGGCTGGCAGGCGATGCCGACCGTCGAGCATCCCTTGACGCTGCCACCGGTCGGGCACGCCCGACATTGCTGCTTGATCTCGGTGCAGTTCGGCGATGCGGACACCAGCATCAGGGTCAGGAAAAACATTCGCACATCCTCTTCATGCGTATCGTCGCGTTTGAGTCTGTCTGGTCAGGGGGCGACGATCACGCAGGGCACGCCGGCCGCCGAGCAGGCGCGCGTCGCCTCGGCCTTCGACGCGAAGCCGCCGGCCTGGAGCCGCGTCACGCTGCCCGCCTTGGTATAAAAGGGCTGCGCACCGCGCAGCCTGCCGCGAACCTTGCTCCACTGCGTCTCGGCATTGCCCTGATCGCGGAATGCACCCAGTTGCACACGCCAGTTCCCGGTCGCCTTCACGGGCACGGGCTTGGGAGCAGCCTTTGCTGCAACAGCCTTTGCCGGCGCTGGTTTAGGCATCGTCGGCCTCGGCGCCGGTTCACGGGTCGGCGCGTCGACGCGCGCCGGGAGCGAACTCGGCGGCAGGCGCGTGGGCCGCGGCATCTCGGCCACACGCGACGCCGGCACGTCGACCCGCCCGCCGGTCTGGGGGGCCGGCCGCCCGGCCACGCGCTCACCGGCCTGTCCGACGGTCGAGCGCGACGGCACTGCGGGCGTCGCCTGCAATGCATATTGCTGCGCCAGCGCGGTGCCCTTCTCGCGGTCGGCGGGCGAGATATACTGGTCCATCTGCGCCAGCGTCTGCGAGGCAGATTGGAGCCCGGACGCAGACGCGCGCGTCATCAGTGCATAGGCGCGGGGGAAATCACGCGCGATGCCGTCGCCGTTGAACAGCATCGTCCCCAGCACCAGCTGGGTCCGCGGTTCGCCGCGCGCGACCGATTTTTCGAGCCAGGGCAGCGCGTCGGTCTTCTTCCCGGCCTGGAACAGCGCGAGTCCGTAATTGTCGCCGGCCTGAAGGTGCCCCTGGAGCGCCGCCTTGCGGAACCAGCTTTCGGCAAGGCCGGGATCGAGCGGCACGCCGCGGCCCAGCTTGTACGCCTGGGCGAGGTTGAACTGCGCATCGGCATCGCCGGCGATCGCGAGTGGTCGCCACTCGCCGACGGCGCGCGCGTAATCGCCCTTGGCCCAGGCGTCGACGCCGGCCTTCACATCGGCATAAGCGGGGATGGCGGCGAGCAGGCCGCTCAGCGCGATCGCACCCACCAGAAGCTTACGCCCAACCGTCATCGCTCTACCCCATATCGTCTCGTCGCCACCATGCCGCCGTTCGTGGCGCAAGGCAAAGGGCACGCGCGTGCTTTCCAACCGATTTCGCTCGATTCAAACTCATTATGAAGCGCCGTTAACCGCTTCTTGACCCGCGCATGCCATGCCGGCTGCGATTACTGGGGATCAGCCGATTATGCGCGTCTTAGCGTTCGCATCGCAGAAGGGAGGATCGGGGAAGACGACCTTGACGGGTCATCTCGCCGTCCAGGCGGAGCGTGCCGGCCATGGTCCGGTAGTGTTGATCGACATCGACCCGCAGGGCTCGCTGTCCGACTGGTGGAACGAACGCGCCGCCGAGGAGCCGGCCTTCGCGCAAACCACGGTGTCGCGCCTCGCCGCCGATCTCGAGATCCTCCGCCAGCAGGGCTTCAAGCTGGCGATGATCGATACCCCGCCCGCGATAACCATGGCGATCCAGAGCGTGATCCAGGTCGCCGAGCTGATCGTCGTCCCGACGAGGCCCAGCCCGCACGATCTGCGTGCGGTAGGCGCCACCGTCGACATGTGCGCGCGCGCCGGCAAGCCGCTGATCTTCGTCGTCAACGCGGCAACGCCGAAAGCGCGGATCACCGCCGACGCGACGCTGGCGCTGTCGCAGCACGGCACGGTCGCCCCGGTCATCGTCCACCAGCGTACCGACTTCGCCGTCTCGATGATCGACGGCCGAACGGTCATGGAACTCGACCCCAGAAGCAAATCGGCCGCCGAGATCGAAGCGCTGTGGACCTATGTCTGCGACCGGCTCGAGAAGAATTTCCGCCGTACCGTGTTCAGCGTGCCGACCGCGGTCGGGCAGCGTCCCGCCGCTGGCGGCTTCGGCCGCCGGGTCATCGGCTGACGCCATGGCACGGCCCGGACCACTCCCCTCGCTCACGTCCTCGCTGCTGGCCCGCAAAGGCACGGCCCGCCCGGCGATGCGCCAGCAGGATCTCGACGCCCCGCCAGCAGACGCGCTCGACGATCTCGGCTGGAACGACATGGGCGGTCCGCAGCCCCAGGTGCTGGTCGAGCGGGAAGCGCTGAAGGTCGAGATCGAACGGCCGGTCGCGCCCGTATCGAAGGCGACCGTGGCGCGGATCGGGCGCGAGACATTGTCCAAAACCGGGGGTGCAAAAGCCGCCTTCACGCTCCGTCTCGATACCGACCGGCATCTCCGGTTGCGGCTGGCGAGTGCCGTCACCGGCCGTTCGTCGCAACAGCTCGTCACGCAGGCGCTCGACGCCTTTCTGCACACGGTACCGGAGGTGGATGCGCTCGTCGCGCAGCTGCCGCCGACTACGTCAAAACGTTGAAACAGGGATTCTCCCGATGAACACGCGCGCACTTCTCCTCGGCGGCATCTCCGCCCTCCTGCTCGGTGGTACGATGGTCGGCTGTGCGGCCACCGGCGGCGGCGTAGCGTCGGCAAGCGACCGCAGCGGCGCGTTGGCGGCCAAGGGCGCGGCGACCAACGCCGGCAAGGCGCAGACCGCGCTCGCCCGGCACGAGGGACCGGTGGCGATCGGCTATGCGGAGGGTGCGGTCGCGCTGATGCCGCAGTCAGCGGAATACCGCATGCTGCTCGGCCAGAGCTATCTGCAGGGCGGCCGTTTCACCTCGGCCTCGCGCGCGTTCGCCGATACGATCCAGCTTTCGCCGACCAACGGCAAGGCGGCGCTGAACCTTGCGCTGGCGCAGGTCGCGACAGGCGATTGGCAAGCGGCCCGGCAGACGCTGGCGGCGCATGCGGCGATCATCCCGGCGCCCGATCGCGGGCTGGCCCTGTCGCTGGCGGGGGATACGGCGGGCGGGATCGCGCTGCTGACCGAGGTCGCGCGGTCGCCCGACACGAATGCGAAGGTCCGGCAGAATCTGGCGCTGAGTTTCGCGCTGGCGGGCCGCTGGCAGGAGGCGCGCGTGGTCGCCGCGGCGGACATGGCGCCGGCCGATGTCGACGCACGGCTCGCGCAATGGGCACTGTTCGCACAGCCGGCGACCGCGTCGGACCAGGTGGCGAGTCTGCTCGGCGTGCGGGCCGTGGCGGACGTAGGCCAACCGGTCGCGCTGGCGCTGACCACGCCTGCGCCAGTGGCGACGGGTGTTCCCGAGCAAGCCTTGGCGGCGGTGGAGCCGGTCGCGCCGCAGACCGACGCCGTACCGGTCGAGGTCGCCTCGGCGCCGGCTGCTGGGTTCTCGAAGGTGTTGTTCGGACCGCGGCAGGAGGTCGTCCAGGCGCTGCCGACGATGATGCTCCGCCCGGAAAATGGTCCGATCAAGGTTGCTTCCAACATCGCGTCGACCGGACGCGGCACGGCGACCGCGGCGTTTGAGGCGAAGGTATCGGCAACGGGCCGCTGGTATGTCCAGCTCGGCGCGTTCGAGAGTGCGGGCGTGGCCAGGGACGCCTGGGAGCGCGCCTCGCGCCGGTTTGCGATGCTGGCCGGGCATTCGCCGAACGGCATGACGTTCAAGGCGAACGGCGAGGACTTTTATCGCCTCTCGGTCGGCGGATTCAGCCGGTCGGCGGCGGACACGATGTGTCGCCAGTACCGCGCCAAGGGCGGCGCCTGCTTCGTGCGCCAGGGTGCGGGCGACGCGATGGCGCAGTGGTTGCGCAAGCCCGGGATGCAGATGGCGTCGCGGTAAGGGGGCGCGTCGATAGAGCAACGACCACCCCGGCGAAGGCCGGGGCCCAATTGGAAAGGTCGGCGTAACGGTGGACAGCGCTCAGTTGGCGACGTTCCCCAATTGGGCCCCGGCCTGCGCCGGGGTGGTGTTGGTGGGGTGTCGCCCGCGGCCTCACCGAACCTCGCGGCCACCCTTCCACAACCGCAACACGCGCCCCTGCACCGGCAAGCCATCGAACGGCGTATTCCCCGCCTCGGCCAGGAACTCTTCCCCGACGATCTGCCACGGCGCCTGTTGATCGAACAGCATCAGGTCGGCCGGCTTGCCCGCCTCCAGCGTCCCCGTATCGAGTCCCAGCACGCGCGCCGGATTCCGCGCCAGCAGCGCGAACAGGCGTTCGAGCGTCAGCAACTCGTCGCGCACCAGCATCAGCGCGAGTGGCAGCAACGTCTCCGCACCGGCCATCCCGCTGCTCGAATCGGTGAACGGCAGCCGCTTTTCCTCCGGCCCGCGCGGCTCGTGTCCCGAACACAGCACGTCGATCGTCCCGTCGGCGATCGCGTCCAGCGCCGCCCGTCGATCACCCTCTGCACGCAAAGGCGGGGACAGCAGCGCGAACGACCGGAAATCGCTGACCGCGATCTCCGAAAGATGCAGGTGGGCAGGCGTGATCCCGCAGGTGACCGCGACGCCGCGACGCTTGGCCGCACGGATCAGGTCGAAGCCCGCCGCGGTCGTCACCTGGCGGATATGGAGACGCGCGCCGGTATCCTCGGCGAGCATCAGGTCGCGCGCGATCGCCAGTGCTTCGGCCACCGCAGGCGCGGCGGGCAGGCCGAGCCGCGTCGCCGTCTCGCCCTCGGTCGCGACGGCACCGGCGGTGAGCCCGCCATCTTCGGCGTGCGCGACGACCGTCACGTGCAGGTCGCGCGCATAGGCGAGCACGCGCCGCATCACGCCGCTGTCGGCGATCCAGTGTTTTCCCGTCCCGACCGCCTTCGCGCCCGCCGACACGCAGATCGCCATCTCCGCGAGGTCATGGCCTTCGAGCCCACGTGTGGCGGCAGCGATCGGGTGGATCCAGAGATCTGGCTTGCCGATCAAGGCGGCGCGCTGGACGATGCCGGGATCGTCGAGCACCGGCGACTGGTCGGGCATGAGGCCGATCCGAACAATCCCGCCGGCGCGGAACGCGGCACGGTCGACCTTCGCGACGCCGAGATCGACGATCCCCGGCGCGACGGTCTTGCCGGCGCAGTCGACGATCTCGGCATCGGCGGGAATATCGACGATGCCGGTCGCGACGATCACGCCGTCGCGAACCAGCACATTGCCGTTCGTCACGCCGCCGACGGGGCAGGCGAGCGTGGCGTTGGTGAGTGCGAGGATCATGCCCAACCCTCCACGCCGCGCGCTCTTCGTGTCAGCACGTCGAGGCAGGCCATGCGGACGGCGACCCCCATCTCGACCTGTTCGGTGATCGCCGAGCGCACATGATCCGCGACCGCCGAGTCGATCTCGACGCCGCGGTTCATCGGGCCGGGGTGCATCACCAGCGCGTCGGGCGCAGCCTTCGCCAGCCGGTCGAGCGTCAGCCCGTAGCGAAGCCGATATTCGCGCGTGGAGGGCACATAGGCGCCGTCCATCCGCTCGTTCTGGAGCCGGAGCATCATCACCACGTCGGCGCCCTCCAGCGCCTTGTCGAAATCGGTAAACGCGGTGACGCCCATCCGCTCGATCATCGGCGGCATCAGCGTCGATGGTGCACACACGCGCACCTCGGCGGCGAGCGCGATGAGTGCGAGGATGTTCGAGCGCGCGACCCGGCTGTGGAGGAGGTCGCCGCAGATCACGACGCGTTGGCCTGCGATCGAGCCTTTGCGGCGGCGGATCGTCAGCGCGTCGAGCAGGGCTTGCGTGGGGTGCTCGTGCCGTCCATCGCCAGCGTTCAGGACGGGGCAGTCGACCTTGTCCGCGATCAGTCGCACCGCGCCCGACGACATGTGCCGGATCACGATCACGTCGGCGCGCATCGCGTTGAGCGTCATCGCGGTGTCGATCAGCGTCTCGCCCTTCTTCACGCTCGACTGCGCCGCGTGCATGTTGACGACGTCCGCGCCCAGCCGCTTCCCCGCGATCTCGAACGACAGCAGCGTCCGCGTCGAGTTCTCGAAGAACGCGTTGATCTGGGTGAGGCCGGCGAGCCGCTTGTCGGGCGTCGCATGCGTACGGTTCGCGCCGACCCACGTCTCCGCCTCGTCGAGCAGGAACGCGATCTCATGGGGCTGGAGCCCATCGATGCCGGTGAGATGCCGGTGCGGGAAGACGGCGCCGCCTTCGATGAGGGCGGCGGGGCGGTGATCTGAGGTTCGCATTAAAGCCGCGGGATAGTGGCCGCCGGGGCAGGGGGCAAGGCTTTCAAAGGCTCGCGATCCTCCCCCGCAAGGGGGAGGTGGCACCGCAGGTGACGGAGGGGGAGGACACGGAACAGACGTTTGCCCTTTCCTCCCCCTCCGTCTGGCAAGCGCCAGCCACCTCCCCCTTGCGGGGGAGGATCGTTGGGGGCGCCTCAGATCTGGGCCGTAACCAGCGCGTCGATCGCGCCCTGGAGGATGTAGGCGGCGGCCATCTTGTCGACGAGTTCGGCACGTTTGGCGCGGCTCGCGTCCTGTTCGATCAGCGTGCGGGTGACGGCCACGGTCGACCAGCGTTCGTCCTGGAGCAAAATCGGCAGCCCCATATCCTTGAGGTTCTGCGCGAACGCGCGCGTCGATTGCGAGCGCGGGCTTTCGCTGCCGTCGAGGTTGATCGGCAGGCCGATGACGATGCCGACGACCGCCTGCGCCTTGATGAGCTCGGCGAGTGCGGCCTTGTCCTTCTGGAACTTGGTGCGGCGGATCAGGATTGCAGGGCTCGCGAACGACCAGCCTGCATCGCAGAGCGCGGTGCCGATCGTCTTGGTGCCGACGTCGAGGCCGATCAGCCGGCCGCCATTGGGGAGCGCGTCGCGGAACTGCGCCGCGAAGAGCGTGATCATCGCGCGAAAGCCTTCAGGCGACGGTTGGCGTCGGCGCGGATGTTCGCCCAGAACAGGCTGTAGTCGTAGACGTGATAGTTGTTGCCGGGCAGCACGTAGGGTCCGAGGTTGGGACCTTCGCCGATCAGCAGGAATCCGCGATCGGCGCAGCGCGCGGGCACGCTGCCGATCGCGATCGTTGCGGTCTTCAGATCGGCGGAGGGGACGAGCGTGCCGAGGTTCGCGGTCGCGGGCGCGGTCGCGTCGGCGGTGCCGGTTAGCGGGTTGGTGCACACCATCGGCGTGGCTTTCCGCGGGCGGCCGTCGAAGCCAGTGGTCTGGTCATAGGCGTCGACGATCAGCGCGGGGTCGGCGGGCTCGGCGAAACTCTCCCAGGACAGGATGCATCCGGTCTGGTCGGCGGCGCGGCATTCGGCGAGGCCCATGCGCGGCAAGTCGGTCGCGCGCGAGACGGGCCAGCCGACGACATACGCCGCGACGATCCGCGCCTTCAGCTTGGGGTCGGTGGCGATGCGGTCGCGGAGCAGGCGGGTAAGGTGGAGCGCGCCCTGGCTATGGCCGGCGAGGATGATCGGACGGGTCGGGCCGGCTTCGGTGAGAAAACGGTCGAAGGCGGCGGACACGTCGCCATATGCCAGCGCCAGCGCGCGTTCGCTGTCGGCCTCGCTGGTCAGGAACGCGCCGAACGTCGCCTGGCGATAGCGCGGTGCCCAGATGTCGCCGGCCTCGTTGAACGCGCTCGCCTGGCCGCGCAGGAACAGTTCGGCGCGTGCGTTGGTCTCGGGGTCGTCGATCGGCGCGTTCCAGTGGTCGCGGTTGATGTACGAGGTCGGGTGGATGAAGAAGATCGCCGCGCCGGTGTTCGGCTTGCCGGGGGCGTAACCGGGGGGCGTCCAGAGCGCCGGATTGCCGGGCGTATCGGGCCGCGCGAGCCACATGATCTTGCGCGCGTAGATGTTGCGCGGGGCCTCGCGTTGCGCCTGGAACGTCTCGCGCGGGACCATCGCGATCCGGATCAACTCCGTCCCGTAGAGGCGATAGGCGAGCAATGCGGCGATCGCGAGGACGATCATCGCGGCAACGAAATAGAGAAATTTGCGGGCCAAGCGGGACCTTCCGTGCAGGCGGTGTCGCTCCCGTGCCGGAAGCGGGGGAAGGTTGCAACGGGCGCCTTCACGATCCTCCCCCGGCAGGGGGGGGCTGGCCCTTGCCAGACGGAGGGGGAGGACACGGAACAGGGGTTACCCTTACCTCCCCCTCCGTCGCTTCGCGCCACCTCCCCCTGGCGGGGGAGGATTGCATCTCGGGCGGGAAACATATTGCGCCCCCGCCGCGCCGGGTGCTAGCCGCACGGCATGTCCGTAGATACTGCAACCGTGAAGCGGATCGCGAGCCTTGCGCGCATCGCGATCACCGACGAGGACGCCGCCCGCATGGCGCCGGAACTCGGAAACATCCTTGGCTGGATCGAGATGCTGGGCGAGGTCGACACGACCGGCGTCGAGCCGATGACCGCCGTCATCCCCAACACGCTGCGGCTGCGCGACGACGTCGTCAACGCCGACCCGCTGACCGGCGGCGGCATCCGCGAGCAGGTCCTCGCCAACGCGCCCGTGGCCGAACACGGGTTCTTCGCCGTGCCGAAGGTGATCGAATAATGACCGACCTTACTGATCTCGGGATCGCAGGGATCCGCGACGGCGTCCGCGATGGCAGCTTCAAGGCGCGTGAAGTCGCCGACGCGTTCATCGTAAAGGTGAGCAAGGCCAAGGCATTGAACGCGTTTCTCGTCGAGACGCCTGAGCACGCGATCGCCGCCGCCACTGCTGCCGACACCGCGCGCGAAGCCGGCGAGACGCTCAAGCCGCTGGCCGGCGTGCCGATCGGCATGAAGGACCTGTTCTGCACCAAGGGCGTCACGACGACCGCGGCGAGCCACATCCTCGAAGGCTTTACGCCGACCTACGAGTCGACCGTATCGCAGAACCTGTGGAACGCGGGCGCGGGGATGCTCGGCAAGCTGAACATGGACCAGTTCGCGATGGGCTCGTCGAACGAAACGTCGGCGTTCGGCAACGTGATCTCGCCGTGGAAGCGCAACGACGGCGGCAACGCCTCGCTGGCACCCGGCGGATCGTCGGGTGGTTCGTCGTCGGCGGTCGCCGCACGGCTCTGCCCCGGCGCGACGGGCACCGACACCGGCGGCTCGATCCGTCAGCCCGCCGCCTTCACCGGGATCAGCGGCATCAAGCCCACCTATGGCCGCTGCTCGCGCTGGGGGACGATCGCGTTCGCCTCGTCGCTCGACCAGGCCGGGCCGATGGCGCGCGACGTTCGGGACTGCGCGATCCTGCTCGAGGCGATGGCCGGGTTCGACGCGAAGGACGGCACCTCGCTGCAGCTCGACGTGCCGAAATGGGAAGCGGGTTTGTCCGGCAATCTGAGCGGCCTGCGCGTCGGTATTCCCAAGGAATATCGCGTCGACGGGATGCCCGAGGAGATCGAGGCGCTCTGGCAGCAGGGTATCGACTGGCTGAAGGATGCCGGCGCGACGATCGTCGAGGTCTCGCTCCCACACACCAAATACGCGCTGCCGGCGTACTACATCATCGCGCCCGCCGAGGCGTCGTCGAACCTCGCGCGATATGACGGCGTCCGCTACGGGATCCGCGACCTGCCGACCGGCGCCGGCTTGCAGGACATGTACGCCGCCACCCGCGCCGACGGCTTCGGCCCCGAGGTGAAGCGCCGCATCATGATCGGCACCTATGTGCTGTCGGCGGGCTTCTACGACGCCTATTATACGCAGGCGCAGAAGGTCCGGACGCTGATCGCGCGCGATTTCGAGCGGGCTTGGGAGATGTGCGACGTGCTGCTGACGCCGACCGCACCCTCGGCGGCGTTCGCGCTGGGCGAGAAGTCGGCCGATCCGATCGCAATGTACCTGAACGACGTCTTCACCGTGCCGTCGTCGCTGGCGGGTCTGCCGGCGATGTCGGTGCCGGGCGGTCTCGACAAGCAGGGCCTGCCGCTGGGCTTGCAGATCATCGGCAAGCCGCTCGACGAACAAGGCGTGCTGAACGCAGGGCTCGCGATCGAACAGCGGGCAGGATTTACCGCGCGACCAGAGGCTTGGTGGTAACATGAGCGATTATCGTATCCAGGGCGACACCGGCGAGTGGGAGGTCGTGGTCGGCCTCGAAGTGCACGCGCAGGTGACGTCGAACGCCAAGCTCTTCTCGGGCGCGGCGACCGCGTTCGGCGCCGAGCCCAACACGCAGGTGAGCCTCGTCGACGCGGCGATGCCGGGCATGCTGCCGGTACCGAACCGCGAATGCATCCGCCAGGCGGTCCGCACCGGCATGGCGATCGAGGCGCAGATCAACAAATGGTCGCGGTTCGACCGGAAGAACTATTTCTACGCCGATCTTCCGCAGGGCTATCAGATCAGCCAGCTCTATCATCCGATCGTGGGTGAGGGCGCGATCGACATCAGCCTCGACGAGAAGAACCCCGATGCTGCGGGCAAGCGGATCGGCGTCGAGCGCATCCATGTCGAGCAGGATGCGGGCAAGCTGATGCACGACCAGCATCCGACTCAGTCGTACGTCGATCTCAATCGGTCGGGCGTCGCGCTGATGGAGATCGTGTCGAAGCCGGATCTCGCTTCGCCAGCGGAAACAGGGGCTTACCTACGCAAGCTGCGATCGATCCTGCGCTATGTCGGGTCGTGCGACGGCAATATGGAAGAAGGCTCGATGCGCGCCGACGTCAACGTCAGCGTGCGCAAGCCCGGCGACGAACTGGGCACGCGGACCGAGACGAAGAACGTCAACTCGGTGCGCTTCGTGATGGCGGTGGTCGAGCAGGAGGCCAAGCGCCAGGTCGAGGTGCTGGAGGCCGGCGGCAAGATCCAGCAGGAAACGCGGCTCTACGATCCCGACCGCAACGAGACGCGCTCGATGCGGTCGAAGGAAGACGCGCATGATTACCGCTACTTCCCTGATCCCGATCTTTTGCCGCTGGTGCTCGACGATGCGTTTCTGGCCGAGTGCCGGGCTTCGCTGCCGGAGTTGCCGGACGCGAAGCGCGCGCGATACGAAGCGTTGGGAATCGCGCCGTATCAGGCGACGGTGCTGACCGCCGAGGTCGAGGCAGCACGGTGGTTCGACGCGTTGTTGGGTGCAGGCGTGAAGCCGGCGGCGGCGGCGAACTGGACGACGTCGGAGTTGTTCGGCGCGCTGAACCGGACGGGCAGGGACATCGAGAACTCGCCGGTGTCGCCGGCGCAGGCGGCGGAATTGCTGGGTCTGATCGCGGACGGCACGCTGTCGGGGAGCTTGGCCAAGCAGGTGTTCGAGGTGATGCTCGAAACTGGCGACGGCGCGGCGAAGGTGGTCGAGGATCGCGGGTTGAAGCAGACCAGCGATACCGGCGCGATCGAGGCCGTGATCGCCGAGGTTATGGCGGCGAATGCGGACAAGGTCGCCGATTATCGCGGTGGCAAGGACAAGCTGTTCGGGTTCTTCGTGGGCCAGACGATGAAGGCTATGGGGGGGAAGGCTAATCCTGCCGTGGTGAACGAGGTGCTGAAGGGGGCGCTCGGGGAGTCGGTGGCTTCGTAAGCTCTCGAACGTTTCTCCCGCGCGCTACCTCCCTCCCGCCCCTTTCCGTTCTCCCGCGAAAGCGGGAGTCCAGGATAACGGAGCGCAGCGCTGCTTGATTCCTGGGCCCCCGCGTTCGCGAGGGAAATAGCGGAAGTTTAGTTCGCCCGCTTCCACCACGCCCCACCCCGGCGAAGGCCGGGGCCCAGTTGGGGGACTTCGCTGATTGAGGGCGACGCACCGTTACTGCGACCTTTCCAACTGGGCCCCGGCCTTCGCCGGGGTGGCGGTAGTTGGGGCGGAGTTGGAGTGAAAATGGTAGCGGAGAAGGGGAGGGGGCTTATGTGCCATCCACCTTCTGCGGATGATGCGGCACCAAAATAAGCGTGTTCTCCTCCACGCGCCACGACGCCAGCCGCGACAGGAAGTTCATCCCCAGCACGTTGGTATCCCCAAACGCCGGCGACACCACCACCTGCAAGTCGCGCGCGACGATCGCGCCCAGCTTCAGCGCGGCGATCTTTCCGGTCTTGGCCGCGATCGAGCCATTGGCGGTCTGCAACACGATCGGCACCACGCCGACCCGCGCGTCGATTCCCGCAGCATCCGCGGTTGTCTCCGAAATCGCGGTGATCGTCGCGCCGCTGTCGATCAGCAGGCGTCGACTCACCCCGTCGATCGTCGCGCGCGCCCAGAAATGTCCGTCCGGCGACATGCGGATGCGGACCTCACCGCCGACCACCTGCTGGTCCTCGATCTTCAGGAACCGCGCGATCTTGCCGACATACGGATCGAACTGGCGACGCTGATCGACCGCAACGAACAAAAGTCCGACGAGCACGAGCGTCATTGCCAGATTGACGAGCGTTCGAATGATGGGGATGCGCTGCGCTACGATCAGCAGCAATACGGCCAGCCCGAGCGCGACATAAAGGCTCTGATGCTCGGCGAAGGGAGGTATGGTGGAAATTATCGGATCCTGATCGGCGGGAATGGCTGCGTATTAGCTAGCCACCCCCACCTGTATGGTCGCTGACGCGGACTTACTGCGCGTCGCCGTCCTGGTTCTTCACATCGCCGCCGGTCCCGCCAACCCCGTCGGGCAAGCCAGTATCGGTGAACGTCTCGGGCTCGTCGCCGCCGTCACCGCGCTCGACCGCGTCGGAGCGCGACTTCACCGCCTGTTCGATGTCGCTGCGGGTATCCTCGTCACGATCCTCGGGAAGCGTGTCCGGATTCGTGCCGGGATGCGGATCGGCCATGCTCAGAACTCGGGCTGCACGGGCGCGGGATCGTTCGACGGCGTGCCGGGGGCGGGGATGTCGATATCCGGTGCGGGCGGGTTGAACTCGGGCGGCGGTGCGGTCGGCTCGACCGGGGGCGTCGGGGTCGGGAATTCTGCCGGGGGTTGGGTAGCCATGATGTCTCTCCTTCTGGATGCCCAACGCGCGGAGTCGGACGGAGTTGCCGGGCGGAGTTGCCTATGTGCTTGCCCCCGCATGCATCGTTGGTATAGACGCGCCCGCTACGGCGATGTCCTGTGCGGGCGTGGCGGAACTGGTAGACGCGCTTGGTTTAGGTCCAAGTATCGCAAGATGTGGGGGTTCGAGTCCCTTCGCCCGCACCAGCCCGCCCGCAGGCGAGGCGACCGCCTGACGAAATTATCCCGAATGCTCTTATAACAAAGGCCGGACATGCAGACTGTCGAGACGTTGAACGAGGGCCTCAAGCGCGCCTTTACGCTCACCATCACCGCGAAGGATATCGATGCCAAGGTCGATGCCGAGCTGAAGCGCCTCGCGCCGCAGATGAAGATGCCGGGCTTTCGTCCGGGCAAGGTACCGGCAAACCTCATCCGCAAGATGCACGGCCCGGCGCTGACGCAGGACGCGCTGAACGCGGCGATCCAGGAGAGCGTCCAGACGCTCGTCGCCGAGAAGCAGCTTCGCCCGGCGATGCAGCCCTCGGTCGAGCTGGAAGACGGCTATGATCTCGGCAAGGACGCCGTGGTCAAGGTCGAGATGGAGGTCCTCCCGCAGGTCCCCGCACCCGCAATCGACGGCATCAAGCTTGAGCGCCTGACCGTGCCCGTCGCCGACGAGGCGGTCACCGAGCAGCTCCAGAAGTTCGCCGACCAGCAGAAGAAGTGGGACGACGCGGCCGACGATTACGTCGCCAAGATGGGTGACCTCGTCACCGTCGATTTCGTCGGCAAGACCGCCGACGGCGTCGCGTTCGAGGGTGGCACCGGCACCGACATGGGCGTCGAGCTGGGCGCGGGTCGCCTGATCCCTGGTTTCGAGGACCAGCTCGTCGGCGTGAAGACCGGCGACGACAAGGTCCTGAACGTGACCTTCCCCGAGGAGTATCAGGAGAAGTCGCTCGCGGGTCAGCCGGCGACGTTCGACATCACCGTCAAGTCGGTGAAGACCGCGGGCGAGAGCAAGATCGACGAGGATCTGGCCAAGTCGCTTGGTCTCGAGAGCCTCGAGCAGCTCACGGGCCTGCTCAAGGGCCAGATCGAGCAGGAGCATAACGGCCTCACGCGCACCCACATGAAGCGCAAGCTGCTCGACCAGCTCGCCGAGGGTCATGACTTCGAGGTTCCCCCGTCGATGGTCGAGGCCGAGTTCAACCAGATCTGGTCGCAGCTCCAGCACGAAGCCACGCACGAGGCCGACCCCGAGGCCGCGATGGCCGAGATGGAAGGCGAGCGCGACGATTACCGCAAGATCGCCGAGCGTCGCGTTCGTCTTGGCCTGCTCCTGTCGGAAATCGGGCAGGCGAACGGCGTCGAGGTGTCCAACCAGGAAATGCAGCGTCTGATGGCGCAGGCTGCCCAGCAATATCCTGCCGAGCAGCGTCAGCAGTTCATGCAGTATATCCAGCAGGAGCCGATGGCGGCCGCCCAGTTGCGCGCGCCGCTGTACGAGGACAAGGTCGTCGACTTCCTGTTCGAGAAGGCCGAGATCACCGACCGCGACGCCACGCGTGAGGAGCTTGAGGCTGCGATCGAGAGCGAGGACGGTTTCGCGAGCGGCACGCACACGCATGATCACGACAATCACAAGCCGAAGAAGAAGGCTGCTGCCAAGAAGAAGCCCGCTGCTTCTGACGAAGCCGTGACGGACGAGGCGCCTGCTTCGGACGCCGCGGCAGACGCCAAGCCCGCCAAGAAGGCGCCTGCCAAGAAGAAGGCGGCCCCTGTCGAAGCCGAGACGGCCGTGACGGAATCGTCGCCGGTTGCTGCCGAGAACGCAGAGGGCACCGAAGCTGCCGACGCACCGGTGAAGAAGCCGGCCGCGAAGAAGCCAGCTGCCAAGAAGGCTGCGACCAAGACCGAAGCATAACGCTTCCCCCCGTCATGCCGGCTCGTTCCGGCATCCACCGTTCCGCACACTCTCAAGCCGATGAGTGTGCGGAACGGTGGACCCCGGAACGGGTCCGGGGTGACGGATTGGGTAGGGCCGGTACCTTATAATACCACCTCCCCGGCGGAGGCCGGGGCCCAGTTGGAAAGGTAGCTGTAACGGCGCGCAAAGCTCCGTTATGGACCTTCCCCAACTGGGCCCGGCCTCCGCCGGGGAAGTGCGTTTTGGGATGGTTCGGTGACTGACGTTTTGCCTGCTGCTCGACCTCCGATGTCATCTTCAACTCCGCAAGGGCAGGGCATGACCGAACCGAGAATCGCCGTCCTGCTCCCGTGCTACAACGAGGAAGCCGCGATCGCGCAGACGATCGCCGGATTCCGCGAGGCGCTCCCGGGCGCCATCATCTACGTCTACGACAACAACAGCGCCGACCGCACGATCGAGGTCGCGCGCGCCGCCGGTGCTGTCGTCCGGACCGAGCGCATCCAGGGCAAGGGCGCCGTCGTGCGCCGCATGTTCGCCGACATCGACGCCGACATCTACGTGATGGCGGACGGCGACGCGACCTACGACGCCGCCTCCGCCCCGCACCTGGTCGCTCGCGTCCTCGACGAGCAGCTCGACATGGTCGTCGGCTCGCGCATTAGCCAGATCGAGCTCGCCTATCGCCGCGGGCATCGGTTCGGCAACGCGCTGCTCACCGGCATGCTCGCCCGCCTCTTCGGGCGGAGTTTTACCGACATCCTCTCGGGCTACAGGGTGTTCTCGCGCCGGTTCGTGAAGAGCTTCCCGTCGCTGTCGGCCGGATTCGAGATCGAGACCGAGATCAGCGTCCACGCGCTGGAACTCAAGATGCCGATCGGCGAGGTCGAGACGCCCTATTATGCGCGCCCCGAAGGCTCCGAATCGAAGCTCAGCACCTATGGCGACGGCTGGCGCATCCTGCGCACGATCATGACTCTCTACCGGATCGAGCGGCCGCTGTGGTTCTTCGGGATCATCGGCGGCGTGTTCGGGACGCTCGCGCTGATCCTCGGCATCCCGCTGGTGCTGACCTATATCGAGATCCACCAGGTCCCGCGTTTCCCGACCGCGATCCTGATCACCGGCCTCGGCATCTTCGCCGCGCTCAACGTCTTCACGGGGTTGATCCTCGACACGGTCGTAAGAGGCCGCCGCGAAGTGCGACGTCTCGCATACCTGGCCTACCCAGCCCCGGGCATCTGACTCCCGCTCCATCCGGTTCTTGTAATCCTCCCCCGCAAGGGGGAGGTGGCTGGCCCTTGCCAGACGGAGGGGGCGGTAGGCGATGACCGCGGTACCGTGTCCTCCCCCTCCGTCGCCTTCGGCGCCACCTCCCCCTCCCCCTGGCGGGGGAGGATCGCTCAGCGTCTCTCACTCCCCGGTGGGAGAGGTGCGAAGGGCTTGAACTCCCCTTCCGGACCGCCGATGTTAGCGGTTCACTGGGGCATAAGAGAGATTTCCATGCACAATCCGTTCGAGACCGGCGATTTCGCGAGCCCGTTGGCCAGCGCCGGGCTCGGCCTGCAGCAGACGCAAGCAGGCCTGGTTCCCATCGTCATCGAGCAGTCGAACCGCGGCGAGCGTTCGTTCGACATCTTCTCGCGCCTCCTGCGCGAACGCATCATCTTCGTGACCGGTGGCGTCGAGGACGGTATGGCCTCGCTGATCACCGCGCAGCTGCTCTTCCTCGAGTCCGAGAACCCGAAGAAGGACATCTTCATGTACATCAACTCGCCGGGCGGCGTCGTCACGGCGGGCATGGCGATCCACGACACGATGCAGTATATCCGGCCACGCGTCGGCACGGTCTGCGTCGGCCAGGCGGCGTCGATGGGCAGCTTCCTGCTTGCATCGGGCGAGCCCGGTATGCGCGTCGCAATGACCAACGCGCGTATCATGATCCATCAGCCATCGGGTGGTGCACAGGGCATGGCCAGCGACATCGAGATTCAGGCCCGCGAGATCCTGCGGATTCGTAAGCGCATGAACGAGCTGTATGCCAAGTACACCGGCCAGCCGATCGAGGAGATCGAGCGCAAGATGGACCGCGACACGTTCCTGGAGGCCGAAGAGGCGAAGAGCTTCGGTCTTGTCGACGAGGTGTTCGACAAGCGTCCCGCCGTCGCCGACGATACGACTAAGCCGGCCTAACCGGGGCCCGCGTAAGGCGAATCGTAAGCCAAGCGGGTTTATTTGATTGAAGGAACTCCGGGGCGCGTTACGGTAGCGGCCCCGGAAACGGCACGTGCACCGACATGCGCGAGAGGTGATTGAATGACGAAGCTGAGCGGTGGCGATTCGAAGAGCACCCTCTATTGCTCGTTCTGCGGCAAGTCGCAGCATGAGGTGCGCAAGCTGATTGCGGGTCCAACCGTGTTCATCTGCGACGAGTGCGTCGAACTTTGCAACGACATCATCCGTGAGGAGACGAAGTCGGCATTGGTGTCCAAGAAGGACGGCGGCGTGCCGACTCCGCAGGAAATCTGCGACGTCCTCGACGATTACGTGATTGGCCAGAAGCGCGCCAAGCGCGTGCTGTCGGTGGCGGTGCACAATCACTACAAGCGGCTCAACCACGGTGCCAAGGGTGCCGATGTCGAGCTGTCCAAGTCGAACATCCTGCTCGTCGGCCCGACCGGGTGCGGCAAGACGCTGCTTGCGCAGACGCTCGCCCGCATTCTCGACGTGCCGTTCACGATGGCCGATGCGACGACGCTGACCGAAGCCGGTTACGTTGGCGAGGACGTCGAGAACATCATCCTCAAGCTGCTCCAGGCGTCGGACTACAACGTCGAACGGGCGCAGCGCGGGATCGTCTATATCGATGAGATCGACAAGATCTCGCGCAAGGCCGAGAATCCCTCGATCACGCGCGATGTGTCGGGCGAAGGCGTGCAGCAGGCGTTGCTCAAGCTCATGGAGGGCACCACCGCGTCGGTTCCTCCGCAGGGTGGCCGTAAGCATCCGCAGCAGGAATTCCTGCAGGTGGACACGACCAACATCCTGTTCATCTGCGGCGGTGCGTTCTCGGGTCTCGAGAAGATCATCGGCGATCGTCTCCAGGGCAAATCGATCGGCTTCGGCGCGTATGTCGCAGGGCCGGACGAGCGCAAGACGGGCGAGACGCTGAAGTCGGTCGAGCCCGAGGACCTGCTGAAGTTCGGTCTGATCCCCGAGTTCGTCGGTCGTCTGCCGGTGATCGCGACGCTCGAGGATCTCGATGTCGACGCGCTGGTGAAGATCCTGAAGGAGCCGAAGAACGCACTGGTCAAGCAGTACCAGAAGCTGTTCGAGATGGAGGACGTGGCACTCGGCTTCACCGACGACGCGCTGGTGTCGGTCGCCAAGAAGGGCATCGAACGCAAGACCGGCGCGCGCGGGCTTCGCTCGATCCTGGAGAGCATCCTGCTCGACACGATGTTCGACCTGCCCGGCATGGACGGCGTCGACGAGGTGATGATCGACAAGGACGTGATCGAAGGCCGCAAGGAACCGATCCGGGTTTATGCGGAGAAGAAGAAGACCGGCGACGCTGCTTAAGGCTTTGCTCGTTTGAGATAAGGAAAAGGGCGTCGAGCGATCGGCGCCTTTTTTCGGTTTTGGTGAGAGCGTTCGGTACGCAAACGCCCCACCCGTTGGGGTGAAGCTCGCCCATAAAAGCCGGTCCGTCATCCTGACGAAAGTCAGGACCCAGAGCCAAGAAGACCTGCGCTTTGTAACCCCGGATCCTGACTTTCGTCAGGATGACGGTCGGCATCGGCCCGGCGGAGATCGCTTCGATCCTCCCCTGCAAGGGGAGGTGGCGCGAAGCGACGGAGGGGTGATGGCCTATCGTGAGCGGGTCACCCCTCCGTCAGCGCCCTGCGCTGCCACCTCCCCTTGCAGGGGAGGATTTCTCGATGGGCCTGATCGACCTCTCGGTCGTCACCCATCGTCAGGGGAACGGTGAGAGCGGCTCCGACGCTATCTTAAGAAGCCAAAAGCCGAACCCGCTCCAGATCCTTTGGGCGCCCGAACAGCCTGAGCATTCCGGCTAGCTCCTCTCGCTCAGGCACGTAAACGACGGACCCCTCGACGAGGACAGGCACGCGCGTCCTCGGCAAAAGCTCCGTCCACCCAGCCGCCGTCGCAACATGAAACCCCGCCATGATCTCGACGACCAGAGGTGGCGTCTCCCACCGTCCGAACAGTGTCGATCGAAAGAGCGAACTCACGCCGTCCTCGATCGGAGTGATGTCGAGCTCATCCATCAGTCGCCGGGCATCGCCAACGCTCATAACAACATCGACATCGCCAACCTCGATCGGCGTCACCCCGTGAAGCGCCACCGCCGCGCTGGAAATGACCCACCACTGGTCCCGCGCATCCCGCATCGCCTCCGCCACCATCACCAGCGTTTTGTGAAGATCGGGCGCCAGCATCGCCGCAACCTAGCCGATCCTCACCCCGCCGCAATCGCTCCGACTCGGACCCTTATCGTCCCCTCACGCATTCGTTGTCCAAGTGGAACGAGGGAGCATGCATGACGATCGAAGTGGCCGACCGACCGAACGAACACGTGGTAGAAACAATGCCGGACCGCATGGCCCTTCCGATCTGGACGCTGATCGCCCCGGTTCTCGGCCTCGTCGCGGTTCTCGTCGGGCTTGCCAAGATGGGCACGCTCGGCACGGCCGCCGCCGTGATCGTCCTGATCGGCAGCGTACTCGCCGCGGTGCATCATGCGGAGGTGATCGCGCACAAGGTCGGCGAACCGTTCGGGACGCTCGTCCTCGCGATCGCCGTCACCGTGATCGAGGTATCGCTGATCGTCTCGCTGATGCTCTCCAACGCGGGCGACGCGACCACGCTTGCGCGCGACACGGTGTTCGCGGCGATCATGATCATCCTCAACTTCATCATCGGTATCTGCCTGCTCGCGGGCGCGGTACGGCATCACGAGCAGCGGTTCACGCTCAAGGGCATGACCGCGGCGTTAGGCGTGCTGGCGGCTATGGCGGTTCTGTCGCTGATCCTGCCAAATTATACGTCGTCAACGTCCGGGCCGACCTACGCGGCGTCGCAACTGATGTTCGTCGCGGTGGTGTCGCTGATCCTCTACGGTACGTTCGTGCTGGTGCAGACGGTGCGCCACCGCGATTATTTCCTGCCCTCGACCGACGACAAGGACGATCACGCCGCGCCGCCATCGGCGCGCGCGACGGGAATCGCGTTTGCGGCGTTGCTGGTCGCGCTGGTCTCGGTGGTGCTGCTTGCCAAGACGCTGTCGCCGACGATCGAGGCCGCGGTGCTCGGCGCTGGCCTGCCACTGACCGTGGTCGGTGTCGTAATCGCCGCGCTGGTGCTCGCGCCCGAAAGTCTCGCCGCGTACAAGTCCGCACGGCGCAACAGGCTGCAGACCAGCCTCAACCTCGCGCTCGGTTCTGCGCTGGCCACCATCGGCCTGACGATCCCGAGCGTGGCGATCGTGTCGCTAGTGCTCGACCTGCCGATCGCGCTCGGCATCGATGCGAAGAGCATGACGCTGCTCGCGCTGTCGCTGTTCGTGGCGACACTGTCGCTCGGCACCGGGCGGACGACAGTGTTGCAGGGCGTCGTCCACCTCGTGATCTTCGCCGCCTACCTGTTCACGACGGTGGTGCCGTAAACTCACGGGCCTTGCGTCGACAGATAGGCGATGACGTCGGCGCGGTCCTTCGGGTCGGACAGGCCCGCGAACCCCATCGTGGTACCGGGCACCATCCGCCGCGGATTGGCGAGCCATCGATCCATGCGCTCGGCGTCCCATGTGCCGCCGAGCGCTTTCAGTCCGGCGGTATACGAGAAGCGCGTACGCCGCTCGCCAACCGGGCCGCCCATCACCCCGTATAGATTAGGCCCGTCGGTGTCGGTCGCATATTGGCCGATCGTGTGACACGCGGTGCAGCGCCGGAACACGCGCTTGCCGTCGGCGATCCGGTCGCTCGCGGCATCAGGACCCGACCCGCATCCGGCCAGCGCGAGCGCCAGCAGAACCCAGCCCGCCGCCTTCATCGCTTCTGCCGCGCCGCCAAGGCAAGACCGGCAGCGATCTGTACCACCGCATAAAGACGCCGCCGACCGGGGCGATCGACGAACGGCGCGACGAGCTTCTCGGTCCCGAGCGCGTCGTCCTTCCAGAGATCGACGTGCCGGCGTGGCTGGATCAGGCCGATCAGGCCATCCCCAACCATGAAGATCGCCGCCATCTCCGCAGCGCGAGATCCCCAAGGCCCGTTCTCCCGCGAAGGCGGGAGTCCAGGGTCGCGGGCAGCGGCGTTCGTGGCTCCTGGCCCCCCGCCTTCGCGGGAGAACAGGGATGGGTCGGTCATTGGGGCTTGGCCTTCGCAGCTTGAGCAGCTTTCCAGGCGGCCACGTCTTCGAGCGCGACGCTACGCCGCAGAACCAGCGCGTCCGGATCGATCACGACATGCGCGCCAGCCGGGACCGACACTGTCGCCCTCCCGTCCGTCATCGGCAGCGTCCGCGTCTTCCCATCGATCTCCACCTGCACCGGCAGCGGGAAGGGGCCGTTACCGGGCACCTTCCACACCAGCGCGAGCGTGTTCGCGGTCCGCGTCTCGATCAGTTCGGGCAGCGCCGCCTGACGGAGATACACGTCGAAGAACCACGTATAATCCTTCCCCGTCACCTTCCGGACGAGCGCCTCATACTCCTTGGTCGACCCGAACCGCGGCGCGAAATTCCCCGGCTTCGGATCCCCGCGCCCGTAAACCGCCAGCCGCGTGACATCGAAGAACGCCCTGTCGCCGATCAGCCCCCGCAGCGTGTGGAGCATCCACGAGCCCTTGTAATAGATGTCCTGCCCAGCCCCGCCCTTGTCGAGTTCGTACACCTCCTCCTCGGTAGTGACGCGCTGCTGCGTGATCGGCTTGCGGTTCATGATCGACGCGCGCTCGGTCTGCATCATCGCCGCATAGCGCGCACGCCCCTCGCGCCACTGGCCGTATAGCGGCTGCATGTAGGTGCCATACCCCTCGTGCAGCCAGTAATCGTCCCAGTTGGCGGCGGTCAGCTGGTTGCCGAACCACTCGTGTGCGAACTCGTGCTGGAACAGCCAGTCGAACCCTTCCGGGGCCTTTTCGTAGCCGTTGCCGTAGGCGTTGATCGTCTGGTGCTCCATGCCCTTGTGCGGCGTCTCGACCACGCCGAGCTTCTCGTCGCCGAACGGGTAGGGGCCGATCATGCTCTCGAAGAAATCGAGCGTCGGCGCGAACTCGGCGAACAGCTTTTCGGCCTGCGCCTTCTCGCCCGGCAAATACCAGTAATACATCGGAATGCTGTTGCCGTAGCGGCTCTTGTACATGCCGCTGATCTCCTCGTACGGCCCGACGTTGAGCGCGATACCATAGGTGTTGGGATGCTTGGCACGCCAGTTCCACGTCGTCCGGCCATCCGCTAGCGTATCGACGCTGAGCAGCACGCCGTTCGACGGCGCCTTCAATCCCTTCGGCACGGTGATGTGGAGCGTGACCAGCGCGGGCTCGCCGGTCGGGAAGTCGAGGCACGGCCAGAACAGGTCGCAGCCATAGCCTTCCGCGGTCGTCGCGAACCAGGTCCGGCCATCGGGCGTCTTCGACCAGACCATCCCGTCGTCCCACGGCGCCTTCACCGCGACGTGCGGCGTGCCGCCATAGGTGATTTTGGCGGTGACCTTCTCGCCGGCCGCAACGGGTTTCGGCAGCGTGATCGTCAGCCGGCCTTCGGGATTGCTCCACGCCGAGGGGGCGAGCGGCACGCCGTCGATCGCGATCGCGCTGACAGGCAGGTTGCGGTCGAGGTCGATCGGCAGCCGGGTGAGGGGGGCTTTCGCGGTGAAGACCAAGGTCGCCACGCCGTTCAGGCTTTCCATCTCGGGCAACACCTCGAACGCGAGATCGGCGCTGTCGAAGCGCAGCGCGGTCTGCTCGGGAGTTAGCATTCCGCCTGAGCGCTGCGTCTGCGCAGTAATCGCGGGCTCGCCCTTTTTGGGAAGTGGCGCGGCGGCGAGGAGCGCGGTGGCGCTTGCGGCGAGAAGAAAACGCAAGATCATGTCGCGTTCTCGCGCTTGGGCGGCTCGCATACAAGTGCGATCCGGTACCTTCGTTTCTCCTGCGAACGCAGGAGCCCAGGATCACGAATACCGCCGCTCGTTACCCTGGACTCCTGCGTTCGCAGGAGAACCGCTGGCGCTTGGACAACGCGCGAAAACCCCTAACCACCGCCAACCAATTGATGGACGCTTCATCCTCACCATATAAGCTACAGACTATGCCCCCATGCAGGCACCCACCGGAGCGTTCATGACCCAGTACCCCGTCCTTCCCCTTCGCGACATCGTCGTCTTCCCGCACATGATCGTGCCGCTGTTCGTCGGCCGCGATAAGTCCGTTGCCGCGCTCGAAGCGGCGATGGCGGCGGACAAGGAGATCTATCTCGTCGCGCAGGTCGATCCCGCCGAGGACGATCCCGCACGCGACGACCTGTATTCGATGGGCGTCACCGCGACCGTCCTGCAGCTGTTGAAGCTGCCCGACGGCACCGTTCGCGTGCTGGTCGAGGGCAAGCAGCGCGCGACGCTGGAGACGCTGGACGAGAGCGGCGAGTTCCTGACCGCCACGGTCGAGACGGTCGCCGACGCCGAGGTCGAGGGCCCCGAGGTTACCGCGCTGATGCGCTCCGTCGTCGAGCAGTTCGAGAATTACGCCAAGCTCAACCGCAAGCTCTCGTCTGAAACGACGGTGCAGCTGTCGGAGATCGACGAGCCGTCGAAGCTTTCCGATGCGGTGATCGCCAACGTCCAGATCAAGGTCGCCGAAAAGCAGGCGATGCTGATCGAGACCAACCCGTCGAAGCGCCTCGAAATGGCGATGACGGCGATGGAGGGCGAGCTGGGCGTCCTGCAGGTCGAGAAGAAGATCAAGAGTCGCGTCAAGCGCCAGATGGAGAAGACGCAGCGCGAATATTACCTCAACGAGCAGTTGAAGGCGATCCAGCGCGAGCTCGGCAACGAGGATGGCGAGGGTGAAGGCGACGAGATCGCCGAACTGACGCAGAAGATCGCGACGCTCAAGATGAGCAAGGAAGCGCGCGGCAAGGCGACGTCCGAGCTGAAGAAGCTCAAGACGATGGCACCGATGAGCGCCGAGGCGACCGTCGTGCGCAATTATCTCGACGTGCTGCTCGGGCTCCCCTGGGGCAAGAAGTCGAAGATCAAGAAGGACATCGCCGCCGCACAGGTGACGCTGGACGAGGATCATTACGCGCTCGAGAAGGTCAAGGACCGGATCGTCGAGTATCTCGCCGTGCAGGCGCGCACCAACAAGCTGAAGGGGCCGATCCTGTGCCTCGTCGGCCCTCCAGGCGTCGGCAAGACCTCGCTCGGCAAGTCGATCGCCAAGGCGACCGGGCGCGAGTTCATCCGCCAGTCGCTCGGCGGCGTGCGTGACGAAGCCGAGATCCGCGGCCATCGCCGCACCTATATCGGCTCAATGCCGGGCAAGATCGTCTCGAACCTGAAAAAGGCCGGCACGTCGAACCCGCTGTTCCTGCTCGACGAGATCGACAAGCTCGGCCAGGACTTCCGCGGCGATCCGGCCTCGGCGCTGCTGGAGGTCCTCGACCCCGAACAGAACGGCAAGTTCCAGGATCATTACCTGGAGGTCGACATCGACCTGTCGGACGTGATGTTCGTGTGCACCGCGAACTCGCTCAACCTGCCGCAGGCGCTGCTAGACCGGATGGAGATCATCCGCCTGGAGGGCTATACCGAGGACGAGAAGGTCGAGATCGCCGAGCGTCACCTGGTCGAGAAGCAGATCGAGGCGCACGGCCTGAAGCCGGGCGAGTTCACGCTGACGCAGGAAGGCCTGCGCACGCTGATCCAGCAATACACGCGCGAAGCTGGCGTGCGTACGCTCGAGCGCGAGATCGCCAAGCTGTGCCGCAAGGCGCTGCGCCAGATCCTCGAGAACAAGACCACCAGCGTCACGATCACGCCCGA
The DNA here is from genome assembly GCF_036663855.1 of Sphingomonas fucosidasi. Lineage (NCBI taxonomy): Bacteria > Pseudomonadati > Pseudomonadota > Alphaproteobacteria > Sphingomonadales > Sphingomonadaceae > Sphingomonas > Sphingomonas fucosidasi. The sequence goes on along the minus strand of NZ_JAXOJR010000002.1, from coordinate 217,083 downwards.
GAACGTCGGCGACTATGCTGGCGTGCAGAAGTATCGCCACGGCCTCAGCGAGACCGAGAACCAGATCGGTGCGGTCACCGGGCTCGCCTGGACCGAGGTCGGCGGCGAGCTGCTGACGATCGAGAGCGTGACGGTCGCGGGCAAGGGCCAGGCCAAGCTCACCGGTACGCTCGGCGACGTGATGAAGGAATCGATCGAGACCGCGTTCAGCTATGTGAAGGCCCGTGCGCCCAGCTACGGGATCAAGCCGAGCCTGTTCGCGCGCAAGGACATCCACATCCATCTGCCCGAGGGTGCGGTGCCGAAGGATGGTCCGTCGGCGGGGATCGGCATGGTCACGTCGATCGTCTCGACGCTGACCGGCGTGCCGATCCGGCGCGAGGTGGCGATGACCGGCGAGGTCACGCTGCGTGGTCGCGTGCTACCGATCGGTGGGCTCAAGGAGAAGCTGCTGGCGGCGCTGCGGGGCGGGATCGAGACGGTGCTGATCCCGGCCGAGAACGAGAAGGACCTCGCGGAGATCCCGGCCAACATCAAGGCGGGGCTGAAGATCATCCCGGTCAAGCATGTCGACGAGGTGCTCCGTCTGGCGCTCACTGAGCCGCTCGAAGCGATCGAGTGGACCGATGCGGACGAACTGGCGGCACTGCCACCGGCGCCGATCGCGCCGGTCGGGGGTGGCCTGCACCACTGATCTACGTTGGTCCTAAAAGACTAAACGCGGCGGTTTCGTTTGACACAAAGCGAAGCCGCCGCATTATTGCGCGCTGACTGCGGCTGCGAGTCCATTGCGGCCGATTCTAGTTTTCCGGGGGATACAGATGAACAAGCAGGAGCTGATCGCAACGGTCGCCGACACGTCCGGGCTCGTAAAGGCCGACGCGATCAAGGCGGTCGAGGCGGTATTCGAGGCGATCGAAGCATCGCTGAAGAAGGGCGACGAAGTTCGCCTGGTCGGTTTTGGCACGTTCTCGATCTCGAAGCGCAAGGCATCGACCGGCCGCAATCCCCGTACCGGTGAGCCGATGACGATCAAGGCCTCGACCCAACCCAAGTTCAAGGCCGGCAAGGGCCTGAAGGACGCGGTCAACTAGCAAGCTTTCAATCCTCCCCCGCCAGGGGGAGGTGGCAGGCGGTAGCCTGACGGAGGGGGCGGTAAGCGACACCCTTCGTTGCGTGGTCCTCCCCCTCCGTCGCCTTCGGCGCCACCTCCCCCTCGCGGGGGAGGATCGAAGGGATCGCCATCGAAAGGGCTGGACAGGTGGACGGGGTCTGCCTAAAGGCCCGCTTCCGAACCAGTTTCGGGCGCGTAGCTCAGTGGTAGAGCACACCCTTCACACGGGTGGGGTCGCTGGTTCAATCCCAGCCGCGCCCACCAGATTTACGCCGGTCCCTTTGCACGAAGGGGCCGGCGTTGCTGTTTCTGGCACCGGTTTGGCCTCCCGATTAGCGCGATAGGCCGTCAAACATCGCCCGTCATCCTGACGAAAGTCAGGACCCAGAGCCATGCAGTGCAACGCCCGTTACTCTGGGTCCTGACTTTCGTCAGGATGACGGAGTGATTGCGGGATGATCAGCGTGACAAGCCGACCCACCGACCCACCGACTCTCGCGTAACATGACATCTTCTTCATTTGGCTCATTCGTTCGATCGAACTAAACGAGCCGCGTGGTCCAGTCTCGACTCCTAGACATCGCGATCAGCGAATTCGGCACCAAGGGGCTCGAGGGGGCGAGCACGCGCGGGATCGCCGCTGCGGCTGGCACCGCGATGTCGTCGATCACCTATCATTACGGCGGCAAGGAGGGCCTGTACCTCGCGGCGGCCGACCGGATCGCCGAACGCATGTCCGCCGTGATGGGCGACCCGTCCGAATTGTCGCATGATCTCGCCGCGGCCGACATTGGCGAAGCCCGCGCCCAGATCCACCGCATCTTCGGGCGACTCGCGGACAAGATGGCCAGCAACGAAAGCGCCGACTGGACGCTGTTCGTGCTGCGCGAACAGATGAAGCCGGGCGAGGCGTTCGAGCGCATCTATGGCGGCGTGATGGGGCAGATGGTGCGCAAGCTCGCCGACCTCGTCTGCATCGCCACCGGCTGTGCCGAGATCCGTACCGGCAGGATCGCGACGATCACCTTGATGGGGCAGGTACTGACGTTGCGCGCAAGCCGCGCGACCTGCCTCAAACTGCTCGAGCGCGACACGCTCGAGCCCTCCGACATCGACGATATCAAGGCGCGGATCGACGCCAATATCGACGCCATTCTCGATTCGATGCGTGCTGAAGAACAGGGCCAGGCATGACCGACCAGACGAACCACTCCGACACCGATCACGACGATGAGGATCGTAAGTCCGACCCGAACGGCGAGGATCAGCAGTCCGACACGGACCGGCAGGACGAATCCGACGACGACAAGAAGCCGTCGGTGTTCAAGAAGCCGCTGTTCTGGATCATCCTCGTCATCGTCGTCGGCGGGCTGATCATCGGCGGCGTGCTCTACTGGCTGCACGCACGGCAGTTCGAATCGACCGACAACGCGTTCGTCGACACGCACATCGTCCGCCTTGCGCCGCAGGTCGCGGGCACGCTGGTCCAGGTCGCGGACATCGACAACCGCCACGTCGAGGCCGGCCGCTTGCTCGCCGTCATCAAGGCATCCGGCCGCGACGCGCAGGTCGCCGAGGCGCAGGCGAATGAATCGCAGGCGCGCGCTCAGTTCGCGCAGGCGCAGGCGCAGGTCACCGCCGCCGAGGCGCAACGCCAGCAGGCCGCGGCCCAGGCGCGCGTGCCGATGGCGGCCGCGGTCAAGGCCCAGCAGGATCTCGCGCGTTATGAGGCTCTGCTCCGGCTCGATCCGAGCGCGGTCGCGGGCCAGCAGCTCGATCAGGCGCGCGCCACCGCGCGCCAGACCGCCGCCGATGCCGCCGCCGCCCGCGAGCAGATCGACACCGCTACCGCCCAGATCAGCGTCGCGCGCAAGCAGGTCGGCGCCGCGAAGTCGGTGATCGACGCCAAGCGTGCGCTGGTCGATCAGGCCAATGTCAGCATCAGCGATCTCCGCCTGACCGCACCGGTCGCAGGGCAGGTCGTCAACCGCTCGGTCAATATCGGCTCGTACGTCGCGCCCGGCACGCAGCTGATGGCGATCGTCCCCGACCAGATGTGGGTGACCGCCAACTTCAAGGAAACGCAGCTCACGCTGATGAAGATCGGCCAGCCCGTCGACATCCATGTCGACGCGTATCCCGGTGTCGACTTTAAGGGTCATGTCGACTCGATCCAGCGTGGCGCAGGCCAGGCGTTCGCCTTGCTCCCCCCGCAGAACGCGACCGGCAATTACGTTAAGGTCGTCCAGCGCGTGCCCGTGCGGATCGTGTTCGACGCGAAGAACGGCCCCGATCCGAAGCGCTATCCGATCGGTCCCGGCATGTCGGTGGTGCCGACCGTCAAGGTGCGCTGAGGTGGCAAAGGCGCCCGCTCGAAAAACTGGGGCGAAGGCGGACGCGGGCGGCGGCCATACCTGGTCGCCGAGCCGGTCGGCGGCGGGCAAGTACAGCCCGTGGCTGATCGTCGCGATCATCTCGATCCCGACCTTCATGGAGGTGCTCGACACCTCGATCGCCAACGTCGCGCTCGATCATATCTCGGGCGGGCTGTCGATCACCACCGATCAGGCGACGTGGGTGCTGACCAGCTATCTCGTCGCCAACGCGATCGTCATCCCGATCTCGGGCTGGCTCAGCGACGCGATCGGCCGGAAACGCTATTTCCTGCTGTCGATCGCGCTGTTCACGTTCGCCTCCCTCCTGTGCGGCCTCGCGCCCAACATCGGCACGCTGGTGGTCGCGCGCGTGCTGCAGGGCATCGGCGGCGGCGGGCTCGCGCCGGTCGAACAGTCGATCCTCGCCGACACCTTCCCCCCCAAGCAACGCGGCATGGCGTTCGCCGCGTTCGCGATCGTCGTCGTCGTCGGCCCGGTACTCGGGCCGACGCTGGGTGGCTATATCGTCGAATATTCGAGCTGGCACTGGGTGTTCCTGATCAACGTGCCGGTCGGCATCCTCGCCTGGTTCCTGGTCGAGACGTTCGTCGACGAACCGGCGCAAGTGAAGAAGGACCGTGACGAACGGTTCAAGAACGGCCTCACGATCGACTATATCGGCGTCATCCTGGTGGTGCTGGGACTTGGGTTCCTCGAACTCACCTTCGATCGCGGCGAACGCGAGGATTGGTTCGCGAGCGGCTTCATCGTGATGTCGGCGATCATCGCCGCGGTGTCGCTGGTCAGCCTCGTCATCTGGGAGCTCAATCACAAGGACCCTGTGATCGACCTCAAGCTGATGAAGAACCGCAACTTCGCGCTGACGATCGGCATCATGGGCGTCACCGGCATGATCCTGTTCGGCACGACCCAGCTCATTCCGCAAATGCTGCAACAGGTGCTCGGCTACAGCTCGCTCGATGCCGGCCTCGCGCTGACCGCAGGCGGCTTGGCGACGCTCGTGATGGTCCCGTTCGCGGGGCGGCTGAGCGGCGTCATCGACGTCCGCTTCCTCCTGTTCCCGGCGTTGCTCGTCCAGGCGTTCGCGCTGTGGAACATGAGCCATCTCAGCGCGGACATCGCGTTCTCCGATGCGGCGTTCGCACGGCTGTTCCAGGCGATGGCGTTGCCGTTCCTGTTCGTGCCGATCAACGCGATCGCCTATGTCGGGCTCAAGCAGACGCAGACCGCGCAGGCCTCCAGCCTGCTCAACGTCTCGCGCAATCTCGGCGGCACGATCGGCATCTGTTTCGCGCAGACCCAGCTCGCCGGCGGGTTGCAGCGCCACCAGTCGGAACTGACGCAGACGCTCAACCCGCTCGATCCGAACTATACCGACTGGATGCAGAAGGCGGCGGGCGTGTTCGCCGGGCAGGGCGATCCGACCACCACGCCACTCGCGGTGCTCTACAGCCAGATGCAGCGGCAGGCGACGATGCTCGCCTTCCTCGACGTGTTCCGCGCGATGATGGTGGTCGTGCTGTGCGTCGCGCCACTGGTTCTATTCATGCGCTCCGGCAAGACCGGCGGCGCCCCCTCGGGAGGGATGCATTGATGCGTGCGCGGTTCATGGTGGTTGCGATCGCAGCCCTGCTCGCGGGGTGCACCGTCGGCCCGAATTACACGCCGCCCGAGATGGCGGTGCCGCCGGCGTTCGTCGGACCGCAGGCGAGTGTTGGTGGTACGGTCGACCCAGCCCGCTGGTGGTCGGCGTTCGGCGATCCGCAGCTGGACGGCCTCGTCGAGCGCGCACTGAAAGGCAATCCCGACATCGCGATCGCCGCCTCGCGCGTGCGTCAGGCGCGGTTGCAGGAGATCGTCGCGCGCTCGCAAGGGTTGCCGAGCGTCAATGCCAGCGCCAGCCCGAGCCATATCGAGTTCAGTAAGAACGCCGGCCTCGCGTCGATCGCGCGCGCATTCAGCGGCGGCACGGGGGCAGGCGGTACCGGCTCGACCGGCGGCATCGCGCTCCCCGGCAGCGGGATCACGACCTATTCGGTCGGTTTCGACGCCAGCTGGGAGCTCGACCTGTTCGGTGGTGTCCGGCGTAGCACCGAGGGCGCGCGGGCGCGGACGGAAGCGGCGGTCTGGTCGAAGCGCGACGCTGCGGTGACGCTCGCCGCCGAAGTCGCGCAGGCGTATTTCGCGCTCCGGCTCGACCAGGCGCAGCTCGCGACGATCGAAAGCGAGATCGCCAATCAGCAACGCGCGCTGACGATCGCGGGCAACATCGCCAAGGTCGGCCTCGTCCCGCCGATCGACGTCACCCGCCAGCGCGCTTCGGTCACGTCGACTCAAGCGCGCGCCGAACCGGTCCGCGCGGATGTCGATGTGCGGATGCATGCACTGGCGATCCTGCTCGGCGAGCCGCCGGCAACGCTGATGACCGAACTGGCCGCACCTTCGGTCGCACCGCTCGGCGTGCCGTCGATCCCGGCCGGGCTGCCGTCGGAGCTGTTGCGCCGTCGTCCTGACGTGCGGGCGGCCGAACGCGATCTGGCTGCCTCGACCGCGGATATCGGCGTTGCGGTGGCGGACATGTATCCGAAGTTCAGCCTCACCGGCATGAGCCAGCTGATCTCGACCGCGCTCGGCAACCTGTTTTCAGGGGACAGCCTCCAGCTGACCGCGAGCGGTGCGGCGCAGTTCCCGCTGCTCGACTGGGGCCGGCGCAAATCGACCGTGAAGTCGCGCGAGGAAGACCGCGAGCAGGCGTATCTGCGCTATCGCTCGACCGTGTTGCAGGCGTTGCGCGATGTCGAGGACCCGCTGGCGCAGATCGCCGCCGAGCGCCGTCGCAACGCCGCGCTGCAACGCGCGGTGGGCGATGCGCAGAGCAGCGCGAAGGCGGCGGAGTCGCAGTACCGGACCGGGTTCGTGGCGCAGAATACGTTGCTGGACGCGCAGACGGATGTCTTGGCCGCGCGCGAGCAGTTGGTCGCGAGCGACGCGCAGTTGCGCCAGCTGACGGTGTCGCTGTTCAAGGCGCTTGGTGGCGGTTGGGAGCAGGCGGAGTAGCGCTGCCGTCCCGGTGCACGCTGCGATCCCCGGATTAAATTATCATCACGTCGATTCCGACATATCGCTGCAACATATCGGGACGAAAGGGTGTGTGTCGCCGCTCCCTCTCCCCCTGTGGACGGCGACTTGACCGGGTCTCCCCCTGTCCCGGTCTTCTCCCTGAACTACGGGGCGACCATCACGGTCGCCCCGCCTTTTTGTGTTCAGGGACAGGGCTCGAATGGCATTCGAGGGCCACGCGCCTGCCTTTCCCCGTCACGCCCCCCATATCCGTCACCCCAGCGAAAGCTGGGGTATCACTCGTAATGCGCGACGTTCGCCAAACCGGGATATTCCAGCTTCCGCTGGAATGACGGCAAGGCAAAAGTATCGCCTGTCCGTCATCCGCCGACACACCCATCCGCCATACCCGTCACCCCAGCGAAAGCTGGGGTATCTCTCGTAATGCGCGACCCTCGCCAAACCGGGAGATGCCAGCTTTCGCTGGAATGACGGCGGGGAACATGATGGACGCTTCGTCGTCCGCCAATATGCGGCGTCCCAGCTAGGGCCGGCGACGGCAGACGAAGATGGCGACGGTAGGCGATGATCTCGCCTTTCCGTCATCCGCCATCACACCCATCCGCCAAAACACGTCATCCCAGCGAACGCTGGGATATCCCTCGCGGTGGGCGACGTGGGCCTCACGGGGGATATCACAGCCTTCGCTGGGATGACGGTCGTTTTGGGTAGCTAACGGTCTGGACGGCAACGCGTCCGTCGTCCCGGATCGCTCCGGGACGATTTAGCAGTCTTACGCGGCCAGCTTGCGCAGGACGTAGTGGAGGATGCCGCCGTTGAGGAAATATTCCAGCTCGTTGACGGTATCGATCCGGCACTTGGTCTGGAACGTCTCGCTCGACCCATCGGCGCGGGTCATCTTCACGGTGACGTCCTGACGTGGGCGGATGCTCGCGACGTCGACGATCGTGAACGTCTCCGAACCATCAAGACCGAGCGTCTTGCGGTCCACGCCTTCAGCGAACTGCAACGGAAGCACGCCCATGCCGACCAGGTTCGAGCGGTGGATGCGCTCGAAGCTCTCGGTGATGACCGCGCGGACGCCCAACAAGTTCGTGCCCTTCGCCGCCCAGTCGCGCGACGAGCCGGTGCCGTATTCCTTGCCGGCGACGATCACGAGCGGCGTGCCGTCCTGCTTGAAGCGCATGGCGGCGTCGTAGATCGCCATGACCTCGCCGTCGTACTTCGACATGCCGCCTTCGACGCCGGGGACCATCTCGTTCTTGATGCGGATGTTGGCGAAGGTGCCGCGCATCATCACGTCATGGTTGCCGCGGCGTGCGCCATAGCTGTTGAAGTCCGCCTTGCTGACCTGATGCTCCTGCAGGAAGCGGCCGGCGGGGCTGTCGGCCTTGATCGAACCGGCGGGCGAGATGTGATCGGTCGTGATCGAGTCGCCGAGGATCGCGAGCGGCTTGGCGTCGATGATGTCCTGCACCGGCGACGGCGTCATGCTGAGGCCCTCGAAGTACGGCGGGTTGGCGACGTAGGTCGAGCCAGCGCGCCATGCGTAGGTGTCCGAGCCCGTGACGTCGATCTCGCGCCACTTGGCGTCGCCCGCATAGACGTCGCCGTAGCGCGCGCCGAACATGCCGGCGTCGATGTTGGCGTCCATCGTCGTGCGGACTTCCTCGTTGGTCGGCCAGATATCGCGCAGATACACGTCCTGGCCGTCCGAACCCTGGCCCAGCGGCGTCTCGATCATGTCGGTCGTGACGGTGCCCTTGATCGCATAGGCGACCACCAGCGGCGGGCTGGCGAGGAAGTTGGCGCGGACGTCCGGCGAAACGCGGCCCTCGAAGTTGCGGTTGCCCGACAGGACCGACGCGGCGACGAGGTCGTTCTCGTTGATCGCAGCCGAGATCGCAGGCGCCAGCGGGCCCGAGTTGCCGATGCAGGTCGTGCAGCCATAACCGACGAGGTTGAAGCCGAGCGCGTTCAGGTCCGCGGTGAGGCCGGCCTTGTCGAGATAGTCGGTGACGACCTGTGAACCGGGGGCGAGCGAGGTCTTCACCCAAGGCTTCGACTTGAGGCCGAGCGCGTTCGCCTTCCGTGCGACGAGACCGGCAGCGACCAGCACCGACGGGTTCGACGTATTCGTGCAGCTGGTGATCGCGGCGATAACGACGTCGCCGTCGCCAATGTCATGCTCGCGACCCTCGACCGCGACGCGGGCGGGCTGCTCCTTGTGGTACAGCTTGTGGAGGTCGCTGTTGAACACCTCGTCGACCTTGTTGAGGCTGACGCGGTCCTGCGGGCGCTTCGGGCCGGCGAGCGACGCGACGACGGTGCCCATGTCGAGTTCGAGCGTGTCGGTGAAGACGGGGTCCTCGGCGTTCTCGTCGCGCCAGAAGCCGTTGGCCTTGGCATAGGCCTCGACCAGCTCGACATTCTCGTCCGAGCGCGCGGTGAGGCGCATGTAATCGAGCGTCTTGTCGTCGATCGGGAAGAAGCCGCAAGTCGCGCCGTATTCGGGCGCCATGTTGGCGATCGTCGCGCGGTCGGCGAGCGTCATCGACGACAGGCCGGGGCCGAAGAACTCGACGAAGCGGCCGACCACGCCCTTGGCGCGCAGCATCTGCGTGACGGTCAGCACCAGATCGGTGGCGGTGATGCCCTCGTTCAGCGCGCCGGTCAGCTTGAAGCCGACGACTTCGGGGATCAGCATCGACACGGGCTGGCCGAGCATCGCGGCCTCGGCCTCGATCCCGCCGACGCCCCAGCCGAGCACGCCCAGACCGTTGATCATCGTCGTGTGGCTGTCGGTGCCGACCAGCGTGTCCGGGTACGCGATCATCGTGCCGTCGCCGTGGTCACCCGACGACGCCGACGACCATACGGCCTGACCGATATATTCGAGGTTCACCTGATGGCAGATGCCGGTGCCGGGGGGGACGACCTGGAAATTGTCGAGCGCCTTGCTGCCCCACTTCAGAAACTCGTAGCGCTCGATGTTGCGCTCGTACTCAAGGTCGACGTTGTCGTGGAACGCCTGCGGGGTGCCGAACTCGTCGACCATCACCGAGTGATCGATGACGAGATGGACGGGGACCTGCGGGTTGATCTTCTCGGGGTTGCCGCCGAGCTTGGTCATCGCGTCGCGCATCGCCGCGAGATCGACCACGCAGGGGACGCCGGTGAAGTCCTGCATCAGCACGCGCGCGGGGCGATACTGGATCTCGCGGTCGCTGCGACGCTCCTTCTGCCAGTCGACGATCGCCTGGATATCCTCGCGCGTGACGGTCACGCCGTCCTCGAAGCGGAGCAGGTTCTCGAGCAGCACCTTCATCGAGAACGGCAGGCGGCTGATGTCGCCGAGCTGCTCGGACGCCTTGGCGAGGCTGTAATAGTCGTACGACTTGCCGCCGGTCGACAGGCTGGTGCGGGTCTTGAGGGTATCCTGGCCAATGGCAGTCATAGGGGTCCTTCCCGTGGGCGTCGGGCCGCCGGGCGCCGAGGGGAAAGCAGCCATATAGGCCACGCGGGCGCGTCGGGGACCGAGCGAAAAATGCTGTTACCGGAGGGGCCTTAGCAAGGGGGAGGGCTTCGGGGAAGGGTGCGGGGGCAAGATGATCGCACCAATCGCGTCGTCGTGCGAACCCGTCGAAAACCGCCGCGTCGCCGTGGTCGCGCCGCACGCCGCCGTCGCGGCCGCCTTGGACATCGCCCTGTTGGGCGTCACCATTCGGAATCGGGTTCGGGAGTTCGCCTGACGCGACTCGAGACTCGATCGGCATAGCGTTCGGCCAATCGCCGATGCGCGGACTTCGTGGCCAGATCCGTAGCGAGCCGGCAGGCGGTTCGTTCGGCCGCCTCGCGCATGACGCTGTAGGCGATGTCACGGGTTTCTATCATCATCGCAGGCACTCCGGGCGCTGCAAGCGGGAGCGTCGAGGCTCTCTGTCGCCATGTGCTCGCGGGCGTCGCTAGGCGATGGTCGAGCATAGCCGATTGCGCGCGCGGTTTCACGCGGAATCGCGGCACCCGCTCGGGCCGTCCGGATCGCTCCATCTGTCTGATCTGTGGCATAATTAGCGCAAATGTGACGGATTGTTACATTGCGTCGAATATCGAGCGTTCGTTCGTTGCGTTCCTGAAATGCGCTGCATACCCTCTCGCTCATCGCGCACGGTCCAGACGGTTCGGCGCAACTTGGGGGAATTCTTTCGATGAACACCGCATCCCTGCGTTCCATTTCGCGCGACGTGCGTACCGGTCTGCTGGCTTCCACGGCGTTGCTGGCATCGGCGTTCGTGCCGGGCGCCGCGACCGCGCAGGATCGTCCGACCGGCGTCGAGACGATCGGCTATGGCGGCTCGCTCAACCCGGCCGATCTGGTCAACGCGCCAAACATCGTCATTTCGGCCCCGGGTACGCCGACCACCGCGCAGGACGTGGCGGGCGGCGTCAACGGCATCGGCCAAATGGCGATCTCCACCGGCGGCGGCGGCCTCGGCCTGTGCACGGGGACGCTGATCAATCCGCGTACCGTCATCTTCGCGGCGCATTGCGTCAACGAGAACGGTGCCGGCACCGGCGCCCAGGACGCCTGGGCCTACGGATCGCAGGGCGGCGGGATTCCGATCTCGTTCGGGTTCGCGCAGGACAATCTCCCCGCGATCCGCGCATGGCTGCTGGCGACCACCGGCACCGGTGCGGCCAACCCGAACCAGTTCAAGACCAGCACCGCCAACTTTCTCTATAACGTCAACCAGGTCGTCTATAACGCCGACTCGCTGAAGCTGGGCTTGTCGCAGAACTTCCTCCAGGCCGATGTCGCGATCGCGACGCTGGACACGCCGGCGGCCAACGTCCCGACCTGGGCGCTGCTGCTGTCCGCGTTGCCGGCACCCGCCGCGATCAGCGAGACGACCGGTACGGGCTATCACGTCACGCTCAGCGGCTATGGGCGCAACGGACAGGGCGGCACGCTGACGGGGGATACCAACGGCGTCGATTTCCGCCGTCGTATCGCGGAGAACACGATCGGCATCCTCGGCTCGTTCGACGATCGTGACGCGTTCCTCTTCGGCTCCACCAGCGGCCTCCCGCAGAACCTCTACCAGCTCGATTTCGACGATCCCCGTCGCGGTACCGCAGCGGCCAGCCCGTTCGACTTCAACCTGTTCAAGGACGACGCGCTTCCCAAGGAAGGAACGACCGCGGGCGGCGATTCCGGCGGACCGTTGATCCTCGATCGGACCTTTGCCAAGCAGGTCGTGATCGGCGTGCTGTCGGGGGGTAGCCGGTTCTACGCCGCGCAGCCGTTCGGGGCGTACGGCACCGAAAGCTTCTACCAGCCGCTCTACCTGTTTTCCGACTATATCACCGCGAACAACCCGTATCGTTATGCGCAGACCAAGGCCGGCGACGGTCAGTGGACCGACGCGTCGCATTGGGTGACCGCGCTCGATCCCAACTACCAGATCATCGTCGACGGCCAGTTGGTCAACGGCGTGCCGACGACCACCGGCGCGGGGATTGCGGGCGACGACAACAAGTTCGGCCAGGTCTGTTTCCAGGCCGATTGCGTCGACGTGAAGACCGGCGTCCAGTCGATCAACGGCGTTCCCGTCACCACGACCGCGGACGCACCGGCGGCGGCGGCCGTCGCCACGAAGGTGGCGGCGCAGGGCGTGGCGGCCGAGGGGCTGATCCTCGAAACGGTCGCGCATTCGGGCAAGGGCAGCGCGACCCTGTTGCCGGGCGCGGAAGACGTCGCACAGGCGGCCGGCGACACGGTCGGATTGGCGGTCTTGTCGCCCACGCTGGGCAACGGCCTGCCGGGCGCGACCAACTTCGTGCCGAACAACATCGATCCGGACCGCACGACCCAGCGCAGTGCGCGCTATTACGACGTGACGCTGTCGGCGGCGGGTACGACCACGCTTGGCTCCGCAGTGACGGTCGACAAGGTCACGGTCGCGGGCAGCACGGCGAAGCTGGCCGTGACGTCGGCGGGGTCGTTGACCAGCCTGATGACGATCAACCAGGTGACCGGTGTGGTCCAGAACGATGGCGTCATCTCGACGCCGGGCGATTACTTCATGCTGTCGGGCTTGCTGACCGGATCGGGCCGGATCAACACGCCGTTCTTCACCAGCGTCGCGGGCATGATCGCGCCGGGTACCACGGGGACGATCGGTACGCTGACCGTCGCGGGCAACGGCGTGCTTGCCTCGGCCACCAACCTGCTGGTCGATCTCGGGCCGAACGGTACCTCCGACAAGCTCGCCTTCGTCGCAACGACGTTCAATGCGGCCGGCGTGGCCACCAACGGCATTGCCAACCTCGGCGGTCGGGTCGGCTTCGCACCGGTCGCGGGCCAGACGATCCGGTACAACGACCTCTACACGATCGTGACCGCACAAGGCGGCATCAGCGGTTCGTTCGCTGCGGCGACTCCGCTCAGCGCGATCCTGACGCCAAGCTATGTCTACAGCAGCAACGCTGTGCAGGTGCGGATCCTGGCCGGCCAATACCGCAACGTCGTCGCGGCAACGCCGGTGCAGGGCGCCTATGCGCAACTGCTCGACCAGAACCGGTCGAACTACGCGGCATTGGGTGCGGTGTACGGTTCGCTGGATCTGCAGAACGCCGCGACGATCCGCTCGACGCTGGAGGGTCTCGCGCCGCGGGCCGAAACGCTCAAATCGAGCCTCGGTATCGCCTCGATCGACACGATGTCGCGTTTCTACCGCGATCACATCGCGCAGATCGATACGCGTGGCGGCCTCGGCGGCACGCTCGCACTGATCGGCAAGCCGGTCCAGGTCGCGTCGCTGATGGCGAGCGACCTTCCCGGCGGGCAGGACACGATGAGCGATTCGAGCGGCACCGTGTTGCAGCAGGGTCGCCTTCCCGACGACATGAGCGGCTTCATCGCCGGCGGCTATATCGACGGCAAGAGCCGTTCGATGCCGGGGACGAACCCGTTTGGCGGGCACGACAAGTTCGACGGGTATTTCGCGGCGGCGGGTCTGGAGAAGCAGGCGGGCGAGGGTGGCGTGATCGGCTTCTCGTTCTCGTACACCAACACCGACGGCACGACCGCTGGCATCGCACAGCGCGCACGCGGCGAACTGTTCCAGGGTACGCTGTACGGCAAGCTTGAGACCGCATCGGGCATCGTCCTCGATACGCAGTTCAGCGCGGGCGCGTTCGTCGCCAAGACCGATCGCACAGTCGGCTTCGTCGGCACCAACTACCGCCTGCGTGGCACCGACAACGCGTTGACCGTCGTCAGCGAGGTCGGCCTCGGTAAGGCGTTCGACCTGTCGATGCTCAAGGTCGGCCCACGTGTCTCGCTCCGCGCGAGCCATATCGGCTTCGGCAAGTCGGTCGAGAATGGCGGCGGACCGGCCCTGTTCGTCGATCGCGAGAGCTTCGACAGCCTGCAGGGACGCGCTGGCCTGTCGCTCAGCGGCGGCGGCTCGATCAGGCCCTATGCAGCGGCGAACTACGTCCACGACTTTCAGTCGACGCCGGGCGTGTTCGGCGCGAACTTCGTCGGCGGGATCGGACCGAACGCGCTGTTCGGGCTGGCCGGGCAGGACAAGAACTGGGGTGAGATCAGCGCCGGGCTGACGCTGGTCGGCGACCGGGTCGACGTGTCGATCGGGGCCGACACGACCGTCGAGCGCAAGGACGTCTCCAACCAGTCGTACAAGGGGTCGGTGAAGATCCACTTCTAACTGGCCCATCGGGCGGTTTTGTCGATCGGCCCGACCAGACGCGGTGCGCTCTCGAATTTCGGGAGAGCACCGCGCTTGGTCGGGCTTCGGCGTAACCAGTGAACACCCTCAATCGGCCAATTCCCCCTGTCGTCGTGGTCGGAACAGCGTAAGGCCGCGGCGATGACCAGCTATGATCCCGAAACGCCCCCTGACCGGCCTCGCGCATCGCTGTGGATCGGGACCTATGCCGGCGGGGGTGGGAAGGGCCTGTATCCGCTGCGATCCACGACCGATGGCTGGGACGTGGACGCGCCCCTCACGCTCGCGCAGAACTGCTCGTTCGGCGTCCATGCCGCACGGTTCGATCTTCACTATCTGGTCGACGAGCAGGGCGGGGCGGTCGGGGTGTTCCGGCATCGCGGCGACGCGGCCATGCCCTGGGACTGTCTCGCGCGGTTCCAGGTCGGCGGCGCGGCGCCGTGCCATATCGCGCTCGATCACAGCCAGTCCTGGCTCGCCGTCGCCAACTACGCGAGCGGCAGAATATCGCTGCAGCGGCTCGCGCCGGAAACCGGCTTGCCGGTCGATGCGCCGATCGTGCGTGAAAACACCGGATCGGGTCCGAACGCCGCTCGACAGCAATCGCCGCACGCGCACTGGGTCGGATTCAGTCCGGATAATCGCTGGTTGTACGCGACCGATCTGGGCACCGATCAGGTGCTGGCGTTCGCGTTCGATGCGGCGACCGGCACGCTGGGGCGGCTGATCGTCGCGTTCGCGGCGCCGCCGGGATCCGGGCCACGCCACCTGTACCTCCACCCGAAACGACCGGGTCTCGCCTATCTGGCCTGCGAACTCACCAACCAGTTGATCACGCTGACTGTCGCGGGTTCGGCGTTTCACGCGCGCGCGACCCTGTCGACCCTGCCAGCCGATACCGCCCCCGATACCGCCCCCGATACCGAAAGCACGCAGTCTGCGGCCGGGTCGATCGTCGCGCACATCGCCGGGAACGCCGCGGGCGACCGGCTATATGTCTCGAACCGTGGCGACGACAGCATTGCGGTCTTCGCCCTCGACGACCAGGGCCATCCGACCCTGCTTCAGCATGTCGCGAGTGGCGGGCAGTCGCCACGGTTCTTCCTGTTGATCGAGGACGAGCACCGGATCATCGTCGCGCATGAACGCGATCACCGCGTGACGCAGCGCGATATCCTGCCGGATGGCAGGCTCGCGCCGTCCATCTCTGGCATCGACCGCGTCATCCCCGGTGCAGCGTTCGTGCTCGCCATAGCGTACCCGCTGCCGGCCGGTGTGACGCCCGCCGCGCTGCCCGACATTGCGATTGTCTAGCTGACGCTGGCGATCAGCAGGGTCAGTTCGTCGCGCACCGGGTTCAGTTGGATCCGGCTCGGTCGGACGATGCGGCGCTTGGCTGGATCCACGACACGCGCGGGATACGAGGCGCGGACGGCGTCGCACAGGTCTTTGAAGGGAACGCGGATGCACGCGCCTTCGTCGCAGACCAATCGTGGTTTGCTGGCGATGGTGCCGCACGCCGGCACCTCTCCGGCGAACGCTGGTGCCGACATGAGAAAAAGGCATGAAGCGGCGGCCCGCAAAACGGGTGTCGTGATGATCATAGGTCTGGCCCCCCACAGGCGTTTGAACTTGGTAAGTGGATCATTAGGCTTAAAAAGTTTCGGGATCGTTTCGATTCTCATATCGATCGAGAAATAATCGAGTGTCCCAAAAACGAACTTCCCAATCCTGCATTGTAAACTTCACCTGTTGTTACGAATAACGCGTGGGTCGTAAGACAATACGGGCAAGTTTATTGCAGCTAAAACCTATCTGGAAAATCATCCGGTGTGTTCGGGCGGGTATCCGTCGGATGGATACTGTCGGAAACGATGATCGTCGGGGTTATGGGGGCACTATACGTAATATAGGGGGCGTGGATCGTGGGCACGCGACTGGCGGGGGCAGTGCGAACATTAGGCGTATCGCGCACCGCTGCATCGGTGCTGCGCACGTTGGCGATCACGTCGGAAGGGCTCGAGGCCCTGTTCGATCGCTTCACCGACCGGCCGTTTTCCGATGCATTCGAACGGCTTGTGCAGCAGATCTACCGGCTTGGCGGGCGCGTGATCGTGACCGGCATGGGCAAGAGCGGGATCATCGCGCGCAAGCTCACGGCAACGCTCACCTCGACCGGCACGCCCGCCATGTTCCTGCACCCCGCCGAAGCGGGCCATGGCGATCTCGGCATGATCACCGACAAGGATCTGGTGCTGATGATCACGCTATCGGGCGAGAGCGCCGAGCTCGCGCCGATCATCACCTATTGCAAGCGCTTCGGCATTCCGATGGCCGCCATCACGTCGCGGGCGCACAGCATGGCGGGGCGCGCGGCCGACGTGCTTCTCAACCTGCCCGCCGTACGCGAGGCCTGCCCGATCCAGCTTACCCCGACCACCTCGACGACGCTGCAATTCGTGCTCGGCGATGCGCTCGCGATGGCGCTGGTCGATCTTCGCGGATTCTCGGCGGACGATTTCTACAAGTTTCATCCCAAGGGCCGGCTGGGGGCGCAATTGCTCAAGGTCCAGGACCTGATGTCGACCGGCGCCGACGTGCCCAAGGTCGGAGCCGACGCCAGCCTGCTCGATGCCACCATCGAGATGACGCGGGCCCGGTTCGGCGGCACGGCGGTCGTGGATGCCGAGGACCGGCTGGTCGGCGCGTTCACCGATGGCGACCTGCGTCGGACCATCACCGGCGGCGGCAGCATGGCCGCGCGCGTCGATGCATGGATGACGTGCAGTCCGATCAAGATCGCGCCGAACGAGCTCGCGTCCGAAGCACTACGGCGGATGCAGGCGAACAGCGTGACGATGATGTTCGTCGCCGACGCCGGCTATCTGCTCGGTGTCATCCACATGCACGATACCTTGCGTGCAGGCATCGCCTGACCATCCTGGTGGTCATCCCGGCGCGGGGCGGGTCTTCGCGCCTGCCGATGAAGCCGTTGCGGACGATCGCCGGTCTCAGCCTGCTGCATCGCACGATCGGGCTCGGTCGCCGGGTGATCGCACGGTGCGGCGATGCCACGCTGGTCGTTGCGACGGATACTCCTGAGATCGCCGCGCATGCCCGCGCGATCGGGTGCGACGCGGTGATGACGCGGCGGGCGATCACATCGGGGTCGGGGCGTGCGCTCGCCGCGGCGATGGCGACGCCGGCGGGCGAGGGTCCGGCGCCGGGGATCGTCGTCAATCTTCAGGGCGATGCGCCGTTCCAATCGCCCGCCTCGGTTGCCGCGGTCATCGCCGCGCTGTCGGTCGGGAGCGCCGATATCGCGACGTCGGTGGTGCGGCTCGACTGGTCGGCGCTCGATGCGCTGCGTCTCCACAAGCACACCGCGCCGTTCAGCGGCACCACCTGCGTCCGCACCGCAGCGGGGCGCGCTCTGTGGTTCTCGAAGCAGATCCTGCCGGCGATCCGCGACGAAGCGACCGTCAGGTCGTCGTCGATGGGGTTGTCGCCGGTGTGGCGGCACGTCGGGTTGTACGCCTACCGGCTGGCGGCGCTGCAGGCGTTCGAGGCGGCGGCGCCAAGTGATCTCGAGCGCTATGAAGGGCTCGAGCAGCTTCGCCTGTTCGAGCTGGGCCTGACGATCGACGCGGTCGAGATCCCGCCGGCGCGATTCGACATATCGGGCATCGATACCGAAGCGGACATCGTCCGCGCCGAAGCGCTGATCGCGGCGCACGGCGATCCGCTGGACGATTCGTGATGGCGCGCGTGTTTGTCGTCCGTCACGGCAACACGTTCGGGGTGGACGACGCGCCGCGCCGGATCGGCGGCCGCACCGATGTGCCCCTGGTGGTCACCGGCCGTGAGCAGGCCCGCGCGCTCGGCCATGATTTCGCGCGACGGGGGATCGTCTTCGATCGGGTCGACTGCGGACCGTTGAGCCGCACCCGACAGACCGCCGAAATCCTGCTGGCGGCGGCGGGGCAGGATTGCCCGGTAAGCGTTGGCGAATGGTTGCGGGAGATCGACCATGGTCCCGACGAGGATCACTGCGAAGCTGCGGTGGTCGCGCGCCTCGGCCAGCCGGCGCTCGACGCCTGGAAGCGGGATGCGACCGAGCCCGACGGGTGGCGGGTCGACGCCGATGCGCGCCGGATCGCCTGGCGGAGCGCGCTGGCGGACGCGGCGGGCACGATGCTGGTCGTCACGAGCAGCGGACATGCCCGCTTTGCGCTACCCGGCATGACCCCCTTACGCACCGGTGCCTATGGCATGATCGCCGTCCTGGCGAACGCGCCGCCGCGAGCGGTGGCCTGGGACGTGCGGCCGTAACCCATCCGACTGGGCGGATCGCGGGCGATGCCGTGTTCCCTCCCGGATCGACCTTGTCGGATCGACGATAGCGGTCCAGCGTGCAGGGGCGAGAGGGAGTTTCGTTGATGCTGGCATCGCTCGGTTTATGGTCTGCGGCGCTTCTTCAGGCGTCGAGCGGCGCGGCACCGGCGCCGCCTCAAGCGCCGACCCCAAGGTCTACAGACCAGAGGGTGGCCGAATCCGCCAATCTCGGTCGCCTGCTCTATACCTTCGACCAGGCGGCATCGGTGAGTTCCGATGCCCTGACCGCGGTCGCCGCACAGGACATACCGACAGGCCTTGGCGGCTATGTCGTCGAGGCACTGGACGACGAGATCCTGCGCGTGACATATTACCGGGGCGCGGCGGCGACGGCGCAGGCATTTTTCGTGGCCGATGTGCGGCGCGGCAAGGTCGTGCGCAAAGACCGCCTCGCTCAGCCGGTTCCACTCACCGCGGACCAGGCCATCCTTGCCCGCGCGCGCGATGCCGCCGCAGTCCGGGCGCGCGACCGTGGCTATACCGCGTGCACGCCAAAGCCGTTCAACACCGTTGTCCTGCCATCGCGCAAAGGCGGTCCCGTGGCGGCCTATCTTCTGTCGGCGCAGGTGACGCAGGGCACGTTTCCGATGGGCGGAAACTACCGCGTCATCGTCGCGCCTGACGGAACGGTTCTCGCGTCGCGTCCTTACAGCGTGTCATGCCTCCCCATGACCGCACCCAAATTGCCGAAGGGCGCCACGCCAGTCGGGTTCATGGTCAATCACCTGCTCGATCCCATGCCGACCGAGATCCATGTCTTTGCGTCGTATCGCATGCGCATGCCGGTGTTCGTGCGGACGCCCGATGCGCAGGTCTGGCGCGTGGAGGGGAGCACCATCACGGCGCTGGCGAAGAAGGACGCGCCCCCGGCGAACTGACACTGCCCTGATCCCCAAAGGCGTTTACGCCTTCACGCTTTCACCACCGCGTCGATCGCGACCAGCGTCGCCAACAACGGCGCGATCCACTCGAGCGGCAACATGATCGCCCCGTCCGAGGGCGCGTTGGCGGGATCGTCGTGCGCTTCGGCGAACACCGCGGCGACGCCGGCGGCGACCGCGGCGCGGGCGAGGACGGGCGCGAAGTCGCGGTCGCCGCCCGAGGAGTCGCCGCGTCCGCCCGGCGCCTGGACCGAATGCGTCGCGTCGAACATCACCGGATAGCCGGTGCGCGCCATGATCGGCAGCGCGCGCATGTCCGACACCAGCGTGTTGTAGCCGAAGCTCGCACCGCGATCGCACAGGATGATGTCGGTATTGCCGGTCGACGCTATCTTCGCGGCGACGGCGGCCATGTCCCACGGCGCCAGGAACTGGCCCTTCTTGACGTTGACGACGCGCCCCGATCGGCCTGCCGCCAGCAGCAGGTCGGTCTGCCGGCAGAGAAACGCGGGGATCTGGACGATGTCGACCGCATCCGCCGCGGCCGCGACCTGGTCGACGGCGTGCACGTCCGTCAGCACCGGGCAGCCGAACGCGTCGCGAATATCGGCAAGGATCCGTAAGCCTTCGTCGAGGCCGATGCCGCGCTGTCCCGCACCCGAGGTCCGGTTCGCCTTGTCGTACGAGGCCTTGAACACGAACGGTACGCCGGCGGTGCGCGTCGCTGCGACCAGAGAGTCGGCGAGCCGCAGACTATGGTCGCGGGTTTCGATCTGGCACGGCCCGCTGACGAAGACGAATGGCAGGTCGGCGGCGAACGTCACCGCGCCAACGGTCACGCGACGACCGGGTGGCGGCGCGATCGTCACGATCGATCCTTGACAAAGCGTCGTAACAACTGGCCGCGCCACAGCCACCGGCCGGAGTGATAGTTGAAGAAAAACCAACCGAAACCGCGACATGCCAGAAGTGCAATGAGCGCCATCGGGTCGCCTTGATCACGCATGTTCCGGTACAAGACAGTATCGGAGGCCCATCGAAAAGATTCTCTACCGCCACCGGCAATCCCGTAAGCATTGTCGTGCAATTGACAGCCGCGATTGCGATTATATCTTCGATGGTCCAGGAAGTAGCAATAGTTGCGTGCGGGAAGTGTCTCGTCGTACGGCATACGGGAAGTAGGCGGCGATCGTGGCGACATTCAAGCGCAAAGTCTTCTACCTGGGTGGGTTCGACCCGCGCGGTGTGCGTTTTTATTACAATCTCGCCAAGGATCAGCTTGGGCGATACGCCGAGAAGACCGGCGAAGCCGTGACCGTTTCGCGTCGCCGCAAGGCCTCGTCGATCCGCAGCGACTGGACGATCCGCAACGATACCGTCGACGCGATCACCGAGTATAGTTTCCTGCGGTGGGAGGACATCGTCCAGCAGGCCTGGATTCGCAATCCGGTGCAACTCGCGCGCCGCGCCGCGCGCGTCTACGCCGATCATGCCCGGCTGTTCGACTTCGCGGCCGTCAGGAAAATCGCCACCGGCCCGCTGGTGACGATGCTCTATCCGCCGATCCTCAGCATCCTGCTGCCGTTGCTGCTTGCGGTGCCGTTGGTCCTCATCGCGCTGATGTGGCTGCCCTGGTGGCTGGCGTTGCCGATCGGACTGGTCCTGGGCGCCGCCGCCTCGATCCCGTTGCTTAACGCTATCCGGGCGCCGTGGCTGTTGCGCTTCTTCGTCTTCAACGGCGAGTTCGGCGACGGCGAGGGATCGCCCGCCTTGCAAGCCCGGCTCGATGCGTTCGTCGACGAGATCGCACAGGACTTGCACGGCGAGTATGACGAGGTCCTGCTGATCAGCCACAGCAACGGTTCGATCCTCGCGATGCTGCTGATGGCCCGACTGCTCGCGCGCTACGACGGCAAGCTGCCCGCCAATTTCGTACTCGTCACCTACGGCCACTGCATCCCGCTGGTCGCCTGCCGCCGCGATGCGGTGCGGTTTCACGCGCGCCTCCGCTATCTGTCGCGGCAGGATTTCCGTTGGATCGACATCGGCTCGCCGCCCGACGGCGCGGCGTTCTTCGGCGCCAACCCGCTGCTGCTGGTGGAGCCGTCGCCGAACCCACGGATCGAGTTGCTGAGCCCGCGTTTCCACCGCTTCTACGAGCCCGAAACCTATCACAAGGGCTGGCGCAACAAATACGAGATCCATTTCGACTATCTGCGCGTCGGCGACCGCGTCAGTCCGCTCGACCTGCCCAGTCTCACCGCATCGTCACGCAGTATCGAGGCTGCGGTCGCGGCATTCCGGACGATTGCATGACGGTCCGCTTCACGCCGCCCTATCCGCAGCCGCACGCCACCAGATCCTCGCTGCTCAAACGGTTCCTGCGCGGCTGGAACTCGTGGATCCATGTGCTGTTCGACAAGAGCTACACGATGAAGATGGGCGAGATCCATACTCCCGCGCTCTCGTTCTACATCGCCAACGAACTGCCCCTGGTCCACCGCATCCTCGGGACCGATGCCGAGATATTCCCCAAGCACCGCTTCCTCCAGGACCTGCTCGATCCGCTGATCGGCAATGCGGTGTTCTCGGCGATCGGCCAGGACTGGCGCGACCAGCGGGCGATGGTGAACCCCGCCTTCAGCCATACCGCGCTCAAGGGCGTGTTCCCGATGATGGCCGCCGCGGTCGACGACCTGCTGGCGACGATGCGCGCGCTCGACCTGGCGAAGCCGGTGTCGATCGACCCGCTCGCGACGCACATCGCCGCCGACGTGATCTTTCGCACGATGTTCTCACGCCCCCTCGACGCAGCGGGCGCTCGCGAGATCTTCGACGCGTTTCACGACTATCAGAAGCAGGCGCAGCGCCACTCGATGCTGAAGCTGTATCGGCTGCCGGGGCTCGGCTATCTTGCCCGCGCCCAGCGTGCCGCCGCGCGGATCCACGCGGTCTTCGCCGACATCGTTGCCAAGCGCTATGCAGCAACGCACTCGCGCGGCGACCGCGGCGAGGACATCCTCCAATCGCTGATCGACGCGCGCCATCCGCGGACTGCCGCAGCGTTCACCGAGCAGGAGGTGATGGGACAGGTCTCGACGATCTTCCTGGCCGGCCACGAGACCGCCGCCAGCGCGATCACCTGGGCGCTCTATCTCCTCGCGCGCGATCCCGCGTTGCAGGACGCGATCCGGGCCGAGGCGGGGGAGGGGCCGCTCACCTATGACGCGCTCCGGACTCTCCACGTCACGCGCAACGTCTTCCGCGAGACGCTGCGCCTCTACCCGCCGCTGAGCTTCCTCGTGCGCAGCGCCACGTGTCCGGTCGACATGCGCGACAAGCATATCGAGACCGATGCCATGCTCGTCGTCTCGCCATGGCTGATCCAGCGCAACCAAGACAATTTCCCCGAACCGCACGGCTTCGATCCCGATCGGTTCGACGATCCCGAGCAGGCGCAGGCCTGTCGCCACGCCTATCTCCCGTTCGGCAAGGGGCCCCGCGTGTGCATCGGCGCCGGCTTCGCGCAACAGGAGGCGTTGCTGACGCTGGCGGGGATCGTGCAGGCGTTCGATCTTGCGACGATCCCCGGCGACGATCCCGAACCGATCAGCAGGCTGACGCTGCGCGCCGGCAACGGCGTGCGGCTGATGCTGACCCGGCGATCGTGATTGCCCTGGCGGAGCGGATCGTTGCGCCCCGCTTCAGTCCGCCGCGATCGGCCCCTGCGGCGGACTCGCGCGGCGGGTGAACCAGACGATGATCACCATCGCCAGGCACAGCCAGGCCGACAGGCGGAACAGGTCGGTCGACGCGAGCAGATAGGCCTGCGCCACCATCTGCCGGGTGATCGCGCCCGCTGCCTGGACGTCGGTCAGCCCCATCCGCGTCAGCGCGCCCTGCGCCATCTGGTAGGGCGAACCCGTTCCGATCGCCTCCGACAGCCGGCTCTGGTGCAGCGTCTCGCGGCGATCCCACGCCGTCGTGATGATCGACGCGGCGAAGCTGCCCGAGGTGATGCGCGCGAAGTTCGAGATGCCGGTCGCCGACGGCAGCCGCTCCGCCGGGATACGATCGAGCGAGATCGTCAGCATGGCCAAGAAGAACGTGCTCATCGCGATCCCCTGCACCATCAACGGCAGCATCAGATCGTAGAAGCTCGCCCCCGTGGTGTAGCCCGAGCGGAGATAATAGGAGTAGCCGAACGACGCGAACGCCACGGTGGCGAGGATGCGCGCGTCGATCTTGCCGCTCAGCCGCGCCACGAACGGCGTCAGCAGCACCGCGACCGCGCCCGATGGTGCGGCGACCAGCCCCGCCCAGGTCGCGGTATAGCCGAGCTGGGTCTGCAACCACAGCGGCAGCAGCAGCGTGTTGGCGAAGAACACCGCATAGCCGAGGCAGAACGCGATCGTGCCGATGGTGAAGTTGCGGCTCTTGAACAGCGACAGGTTCACCGCCGGATTGGCGTCGGTCAGCTCCCAGATGATCCAGCCGATAAAGCCAATCGTCGCGACGACCGCGGCGATGACGATCCGGTCGGCGGCGAACCAGTCGTCGTTCTTGCCGAGATCGAGCACGATCTGCAGCGCACCGACCCATACCACCAACAGGATCAGCCCGACCTGGTCGATCGGCAGCTTGCGCGTCGGGGTATCGCGCTTGCCGAGCTTGTTCCAGCACACGAAGGCGCAGAACATCCCGAACGGCACGTTGATCAGGAAAATCCAGCTCCAGTGGTAATTGTCGGAGATGTAGCCGCCGAGAATCGGCCCCATGATCGGCGCGACCAAAGTCGTCATCGACCAGATCCCGAGCGCGGTGGAGCGCTTGTGGACGGGGAAGATCGCGATCAGCAGCGCCTGGCTGCCGGGGATCATCGGTCCGGATACCGCGCCCTGGAGAATACGAAAGCCGATCAGCGACGGCAGGTCCCACGCGATCCCGCACAGGAACGACGCGATCGTGAACAGGAAGACGGACACGCAGAACGTCCGCACCACGCCGAACCGGCCCATCAGCCACCCGGTCAGCGGCACCGCGACGCCGTTGGCGACGGCAAACGCCGTGACGATCCAGGTTGAGTTGTCGCTCGAGACGCCGAGATTGCCGGCGATAGTCGGCAGCGAGACGTTGGCGATCGTGGTGTCGAGCACCTGCATGAACGTGCCGAGCGCCAGCGCGAACGCGGTCAGCGCGAGCGAGCCGCGGACGAGCGGAGCCGGGCCGGGCCCTGAGGGAGCGGCCATCAGGTGGCGCTCCGCTGGGAGCGATACGCCAAGCCAAGACCACCCCGGCGGAGGCCGGGGCCCAATTGGGAAAGCCAAGGTGACGAAGGGGCGCGCGCAGTCACGTTCGTCCTCCAATTGGGCCCCGGCCTCCGCCGGGGTGGTGCGCCCAACACAGCGAAACGCCCCCTTCTTGTTCTCCCGCGAAGGCGGAAGCCCAGTCTGGGCTCCCGCCTTCGCGGGAGAACAAGAAGGGGCATGCCGAATTCAGTCAGGCACGCCACACCCTCTTTGCTAACCACACCCCGATCGCGCCCCATCATCACCGGTTAGCCGCAATGATCTGCCGGATCTTCGCCTCGACCGCAGCATCGCCCGCGCCGGTCGCCAGCCCCTTGTACGCCGCCACCGCCGGCCGCCCGACCATCGTCCCCGACTTGTCCGCGGTATCGACGATCGTGTTCACCGACAGCCC
Organism: Sphingomonas fucosidasi; assembly: GCF_036663855.1. NCBI lineage: Bacteria > Pseudomonadati > Pseudomonadota > Alphaproteobacteria > Sphingomonadales > Sphingomonadaceae > Sphingomonas > Sphingomonas fucosidasi. The sequence continues at coordinate 191,759 of NZ_JAXOJR010000002.1, read as the reverse complement.
GACCCGCAACGGATTGCGCCGCAATTCGCCCCTGTCGAGCGCGATCCGCACCGGCACGCGCTGGGTGATCTTAATCCAGTTCCCGCTCGCATTCTGCGGCGGCAACAGCGCGAACGCGTTGCCGCTGCCCGCGCCCAGCCCGACGACACGCCCATGATAGACCAGGTCGTCGCCATACATATCCGCGGTCACCGTCGCCGGCTGCCCGATCCGCAGATCGCGCAACTGCGTCTCGCGGAAGTTCGCGTCGACCCACACCCGGTCGAGCGGCACCACCGCCATCAGCGGCATCCCCGCCGACACCTGCTGCCCAAGCTGCACGGTCCGCTGCGCCACCACGCCGTTGATCGGTGCGACCACATGCATGTGGCTCCGCGTGATCGCCGCGCGCCGATACGCCGCGATCGCCGCCATCACCGCCGGGTTGTTCGACACGGTGGTGCCGGCAACGCCGCTACGCGACTGCGCCTGCTGGCTGCGGGCGAGTTGCAGCGTCGCCGCCGCCACCTTCACCTGATCCGCCGCATGGCTCAGTTCCTCGCCCGAGATCGCCCCCTCGGCCGCCGCGCCACGCCGCCGCGCGAGGTCGTTCCGCGCCCGCGCCAGCTCGGCTTCCGCCTGCACGACCGCGGCCCCGGTCTCGTTCACCTTCGAAAAATCCGACCGCGTCGACCGCACCGCCCGCGCGAGCTCCGCCTCCGCCGAGGCAACACCGACATCCGCGGTCGCTGCGTCGAGGTCGATCAACGGCTGCCCCGCCTTCACTACCTGCGTGTTGTCGGCATGGATCGCGGTCACCTGCCCCGGATCGCGCGCGGTGATCGCCACCACGTCGCCTGCGACATACGCATCGTCGGTCTCCTGTTCGGGCGCGGCGAGCAAGAAATGGAACACCGCCCACACGATCGCGCCGATCACGACGACGACGCCGAGGATCGTCAGCGCCCGCTTGCGTGCCCGCGGATTGCCGGCGGGTGCGGGGGGAGTTGCGGGTGCGGGCGCCGGATCGGTCTGCGTATCGGTCATCGTGTCACATCCTGAAAATCGAATCCGCCACCCAGCGCCAGCACCAGCTGGACGCGCTGTTGGGCTGCATTGGCGGCAAGATCGGCATCCGCCTGTTCGGCGGCGAGCAACCGCACATCGTTGTCGACGAGGTCGAGCCGGCTATCGAGCCCGCTCGACACGCGAATGGCGTTTAGCCGCCCGGTCTCGGCATAGCCGCGCACCACCTCGCGTTGGCGCTGTCGGTCGGCGTCGAGCGCACCGATCCGCGCCACCGCATCCGCCGCCTCGCGTACTGCGCCGACCACGCGGTCGTTATAGTCTGCGGTCGCCAGATCGAGCGCCGCTGTCGCGCCCGCGAGATCGGCCTTCAACCGGCCATTGTCGAAAATCGGCAAATGGATCGCCGGCCCGACGCCCACCGTCCCGGCATCGAGAGATACCAGATTGCCGAGCCCGACCGCCTGGAACCCTGCCAACCCCGCCAGGTTCACGTTTGGATAAAAGGCGCGCCGTGCCACCTGACGCCCCGCCGCTGCCGCTTCGATCCGCGCCTGCGCCGCACCGATATCCGCCCGCCGCGCGAGCAGGTCCGCAGGGACGGACGCAGGCAACGGCAACACCGCATCGAGCTTCAGCGCAGTCGCGCCGATCGTCGCCGGATAGTCCACCCCGCGCCCCGCCAGCGCCGCCAGCGCGTTCTTCGCCAGCACCTGCGCGGCCTGCGCACGCACCAGTGCCTGCCGCGCCTGCGCCAGCAGCGTCGTCGCCGCCTGCGCATCCAGCTTGCTGCCCAGCTTGTTGCGGATCCGCACGTTGACCAGCCGCAGCGTATTCTCGCGCGTCGCGATCGTCCGCGTCGCGATCCCCGCCTGCGCCTCGGCACGTTCGAGGTCGATATAGGTCTGTACCACCGCCCCCGACAGCGCCAGCCGCGCCGCCGCCACGTCGAGCGCCGCCGCGCGCACCGACGCGCGTGCACCCGCGATCGCCGCCTTCTGCCGCCCGAACAGATCGAGGTTCCACGACAGGTTCGCCGCAACCGTCCCGACGAACCGGGTCGACCCGGCAAAGGGCGGCGGGATCGTGTACCGCCCGCTCAACCGCGCATATTGCTCCTGCGCGTCGAGCGTCACGTCCGGGCCGTTCTCCGCGCGGTTCGTCGACAACACCGCCTGCGCCTGCGCAACCCGCGCGAGCGCCGCGTCGAGCGACGGATTGCCCGCCACCGCGTCGCTCACCAGCCGGTCGAGCTGACTATCGCCGAATCCGCGCCACCAGTCGGCTGCGATCACCGGCGCGGCATCCGGCGACAGTCCCAGCGCGGTGGTCGACACCGGCTCGACGATGCCCTTGGAGGCTGGGATCGCGCATCCTGCCAGCGATCCCGCCAGCGTGGTGGCCAGCAACAGCCTAGTTCGGGTCATGCTTCACGGTCCTCGATCGCCGCGGACTCGAGCGTCCCGCGCAGTTTCTGCATCAGCGCAATCATCGTCTCGACCTCGCTGCGATCCCACTCCGCCAGCACGCGGTTCCAATAGGCGATCGCCCGATCGCGACATTCGACCGTCACCGCCGTCCCTTCCGGGGTCAGCATCAGGTTCACGACGCGGCGGTCGTCGGTCGCGCGGGTGCGGGTGACCCAACCCTGCTGCTCCAGCGTATCGACCAGCCGGGTCGTCGCTCCCCGGTCATGCGCCAGATCGCGTGCCAGGTCCGCGCAGGTACTCGCGCGACCGAACCAGATCGACACCATCGCCGACCATTGCGTCACGCTCGGTCCCGCGTCGGCGAACAACGGCTCCAGCGCACCCTGAACCCCCTGATGGATACGCCGGGCGAGGAAGCCCAGCGAGCAATCGGGACCGAACGCTGCTGTCGTATAGAAATCCATATCGCTGCATTGGCAATCATTGCCGATGCAGTCAATACGCGGCGCTCGGATACGGTAAGGATCACACCCTTGCACGCCCTTCCGGCCCGGCTATGGTACGGCAACGTTGCTGCCTGCTCCGGCAACCGTCTCACCGGCCTGATCGGGCATGCGGGGAGAGTAAGGTCTCGGTATCGGCGCGCCGCTGGGCGACCAGCCGCCGATCGCGAGCCCGACCTGCTCATCATCCGTGGCGCGAAGAGGCAGTCCTACCCATGACCGTGGACAGCATGTTTATCGATTCCGGCGTCGTGGTCGCCGGGAAACTCGTCATCGCCGGGTGGACCGTGGGGAAGGGCGATCCGGTCGCGATCCGCTTGGAGACAGCGGACGGCCGCATCGGCGAGGCGGCGGTCGAATGCTGCGTCCGGTTCGACCGCGCCGACGTCGCGGCGCTGTATGGTCACCGGTCGCTCGACGTCGGCTACGTGATCGGCGTTGCGATCGAGCCGTTTGCAGGGCTCGACCTGTTCGAGTCGGGCCTCACGTTGACCGTCCTCGGCGCGGCCGGCAACGCCGTCCATAGTCAGCAGTTCGCAGTTGCCCGACTGGTGGTCGGGCCGGACGGGGTGGCGGCCGATCAGCGCTGGCCGATCGATCTGATCAACGACCATGGGCTCTTTGCACCGGCGATCGCGCGCGCGGTGCGATGGGGCGTGAACGGCGGCACGATAGGCGAAACCTCGCATACCTTCCTGGATAGCTGGGCGCGAGTCGGCGGCGGATTGATCATCAGCGGCTGGATCGAGAATGCGGCAACCCGGCAGGTCGTGATCCTGACCGACACGCTCGACGCTGTCCGTGCCTCGTCCGACATCGCGACCTTCGACCGGCCCGACGTCGGCGAAGCGATGCAGCGCCGCGGGAACGCGATCGATACCACCCATCACGGGTTCCTGACGACGCTGGGCCAAGTCGATCGGGCGACGCGGCGGCTTTTCGTGCTGGCCGACCGCGGCGGCACGGCGACGCCGCTCGGCGCGCTCGCGATGAGCGACGATCGGGTGGACAGCGTCGAGAACGCGCTGAACAACTTTGTCACCTGTTTCGGTGGCAGTGCGCTGCCCGCGCCGGCGACGATGCTGCGCCATGCCGGACCCTTGTTGACCGCGCAGTCTGCCAATGCGGTCACGCACGAGGTGATACGGCTGTGCGAAGTGTCGGAGCCGCCACGGCTGTCGGTGATCATCCCGCTGTACGCTCGGCCGTTCCTGCTGCGCGCGATCCTCGCCAACCAGTCCGCGTATCCCGCGGGCACCGAGTTCATCTACGTCAGCGACGATCCGCGCCAGCACCTGTTCGTCCGCAACTATTTGCAGGATCGGCGCAGCCTGATCGAGCGCCCCACGACCCTGGTGATCAACGGCGGCAATTACGGATTTTCGGTCGCGAACGCGATCGGGGTGGGCGTTTCACGCGCGCCGCTACTGCTGTTCCAGAACTCCGATGTGTGGATCGAGGACGGGCAAGCGCTGACGGTGGCGGCCGCCGATCTGGATCAGGGCCGGTTCGGGATCGTCGGGTTTCGGCTGCTGTACGAGGACGATACGCTGCAACATGACGGCATGGTCCTGCGCAGGGGCCGCCATTTCCACGACCTGTTTGCCGCCGAGCATCCGGGCAAGGGACTGCCTCCGCGGCCGGTCGATCGGGGTGAGCCCGTGACGATCGAGGTGCCAGCGGTCACCGGGGCGATGATGATGATCGCACGCGACTGGTACGAGACGCTGGGCGGGTTCGATCCGGGCTATGTCCGCGGCGATTTCGAGGATGCCGATCTGTGCATGCGCTCGGTCGCGGGCGGTCGTCCGATCGGTCTGGTCCGGAGCGGCGGGATGCGGCATCTCGAACGTCAGTCGCTCGTCCTCAGCGGTGGCGAGGCGTTACGCAGCGCGATCACCTATCTCAACTGCATCCGCTTCAACACGCGCTGGCACGCGGATCTCGCAGCGTGAGCCTGCGCGTGCTGATCCTCGCTCACGGCCATCCGGCGTTTTCCACCGGCGGCGGCGAACAGGCGGCGCATGCCCTCTATGCGCGGTTGCTCGGTCGCGACGACATCGCCCCGGTACTGGCCGCACGCGCGCCGCGAAGCGCGATCGGTCACGATGCGTCGTTCGGCGCGTTCGGCGCGAGCCCGACCGAAATCCTCGCCGATCCGCCGGGCCAGGAGCATTTCTCGCTCGAGAGCACGCATTTCACCGTGCTCGAAACGATGATCGGACAGCTGCTCGAGCGGTTCCAGCCCGACATCGTCCATATCGAACATCTGGCGCACTGGAGCCTCGACGTCGTCGAACTGCTCGTGCGTGCGCGCGTCCCGGTCGTACTGACGCTGCACGAGTTCCTGCTGATCTGTCACAATGACGGCCAGATGATCAAGACCGACGGCCGGCTCTGTCGCGACGAATCCCCCGCCGCGTGCGCCGCCTGTTTTCCGCATTACAGCGCCGGCGAATTCTATCTGCGCAAGGCGATGATCCTCCAGCGGCTCGCGCCCGTCGCGCGGTTCGTCTCGCCGAGTGCGTTTCTCGCCGACCGCTTCGTCGACTGGGGCCTCGACCGCGCGCGGATCACGGTGATCGACAACCCGTTGTCGCCCGATCTGATCGCGCAAGCGGCGGCGGCCGATCCTGGGCCATCGAACGACGGCGTGACGCGGATCGGCTTCTTCGGGCAGATCAATCCCTACAAGGGACTCGACGTGCTGCTCGAGGCGGTGTCGCAGATCCCGTCGGCGTTGCGCGGATCGCTCGCGGTCGGCATCCACGGCGCCAACCTCGATATCCAGGGCGGGGATTTTCGGACCAAGATCGCCGCGTTGCTCGACGCCAACGCCGATGTCGTGACCAACAAGGGACGCTACGCGAACGCCGACGTCGTCGCGTTGATGCGCCAGTACGACTGGATCGTCGTGCCCTCGATCTGGTGGGAGAACTCCCCCGTCGTGATCCAGGAGGCGCTCGTCGCGCACCGCCCGATCCTGTGCAGCGCGATCGGCGGCATGGCGGAGAAGGTCGCGGGCGACGAGGTCGGCATCACTTTCCAGCCCGGCAACGCGTTCGATCTCGCGCGCACGCTCGTCGACATCGTGGAAGGCCGGATCGTCGCGCCCGACATGACGGCGGCATATGCGGTCGGGGCGGAAGAGGCGCGGGTGACGCAGTATGTCTCGGTGTTCGCGACCACGCTCGACGCCAGGCGCGCGCTCGCGGAGTAAGGGGCAGGGCGTTCGCCCCAAACCTGACCGTCGCGCCACCTCACGATCCTCCCCCGCCAGGGGGAGGTGGCTGGCCCTTGCCAGACGGAGGGGGCGGAAAGGGAAACTTCTGTTCCGTGTCCTCCCCCTCCGTCACCTTCGGCTACAGCCCCCTGATGGAGGGGGCGGACACGCAAAAAGGGCCGGGATCGCTCCCGGCCCTTTTCTGTCTTCGCGGCAGGACGGGAGTAAATCCCGTCCTTGTCGGTCGCGGTTGCCCGCGCCGGCCGGGCGCTCGCCGTCTCGTGCCTAGCTTTCGCTAGCCGCGTGCGGCTTACGCCCCAGCAACCTCAGCCGTATCGACCTTGATGCCCGCACCCATGGTCGACGAGATCGCGACCTTCTGGACGTACTTGCCCTTGGCGCCGGTCGGCTTGGCCTTGACCACCGCGTCGACCAGTGCGTCGAAGTTCGCGCGCAGGTCTTCCGCCGGGAACGACGCCTTGCCGATGCCCGAATGGATGATGCCGGCCTTCTCGACGCGGTATTCGATCTGGCCGCCCTTGGCTGCCTGAACCGCGGCGGCGACGTTCATCGTCACCGTGCCGAGCTTCGGGTTCGGCATCAGGCCCTTGGGACCCAGCACCTTACCGAGGCGACCGACGATGCCCATCATGTCCGGGGTCGCGATGCAGCGATCGAAATCGATCGTGCCACCCTGGATGATTTCCATCAGGTCCTCGGCGCCGACCACGTCCGCGCCGGCTGCGAGAGCCTCTTCAGCCTTCGCGCCGCGGGCGAACACGCCGACGCGGACGGTCTTGCCGGTGCCCTTGGGCAGCGTGACCACGCCGCGGACCATCTGGTCTGCATGACGCGGATCGACGCCCAGGTTCAGCGCGACTTCGATCGTCTCGTCGAACTTCGACGTGGCGCCCGACCGTGCGAGACCGATGGCCTCGTCGATGCCGTGCAGCTTGACGAGGTCGACCGTGACGGCCTTCTGCTTCTTGCTCAGCTTAGCCATGATCTCAGCCCTCCACCACTTCGAGGCCCATTGCGCGGGCGCTGCCTTCAATGATCTTCGTCGCAGCGTCGATATCGTTGGCGTTGAGGTCCTTCATCTTCGTCGTGGCGATCTCGCTCAGCTGGCTGCGCTTGATCTTGCCGGCGACGACCTTACCCGGCTCCTTCGAACCCGACTTGAGACCAGCGGCCTCCTTGATCAGGTACGATGCTGGCGGGGTCTTGGTCTCGAACGAGAACGAGCGATCCGCATAGACCGTGATGACGGTCGGGATCGGCATGCCCTTCTTCAGTTCGCTCGTGCCGGCGTTGAACGCCTTGCAGAACTCCATGATGTTCACGCCGCGCTGACCCAGCGCAGGCCCGATCGGCGGCGCAGGCTTTGCCTCGCCTGCAGGCACCTGCAGCTTGATGTATCCGGTAATCTTTTTAGCCATGTCACTCTCTTATATTGGGCTTTGAGCGCAACAGCGCCTCGCCCGGTGAGTCTAGCGGTGATGGCGGCTACCGTGTCGGCAACCTCCCGCAATTCCAACAGTGAAGGTGGAAGCCGGCGCGCATACCCCAAAACCAGCAAAGCGGCAACACCCGCTTCCCCCTTCTTCTCCGCGCCCTTATCCTCCGCGTCTCCGCGCCTCCGCGCGAACCCCGAATCTTCTACTTCTCCGACTCCTCTTCGCGCCCTCGCGTGAATCAATCCCGCCAAAGACTGCCCATCCTTGTTTCCCCGCGAAGGCGGGAGCCCAGTCTGGATCCCCGCCTTCGCGGGGAAACAACTTGGACGCCGCCGCCGGGTACCGCGCACCAAGCACAAGCCCCCTTGCAATGTAGGATATCGAGGCAGACCCAATAGCGATGGCGCGCCCGTTCACCCCCGACCAGTTCACCCGCCGCCAGGCCGCCCAGAACGCCGCGTTCCTCGCCGCCCTCCGCCGCACCGGCAACGCCCGCGAAGCCGCCAGCACGCTAGGCTACAACCGCTCCACCTTCACCAAGCGCCGCGCCGCCCACCCCGCCTTTGCCGCCAAGTGGGACGCAGCCCTCGCCTTCGCCTCCGCCGCTCTCAAAGATTCTCCCCGGAACGGGGAGGGGGACCGCCGACCAGAGGTCGGGGGTGGAGGGGGCTCGCCCCAACCGCGACGCAGCGACACCACGCCCACCACGACAAGAACCGCCAACGGCCGCCTCCAGCTCCGTCGCCCGCCCGCCAACCGCCTGGGTCACGCCGCCGAGCAAGCCTTCCTCTCCGCGCTCTCCGCCACCGCCAACATCCGCCTCTCGGCCGCCGCCGCCGGTTTCAGCCACTCCGCCTTCTACGCCCGCCGCAAAGCCAGCCCCGCCTTCGCCCGCGAAATGCGCCTCGCGCTAGAACTCGGCTACGAACAGGTCGAGTCAGCGCTGCTCGCCGGTACCCTTACCGACGCACACGACCATGACGCGTGGCGCCACAACGATCCCCCGCCGATCCCGCCGATGACCGCGAACCAGGCGCTACAACTCCTCCATTTGCACGCCAAGACGGTCCACCTCCAGGAGGAGCCGCCCCACATCAAGCGCCGCCGCGGCGAATCGAGCGAAGCCCACAGCTACCGCCTGACGGCAATGTACGAAGCCCGCCAAGCCCGCGACCGCGAAGCCTTCGACCTCGCCGAAGCCGCCCGCAACGAACGCGGCGAACCGACGCTAAGGAACCCGTATCCGACGCCCAACCCGGTACGCCTGCCCGCGCTCGATCAGGTCACCGGCTGGAGCAAGGCCGACCCGACGAAGGTAGCGCACGATCCGGATGTTGCGCTGTTCGGCGGGTGGCGATTGAAGAATTGAGAGGGTCGCCGAGCGCACTAATTTTGCCATGAATCGGTAATGCTCGTTTAGCGAATACATCCCATCGATCGCAGGCATGCGCGCAAATTCGTTTCGAACGCGGCGAACGATGCCGATCCTCGAAGCACATCAAGCCGCTGTCGCTGCGCAATCGCGGGAAAGATGTTTTCGACGCTTTGCCTCCGTCGTCGCCCGGAGATCGCTTCGGCGGCAGCCGTCAGTACTTGCTTGGGGTCAGCCAATCGTTCCGCTGCACGTGCATCCGCAGGTAGCCCGACTTCTGTCGGGTCGCCGCTATAACCCATCGCCGAAGTGACTGCGGTGCCATCCGCCAGAAGCCACGCCTCGGTTTCATGGCGGGGAGCGATCGTTATGCAGCGATCGTAAGGCCAGTCGCACTTCGCGGCGAACGCAGCACAATAGCCGTCTGCCCTGTCTGCCAAACCGCGCTCTAGGTGGCGGCCGCCTGTATCTGCATGGATGAAGATAAGGTCATAGGCATCTTTGAATTCGCACGCCTCTATAGCGACGTTTTCGATCGACCGACCGCGACTGCCCAGTTTGACGGCCGGTGAATCCGGCACTTCCACGAGATCGACGCCATCCTGCGCGACAACGTCTCTGATAATGCGCGGAAGAAGAACGTCGAGGTACAGAGCGTCCGAAGTCCCCTCATACAGCGCAGCCCAATAAACATATCTCACCCGGCATCGCCGGAATGTTGCAGCAGGCGATCGACCTCGGCCCGAACCAGATAACGATCGGGTTCCACGAGGTCGCTGCTCGGTCTTACCCCAGTGCGCATGCGCGTCCGGGACGTTCTGCTTCCCGCAACTGGGTCAACGATCGTAACCACGTCCGCCGCGACGATTTCGGTATCTATGAGCGCGGCCATGACCTTCGGCGAGTGCGTGTTCAGAATGACCTGGAAAGTGACCTGTTCGGGATCGGGATCGATCTGCGTCGCTGCTCGCAATATCTCAATCAACGTTGGGATGCGCGCTTCATGGACGCCGTTCTCGGGCTCTTCAAAACACAGCGTGCCCTTGCGATCGGGATCATTTAGAATCGTCAGCAACGCAAGAATACGCAGCGTGCCGTCCGAGATCACCCGCGAACTGAAGCTCATGTCGCCGGTGAAGCCTACGCTGAACGAATATTGCCGCTGGTCGTCGGCTTGCACCTTCACGTTGCAGACAGACGGAATTAGCGCCGAAAGATCGGTCGCGATATCGGCAAGCACGCCGTCCGGACGCTTCTCGGTTCGCGTCTGATCCCGTAGCCTGTTAAGCACTGCTGCCAAATTCGAAGCACTGGGATTAAGCGTCGTTTTCTCAAAGCGATCATTCGCCCGACGTGCTGCAGTAGGGTTTATTTCAAGAAAACGCAGCGCACGTAGTGCTTTTCTCAAAGCATAAAGATGAGGAAATTCAGCGGTCGTGATCGTGGAGAGTGCCGTTCGTGAAGCTTCGTTAAGAGACAGTCGCATCGGATTGCCGCTTTTGCTCGGACCATCTTGGCGTACGAGAAGGGCGTCCCCGGTATCGTCTCTCCGAATGAACGGGTTGGTGTACCGCCCAAAACTAGGCTTACGAGGGGTTAGATAGTCCGCACGATCGTCTGCACGTTTTATTGCCGTACACGTCTCATCTCGAACGAAGACCCCTCGTGGCCCTCCATCGTTTCCGTGCCGTATCCCAAGGCTAAGCTCATAGCGCAAGCGCTGCGCCGGTACTTTATAGGATCGCCCAAAGTCATCAGTACCCTCGCCGTCGAGAAAAACCTCGACTGCAAAAGTCATGGTGGCACTTGGTCCATTGCTAGTCTGTCGAAAGAATTCTTCGGGTTCCCCACGCAATCCCTGCATCGCGCTATGTACGTCGTGATCCGCCAAAGCCGCCAGCAGTTGCATGGCATCAAACAGGTTCGATTTACCGCTGGCATTCGGCCCGACGATGGCTGTGAAGGGGCGGAGGTCTAGTTTGAAGTCTTCAAACGTCTTGAAACCGTCGATCTCGATACGGGTCAGCATATTAACGTACCGCGCTTTGATCAGAAAACGCCGCTGTCGTCGATGATCTAGATGATACGGCATCGTACGTACCGCTACGGTCAGCGCTGACCTGACGGATACATCCGATTTCAACTACTTGATTAACGTCCGTGGATGCCAAGTCGGCATCTTTTCGACCGCTATCTGCAAACGCAATAGCGTCCGTCAGCCCACGGGCAATCGTGTTGAAAGCGCTTTTCATAAAGGAGGATGTACGGCAGCGCTGTATGTTGTTCAACGGATTGCTTTTGACGAAGCTATCTCACGCACTAATAGCTAACGCGGAATAAATCCCGCGTCGTCGGTCGGGCCGGTGGGCCGCCGGTCGGGCTGGCGTCTTATCGGGGTTAGCGTCCGCTAATCCGTGCGACTTGGCCTTACTTGCTTCTTTCGACCTGCTCGAACTCGAGCTCGACCGGAGTCGCACGCCCGAAGATCGACACCGAAACCTTGACGCGGCTGCGGTCGAAGTCGAGTTCTTCTACAAGTCCGTTGAAGGTCGCGAACGGGCCGTCGAGGACCTTGACCTGGTCGCCGATCTCGTAGTCGACCTTGACCTTCTGCTTGGGCGCGGCGGCGGCTTCTTCCTTGCTGTTCAGCATCCGCGTGGCTTCCGCCTCGCTGATCGCCTGCGGCTTGCCCATGCTGCCGAGGAAGCCGGTGACCTTCGGCGTGTTCTTCACCAGGTGATACACGTCGTCGTTCATGTTCAGCTTGGCGAGCACATAGCCCGGCATGAACTTGCGCTCGACCGCGATCTTCTTGCCGCGACGGGCTTCCGTCGTGGTTTCGGTCGGGACTTCGATCTGCTCGACGAGCTGCTCGAGACCCATCCGGGTCGCCTCGGCCATGATCGAGTCGCGGACCTTGCCCTCGAAGCCCGAATAGGCATGAATGATGTACCAGCGCGCCATGACGGAACCTTGCTTACTGAGCGAGTTTGACGAGGGCGGAGACGATCGCTTGCAGGATCGAGTCGACGCCCAGGAAGAACAGCGCGAGGATCGTCGTCATGATCACCACCATCACGCCGGTCATGACCGTCTCGCGACGCGTCGGCCACGTGACCTTCGCGGTCTCGTTGCGGACCTGCTGGATGAATTCGAGGGGGGACGTCTTCGCCACGATGTTCTTCGAACCCGCTGATTGAGAAACTTGGGATGCGAGGCATAGACCCTCTAGCCGCTCTCTGTGAAGAGCAGCGCTGTCAGGTCCGTCCTCGCTGTCGGAAGCGCGGCAGATAGCTGCCGTCACAGGTGAAAGCAAGTGCGCGGAGGCGGCGGGTCGGATGGAGGCCCGGGCGTGCACACCGGGCAGGGCTGTTTGGCGCGCTGCCACTGGAGAAGGCGTCTTTGGAGAAAACGGGGTCTTTGGAGAAGTGGTGGGTTTTGGAGAAGTGGCGGGGGAGAGCGCTTGGGTCGCTCTGTATCCCCCGCACGATCGCCCGGCCGGTGCCGGTTTCACCGGCGGCTCCGCTCCCACGGTTTCTATTTATCGTTCGGCTTGACGAAGGCATCCAATGCGTACGCCGATCGCAGACGAAAAAAAAGGCCGGTACGAGACCGGCCATGAAAGTTTTTAGGAGAGGATGCCTGAAAGGCCTGATCGTTGTGCGCCGCAGCACATCATAGAGCAATTGCGAAAATTGCATTATGAAATGCATTTTCTGCAATCGTGATGGGCGTGCGAAGGCACCGCGGGAAACGGTGCCGTTCGAAACCGGAATTTAAAGGGGGTGGCAGGAGTGCTCGGATTCGAACCGAGGGCCTTCGGTTTTGGAGACCGACGCTCTAACCAACTGAGCTACACTCCTACACGGACGCGCCCCTTACCCAGCCGTTTCGAGAAGGGCAAGCGTCTCGCGTGCATTTCGTCATGATGACGATGATGCGTTGCAAGGGGCCGCGTTTGCCCGTTAACCCTAAGCCTCATTGGTGGCTGTAGGAAAGTGTATTCGTATGAAGGCGCATTGGATGCTGTCGGCGCTGCCGGCCGCGCTCATGCTTGCGGGCGCGGGGCCGGTGCCACAGGCGCCCGACCTCGGTCCGCAGCTCGAACGCTTCACGTATCCCTGGCCGGTCCAGACGATGGAAGTCGATATCGTCGGCAGCCCAGCGCAGATGGCGTTCATGGATATCGCGCCACAGCGGCCCAATGGCCGCACCGTCGTTCTGCTGCACGGCAAGAACTTCTGCGGCGCGACCTGGGCCAGCACGGCGCGGGCGCTGATCGATGCCGGCTACCGTGTGATCGTCCCCGACCAGATCGGCTTCTGCAAATCGTCCAAGCCACGTGCGGCGCAGTATAGTTTCGAGATGCTGGCGACGTTCACCAAGCGGTTGCTCGAATCACGCGGCATCACCCGGGCGACGATCGTCGGGCATTCGATGGGGGGCATGCTCGCGATGCGCTATGCCATTCTCTACCCGGCGTCGGTCGAGAAGCTCGTCCTCGTCAATCCGCTCGGCCTGAAGGATCGCGGCGAGGAGGGCGTACCCTATACCGACGTCGACACGCTCTGGGCGAACGAGAAGAAGACCAGCTACGCGTCGATCAAGGCGTACCAGCTCGAGAATTATTATCACGGCGTGTGGAAGCCGTCCTACGATCGCTGGGTCTGGATGCAGGCGGGCATGTATCAGGGGGCAGGGCGCGATACCGTTGCGCTCGCGCAGGCGAAGACCAGCGAGATGATCAAGACGCAGCCGGTCGCGCACGAACTCTACCGGATAACCCCGCCGACGACGCTGATCGTCGGCACGCTCGACAAGACCGCGTTTGGCCGCGCGCGGGCGCCGGCGAATTTGCGCAAGTTCCTCGAACCGATCCCGATGGTCGCGCCGCGCGCGGTGAAGCAGATGCCGAATGCGAACCTGATGACGCTGGAAGGGCTGGGCCACTCGCCACAGGTCGAGGATCCTGCGCGATTCGAGAAGACGCTGCTCGCCGTGATTGGCACGCGGCCGCGATAGTGGAGGTCGCCAATCCTCCCCCGCCAGGGGGAGGTGGCTGGCGCTTGCCAGACGGAGGGGGAGGAAAGGGCAACGGACGTTGCGTGTTCCTCCCCCTCCGTCACCTTCGGTGCCACCTCCCCCTCGCGGGGGAGGATCGCTAGGAGTGTTTACGGAGGCTCGCGAGAGGCGGCCTTCATGCCGCAGAACCAATCCCCTACCTGCCACCCAAGCCGATTCCGCCCCGTTGACCTCACCCCCGTCCTGACCTATAGGCGCGCCCTGTTCTTCGGGAGTCTTTCCCGCCGGGCATGCTTGAACATTGCTGGATGCATTCCAGGGCCTGAGGGGCGTTTCGCGCTCCCGATGGTCCTTTTTGTATTCTCAGGCGCCTCATGGCTCCAGCAAAGTAACCACTTGAAAGGTGAAGGCTTCAATGCCGACGATCAACCAGCTGGTCCGCAAGGGCCGCGATCCGCAGAAGGCCAAGTCTAAGGTCCCTGCGATGGAAGCAAATCCGCAGAAGCGTGGCGTTTGCACGCGCGTCTACACGACGACCCCGAAGAAGCCGAACTCGGCTCTGCGCAAGGTGGCCAAGGTTCGCCTGACCAACCAGCGCGAAGTCATCAGCTACATCCCGGGCGAGGGTCACAATCTTCAGGAGCATTCGGTTGTCCTGATCCGTGGCGGTCGTGTCCGCGATCTTCCTGGTGTTCGCTATCACGTCCTGCGCGGCGTGCTCGATACACAGGGTGTGAAGGACCGGCGTCAGTCGCGTTCCAAGTACGGCGCCAAGCGTCCGAAGTAAGCCGATCGCTCATATTTGCGATCACCAAGGCTGAAGTTTAGAAGGAATACAAAATGGCACGTCGTCGTCGTCCCGAAAAGCGGGTCATCCTGCCTGATCCCAAGTTCGGGGATGAGGTTCTGTCGAAGTTCATGAACAGCGTCATGCTGGACGGCAAGAAGTCCGTCGCAGAGCTGATCGTGTACGGTGCATTCGAAACCGTCGAGCAGCGCGCAAAGCGCGATCCAATCGGCGTTTTCCACGATGCGCTGAACAACGTAAAGCCGGGCATCGAAGTCCGTTCGCGCCGCGTCGGTGGTGCAACGTACCAGGTGCCGGTCGAGGTTCGTCCCGAGCGCGCACAGGCGCTGGCGATTCGCTGGCTGATCGGTGCGGCACGTTCGCGCAGCGAGAACACGATGGCCGCACGGCTGTCGGGTGAGCTGATGGACGCCGCCAACAACCGTGGCAACGCGGTCAAGAAGCGTGAAGATACGCACCGGATGGCGGAAGCCAACCGTGCATTCTCGCATTACCGCTGGTAACAGCGGTGTTTATCGGCGTTCGCTGGTAACCGCGATGCAGGCGGTCTTTCGCCTGTAACGCAAACACCTATATATTGGGGAGCCGGCACGTTCGGCTCCCCATATTCTTAAGGAAGCACGATCATGGCCCGCAGCCATCCGCTCGACCGTTACCGTAACATCGGCATCATGGCGCACATCGACGCCGGCAAGACGACGACGACCGAGCGCATCCTCTATTACACCGGCAAGTCCTACAAGATCGGCGAAGTGCACGAAGGCACCGCGACGATGGATTGGATGGAGCAGGAGCAGGAGCGCGGGATCACGATCACGTCGGCTGCGACCACCTGCAAGTGGCGCGCCGAAGAAGGTAAGGGCGAAGAGCACCTTATCAACATCATCGATACGCCCGGCCACGTCGACTTCACGATCGAAGTTGAGCGTTCACTTCGCGTGCTCGACGGCGCGGTTGCATGCTTCGACGGCGTTGCCGGCGTTGAGCCGCAGTCCGAGACCGTGTGGCGTCAGGCCGACAAGTACGGCGTGCCGCGCATGTGCTTCATCAACAAGCTCGATCGCACCGGCGCCGATTTCTACTTCTGCGTCAACTCGATCATCGAGCGCCTCGGCGCGCGTCCGGCCGTGCTGTATCTCCCGATCGGCATGGAAGGCGGCTTCAAGGGTCTCGTCGACCTCGTCGAGAACCGCGCGATCATCTGGCTCGAAGAGTCGCTCGGCGCGAAGTTCGAATATGCCGAGATCCCTGCGGATCTGGCCGACAAGGCCGCGAAGTATCGCAGCGAGCTGATCGAGATGGCCGTCGAGCAGGACGATGCCCTCATGGAGGCGTATCTCGAAGGCAACGAGCCGAGCGTCGCCGACCTCAAGGCGCTGATCCGCAAGGGTACGCTCAGCATGGCGTTCGTGCCGGTCGTTTGCGGCTCGGCGTTCAAGAACAAGGGCGTTCAGCCTTTGCTCGACGCCGTCGTCGACTATCTGCCTTCGCCGCTCGACGTTCCCGCGATCCAGGGTCTGAAGCTCGACGGCGTGACGCCGGACGAACGTCCTTCGTCGGACGACGTTCCGTTCTCGGCACTGGCGTTCAAGATCATGAACGATCCGTTCGTCGGTACGCTGACCTTCGCCCGCATCTACTCGGGCAAGCTGGAGACCGCATCGCAGGTCACCAACTCGGTCAAGGACAAGAAGGAAAAGGTCGGTCGCATGCTGCTTATGCATGCGAACAGCCGTGAGGACATCCAGGAGGCTTTCGCCGGCGACATCGTCGCTCTCGCGGGTCTCAAGGATACCACGACCGGTGACACGCTTTGCGCGATGAACGCACCGATCATCCTCGAGCGGATGGAATTCCCTGAGCCCGTGATCGAGCTGTCGGTGGAGCCGAAGACCAAGGCCGACCAGGAGAAGATGGGCGTCGCGCTCAATCGTCTCGCACGCGAAGATCCTTCGTTCCGCGTTTCGTCGGACCCCGAGTCGGGCCAGACCATCATCAAGGGCATGGGCGAGCTCCATCTCGAGATCCTGGTCGATCGCATGAAGCGCGAGTTCAAGGTCGAGGCGAACGTCGGCGCTCCTCAGGTCGCGTATCGCGAGTATCTGAAGAAGCCGGTCGACGTCGACTACACGCACAAGAAGCAGTCGGGCGGTACCGGCCAGTTCGGTCGCGTGAAGGTCAAGGTCACGCCGGGCGAGCGCGGTTCGGGCATCACGTTCAAGGACGAGATCAAGGGCGGCAACATTCCGAAGGAATATCTGCCGGCGATCGAGAAGGGCTTCCGCGAAACCGCAGCGTCGGGTTCGCTGGTCGGCTTCCCGATCATCGATTTCGAGATCGTGCTGTATGACGGCGCGTATCACGACGTCGACTCGTCGGCACTGGCGTTCGAAATCTGTGCCCGTGGCGCAATGCGCGAAGTGGCGCAGAAGTCGGGCATCACGCTGCTCGAGCCGGTCATGAAGGTCGAGGTCGTCACCCCGGAGGATTATCTGGGCGACGTCATCGGCGACATGAACAGCCGTCGTGGCCAGATCCAGGGCACCGACAGCCGTGGCAACGCGCAGACGGTCGAGGCGATGGTCCCGCTGGCCAACATGTTCGGCTATGTGAACTCGCTTCGCTCGTTCACGCAGGGTCGCGCTCAGTACTCGATGCAGTTCTCGCACTATGACGAAGTGCCGCAGAATGTTGCTGACGAAGTGAAGGCTAAGCTGGCGTAAGCCCTAGGCGCACCGAGCCAGGTTTTCCTGGCTCGGAGACGCCGAAAGGCCGGCCGGCTTCGGTCAGCGACCGAAGTTCGACGACGCGGAATTTACTTCCGCGTCGGCCTCTCCCTAAGCAGGGGCTGGCGCAACGCTTTAACAGCCGCTATTGGGCCGCGTTCGCGCGGTTCCCGGGGTGGCACCGGAATACGAATCAGAAGGTAGGAAACAATGGCCAAGGCAAAATTTGAGCGGAACAAGCCGCATCTCAACATCGGCACCATCGGTCACGTCGATCATGGCAAGACGTCGCTCACCGCTGCGATCACGAAGGTTCTGGCAGAGACGACCGGCGGTACCGCTGTCGACTTCGCCAACATCGACAAGGCTCCCGAGGAGCGCGAGCGCGGCATCACCATCTCGACCGCACACGTCGAGTACGAGACGGCCAACCGTCACTACGCGCACGTCGATTGCCCGGGTCACGCCGATTATGTGAAGAACATGATCACCGGCGCAGCCCAGATGGACGGCGCGATCCTCGTCGTTTCGGCGACCGATGGCCCGATGCCACAGACCCGTGAGCACATCCTGCTCGCACGCCAGGTCGGCGTGCCCGCAATGGTCGTGTTCATGAACAAGGTCGATCTGGTCGACGACGAGGAAATCCTCGAACTGGTCGAGATGGAAATCCGCGAGCTGCTTAGCTCGTACGACTTCCCGGGCGACGACATCCCCGTCATCAAGGGTTCGGCTACCTGCGCACTGTCGGGTTCGAACCAGAAGCTCGGCGCCGACGCCGTCACCGAGCTGATGCAGGCTGTCGACGACTACATCCCGCAGCCAGAGCGTCCGCTCGACAAGCCGTTCATGATGCCGATCGAGGACGTGTTCTCGATCTCGGGTCGTGGTACGGTCGTCACCGGCCGCGTCGAGACCGGCATCGTCAAGGTTGGCGAGGAAGTCGAGATCGTCGGTATCCACCCGACCGTCCGCAAGACCACGGTCACGGGCGTCGAGATGTTCCGCAAGCTGCTCGACCAGGGTCAGGCTGGCGATAACGTCGGCGCACTGATCCGCGGCGTTGCACGTGACGAAGTCGAGCGTGGCCAGGTGCTCTGCAAGCCAGGCACGATCAAGCCGCACACCGACTTCAACTCGGAAGTGTACGTGCTGTCGAAGGAAGAGGGTGGCCGTCACACGCCGTTCTTCGCCAACTACCGCCCGCAGTTCTACTTCCGTACGACCGACGTGACCGGCACCGTCGAGCTGCCTGAGGGCACCGAGATGGTCATGCCAGGCGACAACGTGTCGCTCGGCATCAAGCTGATCGCACCGATCGCCATGGACGTGGGCCAGCGCTTCACGATCCGCGAAGGCGGCCGTACCGTCGGTGCAGGCGTCGTGAGCCAGATCGACAAGTAAGCATCCTCTCCTTCGGGAGTTGATCGAAGAGCCCGGCTTCTCGCGAGAGAAGCCGGGCTTTTTCGTGTTTGAAGAGGGGGCGGAAGGCCGAACTACTCGTGACCGGGTTTGGACATTCAGGGCGAAGGTGACCCCACTTTAAATATTGATCCCAGTGTACTGCCTCAAAAGCTCTGCATACGTGTGAGGCCGTTCGGTGAGCGCTGGTCCGAAAATCTCCTGTTGGAGGCATCGGGCCGTGGCAATTTCCAGATCACGAATTGGGTCGCTGCGGTGATCGACGTAATAACGATGATAGACGGAAGCCTCGTATATGTTCGGTGCACCGCCGTGGATGACGCCCGCGCGGAGTTTTGCTAATTTTCGTGCTCGGGCAGCGTCAAAATCCGAACCCAGATGTGCTCCAACGGCGGTTACCATCGCATTCGTTGCAGCCTCCTTGTCACCGAAAAGAGCATCCAACGCGCCGCAAAGAGGCGCGACCCGGGTTGCAGGGTCTCGAACCCAAGCGCGATAGAAATACTGCAACGCCAGCATCGCTTTTCGGGCGCGATCGGCGTCGGAGGCTAGCTTTTCGGCGAGCAGGTTTAGCCATGCATGATCGGAGGTTCCGATTTGCAAATGCTCTCCCAATGCTGGCGTGGATGCCTCTCCGCTGTGGTATGTCGCCCGTTTCCCGAAACTCATGTAGCCCCGAGGCATGGTTGCCATCGAAAATTGGTAACGTTCGACCGGGTGGGGGAGTAGTGCGCACGCACCGAGGATCGCGTTTCGAGTGCGCTGAGCGGTTTTGCTCATAGGTGATTTGATGACTAGCCAGCACGACACTTCGCTAAGTGTCATTCCATGGTGCATTGGGGTCGGCGGATGTCGGTCCTTATTGATCTCTTCCGGATCGTACCATCGTGATAGCTCTTCAGGCAGGTCATCGACTGATAGAAGGCTGAATGACTCAGTACGGAATGAAGCCTCGACCCTGGCGATTCTCAATGGGTAGAGGAATAACGTGTCAGGCGGGTTGAAGATTGGTGAGCGCTCCATCTCCTGGGTCAACGCCGCCCGTCCTTCGGCAGTGACGTGAGACGCTAACGGCTCGTCGTCGGGCAGATCCCACCAGCCGAACTCGCCGAGTTGAACTTGGTTAGTCATGAATTCGACGAGCATTGTTTGCAAATCTGCGACTGAAAGCGATCGCAGATGGGTAGAAGCGTTCCGACGAATAAATAGCGCTGCATCGAGTAGCGCAGACGCTTCGAAATGCATCTCAGTGCCGTTCTGAGGGAAAGAGACGTGGGCGCTACTATCCCGGCCTGCTGCGAATGGCCGAGATTGGAAAACGGATTGCAAAAGGAGCTCAACGGCGTGAGCTGGGTTGGTCGGCAAGTACCTCATTACCGGGAACCATGCCTTTATAGGGCGGAAGCAGCAATTGGACGTTGATAGAGGTAGCGGAACAAAAGCGATGATGGCCGATCGCAGGTCGCTTAAAAAAACCTCCCCCCAGTTGCGTTTTCGCCGACTCTCCCGTAATGGCCCGCCTTCGGTTTAAACATCAACCAGCAAGAGCCCGGAAACGGGCCCGCTCTTTCGCATCGGTAGGGACTATGGACAGCAATATCCGCATTCGTCTGAAGGCGTTCGATCACCGTGTGCTCGATCAGGCCACTGGCGACATCGCCGACACCGCACGCCGCACCGGCGCGCTCATCCGCGGTCCGATTCCCCTTCCGACGCGCATCGAAAAGTTCACCGTGAACCGCGGCCCGCACATCGACAAGAAGTCGCGCGAGCAGTTCGAGGTGCGCACGTACAAGCGTATGCTGGATATCGTCCAGCCGACGCCGCAGACGGTCGATGCGCTCATGAAGCTGGACCTCGCAGCAGGGGTGGACGTAGAGATCAAGCTGGCCTAAGGGCTGGCGCGGCGCGGTCGACCAGCAATGGTCCCGCGCCGCTCTACATTGGGATACCGCCGTCGGTGAAAGCCGACGGGGCAGCGTCCCCCGTCACGCTTCCGCACTTGCGGAAGCACCAGCCCGGGACGGGGGCACGTTTCGTATTTACCGGGTTGAACCGACTCCATTCAGGGCTTTTGCCGGGGATGGGGTCAGGTGGACGCATCATGGAGTTCGCTCCGGACATGGTCCGCAAGCCCCCGAGGAATAGTCCGACGGGGCCTCTGTCTAGGAAGGGACAAGATCATGCGTACTGGCGTGATCGCGAAGAAGATGGGGATGACCCGCCTGTTCCAGGAAGATGGTCGGCACGTGCCGGTCACCGTTCTGGCACTCGAAGGCAATCAGGTCGTTTCCGTTCGCGAAATGGATCGTGACGGCTACACTGCCGTCCAGCTTGGTGCAGGTGTCGCCAAGTCGAAGAATGTCGCAAAGCCGCAGCGTGGCCATTTCGGCAAGGCCGAAGTGGAGCCCAAGGCTGTCGTCCATGAGTTCCGCGTGAACGCAGACGGCCTGCTCGACGTCGGCGCCGAAATCTCGGCCGACCACTACGTCGCAGGCCAGATCGTCGATATCCAGGGCAAGACCCAGGGTAAGGGTTTCCAGGGCGGCATGAAGCGTTGGGGCTTCGGCGGTCTGCGGGCAACCCACGGCGTGTCGGTCTCGCACCGTTCGCTCGGTTCGACCGGTCAGCGCCAGGATCCAGGCAAGGTCTTCAAGAACAAGAAGATGGCCGGCCACATGGGCGACAAGTATCGCACCCAGCAGAACCTCGAGATCGTATCGACGGACGTCGAGCGTGGTCTTCTGTTCGTCAAGGGTTCGGTTCCTGGCTCCAAGGGCGGCTGGCTCTTCGTCAAGGATTCGGTGAAGGTCGCGCGCCACGCCGACGCACCGTTCCCCGCCGGTCTCAAGACCGCAAACAGCAACACCGCAGCAGACACGCCGGCCGAAACGACCGACGCACCTGCAGCCGACGGCCAGGAGGGCTGAGCGTGAAGATCAAGGTTTCATCTTTCGCCGGCACCCCCCAGAACGGGGACGCAGCGGACATCGAGCTCAACGACGAGGTCTTCGGCCTCGATCCGCGCGCCGACATCCTGCACCGTGTCGTCACCTGGCAGCTCGAGAAGCGTCGCGAGACGGCTCGTGGCACCCGTGAGCGCGCAGACGTCGCCCGCACCGGCAAGAAGTTCGGTCGCCAGAAGGGCGGCGGTACGGCTCGTCACGGCGATCGTCGCGCACCTGTGTTCATCGGTGGTGGTAAGGCGCACGGCGCACGCGTCCGTGACTTCAACCCGTCGCTGAACAAGAAGGTTCGCGCGCTCGGCCTGCGGATGGCTCTCAGCAGCCACGCCAAGGCGGGCTCGCTGGTCATCATGGACAGCCTAGCTGTCGAGGGTGGCAAGACCAAGACGCTGCAGGGCGATCTCGCAAAGCTCGGCTTCGGCAAGCGTGCGCTCGTCATCGACGGCGACATGGTCGACACCAGCTTCGCATTCGCTGCGGGCAACCTGTACGAAGTGAACGTGATGCCGGCTGCCGGCGCGAACGTTTACGACATCCTGAAGCATGACACGCTGGTGCTGACGCGCGCCGCTGTCGAAAAGCTGGAGGCGCGCTTCCATGGCTAAGAAGCAGAAGGCGGGCATCGATAATCGTCATTACGACGTTATCCTGGCCCCGCACATCACCGAGAAGACGACGACCCTGTCGGAGCACAACGCGGTGGTGTTCAAGGTGTCCAACGACGCCACGAAGCCCGAGATCAAGGCGGCCGTAGAGGCGCTGTTCGACGTGAACGTCGTCGGCGTGAACACGCTCGTCCAGAAGGGCAAGACCAAGAAGTGGAAGGGCACGAACTACTCGCGCTCGGACATGAAAAAGGCAATCGTGACGTTGAAGGACGGTCAGTCCATCGACGTGACGACGGGGATCTGAGGCCATGGCACTCAAGCATTATAATCCGACATCGCCGGCACGCCGCGGTCTCATCCTGGTCGACAAGTCGTCGCTCTGGAAGGGTCGCCCCGTCAAGGCGCTGACCGAAGGTAAGCACAAGACCGGCGGTCGTAACAACAAGGGCCATGTGACCTCGCGCGGCATCGCCGGCGGTCACAAGCAGAAGTACCGCTACATCGACTTCAAGCGTCGCAAGTGGGACGTCGAAGGCACCGTCGAGCGGATCGAGTATGATCCCAACCGCACCGCGTTCATCGCCCTGGTCAAGTACCCGGACGAGGAACTCGCCTACATCCTGGCGCCACAGCGTCTGGCCGTCGGCGACAAGGTTCTCGCGGCAAAGAAGACCGACGTGAAGCCAGGCAATGCCATGGAACTCGGTCAGATGCCGGTCGGCACCATCGTCCACAACGTGGAGATGAAGCCGATGAAGGGTGGCCAGATCGCCCGTTCGGCCGGCACGTACGTGCAGGTCGTCGGTCGCGACAAGGGCATGGTGATGGTCCGCCTGAACTCGGGCGAGCAGCGCTACATCCGCAGCGATTGCATGGCGACGGTTGGCGCGGTCTCGAACCCCGATAACCAGAACCAGAACCTGGGCAAGGCAGGCCGTTCGCGCTGGATGGGCATCCGTCCTCTGACGCGCGGCGTCGCCAAGAACCCGGTCGACCATCCGCACGGCGGTGGTGAAGGCCGTACCTCGGGTGGCCGTCATCCGGTTACGCCTTGGGGCAAGCCGACGAAGGGTGCGCGCACGCGTCATAACAAGTCGACCGACAAGATGATCATCCGGTCGCGTCATTCGACGAAGAGGAAGGGCTAACATGGCTCGTTCAGTCTGGAAGGGCCCCTTCGTGGACCTTCATCTGCTCAAGAAGGCAGAAACCGCCCAGGACACCAACGCGCGTTCGCCGATCAAGACCTGGTCGCGTCGCTCGACGATCCTGCCGTCGTTCGTGGGTCTCACGTTCAACGTCTACAACGGCCGCAAGTTCGTGCCCGTCTCCGTCAACGAAGACATGGTCGGCATGAAGCTCGGTGAGTTCGCGCCCACGCGCTACTTCCCTGGCCACTCCGCCGACAAGAAGGGCAAGCGCTGATGTCTAAGCAAGTCAGCCCGCGTAAGGTCGCGGACAACGAGGCGCTTTCGGTCGGTACGCAGATCCGTGGTTCCGCGCAGAAGCTCGGCCTCGTGGCTGCGCTGATCCGTGGCAAGAAGGTCGGCGATGCGATGAACATCCTCGCCTTCTCGACCAAGGGCATGGCGATCGAAGCGCGCAAGGTGCTGGCCTCGGCCATCGCCAACGCTGAGAACAACCATAACCTCGACGTCGACGCACTCGTCGTCGCCGAGGCTTCGGTCGGCAAGTCGATCACGATGAAGCGCTTCGCTACCCGCGGCCGCGGCAAGTCGACCCGCATCCTCAAGCCATTCAGCCGTCTGCGCATCGTCGTGCGCGAGCAGGAAGAAGCATAATGGGTCAGAAGAGCAACCCCATCGGTCTGCGTCTGCAGATCAACCGTACCTGGGATAGCCGCTGGTACGCCGAAGGCGCCGACTATGGTCGGCTCCTGCTCGAGGATCTCAAGATCCGCGCATTCATCATGAAGACGCTGCCGCAGGCCGCGATCTCCAAGGTGGTCATCGAGCGTCCGGCCAAGCTGGCCCGTATCTCCATCTTCGCTGCACGCCCCGGCGTGATCATCGGCAAGAAGGGTGCGGACATCGAGAAGCTGCGTTCGACGATCGGCAAGATGACGTCGTCGACCGTGTCGCTGAACATCGTCGAAATCCGCAAGCCGGAAGTCGATGCGCGTCTCGTCGCGCAGGGCATCGCCGATCAGCTCGAGCGTCGTATTGCCTTCCGTCGCGCCATGAAGCGTGCGGTCCAGTCGGCGATGCGTCTCGGTGCCGAGGGCATCCGGGTGAACTGCGGTGGCCGTCTTGGCGGCGCCGAGATCGCACGGTCGGAGAGCTATCGTGAGGGTCGGGTTCCGTTGCACACGCTGCGCGCGAACATCGATTATGCCGAGGCTACGGCGCACACGTCTTATGGCGTTTGCGGCGTGAAGGTCTGGGTCTTCAAGGGCGAGATTCTCGGCAACGATCCGACGTCGTACGACCGCATCATGATGGAGGCTCAGACCTCCGGCGTGCGGCCGCAGCGCGACGATCGTCGCTAAGGGGCAGGAACAGACATGCTGCAACCAAAAAAGACCAAGTTCCGGAAGGCCTTCAAGGGCAAGATTTCGGGCGACGCCAAGAGTGGCTTCTCGCTCAATTTCGGCTCCTACGGCCTCAAGGCGATGGAACCCGACCGGATCACCGCACGCCAGATCGAGGCGGCTCGCCGCGCGATCACGCGTCACATGAAGCGCCAGGGGCGTTTGTGGATCCGCATCTTCCCAGACCTTCCGGTCTCGGGAAAGCCAGCCGAAGTCCGCATGGGTAAGGGCAAGGGCGCGCCGGAATATTGGGCCGCTCGCGTCAAGCCGGGTCGGATCCTGTTCGAGCTCGACGGCGTCGATGGCAAGATTGCCGCCGAGGCGTTCGAGCGGGCGGCCATGAAGCTGCCGATCAAGGTAAAGGTCGTTGCCCGCCTGGGTGACACCTCGCATCTGGGAGGCGAGTAAGATCATGGCTCGTATCGACGACATGAAGACCAAGAGCGACGACCAGCTGTCGGAGTCGCTCGGCGAACTGAAGCGCGAGCAGTTCAACCTGCGCTTCCAGGCCGCCACGAACCAGCTCGAAAAGCCGAGCCGCGTTCGTGAGGTCCGCCGCGACATCGCTCGCATCAAGACCCTGCAGGCTCAGCGCACCAGCGCTGAAGCCGCGAAGTAAGGAACGTATCATGCCGAAGCGCGTGCTGACCGGTCTGGTCGTGTCCGACAAGGGCGACAAGACGGTGGTCGTGAACGTCGAGCGTAAGGTGAAGCACCCGCTCTACGGGAAGATCATCCGTCGCTCGAAGAAGTATCATGCTCATGACGAGAGCAACGAGTTCAAGCAGGGCGAGACCGTGCGGATCGAAGAGACCGCACCGATCTCCAAGCTGAAGACCTGGAAGGTGATCGAGCGGGTCAACACCCACGCGACGCCGGAGCGGGCTTCTGCCGAGGGCTGAACTTTCAAACGTACGTCACCCCAGCGAAAGCTGGGGTCTCGTGCGGCAGGGACGGACTTCGTTACCGGGATATCCCAGCTTTCGCTGGGATGACGGTAACGAGATCGTTCTTGTGAAATACGAGTGGAACGGCTAAGCGGCCGCTCCTCCCCGTTGCGGTTCGTCCGTGGCGGGGTGATTTTTTAGGCGGGGTTCGGTCGGTATCGACCCCAGAGACAGAGAAGGGATACGGATCCATGATCCAGATGCAGTCCAATCTCGACGTCGCTGACAACAGCGGCGCGAAGCGGGTGCAGTGCATCAAGGTGCTTGGGGGTTCCAAGCGTCGTGTTGCAGGCGTTGGCGACATCATCGTCGTCAGCATCAAGGAAGCGCAGCCACGTGGCCGTGTGAAGAAGGGCGACGTTCACCGCGCGGTGATCGTGCGTACCGCCAAGGATATCCGCCGTGCAGACGGTACGGTCATCCGCTTCGACGGCAATGCCGCGGTGCTGGTCAACAAGAACGAGGAGCCGATCGGCACCCGTATCTTCGGCCCAGTCGTTCGCGAGCTGCGCGGCAAGAAGCACATGAAGATCATCAGCCTCGCGCCGGAGGTGCTGTAATGGCGTCGCAGCGTATCAAGAAGGGTGACAAGGTCATCGTCCTGTCCGGCAAGGACAAGGGCAAGACCGGTGAAGTCACCGTCTCCATGCCGAAGACCGACAAGGTCGTCGTATCGGGCGTCAACATCGCCGTGCGCCACACCAAGCCGACTCAGGGTGACCCGCAGGGTGGCCTGATCCGCAAGGAAGCACCGATGCACGTTTCGAAGGTCGCGCACGTGACCGCCGACGGCAAGCCGACCCGCGTCCGCTTCGAGGAGCAGGACGGCAAGAAGGTCCGCGTCGCTGTCAAGACCGGGGAGAAGATCAATGGTTGATCAGAACACTGGCGAGCAGAACGGCGCAGAGACCGTCTACGTCGCACGCATGCGGAAACTGTACGACGAGATGATCATCAAGGCGATGACCGAGAAGTTCGGGTACAAGAACGTCATGGAAATCCCGCGGCTCGACAAGATCGTGCTGAACATGGGCGTTGGCGAAGCCACGCAGGACAAGAAGAAGGTCGACCAGGCTGCTTCCGAAATGGAGCTGATCGCCGGCCAAAAGCCTGTCGTGACGAAGGCCAAGAAGTCGATCGCGCAGTTCAAGCTGCGTGAAGGCATGCCGATCGGCGTGAAGGTCACCCTTCGCCGCGAGCGCATGTACGAGTTCCTCGACCGTTTCATCACGATCGCTCTTCCCCGCGTCCGCGATTTCCGCGGTCTCAATCCGAAGAGCTTCGATGGCCGCGGCAACTATGCCTGCGGTATCAAGGAGCAGATCGTGTTCCCAGAAATCAGCTATGACCGGGTCGACAAGATCCGCGGCATGGATGTGATCGTGACGACGACCGCAAAGACCGACGACGAGGCTCGCGAGCTTCTCCGTCTGTTCGGTTTCCCGTTCCCGATCGAAGGCGACGCTGCCGACGAGAAGAAGGCAGCTTAATCTAAGTCCCCCTCCCGCTTGCGGGAGGGGTCAGGGGAGGGGCCTCGCGCCGAACAGGCGTTGGTCCTTCCCACCCCCAACCCCTCCCGCAAGCGGGAGGGGAGCTAGCAAAGAAAGAACTTAAGTCGATGGCGAAACTGAGTTCAGTCAACAAGAACGAGCGCCGCAAGCGCATGGTCAAGCAGTATGCCCCGAAGTACGCGGCACTGAAGGCGATCGCAGCGGACAAGACGCTCGACGACGGTGAGCGTCTGATCGCTCGCCTCAAGATGGCGGCACTGCCGCGCAACGCGAACCCGACCCGCATCCGTAACCGGTGCGAGCTGACCGGTCGCCCGCGCGCCTATTACCGCAAGTTCCGGCTCTGCCGTATTCAGCTGCGCGATCTGGCCAACAAGGGCCTCATCCCCGGCGTCACGAAGTCGAGCTGGTAAGGACTAAATCATGGCAGTGACCGATCCCCTGGGTGATTTGCTCACCCGTATCCGTAATGGCCAGCGCGCGAAGAAGGACTCCGTCCTCACGCCGGCGTCGAAGCTGCGCGTCCGCGTGCTCGACGTTCTGCAGCGCGAAGGCTATATCCGTGGCTATAGCGAAGAGCAGATGGGCCCCGCGGCCGGCCTTCGCATCGAGCTGAAGTATTTCGAGGGCCAGCCTGCGATCAAGCATGTCGCGCGCGTCTCGAAGCCCGGCCGTCGCGTCTATTCCGGCTCGCAGGAACTCCCGCGCGTCCGTAACGGCCTCGGCATCACCATCGTCTCGACGCCCCGCGGCGTGCTCTCGGATTCCGAAGCGCGTGAGCAGAACGTCGGCGGCGAAGTCCTCGCGGAGGTGTTCTGATGAGCCGCATTGGTAAGAAGCCGGTCACCGTACCGGCGGGCATCACGCCGACCATCGAGAACAAGCAGCTGACGATGAAGGGCCCCAAGGGCACCCTCAAGATGCCGCTTCGCGACGAGATCAGCTACACGATCGAAGACGGCGGCATTTCGGTGCAGCCGGCCAACGACACCAAGCGCGCTCGCGCGTTCTGGGGCATGCAGCGGACCATGGTGCAGAACCTGGTCACCGGCGTGTCGGAAGGCTTCACCAAGAAGCTGCTGATCACCGGCGTCGGCTATCGTGCCGCAGCGCAGGGTCGCAACCTCAAGCTGCAGCTCGGCTACAGCCATGACGTCAACATCGACGTGCCGGAGGGGATCGAAGTCAAGACTCCCGACAACACGACGATCGAGATCTCGGGTTCGGACAAGCAGATGGTCGGTCAGCTGGCCGCGGAAATTCGTCAGTGGCGCAAGCCCGAGCCTTACAAGGGCAAGGGTATCAAGTACGACGGCGAGTTCATCTTCCGCAAGGAAGGGAAGAAGAAGTAATGACCAAGGGACTTTCTCTTTTCGCCAAGCGGCGTCGCCGCAACCGTACCGCGCTCCGCGCACGTGCAGGCACCCGTCCGCGGTTGTCGGTGCATCGCTCGGGCAAGCACATCTATGCCCAGGTGATCGACGATGCCGCTGGCACGACGGTCGCATCGGCCTCGACGCTGGAGAAGGACGTGCGCGGCACGTCCGGCGCCAACATCGACGCGGCGACTTCGGTCGGCAAGCGCGTCGCCGAGGCTGCCAAGGCAGCGGGCGTGACCCAGGTCGTGTTCGATCGCGGCGGCTTCCTCTACCACGGTCGCGTGAAGGCTCTTGCCGATGCCGCGCGCGAAGCCGGATTGGAGTTCTAAGACATGGCTGACGAAAACAACACGCCGGCAGTAATCGCTCCCGAGACGACCGCACAGGAC
This sequence comes from Sphingomonas fucosidasi, assembly GCF_036663855.1. Classification (NCBI taxonomy): domain Bacteria; kingdom Pseudomonadati; phylum Pseudomonadota; class Alphaproteobacteria; order Sphingomonadales; family Sphingomonadaceae; genus Sphingomonas; species Sphingomonas fucosidasi. The sequence continues at coordinate 162,440 of NZ_JAXOJR010000002.1, read as the reverse complement.
GTCACGGCTCAGAACGTCCCGCAGAGCACTGGCTACCAGGGCAACACCGGCGGTGGCCGTGGTCGTCCCGGTGGCGGCGGCGGTGGCGGTCGTGGTGGCCCCGGTGGCGGTCGCAGCGGTGGCCCGGGCGGCAACCGCGGTGGTCGTGACGGCGGTCGCGGTGGTCGCGACAATCGTGGCGGTCGTCCGGGTTCGGACGATGGCGGCGAAGAGCTGATCGAGAAGCTGGTGCACATCAACCGCGTCTCGAAGACGGTCAAGGGCGGTAAGCGCTTCGGCTTCGCAGCGCTCGTCGTCGTCGGCGACGGCAAGGGTCGTGCAGGCTTCGGTCATGGCAAGGCACGCGAAGTGCCGGAAGCCATCTCGAAGGCGACGGCTGCTGCCAAGAAGAAGATGGTTCGCGTTCCGTTGAAGGACGGTCGCACGCTACATCATGACGGCAACGGTCACTTCGGTGCCGGCAAGGTCACGCTGCGCTCGGCGCCTCAGGGTACGGGCATCATCGCCGGTGGCCCGATGCGCGCCGTCTTCGAATCGCTGGGCGTTGCGGACGTTGTGACCAAGTCGGTCGGCACGTCGAACCCCTACAACATGATCCGCGCCACGTTCGAGGCCCTTGGCGAGCAGACCTCGCCCAAGGCCGTCGCACAGCGTCGCGGCAAGAAGATCGCCGACCTGCTCGGCCATGGTGGTTCGAAGACCGCCGAGGCCGATGCAGCTGCGATCACGGAGTAAGCGATCATGGCAACCATCAAGATCACGCAGACCGGTTCGCCGATCCGCCGCGAGAAGGACCAGCGCGCAACGCTGATCGGTCTCGGGCTCAACAAGATGCACAAGACCCGCGAGCTGGAAGACAGCCCAGAGGTCCGCGGCATGATCCGCAAGGTGCAGCACATGGTGTCGGTCGAGGGCTGACCCTTCACGCTACCTAGTGACAAATACCGGGAAGGGGGCTAACGGCCCCCTTCCTCATTTCCGGTTTCCAACCGTGAATCCAACCAGCGCGTAACAAGCGAAAGCGAGTGCATGACCATGAAGCTCAACGAACTCCGCGATAACCAGGGTGCCCGTAAGTCCAAGATGCGCGTCGGACGCGGCATCGGCTCGGGCAAGGGCAAGACCGCAGGCCGCGGCCAGAAGGGCCAGAAGAGCCGCGAGGGCGTGTCCATCGCCGGCTTCGAAGGCGGCCAGATGCCACTGCACATGCGTCTGCCTAAGCGCGGCTTCAACAACATCTTCCGCAAGGACTTCGCAGAGGTCAACCTCGGCGCGATCCAGCTCGCGGTCGACGCCGGCAAGATCGAGGTGAACGCCACGCTCGACCACGACGCGCTCAAGGCCGCTGGCCTGGCACGCGGCGGCAAGGACGGCGTCCGCCTCCTCGCCAAGGGCGAGCTGACCACGGTCCTTTCGTTCACCGTCGACGGCGCGTCGAAGGGCGCGATCGAAGCGGTCGAGAAGATCGGCGGCAAGGTCGAGGTGATCCACTTCGTCCCCGCAGCCGAGAAGGCTGCCGCCAAGAAGGGCGTGAAGTACAAGGAGCGTGCGGCGCACAAGGCGTCGTTCAAGGCTTAAGCCGAACGAAAGGGGGCGGGGCGAAAGCGCCGGCCCCCTTTTTATTTGCCTGACTTAGCGTCTTCTCGCCGCCGACTTCCTGTCGATCCCTATCAGGGACCTCTCTTCCTCCGTTCGCCCTGAGCGAAGTCGAAGGGTACGTCACTTTGGGCAATGTCCTTCGACTTCGCTCAGGACGAACGGGACAGGGGGCGGCCGGAATTCGTCTAGGCATTAGACAAGCGCGCTCCTGCGCCTATATGAGCGGCGGGGGCGGTCACAACGCATCCCGCCTTCTTTGTTTCCAGGACGATCACACGCATGGCATCCGCAGCCGACCAGATGGCGCAAAGCATCAGCCTTTCGAAATTCGCGAAGGCGACCGATCTCAAGAAGCGGTTGTGGTTCACGATCGGTGCGCTGATCATTTTCCGCCTGCTCAGCTATGTCCCGCTGCCGGGTGTCGACCCGACCGCGCTCGGCCTGCTCTCGCAGCAGACGCAGGGTGGCGTGCTCGACTTCTTCAACACCTTCTCGGGCGGTTCGCTCAGCCGCATGTCGCTGATCGCGCTCGGCGTGATGCCCTACATCACCGCTTCGATCGTGGTGCAGCTCGCGACCTCGCTGTCGCCGACGCTCGCCGCCATCAAGAAGGACGGCGAATCGGGTCGCAAGCGCCTCAACCAGTACACGCGCTACGGCACCGTCGGCCTGACCGCAGTGCAGGGCTATTTCATCGCCGTCGGCCTTGAGACGCTTGGCGCAGCACAGGGCATCCAGGCGGTCATCGAGCCCGGCATGATGTTCCGCGTCGCCGCGGTCATCTCGCTGATCGGCGGTACGATGTTCCTGATGTGGCTCGGCGAGCAGATCACCAGCCGCGGCATCGGCAACGGCGTCTCGCTGATCATCATGGCCGGCATCGTCGCGCATCTGCCCGTCACGCTCGTCAACCTGCTCGAAGGCGGCCGCTCGGGCTCGCTCGATCCGATCAAGCTGATCGGCATCGTCGTCGCGGTGGTCGTGTTGATCCTGTTCATCTGCTTCATGGAGCGCGCCCAGCGCCGCATCCTGATCCAGTATCCCAAGCGCCAGACCCAGCGCGGCATGCAGGCCGATCGCAGCCATCTTCCGCTGAAGATCAACACCGCCGGCGTCATCCCGCCGATCTTCGCGTCGTCGCTGCTGCTGATGCCGCTGACGATCTCGCAGTTCGCCGGCCAGCGCGTCGCAGGCGAGTCGAAGTGGGGTGACTTCATCATCACGCTCAACCAGTACCTGCAGCACGGCTCGCCCGTGTACATGCTGCTGTACGGCGCCGGCATCATTTTCTTCTCGTTCTTCTACACCGCGGTCGTCTTCAACCCCGAGGAAACCGCCGACAACCTGAAGCGCAATGGCGGGTTCATCCCCGGCATCCGCCCGGGCAAGAACACCGAGAATTACTTCGACTACGTGCTGACGCGCATCACCGTGATCGGTGCGGCGTATCTGACGATCATCTGCCTGTTGCCCGAATATCTGGTGACCGCGTTGCAGATCCCGTTCTACCTCGGTGGCACCAGCCTGCTGATCGTCGTCAACGTGACGATGGACACGGTGACGCAGATCCAGTCGCACCTGTTGGCGCACCAGTATGGCGACCTGATCAAGAAGGCGAAGCTCAAGGGCAATCGACTTCGCTAAGCCGCGCGTCTAACGCGGTAAAAATCCTGCACGAACGAGGGGAGTGCGTTTCGTGAATATCATCCTTCTTGGACCGCCTGGCGCGGGCAAGGGCACCCAGGCTGCTACGCTGGTTTCAGACCGCGGCATGGTGCAGCTTTCGACCGGCGACATGCTGCGTGCAGCGGTCGCCGCCGGAACGCCGGTCGGCCTTCAGGCCAAGTCGGTCATGGAATCCGGCGGTCTGGTCTCGGACGAGATCGTCTCGGGCATCATCGGCGAGCGTCTCGACCAGCCGGATACCGCGAACGGCGTCATCTTCGACGGCTATCCGCGTACGGCCGCGCAAGCCGAGGCGCTCGACGGCTTGCTCGCCGATCGTGGACGCACGCTCGATTACGTCATCGAACTCGGCGTCGACGAAGCCGCACTGATCGACCGCGTCGTCGGCCGCTACACCTGCGCCAAGTGCGGCACGGGCTATCACGATCGCTACAAGAAGCCGGTCGTGGCAGGCGTCTGCGACGTTTGCGGCTCGACCGAATTCAAGCGCCGTCCTGATGATAATGCCGAGACGGTTCATAATCGCATGGCGGAATATCGGGCGAAGACTGCCCCGATCCTGCCGATCTACGACGCTCGGGGGCTGGTGCACCGTGTCGATGGGATGGCGGACATTGTGCATGTCGGTGCCGCGATCTCGGCGATCCTCGACGGTAAGTAGGCTTGTTCCCCCGCGAAGGCGGGGGACCAGACTGGGCCCTCGCCTTCGCGGGGGAACAAGATGGCGGGTACGACGACATTACCGGCTCGATTTTCTGTCCCTGTCCTCGCGCCCGCATTCGGATATCTGGTGGCGCCCCCTTTCCGTCATCCCGGCGAACGCCGGGACCCATGGATACGGCGGACCAGGCGATGGCGTACGACCACCACCAACCCCCCAACCATGGGTCCCGGCGTTCGCCGGGATGACGAGGGAGAGGGCGTGATTGAATGTTTTCCGATTACCAAGGCGACCCCGGCATCAGCGCCCGCCAATAGCGCACTCGCTTTCGTGACTGCGCCCGCCGAAAAACACCCACCAACATGACGAAATTGTCACCCCTCGGTCATCGCCCTGACCCCCATCCGATCCTAGAACCAACCCGTGGCCAGCAACGGCCGCACGCGTTTCCAGAGATCGGTGCCCGTCACTCCCGGGGGTACCGTGGGGGCCGGTGGGAAGACTTCTTTCCGCCGGCCTTTCCGTTTATAAGGGTCGGAGATAGTGACCGATTTCGGTGACAGGGAAGGTAAGACCGCGTTGAGCCGCAAGATTCTGATTGTCGAGGATGATGCCTCGACATCCGCCTATCTTGCCAAGGGCTTGGCCGAGGCCGGCCATGCCATCGAGGTTTGCGCGGATGGCCGTGACGGCCTGTTCCTCGCCAGCGAGGGTATCTTCGACCTCATCATCGCCGACCGTATGCTGCCGGGGTTAGACGGCCTGTCTATGGTCAGCGCCATTCGTGCCGCCGGCATCGCCACGCCCGTCCTGATCCTGTCCGCGCTTGCCGCCGTCGACGACCGCGTCGATGGCCTCAAGGCCGGCGCCGACGATTATCTCTGCAAGCCGTTTTCGTTCGCCGAGCTGTCGGCCCGAATCGAGGCCATGCTCCGCCGCTCCGACCGTGCTGCCACCGAGCCGCAAAAGACCAAGCTCTCCGTCGGCGATCTCGAGATCGACCTGCTCGCCCGCGCCGTCTCGCGTGCGGGCCGCTCGATCCCGCTCGGCGCGCGCGAGTTCAACCTGCTCGAATTCCTCGCCCGCCACGCCGGCCAGGTCGTGACGCGCACGATGATGCTCGAGAAGATCTGGAACTATCATTTCGATCCGGGCTCGAACGTCGTCGACGTCCATATCGGTCGCCTCCGCCGCAAGCTCGAGGACGGCTTCCCCACGCCGATCCTGCATACGGTGCGCGGGGCAGGATACCGGCTCGCCGTCGAAGGCTGATCAGCGGTGGCGATCCGCCTTTCGGTAACAGCCCGGATCGCGTTGCTTTCGATCGCGCTGGCGCTGGTGTCGAACCTCGCGCTGGTCGGGTTTGTCTGGAAGACCACTAGCGCCGACGCGATCGACGCGATCCGCCGCGAAACCACCGAACAGTCCGAGGCCCTGCGCGCGGTATGGCGCAGCGGCGGACTGATCGCAGTTCGGCAGGCGATCGACAGCGCGGTCGTTCCCGGCGACGTCTCGCTGGTGCTGGCCGTGATCGATCCCAAGGGCCGCGCGGTCGTCGGTATTTCGCCTGCGCGCCTCGCCGTCCCCCTCCGCGTGACCCAGTTCCGGATCGCGCGACTTGGCTCCGACGAACTCTGGTCCGCGCGAGAGACCGGCTATGCGCTCCACCCGCTCGGCGATTACTGGCTGCTCACCGGCCGCAACCTCGACCTGATCGCGGCCGAGGAGCGCGCGATCGAGCGGGCGCTTGCAGTGGCCGTCTTCCTGTCGTTGGCGCTCGGCGTGATCGGCGGCCTGGTCCTCACGCGCTATGTCAGTCGCCGGCTCGACGGTATCGCCAAGGCGATCGAGGCGGCAGGCGAGGGGGATCTCTCGCGGCGCGTGGATATGATCGCTGGCGGTGGAGACGCGTTCGATCGCCTTGCCGCACGGCTCAACGTCATGCTCGGGAAACTGGAAGGCGTGATGGCCGAACTTCGGATCGTCACCGACAGCCTCGCCCACGACCTGCGCTCGCCGCTCGCCCGCCTGCGCACCAAGACCGAGCAGGCGGTGCTGATCGCCGATCCCGATGCGCGCGAGGCGGCGCTCGGCGGGCTGCTGGTCGAGACCGATCTCGTCATGCGGATGCTGACGATGGTGATCGAGATCAGCCGCTCGGGTTCGGTCTCGCGCGATCGTTTCATCGAGGTATCGCCCGCGAACCTGCTCGAAGAGATTGGCGAGCTCTACGCGCCCGTCGCGGAGGATGCCGGGCTCGTCTTCACGATCGCGATCGACGATCGCCCGCCGCCGATGAAGCTGCACCGCGAACTGATCAGCCAGGCGATCACCAATTTGATCGACAACGCGCTCCGCCACGGCGCGGGGGGCGGCGAGGTCACGCTGCGGATCGTCCACCGCACCGACGGCGTCGCGATCCAGGTCGAGGATCGCGGCCCGGGCATCGCCGCCGCCGACCGAGCGCAGGCGTTGAAGCGCTTCGGGCGGTTGGACAGCGCGCGATCCACCCCCGGTGCGGGCCTCGGGATGGCGCTGATCGAAGCGGTCGCGCGGTTGCACGACGGTCATTTCGAACTCGCCGACAACGCCCCGGGGCTTGTCGCCAGGATCGTCCTGCCTCTCTGATCCTCCCCCGCCAGGGGGAGGTGGCGCGAAGCGACGGGGGGAGGATACGGAGCAGGGCGTTACCCTTTCCTCCCCCTCCGTCTGGCAAGCGCCAGCCACCTCCCCCTGGCGGGGGAGGATCAGAGGGCGCGGCAATCGGTTGACCGGAATGGCGAGCGGGGCGATGCCATCGGGATGACGACCTTAGCCTCAAACCGCCGCATCCTCGCCGCCAGCCTGGTCGGCACCGCGGTCGAGTTCTACGATTTCTACATCTACGCCACCGCCGCCGCGCTCGTGTTCGGCCCCCTGTTTTTCTCGGGGCAGTCCGACTCGGCGCAGTTGCTGCTTAGCTACGCGACGTTCGGCCTCGCCTTCGTCGCGCGGCCGGTCGGGGCGATCGTGTTCGGGCATTTCGGTGACCGCGTCGGGCGCAAGTCCACACTCGTCGCCTCGCTGTTGCTGATGGGCGGATCGACCGTCGGGATCGCGTTCCTGCCGACCTATGCGCAGGTCGGCTGGATCGCGCCCGCGCTGCTCTGCCTGATGCGATTGGGGCAGGGGCTGGGCCTTGGCGGCGAATGGGGTGGGGCGGCGTTGCTCGCGGTGGAGAACGCACCGCCGCACCGCAAGAACACGTGGGGCATGTTCCCGCCGCTCGGCGCGCCGGTCGGATTCCTCGCCGCCAACGGGCTGTTCCTGCTGATCGGCCTGGTGTTGGACGATGCGCAGTTTCTGGCGTGGGGCTGGCGGATCCCGTTCCTGCTGAGCGCGATCCTCGTCGGGCTCGGCCTGTGGGTGCGTCTCAAGCTGACCGAGACGCCCGCCTTCCTCGAAGCCGAGGCGACCGAAGCGCTCCCCAAGGTGCCGATCGCGACGTTGCTCACGCAGCATCTGCGCGCGACGTTGGCGGGCACGTTCGGCGTCATCGCGTGCTTCGCTTTGTTCTACCTCGCGACGGCGTTTGCGCTTGGCTACGGCACCAAGACCCTCGGCTATTCGCGCGAGGCGTTCCTTGCAGTCGAGCTGGTAGCGATCTGGTTCCTAGCAGGCGGGGTCATCGTCGCGAGCGTATTGGCGGATCGGCATTCGGCGGCGCGGATGCTGGCGATCGGGTTTGCCGGGTGCATCGGCGTCGGCGCAATGATGGGACCGATGCTGGGCTCGGGATCGCTGTTCACGGTGTGGCTGTGGCTGTCGGGCGCGCTATTCGTGATGGGGTTCGCCTACGGACCGCTCGGCGGATGGCTGCCGAGCCTGTTCCCCGCCGGAGTGCGCTACACCGGCGTGTCGATGACGTTCAATCTTGGCGGCGTGCTCGGCGGTGCGCTCGCGCCGATCGTGGCGGAGGCGCTCGCGCCGCGCGGGTTGTGGCTGGTTGGCGCGTATCTGATGGCCGCGGGCGTGCTGAGCCTTGGCGGGCTGCTGATCCTCGGCCGCACCCCGCGGAACTAATGTGTTCTCCCGCCTTCGCGGGAGAACATGCCCTTACGCTGACGCTGGCCGCAACAATGTCAGCCGCGCCTTGCCGTGCACGCGCGTGGCGTCGACCTCGAAGCCCGCCAGTTCGACAACCTCGGCCTTCGCCGTGTCCAGGCTGATCCACGTTGCCGGCCCGACCCAACCCAGCCGCGACAGCTTGTCGAGCGCAACTAACCCCGCACCGGTGGCGTACGGCGGATCCATCAGGATCACGTCGAGCGGCGACGGTGCGGGCCCGAGCGCCATCACCGACGTCGCGCGGACATCGCCGCGGATTTCCAGCTTGGCGAGGTTCGCCTTCAGCGCGTCGACCGCCAGCTTGTCCGATTCGACGAACATGCACGTCGCCGCGCCGCGCGAGAGTGCCTCGATCCCGAGCGCGCCCGAGCCTGCGAACAGATCGGCGACCGCCAACCCCTCGAAGCTGCCGACGCGGCTCGTCAGCATCGAGAACAACGTCTCGCGCATCCGGTCGGCGGTCGGGCGGGTGGTGTCACCCTTGGGTGCGGCGATCTGACGGCCGCGATACTGCCCTGCGATGATACGCATCAGCGCTTCCCTCCACGTGGTGTACGGGGCGGATGACCGCGCCCTCCCGACGGACCCTTGCCGGGCGCCGTAGGACGAGTCCCCCGCTCGGGCCGTGCCGGTGCATCGCGAACCGGCCGTGGCTCGGCACCCGGACGCCCGGACGCACTGCGCGCGGCACGTTTGTCGAGCGAGCTGCGGCCGCGCGAATCATCGGCCTGCGGACGGAAACCACGCTGCGGCTCCTGACGCTGCGGCGTTTCCGCGCGACGTGGCGTCACAGTGCCCCCGGCGCCGACTCGCGACGGGGCTGCACGATCGCGTGGCGGCTTGGCGGCTCGGAAATGTTTGATCTTCGGGCTGGTGCTCAGCTCCTCGCCACGATCCGCCCGTTCCTGCCGTACATAGGGCTTGGACATTTCGCCACTCGTCGGCCGGGCGTGATGCGTTCCCGTCGGCCGAGCGGCATTGCGCGCATCCGGCCGTGCCCACGGATCGTTGACGTCGCCGCGCTGCATCGCCGCAGTCGGACGGATCCGCTCGGGTCGTGCAGGCCGCGACGGACGATCGGTCGGCACCGTACCGCTCGTGAACCCCGAGCTTGCGGGCGCTGTGTACGGGCTCCGAACCGGCGTTCGTGCACCGCCAGCGGCAGGTCGAGCACCCGGCGCCGGGCGCGTTGCGGCAGGTCGCGATGCATTGCTGCCCCGCTGGCTCGACCGCGCACCGATCCCGGCGCCCGCGCCGGCACTCGCGCTGATCCCGATGTTCGCGCGCGCACCCGGACCCTCCGGCCGACCCTTGGCCAGCTCCTTCTGGAACGCGACGACGTCGTGCTGGAGGACCTCGCCGATCTGCCCCGGCGGCAGGTCGCCGAGCACGAACGGCCCGTACCGCGTCCGGATCAGCCGCGAGACTTGCAGCCCCAGATGCTCCAGCACGCGGCGGACTTCGCGGTTCTTGCCCTCGGTCAGGATCATTTCGATCCACACGTTCGCGCCGGTCCGACGCTCGATATTCGCGTTGATCGAGCCGTAGCGGACGCCCTCGATCTCGATCCCCTCGATCAGTTCCTCGAGCTGCGGCTGCGTGATGTTGCCGTAAGCGCGTGCGCGATAGGCGCGTTCGACGCCGGTCGCGGGCAGTTCGAGCTGGCGCTTGAGGCCACCATCGGTGGTCATCAGCAACAGCCCTTCGGTGTTGAGATCGAGCCGACCGACCGGCACCAGCCGCGGCAAATCCTGCGGCAGGCGATCGTAGATCGTCGTGCGGCCGGCAGGATCGCGCTCGGTGACGAGCAGCCCGGTCGGCTTGTGATAAAGGAACAGACGCGCGGCGCTCGGTGCTTCGACCGGATCGCCGTCGACCGTCACGCCGTTCAGATTGCGCAGGATCGTCGCGGGCGTGTCGAGTGTCGAGCCGTTGAGCGCGACGCGCCCCTCGGCGATCATCCGCTCGATATCGCGGCGCGAGGCGATCCCGGCACGCGCGAGCAGCTTGGCGATGCGGTCGCCCTTTACCGGTGTTGCAGTAGTTGCAGGCGCGTCGGGCGACGGGCTGGCAGTCGGGCTATCGTCTTTTGAAGTCGTCATGGCGCGGCTGATACTATGGATCGCCTCGAAGCGCGAAATATTTGCGACCGTTCGTGCTGCGGCGCGTTAAGGCACGCGAGCGTAACGACCTTTCGTTAGCGTCCGGGGGCCTTTCGGCAATGTTGTTCGGGAAGAAGAAGCGGCAGATCGTCCGGCTCCTCGTGGTCGAGGACGAGCCGTTGGTGGCGTTCGATACCGAGTATTTCCTGGCCGAGGCGGATTTCACGATCGTCGCGACGATCGACCGGGTCGCCGAGGCGCTGCTGATCCTGGAAAGCGACACCGTGGTCGATCTGGTCCTGGTCGACGTGAACCTCGCCGACGGATCGGGCATCGACGTCGCCCGTGCGGCGCAGGCTGGCGGCGTGCCGGTGATGTTCGTGACCGGAAGCTGCCCGGTCGAGGCAACCACGCTAGCGCACGGCTGCATGGCCAAGCCCTACGCACCACGCGATCTGATCGCTGCGATCGAGGCGATCGAGGCGATGATCGGTGGCAAAAAGCCGAAGCGCGTGCCGTCGGGGTTCACGCTGTTCGAAGCAAAGGCCTGACGTTTGCCGCCTTCCATCGCCTGACGGGTAGCGCATCGGCGATTTCCCGTTAGGGTCCGCGCAAGCGAGTGGGAGCGTAAGTGCGATGGACGGAACCGAAGGCAAAAGCTGGCGCGACGGGTTTCGGCCGTATGTCGAAAAGGCGCCGCTGGCCGCGCTCGCGCTAGGCGTCTCGTCGGGTTTCCCTTACGCGATGATCGGGGCGACGTTGACCACGCGGCTGGCGGCGAGCGGCATCGACAAGAAGACAGTCACCGCGTTCAGCCTTGCGTTCCTCGTCTATAATCTGAAATTCCTGTGGGCGTGGGTGGTCGATGGCGTCCGGCTTCCGATCATCGGCAGGCTGGGCCAGCGTGTCTCGTGGCTGATCGTCACCGCCGCTTTGGTCGTCGCCGCGGTGGTCAATCTGGCCCTGATCGACCCGGCGGCCAGCATCGCCTCGACTGCAACCGCGGCGATCCTGGTCGGCGCGGCGGGCGCGACGTTCGACGTCGTGATCGACGCGTTCCGGATCGAAACGCTCGAACCGCGCCAATTGGGCGTCGGATCGGGGATGAGCCAATATGGCTGGCGGATCGGCTCGGCAGGCTCGGGCGCGCTGGCGCTGGTGGTCGCTGAACGGGCCGGCTGGAACGCCGCCTATCTGGCGTGCGTGGTGTTCGCACTACCCGCGGTACTCGCCGGCTTGGCGCTGGGCGAGCCCGAACGCCGCCGCCCGCCGATCGAACGGCGTGGTCTCGCCGAGGGGTTCCGCGCGATCTGGGGGCCGTTCGTCCAGTTCTTCTCGCGCGAGGGCGCGTTCGTCGTCCTTGCCTTCATCCTGATCTTCAAGGTCGGCGATACGTTGGCCAATTTGACGTTGCGGCTGCTGTTCGACGACCTTGGCTTCACCGGCGACGAGATCGCGTTCTACGATGTCGGGATCGGCTTCATCGCGTATCTGGTCGGCATCTTCATCGGCGGCATCCTGTACGCGCGGATGGGGATGAAGCGATCGGTGCTGTTGTCGCTCGTGCTGATGGGCGTCTCGAACCTGTCGTTCGCGGCGGTGGCGGCGGCCGGGCACTCAAACTTCGGCATGGCCGCGGCGATCGGCTTCGAGAACGCGTCGAGCGGCTTTGGCGGCGTTGTCGTGATCGCCTATTTCTCCGCGCTCTGCGACCTCCGCTTCACCGCCGCGCAGTTCGCGCTGATCTCGGCAGCAGCGAGCATCGTCGGACGGATCGTCACCGGCACGACCGCCGGCGCACTGATCGAGGCGTTCGGCTATGTCGACTTCTACCTGCTGACGACGGTGCTCGCGGTACCGGGGATCGTGTTGTTCTGGTGGATGAGCCGGTCGGGGATGATCGACCGCTCGATCGGCAGCGCCGGCGTCGAGGGAGAGGGCGACGCGCGGGCTGGCGAGTCCGTTTAACCTTACATCGTGACCGGTCGCCCCTCGTCGGCAAACGCGGCGGCGACGGCCGCGGCGCTGGCGAGGACGCCGTCGACGCGGCGGACGCCGAGGAGATCGGTCATCAGATAGCGGGCTGTCCCAGGCGCGATCTCGACCCGCGCGAGGATCGACAACATTGCCGACTCGGCCGGGGTCATCCGCGCACAGCAGCAGGGCGCGATCGCGATCGTTCCCGCCGAGGTGCCCGCGAGGTCCGCCATCAGCGCGCGCAACAGCACCAGCGGGCGACGGAAGCTCTGCCCGAAGGCGGTGAACATCGTGTGCGCGGCGCGTGCGTCGGCGAGCCCATGCGCGCCCATCCGGCGCATTGCGAACAGGGCGATTAGCGCATTTTCACAAGGCGGTAGTGGATGCGGCAGCAACGCCGTCGCGCTGGCGAGCAGGGTGGTCGAGGCGGGCGTCGAACTGGGCGTCGAACTGGGGCGGGTATCGGTCATTCACGCGACTCCGTGGTTGAGTCCACAAACTCGCGTGTACGTTATTGATAGTCAATAGCAATAAGGACTCAGTCCGGCGGCTGGTCGTTCGCTGCGAGCACTTCACCGGCGAGGTAGAGCGAACCAGCGATCAGGACGAGGTTGGGCACGGCGCTCCGAGTCCCGATCAGGTCGAGCGCGTCGGCGGGAGTCGACGACGTTTCGGCGGTCTTCCCGAAGCTTCGTGCGAGCGCTTCTAGTGCCTCGGGCGCGTGATGCGCGTGCCCCGGCACCGGGATCGCGACGACATGCCCGACCGACGGCGACAGGATGCGGACCACCGCCTCGGCGTCCTTGTTCGCGAGCATCCCGAAAATCAGCGTGACCGGACGCCCCTTCGCCAGCGTCCGCAGCGCCCGCGCGACCGGTTGCGCGGCGTTGGGATTATGCGCCCCGTCGAGCCATAGCTCGCTGCCCTGTGGCAGGCGCGCGAGCAGGGGGCCGTCGGACAGGCGCTGCATGCGTGCCGGCCAATGCGCCCAGTCGGCGGCGGCGCGCATCGCCGCTTCCGGAATGTGCACAACGCCTTGATGCCGCAGCATCGCGATCGCCAGCGCGAGATTGCGCGACTGATGTGCGCCGACGAGGCGGGGGCGGTTGGTGACGACCGAGAAGCCGGTATCCTCGTAGCGGACGGTCGAGCGTGCGGTCTCGCTCGTCCAAGCGGTGCCGCGCGCGTGGACGGGGGCACCCGCGGCGGCGGCTACCGCGGCGATCTTTGCGCGGAGGGCTTTGGGATAGTCCATCGTGACGAGGGGTACGCCGGGCTTGGCGATGCCCGCCTTCTCGCCGGCGATCTCCAGCCGCGTGTCGCCGAGGAACGACTGGTGATCGATGCCGAGCGCGGCGATGCCGGTGACGACGGGATTGGGGATGACGTTGGTCGCATCGAGTCTGCCGCCGAGGCCGACCTCTACGATCGTCGCCGCCGCTGGCGTGCGGGCGAAGGCGAGGAAGGCGGCGGCGGTGGTGACTTCGAAGAAGCTGGCTTGCAGGTCGGCGGCTTGATCGAGGACTTCCGATAGCAAGGCCGCGAGAAGATCGTCGTCGATCAATTTGCCCGCGAGGCGGATGCGTTCGTTGAAGCGGACGAGGTGTGGGGAGGAATAGACGTGGACGCTATGCCCGGCGGCTTCGATCGCAGCGCGGAGGAAGGCGCAGGTCGAGCCTTTGCCGTTGGTGCCGGCGACGTGGAACACAGGGGGGAGGCTCAGGTGCGGGTCGCCGAGGCGGGCTAGCAGCGCGGTTATGCGCTCGAGGCCGAGGATGTCGGCGCCGGGGGACAGCGCGGTCAGTCGGTCGAGCTGGGCTTGCACGGCAGGGGAGGAGGAAACGGCGTGGTCAGGCATTCTTCTAATTCCCTCTCCCCTCTGGGGAGAGGGCTGGGGTGAGGGGCTGTTGCGGGCGCTGCACTGCTGGGCCGCCCCTCACCCCGACCCTCTCCCCGGAGGGGAGAGGGAGTATGTTACGCAGCTTCGCGCGCGCTGAGATACCCGATGACCGTGCCGAGCTGCTCGCGCAGGTCCTTCCGGTGGACGACCATGTCGATCATCCCGTGTTCGAGATAATATTCCGACGTCTGGAAATCCTCGGGCAGCTTTTCGCGGATCGTGCTCTCGATCACGCGGCGGCCGGTGAAGGCGAGCGTCGCCTTGGGCTCGGCGATCTGCACGTCGCCGAGCATCGCATACGCCGCCATCACACCGCCCGAGGTCGGGTCGGTCAGCACGACGATGTACGGCAGGCCGGCGTCATGCAGCATCTGGATCGCGACCGTGCTGCGCGGCATCTGCATCAGGCTGAGGATGCCCTCCTGCATGCGCGCGCCGCCGCTCGCGGTGAAGATCACGTACGGAACCCGGTCCTCGATCGCCGCCTCGACGCCGCGGACAAACGCTTCGCCGACCGCGAGGCCCATCGAGCCGCCCATGAAGCCGAAGTCCTGCACGCCGACCACGACCCGGTGGCCGTCGATCGCCCCGCGTGCGTTGATCAGCGCATCCTGCTCGCTATTGTCGGTCCGTGCGGCCTTGAGGCGATCGGTGTACCGCTTCTGGTCGCGGAACTTGAGCGGATCCTCGGGGACTTTCGGGGCCGGCAGCTCGCTGCAGCTACCTTCGTCGAACAGCTGCGCGAAGCGGATCTTCGGCCCGATGCGGTCGTGGTGATCGCATTTCGGGCAGACGTACAGATTGTCCTCGAGCTCCTTGGTGAAAACCATCTGCCCGCAGCCCTTGCACTTGTGCCAGAGATTCTCGGGCGTCTCGCGCTTCGCGACGAAGGGCAGGACGTTGCGGACGCTGTTGAGCCAGCTCATGCGGGAACCTTTCGGGCCGAAGCGACGGCGTCGGCGAGAGACTTGATATAGGCGCGGACCGGCTCGGCCGCAGCCGTGCCGTGTTGCGCGACCAGTTCGACGATCGCCGAGCCGACCACGACTCCGTCGGCGACGCGCGCGACGTTGGCCGCCTGCTCGGGCGTACGGATGCCGAAGCCGACCGCGATCGGGATGTCGGTCTGGGATTTCAGGCGGGCGACGGCGTCCTCGATCGAGGATTGCTGTGCCTGCTGGAGCCCGGTGATGCCGGCGACCGAGACGTAATACAGGAACCCGCTCGCGCCATCGAGCACGGTCGGCAGGCGGGCGGCATCGGTGGTGGGGGTGGCGAGGCGGATCAGGTCGATTCCGGCGGCGCGCAACTGCGGGCCGAGCGCATCGTCTTCTTCGGGCGGTACGTCGACGCAGATCACGCCGTCGACGCCAGCGTTGGCAGCGGCCTGCGCGAACCAGTCCGCGCCGCGCCGGAGCATCGGGTTGCCGTAGCCCATCAGGACGAGCGGCACGTCCGGGTGGCGCGCGCGGAACGCGGTGGCAGTGGCGAGGATGTCCGCGGTGCGGGTGCCTTGCGCGAGGCTGCGGATGTTCGCGGCCTGGATCGCGGGGCCGTCGGCCATCGGGTCTGTGAACGGCATGCCGAGCTCGATCGCATCCGCGCCGCCGGCGACGAGTGCGTCGAGGATCGGGCCGGTGGCCTCGGTGGTGGGATCACCCGCGGTGACGAACGCGACAAGCGCGGCACGGCCTTCCGATGCCGTTCGGGCGAAGGTGGTGGCGAGGCGGCTCACTTGCCCCCCTCACAAGCAATGCTCGTCGCTCGATGCATATCCCGAGCCACGCCAAAACCCGTCACCCCAGCGAAAGCTGGGGTATCCCGGTTGGCGATCACGGCACCCGCCCCATTGATACCCCAGCTTTCGCTGGGGTGACGGATAAAGGCTGCGGGGAGCGTCGACCGAAGTGTGGCGAGGGTGCTTGTGGCGACACCAGTCATATCGCCACCCCGAGCGCTTCCGCCACCGTGAAGATATCCTTGTCGCCGCGGCCGCACAAATTGGCCAGGATGATCTGGTCCTGCCGCATCTCGCGCGCCCTCTTCGCCACGGTCGCGATCGCGTGGCTTGGCTCCAGCGCGGGGATGATGCCCTCGGTCCGGCACAGCAACTGAAACGCGTCGAGCGCCTCCTGGTCGGTCGCGCTGTCATATTCCACCCGGCCGATATCGCGCAGCCAGGCATGCTCGGGGCCGATCCCGGGATAGTCGAGCCCGGCCGAGATTGAATGCGCCTCGGTGATCTGGCCGTCCTCGTCCTGCAAGAGGTACGTCTTGTTGCCGTGGAGCACGCCGGGGAAACCGCCCGCGAGGCTGGCCGCATGTTCCTTGTCGAGCCCGTGGCCCGCCGCCTCGACGCCGAGCATCTGGACGTCGGCATCGTCGAGGAACGGGTGGAACAGCCCGATCGCGTTCGAGCCGCCACCGATCGCCGCGACCAGCATGTCCGGCAGGCGACCGACCCGCGACAGCATCTGCGCGCGTGCCTCGGTACCGATCACGCTCTGGAAATCGCGGACCATCTCGGGATAAGGATGCGGGCCGGCGGCGGTGCCGATGATGTAGAAGGTGTCGTGGACGTTCGCGACCCAGTCGCGCATCCCCTCGTTCATCGCGTCCTTGAGCGTATGCGCGCCGCTGGTCACCGGGCGGACTTCGGCGCCGAGCAGCTTCATGCGGAACACGTTGGGCGCCTGACGCTCGATGTCGCGCGCGCCCATGTAGATCACGCAGGGCAGGCCGAAGCGCGCGCAGACCGTGGCGGTGGCGACGCCGTGCTGGCCCGCACCGGTCTCGGCGATGATCCGCGTCTTGCCCATCCGCATCGCCAGCAGGATCTGGCCGATGCAGTTGTTGATCTTGTGCGCGCCGGTGTGATTGAGCTCGTCGCGCTTGAACCAGATCTGCGCGCCCATGCCTTCGGGGGCAGACTCGCGGAGCGCTTCGGTGAGGCGTTCGGCGTAATAGAGCGGGCTCGGGCGGCCGACATAATGTTCGAGCAGGTCGTCGAACTGCGCTTTGAACGCAGGGTCGGCCTTGGCGGCACGATACGCCTCGTCGAGTTCGAGGACGAGCGGCATCAGCGTCTCGGCGACATAGCGGCCGCCGAAATCACCGAAATGACCGCGCTCGTCGGGCTGGGCGCGGTATGAGTTGGGGGCGAGGGTTGGAGCGTTCATGTGAAGCGCTTTAGCACTTCGAAATGTCGCGCCAAGCCCTTGTATCCCCGCGAAGGTGGCGATCCAGTCTGGGCACCCGCCTCCGCGGGTGAACAATTCAGGTGTGGGCAGCCGCGAGGAACGACGCGATCTTGGTTTCGTCCTTAATACCGGGCTCGCTTTCGACCCCCGAGGACACGTCGACAAGTTTGGCGCCGGTGCGGCGGATCGCCTCCGCCACGTTGGCCGGATCGAGTCCGCCCGACAGAGCCCAGGGCAGCGGATGTTTAAACCCATCGAGCAGGTCCCAGTCGAACCGCAAGCCCATCCCGCCCGGCAATGCGGCCGAGTCCGGGGTCTTGGCATCATAGAGTATCCGGTCGGCGACTCCGGTGAAGCCGTGCGCAGCCTCCAGATCGCCGCGCGTCCGAACCGCGACCGCGACCCAGGTCTCGATCCCGAACTTCGCGCGGATCGCGGCGGTCCGCGCGGGCGTCACCTTGTGGAGTTGCAGCACGTCGAGCGCGGCCGATGCGACCGCCTGCTCGAGCATCTCGTCCTCCGGATCGACGAACACGCCGACCTTCGCGACATGGCCCGGCACGCGTGCGGCGAGTTCGGCGGCTTTCGCGAACGTCACGTGGCGCGGCGAAGCAGGGAAGAACACGAACCCGACATGGCTCGCGCCGTGCTTGATCGCAGCGTCGAGCGTCGCGGGGGTGGAAAGGCCGCAGATCTTGGCGGTGGTCATGCTGGTTCCTTCGGCAGCAACACGTCCCGTCATCCTGACGAAAGTCAGGATCCAGAGCCATGGCAGTCGACGCTCGTTACTCTGGATCCTGACTTTCGTCAGGATGACGGAGCAAGCCTAAAGCGTCGCAGCCATGGCGCGAGCGGCGGTGTCGGGGTCTTCGGCTTGCGTGATCGGGCGGCCGACCACCAGAATCGAGGCACCGGCGTCCCTGGCCTGGCGCGGCGTCACCACGCGCTTCTGGTCGCCGATCGCGCCATCTGGCAGGCGCACGCCGGGGACCACGAAGAACCCCTTCGGCCAAATCGCCTTCGCCGCCGCGACCTCGGCGCCCGAGCAGACGATGCCGTCGACCCCAGCCTCGCGCGCCAGTTCGGTTAGCCGCGCGACCTGGTCGTGCGCGTTCCCGGTAACGCCGGTGGCCGCGAGATCGGCCGCATCGAGGCTGGTGAGCATCGTCACCGCGATCACCTTGGTGCCGATCGGCGCCGCGGCCTTCGCATCCTCGAGCATCGCCCGCCCGCCGCTGGCATGCACCGTGAGGATCGCAGGTTCGAGCGCGCCGAGCGCCTGCACCGCCTTCGCCACCGTGTTCGGAATGTCGTGTAATTTGAGGTCGAGGAAGATCGGCAGGCCGAACTCCGCCATCGCATGCACGCCGGGCTGGCCGTGCGCCGAGAAGAATTCGAGCCCCAGCTTGATCCCGCCGACATGATGGCGGACGCGCGCGGCGATCGTTTTCGCGCGCGCCAGATCGGGCGTGTCGAGCGCGACGTAGATCCGGTTGCTCATCGCACGTCACCCGGCGGCACGGCGGCGGGCGTCACCGGTGCCGTCACCGTCGTCATCGGTGTCGCAACCGGCGTTTCGACCGGCACGAACGCCACCGGCTCTGGCCTTGGCGTCCGCAGTTCCAGCAATTCGCGCTCGCACGTCGACAGCCGTTGCCGCAGCCGCCACCGGATCGCGTGGTTATACAGCATCGTCGGCACGAACCCGATCAGGAACGTCACGAACAGCAACAGCGGCAGGTTCACGTCTGCGATCAGCCCACCCCAAAGCTGGATCTGGACGGCGTTCCAGTTGCTTATGGTGAACACTGCGGCGACGAACGCCAGCAGGCACCAGAACAGGATTTTCAGGAACTGCATGCGGCGACCCTCTATTGTGCCCCAATCGCGCCGAAACGCGGTTGGAAACCCAGAGCTACCGCCACATCGGCGTTTTGGCCAGTCTTCTGGCGAGCAAGAGGGGCTTTAGCCGATCTCGGTCCGCAACTGCGCGATCAGCGGCAGGATCGCGGTCAGCCGCGGTTCCTCCTCGTCGAGGATCGCGAGGAACGCCGCCCGCTTGATCGCCGCGACCCGCCCCGGCTTCATCCGCACGGTCTGCGGCAACGTCGAGACGGTGATGTCGATCATCCGCTCCGACCCGTGCAGCCGCCCCCAGAGATAGTCGTTCTCGCGGTAGGCCCGGCTGAAGAACGCGCCGAACGTGCCGAACTGGATTCCCTTCAACGTCGCCTCCGCGCCGCCGGAGCGGATCGCGGTCGCATCGTCGGGCGCGATCCGGTCGACCTTGATCGGGTCGAACTCGTCGAGCCCCTCGCCCTGCAACAGCGGCAGCGTCGCGGTGTCGAAATACGGAAAGCCGAGATAGGCGAGCAACAACGTCCGCCGTGCAGGCTTGGCAAGCGCGGCGAACGCCTCCGCCAGCCGCTGGTCGGTCTCCGCGTCGAGCCGTTCGAGATCGAACGTCCGCCCAAGCGTCTCGAGCACCGCGGTCGCATCGCCCTTCATCGCGCGCACCGCATCGTGCATCCCGGCATGCATCTCGCCGCGCAGCCGATCCAGATACGGCGACAGCGATTCGTAGATCGCGTCGCGCATCGGCGCGAGCTCGGGCTCATCGGCGGCGGTTTCCACCTCCGACAGCCGCCGCGCCATCAGCCGCAGCCGGCGAATGCGAAAGCCGATGTCGAAGGTTCGCAGGAACGCGATCGACGCAGGGCTGGCACCGTTGGCGAAGCCCGCCCCGAGTTGGTCCGCGCCCGTCGCCGCGACCCGCGCGACGATCGCGGCCCGGATTTGCACCAGCCGCCGCGGGCTGTGATGCCGCCCCGCATCGTACAACAGGCTTGCGATCGCTTCGATCACCGCGCTGCGCTTCAGATGCCCATAGGCGAAGAAGCCATAGCCCGAACTCGCCGCTGCCGCCTTCTGAGCACGCCGCCGCCATGCGATCAGACGCGGCGCGGTCGGGCGGTCGAGGAACAGCGTGTGGCCGAACAGCGATTCGACGTCCGCCTCGACTTCCGGCCGGATCGCGGTGACGATCCCGCGCATCCGGTCGATCCGGGCAGAACGCTCGGCGATCGCCTCCAGATTGTCGCGGATCGGTTGCTGGCGCGGAATGTCGCTGATCGCGCCGATGATCGTCTGGAAGAACCCGGGCGTGCCTTCGCCGCGATTGAGCCGCAGCTTGATGCCAGGCGACGGGTCTATGTAAATGAACCGCCGGTCGATCTGGCGCCGCGCCGGGCGTTCCTTCAGCGCATCGAGCGCCGGCCGGAACGGCGCATTGGCAAGCACCGAGCCGTCGATCAGCACCGCGCTTTCCGCCGCGTTGGCCGCGGTATGACGGGGCAGCACGCGCGCGAGGAAGCCACTGCGGCCCGGCCACGCGATCTTGCGCTGCTCCAGCACGCCGTCCAGTTCGGCGACCGTGAACGGCGGAAACGCGCCCGGAAAGCTTGATGTCGCGCGCGCCGCGAACGCCAGTTCGGCGCGCGGCGCGAGGGTCTCGGTCGCGCCGCCATGATCGGTGAAGTCGACCACCAGCCGGTGCTCGGTCTCGACCACCTCGGCGGGCGAGTTGAGCTGCAACCGCTCGGGATGCCCGGAAAAATCGGTCACCGTCACGAACAGGTCGAGCGGCTGGCCAGGCGGCAACAGCCGCGGCCCGCGCTCGTTCGCACCCATCGCGTCGAACGCATCGAGCAGCAGGTTGGTGAAGGTCTTCCCCCCGAACGGTGGCTCGAACCAACGCGACCGGATGAAATGCGACAGCTTGGTCCGCACCTCCTCACGGGTCGGTTCGTCGAGCGCCTCGACCTTGTCCGTGCTCCGTCCCGCCGCCATCCACGCGAGCGGCATCGCCCATGCCTTCGAAAAGCGCGATTTCGGCGCCGCCTCGGTATCGATCAGCGCCTCGACATCGGCCGACGTCATCCACAGGTCGGTCAGCGGATCGAGGCTCTGGCCGGTCGCGATCGCCTGCGCGAGGAAGATGCCGTTGATCCCGCCCGCACTCGCGCCGGCGATGATGTCGGCGAGCACCCGCACCCGGATCGATGCGTGATCCTCGATCTCCTGGAGCAGCGCGTGATACACACCCTGGCTGCCGCCCTTCTGCACCTCGCCGTCATGGAACGCGCGGCTCGCGCAAACGAGACGCCAGATCTCCTTGGTGATGCCGTGCATGTAGACCGCCAGGCTGATCCCGCCATAGCAGACGAGCGCCAGTCGCAGTTCCTTCTCGCGCATTCTACATCCTCGGTATCGATTATGGAGCCGTTGCCCTGGGTTCGAGCATAGCCCAGATCGGCAGATGATCAGACGCTTTCCGCGCCGCGGGGCTGGCATGCACGCCGCAATCGACCACGTTCAACTCGCGCGAGACCATGATCCGATCGAGCCGCGCGATCGCCCGCCGCGAATGGAAACTCGCGCCGGTCTCGGCAAACGCATAGTCGCGCCCAAAGTCGCGCAGGCACCCGGCGCCCGCGCTCCACTCGTTGAGATCGCCCATCATCACGGTCGGACGACGATGCGCGCAGGTATCGACATGATTCATGATCGCCGCCGCCTGCTTGCGCCGCCACAGCCCCGACAGATCGAGATGCATGCCGAGCACGCGGATCGTACC
This sequence comes from Sphingomonas fucosidasi, assembly GCF_036663855.1. NCBI lineage: Bacteria > Pseudomonadati > Pseudomonadota > Alphaproteobacteria > Sphingomonadales > Sphingomonadaceae > Sphingomonas > Sphingomonas fucosidasi. Next base: position 140,572 of record NZ_JAXOJR010000002.1, on the reverse strand, counting down.
GCCGGCGAGTTGCACGTCAGCCATCACCGCCCCGCGCGGTTCCAGCGCCGGCAGGTGCAGCGGTTCGCTGGCGATCACACACGCCGATTTGCGGACCAGGATGACGTTGCCGTGCCACCCCATACTGAGCGCGCGGAGGCCGAAATCGACCGGTTTCCAGTCGCTGTGTTCCTCCAGCAGATGATGCGGCAGGACGCATGCCTTTGCGCCAAACCGCCGGTCCGCCTCCTGCAACGCGATCACGTCCGCGTCGATTTCGCGCAGAACCTCGACCACGCGCTCGGGATTGCGCCGACGGTCGAGCCCGATGCCCTTGTGGATATTGTAGCTGGCGACCTTGATCATACGTGGGCCCTATAACGCCTCAGGGTGATCCCGGTTGCGGCGGGGTCCATGGCGGGGTAGCGGTGGCGAATAATCGCACAATCGGGCCTGGCCAAAGTTCGCTACAGCTCAATCGCCTAAGTAAACGTTTGAGATATATCAAGAAAAAAATATAAACATATGATAAGATGTCTGCTATTGGTCTAGTAAAGGGCGTATGAGTAGAGCGATCGAAACATGTCCGAATTTCTAGATACTGGCGCTTGGCCGACCGACAAGTTTGAAAATGCGTCGTTGATGTCGGCTCCATTGTCGGCGCTCGATCTGCGCGACGGGCAGCTGGAAGCCCTGGCCCGATCCGACTCCGCGGTGCGCATTCGAGAGCGGATCGCGCATTACGCCGGGGCCGTCCGGATCCCGTCAAACGGCGTCGAACTCTATGTCGTCCGCAATTTTCTCACGCTTGGCGAATGCGCTGCGCTGATCCGGCTGATCGATACCGATCGCGTGCCGTCGCCCGTCGTCTCCGACGATCCCGTACCGTCGTATCGGACGAGCGAAACCTGCTATCTCTATCCCGGACCCGACGCGGTAACGGCCGTCGAGAGCAAGCTCGACGATCTGACCGGTCTCGATCCGGTCTTCGGTGAAGCCTTGCAGGGCCAGCGCTATGCGGTCGGACAAGAGTTCAAGCCGCACCATGATTTCTTCGATACCGGGCAGCATTATTGGCGAAATCAGGTGCCGATCGGCGGACAGCGGACTTGGTCGGCGATGACGTTCCTCAACGAACCGACACTGGGCGGCCGGACGAACTTTCCGACGGCCGGCGTGATGATCGCACCGAAGGCCGGCAATCTGGTGATCTGGAACAACATGGATGCGCTGGGGCGGCCGAACCCGGGGTCGCTGCACCAGGGCATGCCGGTCGAGCAGGGCGTCAAATACGTGCTGACCAAATGGTATCGCGAGAGGCCTTGGTGCCGGTGACGTAGGGGCCGGGCGGGGCGCAATTTCACCAGACTTGGCTGAGAAGTGCTGGAGGGACGGAGCGCGATAATTCTTGTTCCGTGTCCTCCCCCTCCGTCTGGCGAGCGCCAGCCACCTCCCCCTGGCGGGGGAGGATTTTATTGTCTGTCTGTCAGTCCGGCACGGCGAACACGCTTCGCAACGGCTTCGTCTCCGGCAGGATGTAGACGATCCCTACGGTCCCGGTGAATAACGGCTTCACCACCCCGTCGTAAAACCCCGGCGGCACATTCACGCAGCCATACGAGATCCGGTTGTCGCTCGGCGTCGGTGAGGCGAGCCGGCCGGCGCGATTGTCGACGCGGCGGCCGACGATCACGCGGTGCATCGACAGCGCGGCGTCATAGTCGATCCACAGGATGTCCTGTTCGAAGTCGCGACCGAGCGAGGCCTTGAACCGACCCGCGGGGGTCGTGCGTTCGGACGGCGTAATCGTCGCGAGCTTGCGCTGGCCGATGCCGGGCACGCTCGCATCGCCGCGCGCCATGCCGAGCAAGGCTGGTGCCGTACCGCGCAATCCACCGGTGGCGTCGAATGCGAAGACTACGGCGTTCACCTTGTCGATGACGATGAACGGCAGGCCCTGGTTATCGTGCGACGCGGCAACCCAGTCCGCAGTGTCGCGCGCATCGTTCGAAACCGCTTCGGTCCCGAACCGTCCTACGGGTTCGGCGCGTACGGCCTGCGCCACGCCTGGGGAGGTCGCCGCGAGCGCAACGAGTCCCGTTATCAACGTACCGCGCCATTGCCGTCCGATCCTGTCCCGGCCGATCACTTTAATGGCGCGCCTGCTTGCGTGGATAGTCGGGGACGGCCGGCGTGTTCGGCGGGGTCGGTTGCACGAAGGGACGATCGGGTGTCGGCTGCACGGCCTGCGGCGTGCCCGGGGTCTCGACGATGACCGTACCCGGACGGATCGGCGGCGGGAATGCTACGCCATCCTCGACGACCTCGATCGGCGGTGGTGACGGGACGCGGACCATCACGGGCGGAACGTCCAGGATCGGGCGTGCCGCGGTCGGCAGGTTTGGCACAGGTGTTGGTGTGACGATGACGGGCGGCGTGGGCGTCGGCGTGGGCGTAGGCGTCGGCGTAGGCGTAGGCGTCGGTGACGGTGCTGGCGATGGTGCCGGGGCGGGCGCTGGTGCTGGAGCTGGAGCTGGAGCTGGCGCTGGTGCCGGAGCAGGCGCTGGTGCCGGGGCAGGCGCCGGAGCCGGAGCCGGAGCCGGAGCCGGAGCCGGAGCGGGAGCGGGAGCGGGAGCGGGAGCGGGAGCTGGTGCCGGGGCAGGCGCTGGCGCAGGAGCCGGAGCAGCCGTAATCGTCCCGGTCGTCCGGAACCCGGCGACGCAGCACGAGCTCGCCAGCGCGTACTGGTCCGCGTTCGCACCGGTCAGCGTGTAGCCGCTGAAGCTCACGCCGATCCCCGTGCCTTCGCCGGTGCTGTCGAACGTCGCGGTCGCATCCGGGCCGGCGACCAGCGATACGCCGGTCGGCGTGCCCGAGGTGCCGTTGGTGTTGAACCCGCTCAGCACCGCCGCATTGGTGCCGTCGGCGACCTTCTGCGCGGTCGGGAACAGCAGCATGCGCTGGGTGATCGCCGCGCCCTCGGTCAGCACGAACTCGGTCGTGAAGTCGGTCGGAGTCGTGTACGAAATGGGGTTGTAGTTGATCGACACCGGCGCCGCAGTGACCGTGGTCGGCGGCGACAGCGCGGAGAACACGATCGTGCCGCCGTTGACGCCCGGCCCGGTGCCGTCCGCGCCGGCGATCAGCGTCAGCCCGACCGGCAGGCCCAGGCTCTGCGCGGGGATCGTCGTGCCGCGGGTCAGCGTGACCGCCGCATCGATCAGCACGTCGTGGCCGGCGCACAGTGCGATGTTGCCGTCGGTCGTCGTGATCGCGTGAAACACGTTCACGTTCTGCCCGGCGTTCAGCAGGATGCTGCCGTTGGTCGTCGTCAGGTCCGCGTTGACGTTCACGTCGCGACCACAGCAGGCGACGATGTTGCCGTTGGTCGCGGTGATCGGCGCGTTGATGTTGACGTCGCGAAACGCGTTCATCGTCAGCGTCGTCGGTACGCCCGACGCGGTCCATGCGACCGCATCGTTGACGAAGATGTCGCCATTGCCGGTGGTCGTGTCGCCCGCCGTGGGGATCGTGCTGATGGTGATGCTGGTCGTGACGAGCTGCGCCGACAGCGTCGCGCCCGAGATGTTGCCGCCCGCGCCGATCACGTAATCCTGCGGATCGATCAGCCACATGCCGGTCATGCCGCCCGGTGCGTAGGTCGAGACCTTGGCGCTGTCCGCCACGGTGACGGTCGCGGCGGAGGTTTCGATGAAGCCGCCATTGCCGCCGACCGGCGCGCTCGCGTCGAGCGTGCCGGCGAGGGTGACGGTGCCGGTCTTCATGTCGCCGAGCAGCAGGATGGTGCCGCCACGGTTCTGCAACGTGCGCGCCTCGACGATGCCGGTGTTGTTGACCGCGGTGTGGAGCAGGTCGCCGGCCCCTTGCGCGGTCATCACGACCTTGCCGCCGTCCGCGCGGATCAGCCCGCCGTTGCGGACCAGCGCGCCGACCGCGCCCTTGTCGACCGCGACGTTGAGCAGCCCGTCACCCGCCACGTCGAGCGTGATCGCCTCGCCGCCTGCCAGCACGACGGTGCCGAAGTTCGCCTTGATCGTCCCGCTATTGCCGACGTTCGCGCCTAGCAGCGCGACATAGCCGTTCTTCGCGGTGATCCGGCCGTCGTTCTGGACGCCTGCGCCGCTCGTCCCTGCGAAACTGTTCTTGCCCGCGAGGAAGTCGGCATCGGAGATGTTGAGCGTCGAGGCCACCAGCCCGCCGACGTTCACGTTCGCGGTCTGGCCAAACAGGATGCCGTTCGCGTTGACCAGGAACACCTTCCCGTTCGCCGACAGATTGCCGAGGATCACAGACGGATCGGTGCCCAGCACGCGGTTCAGCGCGACCGAACTGCTGGTCGGCTGGTCGAAGACGACGCTATTGCCCTTGCCGATCGAGAAGGACTGCCAGTTGATCGCCGCGCGGTCGCTGGTCTGCGTCACGGTCAGCGACTTGCTGCCGGCCGCGATGCTGGCCTGGCCCGCCACGACCTCACCCCCGGTCGGCAGCGTCTGCGCCTCGACCGGACGTGCAGCCATCGTGCCAGCAAGGCTGAACCCGATCAGCCACGCGAACCGCGCGAGCCCGGTCGTGCCGAACAGCCCGCCAAGCCGCGTGCGCGTAACGGAGGGAGCGAGGCGGCTGGTGTTTCTGAGCGAAGAGGGAATGGGGGTCATGGGCGGTATCCTTGGTGGCGGCGGATGGCCGCAAAATTGCGGGTGCCAGCAGCGTTTGGCGGCGCGGTCAGAAGGTCTTCGAAACCTGGAACCAAGCGCGGCCCGACTTGTCGGGGGCGGACGTCGCGTCCTCGTCGCCGAGTTTGCGCGCATAGGTCGCCCGGGCGGCGATCCCGTACGGTCCCGCCCAACTCAGGCCTGCGCCGTACGCGCTGCGCTTCGCGTGATTGGAGCCGGTGAAATACGGGTGCTTGACGTAATCGACCTCGCCGACGTCGACGAACCCGAACAGCTGGAGCGCACCCGGCACGACCTGCGGCAGCGCCAGCCGCGCCTCGGCGGTGGCGACGTAACCCTGGTCGCCATACGCCTCGCCTTCGGGATAGGCGCGCACCGCATAGGCGCCGCCCAGTTCCATCCGCTCGGAGATGTCGAGGTTGCTGAACGCGATCTGCCCGCGGGCGGAGGCGAACAGCGACAGCGGTCCGGCGATCGTCTGCAACCGCGCGAAGCTGAACTGCAGCTTCCCGTAGCTGCCGTCGGTGCGTGCGGTCAGCGCGTCGATGGAACGCTCGTACGCGCCGCGGATGTCGAGATTGCCGACCGAATAGCTGAGCGAGTACGCGCTCCAGCCGCCCCCGAGCAAGGTGTCGTGCTCGTCGCCGCTGAGCCCTGCGGTGATCACCTGCGCGCGACGATAGCTGGTGGTATCGACGATGCCGATCTTGTCCTCGAACCATTTCACATCGCCGCCGACGGTCACGTACAGATTGTTGTCGCGCGAACGGATCAGCGGATAGCTGGCATAGACGCTGGCGACGTCGGCGTTGCCGCTGCCGTCGAGGCTGTCGAATTCCTTGCCGAGCGAATATTCGAGATGCGCGAAGGCGACGCCCAGCGTGACCTGGCCGATCGGCGCCTGGTACGATGCGCGACCGTAAGCGAGCCCGGAGAACGAGGTCAACGCGCGCAGGCTCAGCACGTCGCCGGATCCGGTCGGGTTGTTCCAGTTTACCGAACCGCCGACGCGGTAGGCGCCGGTGTAGCGGTTGCCGGCATTGTCGGCCTCGACGCTGCCGGTGATGCTCTGGCCGGGGGTGATATCGACCAGCAGGTCCGACGTGCCGACCGCGGTGCCAGGGCTGAGCGTCGACTTCACGCGCACGCCGGGAAGGTCCGACAACATCAGCAGGCGACGTTCGAGCGGGGCGACCGCGACCGGATCGCCAACGTCGAGCCCGGCGAGGATACCGTTCGCGACGCTGTCAGAGAGCCGCGACTCGTTCTTGACGCCGACTGCGCCGAAGCGCCCCTCGATCACCGCGATCGTGACCGTGCCGCTCTGCACGTCCTGCTCGGGGAGGTAGGCGTTCGCGACGAAATAGCCGCGGCTGGTGTAATAGGCGGTGATCCGCGCGGCGAGCGTCTTGAGGTCGGACAGATCGAGCTCGCTGTTCGGCGTGAATTCGGACGCGGCGATCAGGTCGGCCTCGGGGAACAGCGTCGCACCGGTCACGCGGAGCGACCGGACGAGCGTCTTGGGGCCACCGGTTGCGGCGACGACAACGGGCGTCTTGCGCTCGAACCCGAAATCGGGCGCGGGAGTCTCGTTCAGCGGAGTCGGTGGGATCTGCTGGAGCTGTCCGCCGGCGCCGACGGGAACCTGTGCCTGCGCGGATTGCGCGGAAACCAGCAAGGCAGCCGGGCTCACAGCCGCAAGCGCGGCCGCCCATAGGGTCGACTTGTACATGAACACCTCGATCGTCACCGCGGATGGAAGGCACGGATCTCCCATCCGCAGCAGCGGGAGCCGTTCGAAGGGGGTAGAGCGCCCGAAGCGAGGACGAAGCCTTAGCGGATTGCAGCGGATCGATCTGCGTCGAACCTCGCTGCCATCGAAACCCATATGGTCAGGGCATTGTATCCCAAGCGGTCGACCGGTCGCGAGGATCGCACGGTATGATCGCTAAGTCTGCTTAACCTATGTAAGTCTATCAAATAAAAATCAAGCTATAAACTTGATATGATAGTGTAAAACGTACAATTTGCGGTGATTGAGACGGTTTGCCGATCGGTCTGGCGGCGCAAGACTGGAATTAAGACCGTCTATTAAGATTTAGATAACATTATTTCGTGTCCAGCCCGCGAAGTGACTCAGGATCGAACCTGGGTTTCACTGGCCGAGTCTATCGATTCGGTCAGATCTCTGTAGTTCGATCGTCGAGAACGGCTGGAGCTGGAGTCTATGTCGGCGGAGCAGCGACCGCGGCGCCGACATCAGGCGGACTAGACCGTTCGGTAGCTGGGGGCGGGCACCTGCCGGCCTGGATGCAGATAATCCGACGAGAAGCAGGCGACGTCGCGCAGCCCTTCCCAGTTTGAGAACACGACGTTGCGCCAGCTGCGCTCGATCAGGCCGGCGGCGTGAAGCGTCTTCAGCATTCGGTTGACGTGAACCGCGGTCAGTCCCGTCGCCTGGCCGATCTGTTCTTGCGACATCGGCAACTCGTAGCCGGCGGCGGTATCGCTCCGCCAGGCGTCGCAACGGACCGCAAATTCGCACAGAAAATGCGCGACGCGGCGCAAGCCGTCTCGGGCGCCAATGTTGACGATCCATTCGCGGGCGATCGCATGGTTTATCGCTTGATGAATACCAAGGGCATGGGCGATCGCCGGCCGGCTCGCGGAGAGTTGCTGGACCGCGGATAAAGGTATCATGGCGACGTCTACCGTCGTGAGCGCGCGGACGTTATGATCGGTCGTCAGCAAGTATACATGCTCGAGGCCGATAACATCACCGGGTATGGCAAGCGACACGATCTGGCAATTTCCCTCGCCATCGTCCTTTTGGCCGTAACAATAGCCATCCAATAGTACCGAAACGGTATCACACCGGTCACCCTGGCGTACGAGATATCCCGACGCCATGAATGTCTTTCGCGTAAAGGGCAGATTTAGAACGTGATTCCGGTCATCTTCGGCGAGCGAGACCCCGAGCGAAAGCCCGTCGAAAAACTTGGAGAGCGTCGTATCGATGTCGCGGTGTCTCTAAAAACCAGAGTATGTGTCTGACATCCGGTTCGACGGCGTCACACTTGGTATTGATGGTCTTTAGCAGATGTGTGCGAGATCAAGGCGATCAATTATCAGTATCAAAAAGATTTTTTGTAAACTTATATTTGATCGTCAGCGACGGGAATACTTGGCTCTTCCGTATGGGTAAATCCGTTCCGCAAGCGATACCGGGATTTCTAGTGCCGGCAAGGGGATTAGAACCGCGTCACTATGGGGGAGGGCGGTACACCGCACGCGCCGAGGCTCTTCTGCGCTCCCGCTAAAGGCAGCCGCGACCATCCCGCGCACGTCGGTGCGCGCGGGATGGTCGTCGGGTGTTCGCTGAGCAACACTCCGCTACGCGCGGGGCGGCTCCGCGATCAGTTGGTGCGCGCTGTGCGTCCGTCGATCGCGATCGTGGTGGCACCGGATTGCGCGGGAACGGTCACGGTCGCGGTCAGAGCTTGGGCGTCACCGACCATGTCCAGGCGCTTGCCCTTCACCGTGGCGGCGCCGCTCCCGGTCCAGTTGTGGACGGTGACGGCAATCGATTTCCACCACGGCTTGAACCCGCCCTCTGGCTTGGCGAAGTCGATCGACAGGCCGGTCGGCGTGATCGTGCAGCGCACCGTCTGGCGGAAATAGCCGCGGCGGGTGTACGCGAGCGTGCGGCCATCGTCTTCGTAGAGCGTCCCCAGGCAGTCGGCGCCGGGATAGATGTCGAGACGGAGCGGACCGTTCGGGGTTTCGCTCGTGCTCTGGACCAAAGGCTGGCGCGGCAGGATCGTACCGGCGCGGACGAACACGGGCAGGTGATCGAGCCGCGGCGTTTCGGTCACCCGGTCGCCGAGCGTACGCGCGGTCGGTACTGCTTGCGTCGCCGACTGGATCGGGCCGGCAGCGGCGGGCTCGGGCGTGCCGACGCGCTGTCCGGTCCAGTAATCATACCAGCCGCCCGCGGGGAGGCAGACGTCATAGACCTGCGGCGACTCCGGCTTGGGCGGCGGCGCGATCAGCAGCGACTTGCCGAGCGTGAACGCCATCGACTGATCGCACGACGCGGTCGCGGCGGCGGGATAATCGTAGAACACCGGCCGCATGATCGGATCGCCGAACCGCGCATTCTGGTCCGCCAACGCGTAGAAATACGGCATCAACCGGTAGCGCTCCTCGATGAAGCGGCGGCGGATCGCGAGATGGTCGGGGCCGTCGACCCAGGGTTCCACGCGAGGGGTGCCGGTCGCCGAATGGTTGCGGAACACCGGCGTGAACGCGCCGATCTCGGTCCAGCGGGTGAGCAGGTCCGGGCTCGGGCCGCCCGCAAACCCGCTGACGTCCGCGGCGCTGTAGCCGAAGCCCGACAGCCCGAGGTTGATGATCTGCTGCACCGACAGCTTCAGATGATCCCAGGTCGCGCTGTTGTCGCCGGTCCAGGTGACCGCATAACGCTGCCCGCCGGCATAGCTCGCGCGGGTCATCACGAACGGGCGCTCGTCGGGGCGCAGCTTGAGCAGGCCATCGAACGTCGCGCGTGTGTTGAGCATGCCGTAGACGTTGTGCGCCTCGCGGTGATCGGTGATGCGCGCGGTGAAATCGTCGCTGTCGATGCGGTGGCGGGTGTCGAGCGGCATCGTCTTGGTCGGCGTCTCGAAGATCGCCGGCTCGTTCATGTCGTTCCAGAAGCCCGCGATCTCGGCGTCGAGAAAGCCCTTATATTGCGTGCCCCACCAGGTCCGTGCAGCGGTCTTGGTGAAGTCGGGGAATACCGACGGCCCCGGCCAGACCGGCGCGACATAGGGGGTGCCGTCCGCATTCTTGATGAACGCATCGGCCTTCATGCCGCTCTGGTACGGCGCGTAGCCCTGCTCGACTGCGGCGATGTGGAGATCAGTGATCGCGACTAGCTTGATCCCGTCGGCCTTCATCTCGGTGGCGAGCTTAGGGAGGTCGGGGAAGGTCTTGGCGTCCGTGGTGAACGGCCGGTTGCGATCCTGATAGCCGATGTCGAGCCAGATCACGTCGGTCGGCACGCGGTCGCTGCGCAGGCGCGCGGCGATCTGGCGAACCTCGTCGGCGCTGCCATAGCTGTAGCGCGACTGCTGGTAGCCGAGAGCCCATTTCGGCGCGAGCGGGGCGTGGCCGGTCAGGTCGGCATAACGCCGCGTGACCTCCGCCATCGATGGCCCGGCAATGAAATAATAGTCGATCGGGCCGTCGGGGCCGCCGAACGAGAGCGTCTCGGCGTCGCGGTGACCGAAGTCGAACCAGGTGCGGTAGGTGTTGTCGAGCAGGATGCCGTAGCTGCCTCCCGCGCCGCCGGAGCCGATGAAGAAGGGTATCGACTTGTAGATCGGATCGTCGGCGCTGCTGAACCCGAACGCGTCGGTGTTCCAGTCGACGAAACCGTGGCCGCGCCGGTCGAGCCCCTGCGTCTTGTCGCCCAGGCCATAGAAATGCTCGGCGATCGGCAGCGTCTTCGAGATCGCGAACGCCTTGCCGTCGGTCGCGACGGGGGCGGCGTCGGCGGAGATGATCTTGCCGTCGAGCGTCTCGAAAGTGATCGCGCCGCCGGCACCGATCCGCACGCGGACGCTGGCGGTGGTGAAGCCGTCGGGGGCGGCGGTGACGGCGATCTTCTGGTGGCGGATCGCGGCGGGGACGGCCCAGCTGGCGTCTTCCGGAAACAGGCCGTTCTTGTCGATGCGCACGCGGACCAGACCGTCGGTCATCGCGGTGATCCGCGTGGTGGTCGTGCCGACATGGACGTCGATACCGTCGCTCCGTGGAGTCAATGTTGGCGCGGGGATGGCGGCCGCTGCGGGCGTTTGCGCGTAGACGGGAACGCTGCACACGCCAGCGGTGGCGGCGAGCAGGAGGGCTAGGCGTTTCATACGGTATCCTTGTGGTCCGCCAGGTGGCGGAGGCGAGAGGCGTGCGACCCGAAATTCGATGCGCAACGGGTCAGGAAATCGTCGATCTTCGGCAGGTCGATGGGATCGATATCGGCGCCGGGCGGGACGAGCCGCGCGGCATCGGGGAAGGTGCCGTAGCCGGCGAACAGGCAATGCCAGCTGATTGCCGAATAATAGCGGCCGAGCCCGGCGCGATCGATCGCCGCGACCATGTCGGCGCCGGTGAACCAGGTGGACATCAGCATCTTCAGGTCGTCGGACAGGGCGTCCACGCTGCGCGCTTCCGCCCAATAGCCGGTCGGATCGTCGTGGCGCTGGTTCAGCCGGTAATGCGCGACGATGTAATCGCGGACTCCGTCGTAGCGCGCGGCAATCCGCGTGTTGAACGCGGTCCGGACCGCGTCAGTCGCGCCGCCCTGATCGACCATGTCGAGGAACGCTTCGACGGTGGCGATGACGAGATGCAGCGCGGTCGCCTCGAGCGGTTCGAGGAAGCCCTGTGCCAGCCCGACCGCGAGCGCGTTGTGCGACCAGCTGTCGCGGACGCGGCCGACGCGCATCTTGAGGTGGCGCGCTTCGCCGGTGTCGACACCGATATGGGCGCGGAGTTCGGCCTCGGCTTGCGCTTCGGTCAGGTGACGGCTGGAATAGACATAGCCGTTACCGTTTCGACTGGTCAGCGGGATGTGCCACGCCCAGCCAGCCGATAGCGCAGTTGCGCGCGTCTGGCTGGGGATCGGCGCGCCGGGTGCGTGCGCGGTCGGCATCACTACCGCGCGGTCGTTGAACAGCGCGTCGGCATAGCTGACGAACGGCATTTCCAGCGCGCCGAAGATCGTACTGCGAAACCCGCTGGCGTCGACGAAGATGTCGCCCACGATACGCTCGCCATCGGTATCGATCAGCGCGACGATGTCGCCGTTAGGCGCACGCTCGACACTGGCGATCCGGCGTTGGAGGTGGACGACGCCTAGCGTCTCGGTCGCATGCTTGGCCAGGAATGCCCCGACCTTGTACGCGTCGAAATGATAGCCGTAGCTGACCTCGAACGGGAAGTTCGCGGCGGGCTGCGGTGCGCGGTTCTGAGCAGCGAGGCGGGCAGGGAGCAGGAACCGGTCCGGGTGCGCCTCGACATCGCGACCGGTCCGTCGTGCGCGCGTGTTGTAGAAGAATTGCGGTGCGGTGTGGCCGTCGAGCGCGGTGGGGAAGGGGTGGAAATAGCGTTCGTACCCGGCGCGGTCGGACCAGCCCTCGAAGCCGATCCCGAGCTTGTAGGTCGCGTCGCACGCCGCCATCCACTCGGCTTCAGCGATGCCGAGCGTGTCGAAGAAGTGCTTCAACTGCGGCGTCGATCCTTCGCCGACGCCGACGATGCCGATCTCCGGGCTTTCCACCAGCGTGACGCGAACGCCGCGCGCGCTCCAACGATGCGCGACCAGGCACGCGGTCATCCACCCGGCGGTACCGCCGCCGAGGATGACGATGTTCTGGCCGAGCCCGTCGATCACCGCTGCAGCACCAGCCCGGACAGCGGCGGCAGCGTCGTCGTGTCGGCGTGATCGGTTGCGAACAGCATGTCGCCATCGGTGGCGATGCCGGTCGGCCAGCCACGTGCGTCGTCCCCGAGATTGAACACGCAGAGCAGCGTCTCGTCGTCGGACTCGCGCTCGAACGCGATCACCGCATCGTCGCTGTGCACGATCCGCAGGCTGCCAAGCCGCAACGCCGGATGGGCCTTCCGCGCCGCGATCAGCGTCCGCGTCCAGTGCAGCAGCGATGTCGCGTCGGCTTCCTGCGCATCGACCGCGATTGCACGATGATCCTCGCCGAACGGGAGCCACGGCTGGGTGCTGCCGAATCCGAGATCGGGTGCCGCGCCGATCCATGGCATCGGTGTGCGGGCCCCGTCGCGGGACAAGGTGAGCGGCCAATTCGCGATCGCCTCGGGATCGAGCAGGTCGGCGAAGGCGATGTCGACCTGCGTGAGGCCCAGTTCTTCGCCCTGGTACAAGAAAATGTTCCCGCGCAGCGCGACGAGCAGCAGGATCTTCATCCGCGCGAAGGCATCGCGCTGGTCGGGCGTCGTCCAGCGCGAGATCGCGCGGGGTGCGTCGTGGTTCTCGAACGCCCAGCTCGGCCAGCCAAGACCCGGCGTATCGGGCCAGTTGCCGACCGCATCGACGATCAGTTCGGGGGTCAGCCGGTCCGCGTACAGGAAGTCGAAACCGTACGCGCTGTTGAGCCGGCCATTGCCGCCGGTGAACAGCTTCATCTCGCGGTCGCTGTCGTCGCCACCCACTTCGGCGACCGTGAACCCCGCGCCATATTCGTCGAGCAGCGCGCGGATCCGCTCGATGAAGCCGACGATGTCCGGATGGCTCTGATTGTGCAGCTTCAGCTGGAAATCGAACGACCGCGTCCGTGCGCGGTTGGTCGCGGGCGCGGGCGGATTGTCGGTCAGCGCCGGGTCGTGCATCGCGAAGTTGATCGCATCGAGGCGGAAGCCGTCGACGCCGCGATCCAGCCAGAACCGCGCGGTCGCGATCAGCTCGTCCTGCACCGCGGGATTATGCCCGTTGAGCTGCGGCTGATCCTTGAGGAAATTGTGCATGTAATATTGGCCGCGTCGCGCGTCCCAGGTCCAGGCCGGGCCGCCGAACACCGACTGCCAGTTCGATGGCGGCGTGCCATCGAGCTTGGCATCGGCCCAGACATACCAGTCCGCCTTGTCGCCGCTGCGCGACGCGCGGCTCTGGCGGAACCAGTCATGCTCCTCCGAGGTGTGCGAATAGACCTGATCGATGATGATCTTCAGGCCCAGCGCATGCGCGCGCGCGATCAGCGCGTCGAAATCGGCGAGCGTGCCGAAGATCGGATCGACGTCGCGGTAATCCGACACGTCGTATCCGAAATCCGCCATCGGCGAGGTGAAGAACGGCGACAACCACACCGCGTCGACACCGAGCGCGGCGACATAGTCGAGATGCGCGGTGATGCCGGCAAGGTCGCCGATGCCGTCGCCGTTCGAGTCGGCGAAACTGCGCGGATAGATCTGGTAGATCGTGGCGCCCTTCCACCAGGGCGTCGGGGTCTCGGAAGCGGTCATCGGTCTCGATCGTAAAAGGGTGTCGGCGTCGGGGGTCATGCGGTCAGGCCCGCCGCGGCGGCGCAGTGCTGGGCGACGAACGCGGCATGATCCTGCATCTGGCCTGCCTCGCGCGCGTTCAGCTTGTCGATCGTGTCCATGAACTCGGCCAGATCGGCGGTCGATATCGCATCCGCCAGGGGATGATGGCCGCGCGGCACGATGCCTTGCCCGGCGAGCACCTGGAGCCAACCGACCTCGGTGAACAGCTCCTCATGCTCGCGGACGATGTGCCCGCTGCCGCGCCACAATTCGATCTTCGCGGCGAGCGTGTCGGGCACCACCATGTCGCGGCACTGGCGCCAGAACGGCGAGTCGTCGCGTTCCGTCGCTTTGTAATGGAGGATGATGAAGTCGCGGATGCGCTCGTATTCGAAGTCGCTCTGGCGGTTGAATTCGGTGCGATCGGCATCGGCGATAACGCGCCCCGGCAACAGCTTGAGCAACCGCGAGATCGCCGACTGGATCAGGTGGATGCTGGTGGATTCGAGCGGTTCCATGAACCCCGCCGCCAGCCCGAGCGCGACGACGTTGCGGTTCCACATCTGCTTGCGGCGGCCGGTGCGGAACGCGATCGTCCGCGGATCGGCCATCGCCGGGGTGTCTAGTCCGCTGAGCAGCGTCGCGGTCGCCTCGTCCTCGCTCATGTGTGCGCTGGAGAACACCACGCCGTTGCCGGTGCGATGCTGCAACGGGATCCGCCACTGCCAGCCCGCTGCATGGGCAGTTGAGCGTGTGTACGGCGTGAATGCTTCGCTGCGCGCCGATGGCACCGCGATCGCGCGGTCGCACGGCAGCCAATGCGTCCAGTCCTCGTACCCCGTGCCGAGCGCCTCCTCGATCAGCAGCCCGCGAAAGCCGGTGCAGTCGATATACAGGTCGGCGGCGACGGTCGTGCCGCTCTCCAGAACCAGGCCGGAGACGTCCCCGCTCTCACCGTCGCGCGTGACACGGACGATCTTGCCCTCGATCCGGTTGGCGCCGCGGGTCTCGGAATAGCGTCGCAGGTAGCGTGCATAGAGGCCGGCATCGAAATGATACGCGTACGGCATCGACGGCAGCGTCCGCGCGGTACGGGCAGGCCCCCGCTGCATCCGCTCGGCAAGCGCGGCGTGCGTGTTCAGCGAATAGGCGCCGAGATCGCCGGCGAGCCCCAGCGACCGCGCGCGCAGCCAATATTGGTGGAACGGCAACAGGCCGACGTCGCGACCGACATCGCCGAACGCGTGCATGTAACGGTGGCCCGGCTTGAACCAGTCGACGAACTCGATGCCGAGCTTGAACGTGCCGCCGGTCGCGCGGAGGAACGCATCCTCGTCGAGCCCGAGCGCATCGTTGAACAGATGGATCTGCGGGATCGTCGCCTCGCCGACCCCGACCGTGCCGATCGCGTCGGACTCGATCAGGTCGATCTCGTATCCCGTCTCCAGGAACCGCGCGAAGGTGGCGGCGGCCATCCAGCCGGCGGTACCGCCACCGGCAATGACTATGCGCAAGGGGTGGTCGGCCATAGTCTGCGTCCCGTTTTCAAACCGTCAGGTGCCCGTCAGCAGGGCCTCGCGGGGCGGCATCCACCGCCCCGCCCCCCGGTCAGAACTTGTAGGTGATGCCCACATAGTAATCACGACCATAGCGCTGATAGTCGATCACCTGGCGCGGATCGTCGTTCTGGTAGGTGACGAACGGCCGGTCGGTCAGGTTCTTCGCCTGTGCCAGGATCGCGAAGTTGCGAAGCGGGCCGGACTGGAACTCATAGCCGATCTGCGCATCCAGGATCGCTTCCGCCCGGGCGGTGCGATAGGTCGGGTTGGCCGACAGACCTGCGACCTCGGCCAGGAAGCTGGAGCGGTAGCGATAGTTCGCGCGCGCCTGGAAGCCCCATTTCTCGAAGTAGATCGTGCCGCTGCCGGTCCATTTGGACAGGCCGGGCAGGGTGATCGCCTCGGTCGGGTTGCTGCCATACTTGATCGTCGACTGCGTGTAGTTGCCGCTGGCGAACATGCCGAACCCGTCGAGTGCGGACGTGATCGCCTTGAACGGCAGCGACAGGGTTGCTTCGACGCCGAGCACTTCGCCGCGACCGGTGTTGTCGGGCAAGGAGACATTGCCGATCGTCTGACCGGCCGCGATCACCTGCGCCTGCTGCGCCGCGGTCAGGGACGGGAGCAGCGCCGAGAAGTCGTAGGGCAGCGAGTTGTTCGGATCGACGAAGTCGGTCAGGTGCTTGAAGTAGCTCGACAGCGCGACATAGCCGCCGCCGCTGAAATACTTCTCGAACGACAGATCGATGTTGGTCGACTGATACGGCTTCAGATTGACGTTGCCGCCGGTCGAGGTGAACACCGGGAACAGGCCGGCAGGCGTCTGGCCGATGTTGGTCAGGTTGATCGCGACGTCCTGCGTGACGCGCTCCTGGTCCAGGCGCGGACGGATCATCGTCTGCGATGCGCCGACCTTGACGAAGCCCAGCGGGATCAGTTCGACCGACATCGTCGCCGACGGCAGGAAATTGGTGTATTTCACCGACTCCTTCACCGGTGCGATCGTCACCGCGCCACCGACGACGCTGGCGATCTGCCCGGTCGAGCTCTGGTCCGAATGCACGACCTGCGCGCCGATCGAGCCCTTGAGCGGCTTGTCGCCGACCAGGCCGTCGATCGTGACCTTCGCGTAGCCGGTCCACACCTTTTCGAGCACGACATTGTCGCGCACCAGCGCAGACGGCCGGCCATCGAACGCCGACTGCAGCGTGTTGTTATAGAGATAGAGCGGGTCGAGTGTCAGCATCTGCGGGATGCCGAGATAATCGAGCGCGACATTGGTCCCGAGCTGCGCCTCGCTGGGAACGTCGCTGCTGAGCGGCGAGCCGCTCGCCACGGTGCAGCCCACGCCGCCGCCCGGCGGGCACAGGAAATAGGACGTGTAGGCGCTGGTCTTCTTGCGCTGGCTATAGTTGCCGCCGGCTTCCCAGCCCTTGACGACGCTGTTCGAGAATTCGCCGTTGAGGCTCGCGCGCAGCGACTTCAGATCGTCCTTGAAGCTCGGCCGGTTGAGGAAGCCGGTCTGGACGACCTGCTGCGTGCCGTTGTTGCCCCACCCTTGCGGATCGGTCAGCTTGAAGACGTTGGTGTCGGTGTAATCCAGCGTCGGCGAGAAGGTGTAGGTGCCGTTGCCGTTCTGCTTGACCGTGACGGTGTCGGCCGCGCCGCTCTTCGCGAAACCGGTGCCGGTGTTGGTTTCGAGCAGGAAGTCGGTGCGGTCCGCATGGCTCCAGCTCGCGTCGACGTTCAGGTGGATCGTGTCGGTCAGCTTGAGATCGTTGTTCCAGCCGAACGAGTAATTGTCCGCCTTGCGCTGGTTATAATCGTTGCGCTGCACGCCGAAGACGTTGCCGAACGTTGCGTCGGTGACGAAACCGTCGCTGCTCGTCACGCCCGAAACCGTCGTGCCGCCGACCGTACCGGCGCTGGCCAGCTGCCCCGCGAGCGGGAATTCGATGCCGCGCAGGATCTGCGTTTCCTGGAAATGCGAATACAGCGCGTCGAAGGTCGAATGGAAGCTGTCGGACGGCTGCCACTCGATCGTCGCGACGCCGCCGTAGCGCTTCAGTTCGTTCGACTGGACATAGGGCTTGGCGCCGTTGACCAGGAACGGGTCGGCTGCGGTGCCGGTGCCGCTATAGCCCCACGCATTGTAGCGCTCGTTCTGCGACGGCGTCTGCGTCGCGGATACGCCGATCGCGATGCCGAGCGTGTCGTCGGCGAACTTGTCGACATAGGTCGCAGAGGCGCGATAGCCGTAGCGCGTGCCGTCTGGATTGAGCTTGTCGATGCCGTTCATCTGGCCACGCGCGCTGATCGCGACGATCCGGTTGGGCTGGTCGAGCGGACGCAGCATCCGCAGGTCGACCGTGCCGGCGATGCCGGCGGCGATCAGCGAGGCGTCGGCCGACTTGTAGACGTTGACGTTCTTGAAGAATTCAGACGGATACTGGTCGAACTCGACGCCGCGATTGTCACCGGTCGTGACCTGTTCGCGGCCGTTGAGCAGCGTGGTCGAGAAATCGGGGCCGAGGCCGCGGATCGACAGGCGCTGGTCGCGGCCTTCGAGACGCTGTGCGGTCACGCCCGGCAGGCGCGCGAGCGAGTCCGCGATCGACACGTCGGGTAGCTTGCCGACGTCTTCGGCCGAGATCGAGTCGACGATCAGCACCGACTGGCGCTTGATCTTGGCGGAGGATTCGAGGCCGGCGCGGATGCCGGTCACGACGATGTCACCGCCGTCGGACGCGTCGTCCGGCGATGCAACGGCCTGTGCAGCAGCATCTTGTGGTGCGGTGGGAACCGCGTCCGCCGGCTGCGGCGTCGGCTCGGCAGCGGTGGTGACGGCATCGACCTGCGCAGCCGCGGTCGGGTTGGCGTTCGGCGTACCGGGTGTCGCAGTCGAGGGTGCGACCTGCGCGAATGCAGCCTGTCCCGGCAGGATCAGCGCTGCGGCGAGCGCGGCTGCGCTGACCCGGAGCGCGAGGCGCGTGTGCGTCGTCAGTCCGAACGTCGCGTGGCCGCGATACGGTTTGAAATTGCTCATGAAATCCCCTTCGGCGAGACGGATCCCGCGCATCCTCGGCTGTGTTTTTCAGTGTCCTCGACGTCGTGCATGCGCGTCGATTGTCCTGAAGCCGCTGTATCCCCGAGAGGGGCCCGGCAAAAGGAATCAGCATACGTATTCACAGCCGTGTCAGCAGCTTATGCCGCGCTGCACGAACACAGACCTGGGGATGCTCTAGCCGCGCGTCGGCGCGACCACTGCCCTAGCCGCGTGTCGGCGCGACCATTGCCCTAAGCCGCGCGTCGGCGCGATCACTGCCCCAGCCGCGCGTCGGCGCGATCATTGCCCTAAGCCGCGCGTCGGCGCGATCAGTCGTCGAACAGGAACAGGTTGAGCGTCAGCCGTCCCGCCAACGGATCGGCGGTAAGGACCGTTTCGGGCGGCAGATAGGCACAGTGCAGCGTATTGCCCGCATAGACGAGTGCCCGGTTGAAAACGGCGGGCTGTACCGCGATCCGTTCGAAGAGCGGCGTATCGTCGGTAATATAGGCCGCGTCGGGCAGGCCGTGCGCCTGGACTGCGGTATCCAGCGCTTCCGTAAATCGGTCGAACCTCGTCGCATCGACGCTTTCATAGCCCGTCGCGCGCTGCCGATAGAAAGCGGTGCCACCCTGTTCGCCGTGGCCAAGGAACAACAGCACGGCGATGCGCCGCGGCTCGACGCCATCGAAATGCGGCAGGCGCTGGATCGGGGCGAGGTCGGCGGGCGCGGTGGTGACGAGAGAATAATAGGCTTCGGAAATCGCCGGGGCGGAATCGAGCCCGAAATGTTCGGCCAGCAACGGTGCGATCTTCCGTCGCATCGTTTCCGCCAGTCGAGGGGGTACTGCCGCGCGAACGCCGGGATAATGCGGTCCGATCACACCCATGCGAAGGCTCGCGGCATCGTCGCGCAACGCGTCGGGATCCGACCAGAAATCGTCGATAACGATCACCGGCCGCTGTTCGAAGCCTTGGCGATGGAGCGTGATGGTGGATGCGTCGGTCATTTTCCTATCCATGCCGTTGTCAGGACCAGAGGCAAGTTCCCGATACGATTCGCCCCGGGGGGCATCGCGTTCGTCGGGATTGCATGCGGTCGCGGTCAGCGCCCGGCGAGATGATCGAGGAAATTGATAAGCTCGGTTCGGCGCAGCGTCTCTTCGGCGAAGGCATGGTCGACGCCCAAGGCCCATAATAGCGAGCGGCGATCGGGTGCGTCGTGAAGCGCGTCGAGCAACGCCGCCTGCCGTTCGACATCGGCATCGCTCTCGGCAAGTCCCGCGTCGACGATGTCGGACGACTGGCGACGCAACGCGATGGCGATCTCGCCCGGCGCCAGTTCGGGGTGATATTGTACGCCCCAGAAAACCCCGCCGTCATGGCGGATTTCCGCGGCCTGGACGGCAGTGACCGCGTTGCTGGCCAGCAGGGTCGCATCCGCGGGAAGCGTCTCGACCTCGTCGCCGTGGATCGCCGGCGCGTCCCAACTCGCGGCCCGGCCTGCGAGTAAGGGGTGATCGCGGCCTGCCTCGGTCGGCGTGATGCGGCGCGCGATACCGGCCTCGAGCCGTTCGGGCATTCTACGGACGGTGCCGCCGGCCGCGGCAACCGCGATCTGCAACCCGGCACAGGATCCGAACGATGGCGTGCGCGATGCAAAGACCATGCGCATGAAAGCGATCTGGCGGCGAACTTCCGGCGTGTCGTCATAGACATGCATTGGCGATCCGGTGACGAACACCGCATCGAAGGCATGCAGCGCGGCGGCGTCGAACACGTGTGCGCCCTCATCGGCAGGGGCAACGATGGTAATCGCGGCATCGGGTCGGAGCTGCCGCAGCGTCGCGGCATAGGTCTCGCCCGAACTCTTCCCCGCATGTCGGCGCCGCGCCTCGCGCTCGTCTGCCGTCTCGCTTTCGGCCACCAGAAAATTCGGCAACGACCATCCTCTATGAAAAACGTCCTCGGGGTGCTCAACGCGCCGCGTCGCGGTTCGACGGCAGCGGTCGGATAAATCTCGGCGAGCAAGGCTCCATTGCAGCCATCCGGGGCGTCGCCTAGATGTCAGGGACTTAGCGACAATCGAGGCGGGCTTTGACCGATACGACCGACAGCACCGTCCAGGGCGTGCCGAAAATGACGGCGGACGCCGAGCGCATCGCGGCCCAGGTGCTGGGGCAGGATGTCGGGACCGATCCGTTCGTCGCGGCGGTGCGGGCGACCCGGATGCCGATGATCATCACCAATCCGCGCCTTCCGGATAATCCCGTGGTGTTCGCCAACGATGCGTTCTGCCGGCTCAGCGGCTATCTGCGGGAGGAAATTCTCGGGCGTAACTGTCGGTTCCTGCAGGGGCCTGAAACCGATCCGGATGCGGTCGCGAAGATCCGCGATGCGGTGCGCCGCGCCGAATCGATCGAGATCGATATCCGCAATCATCGCAGCAATGGCGAGCTGTTCTGGAACCGGCTGTTGATGGCGCCGGTGTACGATACCGAGGGCGTACTGGCGTATTTCTTCGCCAGCCAGGTCGACGTGACGATCGAGCGCGAGAAGTTGCATGGCCTGGAAGTCAGCAATGCGTCGCTGATGGCGGAACTGACCGATCGCCTGCGGCTCCAAAAGGAGCATGAGCGCGAACTGGCGTTCACGCTCAAGGCAGCACGGTTCGGCACCTGGACGCTCGATGTGGTCAGTCGCCAACTGATCGCGTCGGAAACCTGCAAAGAGATTTTTGGGCGTCCGCTCGATCAACCCTTCACCTATGACGAGCGGTTGCAGGTCATCCATCCGAACGACCGCGAAAAAAGCGCGGCCGAAGTCCGTCGGTGCATCGCCGAGGGCAATGACTACGACGTCATCTATCGTATCCTCCGGCCGGACGGCGAGGTGCGCTGGATCGCATCGCGCGGCCAGCCTTTCTATGATGCCAAGGGCGAGGCGTTGCGGATCGCCGGCGTGTCGACCGATATCACCGAGCATCAACGCAACGAGATCATGCGCGCGGGCCTCGTCGAACTCGGTGACGTCTTCCGCGATATCGATCAGCCGGACGACATTGCGTTTGCTGCGGCACGGATCATCGGCAGCACGCTCGAGGCCAGTCGCGCCGGCTTTGGCGAAATCGACCTCTCGGCCGAGACGGTGACGATCGTCCGCGACTGGAGCGCCCTCACCGTGAAGCCGCTCAAGGGCGTTTTCGCGCTGCGCGGCTATGGCTCGTACATCGACGACCTGAAGCGTGGTGACGAGGTTTGCATCGAGGACGCGCGGACCGATCCGCGGACCGTCACGACGACAATCGCGCTCGAAGCGCTCGACGCGCGGGCGATCATCAACATGCCGGTCATGGAGAATAGCTGCCTCGTGGCGATGCTGTACGTCGGGTCGGCGGCGTCGCGACGCTGGCGACCGGACGAGGTCGTATTCATTCGCGAAGTTGCCGAGCGGACGCGGATCGCCACCGAACGCCGCCGCTCGGAACATGCGTTGAGCACGCTCGCGGCGTCGCTCGAACAGCAGGTCGCAGCGCGGACGAGCGAGCTGCAGACCGCCGAGGACGCCCTGCGTCAGTCGCAGAAGATGGAGGCGGTCGGCCAGTTGACCGGCGGGGTCGCGCACGACTTCAACAACCTGCTGACCGTGATCCGTTCGGCTACCGATCTACTCAAGCGTCCCGATCTCAGCCCCGAACGGCGGGAGCGGTATATCGATGCGATCTCCGATACCGCCGATCGCGCCGCGAAGCTGACGGGTCAGTTGCTCGCCTTCGCGCGCCGTCAGGCGCTGCAGCCCGAGGTGATCGATGTCGGACAAAGCCTGCGGGTTATTTCCGACATGCTCGGCACGCTGACCGGATCGCGAATCGTCATCGCCATCGATATTCCTGAGACGCCCTGTTTTACCAGCGTCGACCCGAGCCAGCTGGATACCGCGCTGGTCAACATGGCGGTCAACGCGCGCGATGCGATGGAGGGGGCGGGGCGGATCGACATCACGGTGCGGTCGGCGACGCGCATTCCCGCCGTTCGCTCGCACCCGGCGGTCGAGGGGCGGTATGTCGCGATCGCGATGGCCGACAGCGGATCGGGGATCGAGCCCGACAAACTGGAGCGCATCTTCGAGCCGTTCTTCACGACCAAAGGCGTTGGGCAGGGCACCGGTCTCGGCCTCAGTCAGGTGTTCGGGTTCGCCAAGCAATCCGGTGGCGACATCACCGTCGAGAGCGAGGTCGGGCGAGGCACGGTGTTCACGCTGTATCTCCCGCAGGTCGACCAAGGCGCGGTGGCCGAACTCGATGCGGTGGGCGAGGGGCTTGCGGATGGCCACGGCACCTGTGTCCTGGTGGTCGAGGACAATAAGGAGGTCGGCATCTTCACCACCCAGTCGCTCGCCGAACTCGGGTACGTGACGGTGTGGGCGGGCGACGCACAGGAGGCATTGGCCGAACTCGCTGCGAACGCGACCCGGTTCGACATCGTCTTTTCCGATGTGGTCATGCCCGGGATGAATGGCATCGAACTGGGAAAAGCGATCCGTGACTGCTACCCGACGCTGCCCGTAGTCCTGACGTCCGGCTACAGCAACGTGCTGGCGCAGGACGGCACGCACGGGTTCGAACTGCTTCACAAGCCGTATTCGGTCGAGCAGCTTTCCCGCATCCTCAGCAAGGCTGTCGGCTGAAATCCAGCACCGGCCGGTCCGCCGCCCGGTGCCGTGTTCGCGCGATCGACCCAGTCCGCGGATGGTATAATTCGCATGGTCCGATAGTGCATCACTACCTAGGATACATCCCGCTGGCTGCTTGTTATGCGTTTGGGAAATATGGGTTTTACGTCCGATCGGACGGAAGCCGCATGGCGCCCGAAGACAGGGGCTTATCATGATTCAGCATCGTAGTTTCGCATGCATCGCAGGGGTTCTCACGGTCGGGATGGGCGCGTTGTCGCTGTCCGCGTGCGTCAACCCGTCGGCAAAGATCGCGACCTCGCTCGAGGGCTATGGCTTCCAGCCGGCGCAGTCGCGGTGCGTCGGCGACCGACTCGAGGCAAACCTGTCGCTCGGGCAGCTCCAGCAACTTGGCCGTGCCGCCAAGGCATCGCGCGAAGGCGACACGACGCCGGGACGCCTGACGGTGAGCGATTTCATCCGCGTTTCCGGCCAGGTCAAGGATCCCAAGGTACCGCTCGAAGTCGGCAAGGCCGCGGCGGCGTGCGGTATTCTGGCTGATCCGGCATCGCCGCTCTGACGTAACAGGATCGGATGCGGCATCGGCGTCCGTTCGGAGGATGCCGCGTATCTTCCGGAACCAGGCCCCGTAGAGGGTTTCTAGGGACACTATCATGCAAGACGTAACCTATGCGGGCGATACGGTCGTATCGAACACCCGCGACTTCGGGGCGCAAGCTTGGAGCTACGTGGAAATCTGGACGCCGCGGATCATCGCCGCGCTGATCATCCTGATGATCGGCTGGGCGATCGCCCGCGCCGTGAAGTGGGGCGTCGCCAAGCTCGTCAACAAGACGCCGCTCGCGATTCACGCCAACGAACCGAACGCCAACCCGCGCAACCCGACCACGATCGGCGCGCAGGTTGGCGATGCCGCCTATTGGGTGGTTCTGCTGATCGCGCTGTTCCTCGCAACGCAGCCGCTGGGGCTTGCCGGCGCGACCGGCCCGCTTGGTGACATGCTTCAGGGGTTCGGCCAGGCGGTCCCGCGGATTATCGGCGCCGCGCTGATCTTCTTCCTGGGCTATGTGCTTGCCAAGGTCGCCAAGAAGGCGGTCGAGGCGGTCATCACGGCCAGCCATGTCGAGCGCTTCTCGACGCATGTCGGGGCGACCAGGCCGAGCGATCCGACCATGCTGCCCCGGACCATCGGTGGCATCGTGTTTGCGCTGATCATCATTCCGGTGTCGATCGCGGCGCTCGACACGCTGAACATCGCGGCGATCTCGCAGCCGGCAACTGCCATGCTGCGCATCATTCTCGATGCCATCCCGCACGTCATCGCCGCAGGCATGATCCTCGCCGTCGCCTATGTCATCGCCAAGTTCGCGTCGCGCCTGTTGACGCAGTTCCTGGCCACGACCGGTTTCGACCGGACGATCGGCTCGATCGGCATCTTCGGCAGCGCAGAGAACCGCCAGCTCGGCACGACCGGTCCCTCGCTCGTGCCGTCCAAGGCCGTGGGCACCGGCGCGTTCGCCGCGATCCTGATCTTCGGCCTGATGGAAGCCTTCCGCCAGCTGAACTTCGCCTATGGCTCGCAGATCATGGCCGAGGTGCTGACGCTGTTCGGGCAGGTCGTGTTCGGTGCGATCATCATCTTCGCATCGGTCGTCATCGCGCGCATCGTAGCCCATGCGGTCGAGCGTAACGGCGACCAGGGCACGCGCGTTGCGGCACCGGTCGTGCGGATCGCGATCATCGTGCTCGGCACGGCGATCGGCCTGCGCTTCATGGGCCTGGCTGACGACATCATCAACCTGGCGTTCGGGTTGCTGCTCGGTGCGATCGCGGTGGCTTTTGCACTGGCTTTCGGGTTGGGCGGTCGCGATGCGGCGGGCAATGCGGTTAAGCGTATGCTTGATGGAGCCAAGGCTGGCGACAACGCCGCCACCAAGCGTTCGCTCGGCGAAGAAACGACGGCAGATTCGATGAACCGTCCGCAATCCGCATCGTTCGAGGATCGTAACGACGCGCGCGACGTTACCGACACGCCTCGTTTCTGATTACCTCTCTTCAAACCATTATCAACCAAGGAGACTATCCATGAACACCGATACCCTCGCAGGCGCAGCAACCGATTTCGGCGGCAAGGCCAAGGAAGCTCTCGGCACCGCGACCGGCGACAAGTCGCTGAAGAGCGAAGGCGTTGCGGATCAGTTGGGCGGCACCGTCCAGAAGACCGTCGGCCAGGCCAAGGACGTTGTCGAAGACAACATCCGTCCGCTCGTCGACTATGTGCGCCAGTTCTCGAAGGAGCGTCCCTTCACTGCAGCAGCGGTTGCCGGCGTCCTCGGCATCGCGCTGATCAACACGCTCCGCGGCAAGTAAGCCGTACGGGCTGAGCCCAAAAAAGGCGGCGGACGGCCAAGGCCTCCGCCGCCCCCAATTTCGAGGATCAGAGACGCACGTCGAGGCGTCCTGTACGAGGCACACGAGGATGACCGAAACGCCACAGTTTCGCCCCGCTGCCGGAGCAGCGCGGCGCCCCCGTCCGATCGCGACCGCGCGCCGTCTGGCCGCCGAGACGATCGGGACTTTCTGGCTGGTCCTTGGCGGTTGCGGCGCCGCCGTGCTGGCAGCCGGCACTGATGTTCCCGGTTCGATCGGTCTGGTCGGCGTTTCGCTCGCCTTCGGCCTGACCGTCTTCACGATGGCGTTTGCCGTCGGCTTTATCTCCGGCGGGCATTTCAACCCCGCGGTTAGCCTGGGCCTGACGATCGCCGGGCGGTTTCCCGCGCGCGATCTGCCCGGCTATGTCCTCGCGCAACTCGTAGGCGGAATCCTTGCCAGCGCGGCGCTTGCGGCACTCGCCTCCGGTACGGCCGGGTTCGATCTGGTCGCTAGTGGGTTCGCGGCCAATGGTTATGGCGCGCATTCGCCGGGCGGTTACAGCGCCGCTACTGCGTTTCTCGCTGAGGCGATCCTGACCGCGGGCTTCCTGACCGTTATTCTCGGCGCCACCGATGAGCGCTCTCCCGCAGCGTTCGCGCCGCTCTCGATCGGCCTCGCGCTGACGCTCATCCACCTGATCTCGATCCCGATCGACAATACGTCGGTCAATCCCGCGCGCAGCACCGGCCCCGCCCTGTTCGTCGGCGGCTGGGCGCTGTCGCAGCTCTGGCTGTTCTGGCTCGCACCGCTGACCGGCGCTGCCGTCGCCGGGTTGCTCGGCCGCTGGCTGTTTGCGCATACCGACGAAGATCAGTCGCCCGGCCCGATCGGCGATACCCCGGTCGAGATGCTGGTTGGCGACGACCGCACCTTCGCGGAAGGAGGCCGCGCATGATGGAGCACGGCGATCACAGCGATTACGATGCGGAGTTCGACGAGACCCATCACGAGTCCCGTTCCGAGGAGGAATGGGAGGGCCTGTGGAATACCGAGGAGCGCAACCGCGATACGCTCCGCAAGATCGAACTCGGGCTGGTCGTCGTCGCGACCGCCGCCGCACTGGTGGTCCTGCGCGGCGGCTGGTTGCGGCTGTCTTCGCGGCCGAACCACGTCGTTCCGTCTGCCGCCGATATCTACGTCAAGCCGCCACCGCCACGGTGAAACCGCATACGGCTCGCCGACTGCGGGCCGTATCGAAGGCAAAAAAAGGGCGGTTGCCAGCGTCGTAGCCGGCAACCGCCCTTCGATTGTTCAGGACCGATCAGGCGGCGTTGCGGTCCGCCTGATGATCCTCGATCCGGACCTCGGTATCGTGCGCGCGGTCGTTCGCCGCCGCACCCGTGATCTCGATCCGGCGCGGTTTCATCGCCTCGGGTATTTCGCGCTTCAGGGCGATCCGCAACAGTCCGTTGTCGAAGCTCGCGGTCTGCACCTGGACGAAATCAGCGAGCTGGAACCGTCGCTCGAACGCGCGCGTCGCAATGCCGCGGTGGACGAAGCGGCCTTCGTCGCGATCGTCCGGCTTGCGCCCGCTGACCGTCAACTGGTTGTTCTGCGCGACGATCTCGATGTCGTCGGGGCGGAACCCGGCCACCGCGAGCGTGATCTGATAGCTGTCCTCGCTCTCGCGTTCGATATCGAACGGCGGATAGCCATCGACCGTCTCGGTCCGCGCGGTCGCCTCCAACAGGTCGAACAACCGGTCGAAGCCGACGGTGGACCGACGATAGGGCGTAAAATCGAAGTTCGTCCTCATATCCAAATCCTCCTCATGAGCAATCTGAGCACGAGGAGCACCGGGAGAGCCGGTGCCCTCAGTCACCGGACCGATCAACGCGTCCGGCGAGAGCAAAATAATTCGGCCGATTACCGCATCAAGACCGGGTCGAAATTTTTCATGGGGCATTCCCGGGCGATCGTGGACACGACGATCGAGGAAACCATGACGAGCGTGCGGTAAACCCGTCCGACGAATGTCGGCGCCTTAAACATACCAGCAACGCTAGACATGATAGCGCGCCGCCTAATGGCACGGACCATGCCAGCGTCATCAACTGATCGCCTTGGTTTGGTGTCAGCCGTGCCGTGGCGTTCCATCCGGTCAGCGATAGACCATGGCCGAGCAGCGCACCGCTGAGACCGCCGCCCGTTTTCAGCGTCAACAGCAGCAATGCGACCGGAAGCCCTTCGAACCGCGTGCCGGTATCGCGTTCCCCGTGATCGATCGCGTTGGCGAGCGCCGCCCAGAGCATCATCTGCAACCCCGCATTCCCGACGCCGAACACTGCGATGCCGGCGATCATCGCCGCGGATCCGGTCGCAAAAAGCGTCAGGCCGGCTGCGGTGGTGGCCAGCGCGAGACCAAGCACGTGGCCTTGCTCGAAACGCCGGGCCACCCACATCCAGCCGGGCAGCGCGACGAGTTGCGAGAGCGCCAGCATAGTCAGCGCCTTGCCGGTCCAGCCCGGATCGTGAAATATCCCCTTGCCGATATAGGCGAAGGAGCGTGCGAAGAACGGTAGCGTCAGTGCCTGAACGAAGCCGAGCGCCAGCAATAGCAGCAACGGCCGGTTGCCGAGAACCCAGGCGAGCGGCGCGCGCGGGGCCGAGGCGGCAGGTGCGACCACCGATCGCGGTGCGGCAGCAGCCGACAGCCACAGGGTCGCGACATAGGCGAGGGCCGCACCGCCGGTGACGGCGAGCAGGCCATAACCACCGCGGTCGGCCGCCGGATCGACGAATGCGCGCGCGAAATGTGCGACGGTCAGCGCACTGAGGCAGCTGAACATATAACGCAAGCCGGACAGCGTCGTCGCGGCGCCCGGCGCCCGCGTCATCCGCATCATCAACGCGTTGTGCGCGACGTCGCACACCGAATAGGCGGTGCGGAACAGCAGTACCATCACGGTCGCCCATGCGAGGATCGCCGGTCCGCGCCAGCCGGGATCGAGGAAGAACAGCGTGAAGAACACCCCCACGAGGGGCGCACCGACGAACAGCAGTCGCCGGTACAGCCCGAGCCGGTCCGCGGACCGATCGACCAGCCGGCCGAGCAGCGGATCGCAGAGGCCGTCCCACACCAGCCCGATCATCACCACGAGCCCGGCAGCCGCTGGCGACACGCCCCAGCGTTCGGTCAGGACGAACAGCAGGAAGACATCCATCGTCGACGCGAGGACGTTCTTGCCAAAATTGCCGCTCGCATAGCCGATCATCCGGGCCCGCTGGACCGGGGGATCGAAGACGTCAGCGGGGGCGGCTTGCTCCATCGTTCACCGTCTTAGCGGCGGCGTCTTGCAGTTGCGGGACAATTCTTACCGTCGTGATCGTCAGCGTGCCGCCGCGGAGCAGGTCCGCGTGCTGGACGCGGAAGTTCGGGAGGGGGCGTCCGTTGAGGCTGGCCTGCGTGATCCGGCCGTCCTCGGGCCCCGAGCGCCGGATCGTCAGCCGGTGGCCATTGCCGAGATCGATGTCGGAGCGCGAGAACGCCGGGGTCGTCACGACGTACCACGGTTCGCCGGGTACCAGCGGATATAGGCCGAGCGTCGCGAACACGTACCACGCGGTCATCCCGCCGGCATCGTCGTCCATCCCGTCGGCGAACCCCTGAGGCGACAGCGCGAAGCTGTGGCCGACGAACGGCACCGGCAGCTTGCCGCTGTTGGTATAGGGATGCGCGATCGGCTTGGTCAGGATCGTCCGGATCAGATCGGCGGTCGGCTGCGGCTGGCCCAGCGCGGCGAACATCCAGGGCACATGGATGTCGGGCTCGTTGGTCATGTTGAACAGGCCGGCATCGAAGAAATGATGCAGTTCGCCGAGCAGTCGATCGCGCCCGACCGTTTGCGTCATCCAAGGCAGGTCGAAGATCGGCGCCCAGCGATATTGCCACAAGGTGCCCTGGTACAGCCCGCGTGCTTTGACCACGTCGCCGTCCGCGCCGGGCGTCTGGAACACCGATCGCCACATCGGGCGGTAGCTTTGCGCCTTGGCAGTGAAAGTCTTCGCGAGGTCGGTGCGGCCGAGATCGCGTGCGAGTTCGGCGGTCGCCCAATCGTCATAGGCGGCCTCGATCTGCTCGTCGGGCGTGCCGCGCTTGAGCGTGTCGCTGTCCGCCGCCATTCCGGCCAGCGCGGCGGCCGCGTCGAACGCGATGCCCTTGCGGTGCATGTCGAGCAGCGCGATCCCGGCATGCTCGGTGCGGACCGTCAGGAAGGGTTCGTGGGGAGTCGACCATTGCGCTTTACCGTTCGCATAGAGCGCGACCAGCGACTGCGCGATATCGGCGCTGCGCTCGGGCTGGAGCAGCGCGAGCAGCGGCATCTGGGTGCGGTAATTGTCCCATAGCGACCAGTTGGCGTAGCGCGTCCGGCCCTTGGGCGAGGTCTGCACCGCGCCGTCATTGTCGCGGTGGCGCCCGTCGGGATCGTCGATCGCGACCGGGGTTTCCATGACGCGGTAGAGCGAGGTGTAGAACAGCGCACGCTGGTCTCGCGAGCCGCTCGGCACCACGCGGCCGAGGACGCGGTTCCAGACGGCGCGTGTTTCGGTCGCGACGGCGGCGAGGGACTTGTTGCCGACTTCCGTGTCGCGGACCGATGCTGCGCCGCGTCCGTCGACGGTCGAGAGCCCGGTGCGGACCTCGATCGTGTCGCCCGCTTTGCCGGCGATGCGGAGCGTGGCCAGATCGTTCGGGCCGGCGGTCAGCGTCTGGTGGATCCGCCGTCCGTTGACGAGGATGCGGCTGGCGCTGTGGAGATGATAGGCGCCCTGATCGCAGACCGTGCCCGCGACGAGGTCGGCGCGGAGGTCGTCACTGGCGAGGCTGCCCCAGCTGGCGGCCAGACGTTTCGAATAGCTGTGGCGCGGGTCGATCCGCAGGTCGACCGTGCCGGCGCGGGGCAGGGTGAAGCGCAGCACGCCCGCCCCCCGTGTCGTTGCCATTTCGGCCAGGATGCCGCCGGCGTAGCGGACGCGGTAGGTGCCGGGATGCGCGGCTTCGCTGGATTTGTCGATCAGTGCCGGGCCGGTCTGGCCAGCATAGCGCAGCGAGATCATCAGGTCGCCGCCTGCGCCGCCGCAGCCGACTCCGACGCCGCGGGTGTGCGAGAAGCCGAGCAATGTGGTCGCGGCATGGTCGTAGCCGGCGTGGTTGGCGGGGCTGGTGTCGGGGCCGAGCTGCATCATGCCGAACGGTGCGACTGCGGCGGGGGAGAGTTGGCCGAAATCGGCGAGGGTGCCGACGAAGGGGTCGACCAGGTCGGCGGGGGTTTCTTGCGCGGTGAGGGCGGCGGGGGTCGCGAACAGGACGAGAAGCAGCGGATATTTCAACCACCCCGGCGAAGGCCGGGGCACAATTGGAAAGGTCGACGTGACGGAGCGCGATCCCCGGTTATGGCCGTCCCCCAATTGGGCCCCGGCCTTCGCCGGGGTGGAGGCAGGGGTGTTTGTCGTGCTGGACAATGCGTGCCTGAAATAATCGTTCATGGATCGAGAGGATCGCGCGGATCGTGGCGCAGGGATAGCCGCGACGGCTGAAATTCGAGATCGTACACTGACAGCCGCCGCCCGACCGCGCCCGGCAGATACCCCAGTTCCGTGCGGTTGCGGTCGGTGAAGGTCGGGCTCTCGATGTATTTGCTCTGCTCGGCGTCGGTGACGATCAGCGTCGGACGATCGAGCGGGATACCGAGCGCCACCATCCGCCGCGTCGCGTTGCGCAGGTTGGTGGTCGTGTGCCGGGCATAGGGCTCGAGGATGACGCGGTCGGCGGGGATGCCGTAGCGCTCGACCAGTGCGCGGCGGATCTCGACGGCTTCGACGAACCGCGTGCCGCGCGGATGCACCGCGCTGCCCGAGACGAGGATGAACGGTGCAAGACCCTGGCGATAGCGTTGCGCGGCGAGCAGCGCGTGGAGCTTGCTGCGTGGGCTGAGTTCAGTACCCGTATCTTCAGGACCGACGCCGGGCACGATCAGCAGCGAATAGCGGAAGGCCTTCCAGTCGGTCCGCGCGGCAAGCGTGCGTGCGCCTGCATTCTCGCGCTGGTCGAGCGGTTCGAACCGCATAGCCGCTGTCGCATCGTTGGCATCGAGCAACGCCACGGCCAACCGCACGCTGGCCGCGATCGTCGCGGGCGGCGCATCCGACGCGGCGCGCGCGGTATCGATCGCGACCTTCACGCTGTCGGCGAAGAAGGGCGTGTCGGTGGCTAAGATCGGTCCGTCGATCTTCGGGTAGCGTCCGGGCAAGCCGAGGCCGTAAACCCGGAGCACGACGTTCAGTGCCTCGAGTTCCTGATCGATGCCGGCCGCAACTGGCAGGTCGGCATTCGACTTCGGCCGCGCGCCATTCTTGGACAGACTGGCGACGACCATCGCTCGGTCCTGATCGGTCCAGATCGTCGCCTCGATCACGCAGGCGGGTACGTCACCGCACGCGGCAATCCGTCGCGCCCGCGTATCGAACGTCGCTGTCGGCAACCGCCCCAGCGCGCCGAGCATCGGAAACAGCCGCTCCGACAGCGTGTCGACGACCGTGTCGCTGACCGTCACCGGTGCAGGCGTCTCCGCCCACACCGGTGCAGCCGCCGTCATCGCCAGCGCCGCAAGCATCAAACGCAAGCCCGTCACCAGGACTTGCTGACCACGAGGCGGACGTTGCGACCGAAGTTCGGTCGGCCGTAGATCGCGTCGGCCGTGCCCTGGCCGCTCAACTGGTCGGTGCGGGTATTGCCTTCGGTCAGGCCCTTGGCATTGAACAGATTGTCGCCGACGACCTGCATCTGCCACGTGTCGTGCGTCAGCGTGATCCCCGCGCCGACCGTCTGGTAGGCGGGCAGCGCGGTGTTGTTGAAGAAGTCGACATAGCGTTTGCCAGTATATTCGTAGCGGCCGTAGATCTGCACGGCACTGCCCGCGACGTCGAAGTCGACCGAGGGACGGATGTTGCCGTAGACCTTCGGTTCGCGGACGAGCTGGTTGCCCTCGACATCGCCGGCGCTCGCGCCATTGGCGTTGACGAGGCTCTTATACTGCGGATCGCTGATCGTCAGCGCGCCGGTCACCGCGAAGCCGTATGGTAGCGCGAGGTTGCCGTCGATCTCGATGCCCTTGATCTCCGCCTTGCCGACGAACGGCACCGACTGGTCGTTGCGGCCGGTTACGGGATCGAGCGCGACGAACGATGCGTTGAGCGGATTATAGCGCGTATAGAAGCCGATCAGGTACAAATACGACCGGCCGAATGCGGCCTTCAGCCCGACCTCGTACTGGTTCGCCTTCGACGTGATGATCGTCGGGTTGATCTGGTACGTCACCTGCGTCGAGGGCGGCGTTTCGAGATGCGAGGCGCGGGCATAGGCGCCGAGATGCTGCGTGACGTCGTAGTTGATCCCGCCGGTCCAGTTGGTGATGTTCGGGCTCAGCTTCGAATTGATGATCTGGCCGGTGAACGCACGGACGCCGTCGTCGGCCAGCGTGGTCGGATCGCCGAGGTTGGCGGAGGTCGTCGCGAACGCATAGCCGTTGAAGCTGTACCGTTCGTGACGGACGCCGCCGTCCAGGGTCAGGCCCTTGGTCAGTTCCCAAGTGTCGTTGGCGTAGAGCGCGTACATCTTCGCGTCGGTGTTGCCGCGGTTGAGCGTGGTCGTATAGCGCAGCACGCCGTTGTCGGTGATCGAACCGACCGCCTGGCCCGCGGCGTTGTACGCGATCAGATCGAGCGTCCGCGGCTTGCCCTTCACCTCGAGCAGATAGTCCTGATACGCGACCTCGTTGGTCTCGCCGTACAGGCTGCCATACACGCCGACGCGGAGATCGTGCGTGCCGAAGCCGGTTGCGATCGAGCGCGTGACGCTGAGGTCGCCCTGCGTCGAATAATATTTCGAGACGACGTCGCGGAACTGCGCGGGGACGACGAGGCCGGAGGCGGCGTTGGGGTCGTAGACTTCGGCGCCGTTGGTGCCTGCGATCGCATAGCCGAGCCGGGTGACGCCCGCGCCGAACGCGGTCCGTGCCGCGCCGAGGTTGCTGGCGGCATAGGCGTTGGCGTCCGACGGGTTGCTGGTCGAATACAGCGCGTTGAAATGGAGCTTGCCGACGCTGACGCCGCCCTTCGCAGCGACCTTCCAGCCGTCGTAATCCGCGTCGTACTGCACGCCGACGTTGCCGAACTGCGTGTGGCGACCATTGCCGAGATCGGCGTCGACGTTGCGCGTCGTGCCGTCGGCCTCGCGGAAACGGATGTTCGCGTTGCGCAGCGCAGGCGAGTTCATCGTGCCGCTGAAGAAATCGATATACTGGTTGAGCGATTTGCTCGGATCGCGCGGGTCGGCGGTCGGGATCGGCAAATAGAACACGTTGTGGTCGTTCAGGTAATTCCCCGACACGCGCAGCGATCCGTTGCTGAAGTCATGCTTGATGTTGGCGCGGACCTGGCCACCGCGATCGTTCGGAAAGCCGTTGTCGCGGTAGCCGTCGTGGCGGCGCAGGAACCCGCCGATCGCGTAATAGGTCGACTCGTCGATCGGACCCGCCTGGTACGCGTCGAGCCGGTATAGCCCGGTATCGCCGAGCGTGACCTGTGCCTTGCCGCGCGTCGTGTCGGTCCCCGACACGGTGATGTTGTTGACGATCGCCGCGGCATAGCTCGCATAAACCGGGGCAGGGCCGCCGCGCACGACCTCGACGCGCTGCGTCATCAGGTCGAACCGGTTGATGCTGTCGCCGCGGAAGAAATTGCCGTCATTCTCGTGGAACATCGGCAGTCCGTCCTGCTGGAAGGTGACGAGGCCACCGTCGCTCGGCAGGCCGCGCAGGCGGATGATGTTCTGGACCTCGCCGCCGGTGTTCTCGACCGCGAAGCCGGGCAGCTTGCCGAGGAGGTCGGCGAAGTTGATCGGTGCGAGCTTCTGGATGTCGGCGTTGCTGAGCGAGTTGACCGCGTAGGATACGTCGAAGCGGCGTTGCTGGCGGGCCGAACCGGTAACGATGATGTCGCCGCCGCCGGCGTCAGGCGCCGCGGCGTCGGGTGCGGATGCGTCCGGGACCGCTTCGGCCGGGACCGTATCGGCCGGGGGCGTGGCGGCAGGCGGCGTGGTGGGGGCGGTCTGGGCCCAGGCCGGCGACTGCGCGGCGATGCTCAACGCGAGAATGGCGCAACCCGTGCGCAAGCCAAATTTGGTCATCTGTTCGTCCCCAGCCCTGTTCGATGCCACGCCGCTGGACGTGGAATATGACGATTTTAATTAATTTCACGAAATAAACTAATCGACTATCGGGATCGGCGAGGGAGCGGGCGATGGCCTATGCTAAGCTGAGACTGGACGACGACGAGCGGCGGATCATGCAGGTCCTGCGCTCGGTCGGTGGGCGATCGCGCAAGCAACTCGCGGGCGATCTCGCAATGAGCGCGTCGAAGCTGACGCGGCTGTCGAGCAACCTGCTCGCGCACGGACTGATCGAGGAATGTCCGAGTTCGGAGCCGGTGACGCCCGGTCGGCCCGCCGTGCCGCTGCGGATATCGCCCGATGCCGGCTATGCGGTCGGTGCGATGCTCCACCGCGGGCTGATGGAGGTGGCGCTGGTCGATTACGCGGGCGGGGTGATCGCGCACAGCTCGCAGCCGTTCGACGATCCGGATCCACGCGTCTTCGCCGCGCGCGTCACGGAATCGATGCACGCCATGGCGATCGAGAACCGGCTGCTCGGACGGCGACTGCTGGGGGTCGGGATCGGCGTTCCGGGCTCGTCGCTATCGCCCGAGGGGAACCGGCGCTGGACGGTCGACAGTCTCGGTGCATGGCGCGGGATCGACCTGAAGACGCTGTTCGAGGAGCATATCGGCCACCGGATCTGGATCGAGAACGATGCCAACACCGCGGCGCTGGCGGAATATTACGTCGGTGGTCTGATGCGGCGCTGCTCGACCGCGGTGGTGATCCTGCTCGGCCACGGGATCGGCGCGGGGATCATCGTCGAGGGCCGGATCCTGCGCGGCGCGATGGCGAGCGCGGGGGAGATCGGCTGCCTCTATCCCAACGACCGGCCACGCCCCTCGACGCTCGACCTGTTGATCACGCTGCGTGCGGCGGGTTGCGAGATCCACTCGCTGGTCGATTTCGAGGCGGTGGTCGCGGGGTGCGAGGACGTCGTCGACGCCTGGGTCCGCCGCGCCGCCAGTCAGATCGCACCGATCATAAACTGGGGGCTTGCGTGGATCGATCCGGGCGAGTTCGTGATCTCAAGCCCACTGCCGAACCGCATCCTGCGCGCGCTGGTTGAGCATATCGACTTCGGCGCGATGCACATCGGCGATCATGTCAGCGGCGTGCCGATCATCTCGGTGTCCACGCTGGAGGGGGCCGCCGCGACGATCGGTGCGGCACTCCTGCCTATCCACGCGACGGCGGTGGCGTGAGCCGCACCGGATCGGGCGTGTAGCCGAGTATGAAGGCGGTCACCGTCTCGGCGGGCATCTCGCAGGGGCGTAGCACGGGCCGGTCCGCCAACCTGTAAAGGTTGAAACTGATCCGTGCCTTGCCGCCCAGTTCTTCGCCCCAGACCCAGCACCGCCGACGATCCGCCGAAAGATCGACCGTGACGCCCCAGCGACGGCCAGCGAACAGACCCTCGCTATAGCCGGTCGGCAACCGGTCGAGCGCAGCGAGAAACGGATCCACCGGTGCCGTATCAGAGCGTGTCGATCACGCCGCCATCGACGCGCATCGCCGCCCCGGTGGTGGCGGAGGCAAGCGGCGAGGCCAGATAGACGACCATGTTCGCCACCTCCTCGACCGTGGCGGCACGGCGGATGATCGAGCTTGGTCGATGCGTCTGCACGAACGTAGCGGCGACCTCGTCGATCGGCTTGCCGGTCTTGACGCGTTCGTCCTCGAGCATCGCCTCGACGCCTTCGGACAAGGTCGGGCCGGGCAGCACCGAATTCACCGTCACGCCGGTGCCCGCCATCCGCTTGGCGAGGCCCCGTGCGAGCGCGACGTCGGCGGTCTTACTGACGCCGTAGTGGATCATCTCGACGGGAATGTTGAAGGCGGATTCGGACGACAGCAACACGAGGCGTCCCCAGCCGTTCGTCGCCATGCCGGGCAGGTAGGCACGCGCCAATCGAACGCCGGCCATCACGTTGACCTGCCAGTGCCGGTCCCAGGTCGCGTCGTCGACGTCGAAAAAGTCGGCGGGTTGGAAGATGCCGAGATTGCTGACGACGATATCGGCGTGCGGCACCGCGGCGACGAGCACGTCGTGACCGTCGGCGTTGCCGAGGTCTGCGGCCACCCCGCGCGCATTGCCGCCGATCTTCTCGACCGCCATGTCGACCTTTGCCTGCGTACGGCCATTGACGATGACGGTCGCGCCCGTCCGAGCGAGTCCTTGCGCGATGCCGAAGCCGATGCCTTCGGTAGAGCCGGTGACGAGCGCGGTCTTGCCGGTAAGATCGATGAGCATGACGGTGTCCTGTGGTCTGTGCGGGGGTGGTGCTCCAATCCTCGAACGCGACGAAAGTGTCCGACTGTTCCTGCCGGATCGCGCTCCGTTCAGGCCGGTGTCAGCTCGATCATCACGACATCGTGATCGCGCATCGGCAGGTCGATCGTCGCCTTGCCATCGGCGCGGACCCGAAGCGTGCTGGTGGTCGGCAAATCCCGCGTCGCTGCCTGCAACTGTGCAAGCTGCGCCCCGGTCAGCGCGGCCGGCCTGCCCATTTCGAGATACGCGGTATAGGCGTCGTTCTGGCGAAAGCCGGTGCGGCGTACCGTGACGCGGTACGATCCCGCCTTCAGGCCGCCGAACTTGATATCGAGCGGCGCCGCGGCGGCGGGAACGCGGATTTTGGTGAAGAACGGGCGATTGCTCACGGGCTGGTTGGGCAGGACGTCGCGCCATGCGAGCAGCTGGATCGTCCGGCCCTTGATCGCGGCGATGCTCTGGGCGTCGCCGGTCGGCACTTCACGGTCGCCCAGCTCGGCGAGGTATTTATAGGCGAACCACGTCGCTTTGCGCACACCCTGCGGCGTCATCAGCCCGAAGCCGCCCTCGAACGGCTTGGCCTGCGGCCCGGGTTCCTCGAACAGGTCGCTGAACGTCCAGTAGCTCATGCCCTGCGCCAGCCCCTCGGTGCGTCGCAGCTTGGAGAGCACATAGGCCGCGCCGAGATAGTCGTCGTGGATCGGATCGCGCGGATTGTAGCTGGTGCTCCATTCGGTGAAGAACAGCGGCAGTCCGGGGCGGCCGGCGGCATCGATCTGCGCGCGCACCGCGCGGACGTCCTTCACGACGGCATCGGGATCGCGCGACAGTTTGTTATCGCCTTCGCCCTTCTCGTCGAGAAATCCGCCCTCGACGCCGTAGGTATGCGTGCTGACGAAATCGACCGGGAGCGCATTGGCTTTCGCATAAGCGAGGAATTCGGGCACCCAGCCAGCGCCTGCGGTCGCCGGCCCGCCGACGCGCAGCGCGGGATCGATCGCCTTGATCGCGCGCACGGTGCGTTTGTAATAGTCGAAATAGGCGGCCTGGTCGGCGCCTTCCCAGAAGCCGGCGAGATTGGGTTCGTTCCAGAATTCGAAATACCAGCTGCGGACTTCCTTGGCGCCATAGCGGTCAATCATGTGGCGCGTGAACGCATCGACCAGCGCGGTCCATTTGTCCGGCTGGGGATGCGAGGTGTTGCCCTTCCAGTAGAAGATCGTCTGGTCGGACGTCTTCATCGCGTCGGGCGTGAAGCCGAGTTCGACGAACGGCTTGAGCCCCATGCCGAGCAGCCGGTCGTACAGCCGATCGAGCTTGCGCCAGTCGTAGACCGGCTTGCCGTTCACTTCGCGGTACACACCCAATTGGTCCGCAAAGACGTTGTGGAAACGGATATAGCGGAAGCGTAGGTCTTTCTGGACGAGCCCAAGCTGCGCCAGACTGTCCTCGCGTTGCAGCGTGCCGGGAAAATCGGCGCCGATGGAAAGCTCGGCCATGCGGTCGCGCGGCGTCGTCGGTGCGCGTACGTCCACCGCGATCGTCCGCGCGACGATGGCCGCCGACACCGGGCTGGATACGATGACGCTCAATCCCAACGCCGCAGCGCATCCCCATTTTGGTATCGACACCGTCATCCCCTCGCTTTTATCACCGCACTTTGAGCGATAGCGCTACCAAGTGCAACGCGGGGGGATGCTGGCATGATTTTGGAACCGACCGGACACGACCATTCGGCGCCCGACCTTCGCCACGGCGCTGTGCTGGATCGGCGCGGCATGCTGATCGGCGGACTTGCACTGCTCGGCATCGCTGGGGGAGCGGCGGCGCGCGGGGCAGTGGTGCGCGCCACAGAGGCGGGCGAGGCAAAGGTGGGTGCGGTGGTGCCGCGGATCGCACGATTGTCGCCGACACTCGATCGGATGATTGCGCCCGACGCGGTTATCGAGACGCTCGCTACCGGGATACGCTGGGCAGAGGGGCCTTTGTGGGTCGAGGCCGGGCAGTATCTGCTGTTCTCCGATCCGGCGGCCAATATCGTCAGGCGGTGGCGTAAGGGGGGGGCTGCGACGCCGTTCCTCGATCCCTCGGGGGCGGGCGGAACCGATCCAAAGCGCGTCCGCGAGCCTGGTGCCAACGGACTGGCGCTCGACCGGACGGGCAAGCTGCTGATTGCCAACAGTGGCGGCCGGTCGATCGACCGCGTCGACCTTGCCACCGGCCGCCGCACGGTCTTGATCGACCGGTATCGCGGCAAGCGCTTCAACAGCCCGAACGACCTGCACGTCGCGCGTGACGGCACGATCTACTTCACCGATCCGCCTTATGGACTGGTCGACGGCGACACCTCGCCGGACAAGGAGATGACGGTCAACGGCGTCTATCGCTGGACACGGGACGGTGGTGTCGAATTGCTCGACGGCGGCCTGACGCGCCCCAATGGGATCGCGCTGTCGCCCGACGAGCGGCGGCTCTACGTGTCGGTATCGGACGAAACCGCGCCACGGATCATGGTCTATGACCTGGATTCCGCGGGGCGGCCTGGCAACGCGCGGGTCTGGCTCGATGCGAAACCGATGCAGGCGCGGGGTGGTGCGGGGCTGCCCGACGGCATGAAGGTGGCGCGCGATGGCACGCTGGTGTGCTCGGTGCCCGGCGGGATGATGATCCTCACGCCCGAGGCCGAACCGTTGGGGCTGATCTCGACCGGGGCGCCGATCGCGAACTGCGCGTTCGGCGAGCGGGGGAGGGCGCTGTACCTGACTGCGAACGACCGCGTCCTTCGCGTGCCGCTGCGCCGCGGTTGGTGGGGGTGACCTTGAGTCCTGAATCCTCCCCCGCCAGGGGGAGGTGGCGCGAAGCGACGGAGGGGGAGGCCGACGCAACCGAAGACATTCCTTACCTCCCCCTCCGTCAGGCTGCGCCTGCCACCTCCCCCTGGCGGGGGAGGATCGAAGGTTTCTCTACCGTCTCGCAGACAGCTTCGTGCCGAGCAGGACGAGGCGATTGCCGGTGATGCCGAACCAGTGCGGGACGCCCGCCGGGATCAGCATGACGTCGCCCGGCTTCAACGTGCGCGTGGTGCCGCCGATGATGCGGTCGCCTTCGGTGAGGTCGGGTTTGACGGATTTCGCCGCCTCTAGCGTGCCACCCGATATCAGCGTCCCCGCGCCGGCGATGACGATCGCGTATTCGGCCTGGTCCGGATGCACTGCCGGGCGTCCCGGCGTCTTCCAATATTCGAGCGCGGCCACCGTTTCGCCGTCGCGCACCAGGGGCTGCCACGCAAAGCCCTGTCCGGGTTTCATGCCCTTCGCCATCGCCGCGACCTGCGAGGTCACGTCGGCACCCGATGCGAAGGCAGTGGGATCCGTGGTCTGCGCCGTTGCAGCAACCGATACGAAAGCGAGGGCAACAGCCACCAGACGCCCGATCATGCGCGACCGTCCAGGCGGATGGTCCGTCCCTCGCGCGCGGAACGGTAGATCGCCTCGACGATGCGCATGTCGCGCAGGCCCTCTTCGCCCGACACGATCGGTTCGCGCCCGGTGCGGACGCAGTCGACGAGGTGATCGAGTTGCCCCGCGAACTGCGTCTTGCCGGGGCCGGGCGGCGGCATGACCGCGCGCTCGCGGCCGTCCTTGCCGACCCACATCTGGTTGCCGTCATAGCGCGTTGCCGGCTCGAGCTCGATCCGGCCGGCGGCGCCCATCAACAGGATGTGGTTCTGGTTGGCGCTGTACATCGACTGGCATCCGGCGATCGCGCCCGAGGGGAATTCCAGCGTCCAGTCGATCATGTCCTCGACCTCGGTAAAGCGCGGATCGCGGCGGTCGGTGGATTCGCGTGCGGTCACCGCGATCGGTTCCTCGCCGGTCATGTAGCGCGCCGCCTGGAGGCTGTAGATGCCCATGTCCATCAGCGACCCGCCACCCGACAGCGCGCGTTTCAGCCGCCATTTCGATGGGTCGCCCTGAACGAACCCATGCTCGGACCGGACATAA
Organism: Sphingomonas fucosidasi; assembly: GCF_036663855.1. Classification (NCBI taxonomy): domain Bacteria; kingdom Pseudomonadati; phylum Pseudomonadota; class Alphaproteobacteria; order Sphingomonadales; family Sphingomonadaceae; genus Sphingomonas; species Sphingomonas fucosidasi. Next base: position 99,601 of record NZ_JAXOJR010000002.1, on the reverse strand, counting down.
CGGATTTTCCCCGCCGCACCGGTATGCGCCAGCCGCATCGCCTCCAGGTTATAGGCCTCGAAATGGCAGCGATAGCCGATCATCAGCTTGCGGTTCGCGGTCTTGCACGCGGCGATCATCGCCTCGCATTCCGCCACCGAGATCGCCATCGGCTTTTCGCACATCACGTGCTTGCCCGCCTTCGCCGCGCGGATCGTGTACTCGGCGTGCAGCGCATTGGGCAGGCAGACATAGACGATGTCGACATCCGGATTGTTTCGGATCGAGTCGAAATTGGCGTAGGAATAGACCGCGCTGGCGGGCAGGCCGTGCTCGGCGGCGACCCGCTTCGCCTTGACGGGATCGCCGCTGACCACGGCGGCCAGCCGGCTGTGCGTGCAATTGGCGAACTGGGGTATGATGACGTCGAGCCCGTACGAGCCGAGCCCGACGATCGCATAGCCGAGCTTGCGGTCAGACCGCGCCGCGCCGCACGCCGCCGAACTCAGTGCCAGTGCGGCGGCGGACAGGATGATATCGCGTCGTGCAAAATCCATGAAAGAGCATCCCGGCGTTTGGAAGGATAGGCGATCCGGACCCGTCAGAACCGCGCGCGCACGCCGATCCGGTAGAACCGGCCCAATGTGTCGTACAATGCCGGGTTCACGTCGAGCCCCGTATTGGTCTGTGGCGATGGCTCGGGATCGTGATCGAACAGATTGTCGACCTTGAAGAACATGCTCACCTGCTTGGTGACGTTCAGTGCACCGCCGACGTCGAAGTAGAACGCGCCCTTCATCGTGTTGTTGTCGATCGTCGGGTTGTTGCTGGTCGAGACCGGGCAGTTGCCGGCCGAGCACACGACATACTGGTTCCCGTACACGCCGTCGCTGAACCAGCGCTGCTGCAGCGTGATGCTGAACGCGTCGTTGTCGTAGCTCTCGGTGACGAGCCATTTCCAGTTCGGCGTCGCGCCGGTGTTCGCGCCCGCGGAATCGACCGGGATCGTGCCGGGCAGGCCCGGATCGGTGACGTATTTGATCACGTGGGTGGTCAGCCCGCGCAGGGTGAAATTACCGTCGATTCCCAGCGGTTTGCGCCACTGATAGCTCGCCTCGATATCGAACCCGTCGGTCTTGATCGACGCCAGGTTGAACGACTGGACGTTGACGAATTTGGAATCGCTGTCGAGGTCGAACGCCCCGCAGGTGTCGGGGATGTTGTCGACCAGGCAGAGGTTGACGACCTGCTGTGCGGACAGGCTGGAGATCACGTCGTTCAGCTTGATCTTGTAATAGTCGAACGACAGGCTGAGGCCGGGCAGCCATTTCGGCCGCGCATAGACGACGCCGAGTTCGGTGTTGCGCGCGATCTCGGGCCTCAGCGCCGTGTTGCCGATCGTGTTCTGGATGATGAGCACCTGGCGGCCGTTCGGGTTCTCGGCCGTCCGGCGCGGATCGGTGAAGTTGGGGACTGTTGTCGTCACCGGTGCCGCGAACAGCTCGGACAGGTTCGGCGCGCGGACGTCGCGCGACGTCACCGCGCGGAAGCGGAGCCCGTCGAGCGGCGTGTCCCAGGTACCGCCGACCTTCCAGGCATAGACGACTCCCGAGGTCGAATAGCGCGTCGCCCGGCCCGCCGCGTTCACGTTCGCGCGACCCAGCGTGTCGGAGTTGAGGATCGGCAGGTTCAGCTCCAGGAAGCTTTCCAGGACGTTGTACTTGCCCGTTCCGTTCTTGTAGTTGCCGGCATACCAGTTGCTGCCGTTCACCGAATTCAGGCTGGGATCGGCCGGATACAGCGTCGAGTTCGGGCTGATGTCGGAGACGCCTGCACCATAAGGATCGGCGTTCACGCGGTAGAATTCTCGGCGGTATTCGATCCCCGCCGCGACCGCGAGCGGCCCCGCCCACAAAGTGATCGGCTCGCCCGAGATGCTGCCCGCGAAGGCGTCCTGCGTCTGCTTGGTATGCTGGAACGGCCCCGCGGCTGGCGTGACATAGGCGAGCGCCGCTGCCGACGGTGTCGCGCCGCCGAAGATGTTGATCGGCTGGCAGCCCGCGGCGCGTGCGGCGGCGTCGGCGCAGACGATCTGACCGTTGATCCGCGTCGCGTTGATCGCCTGGTTGTAGCGTCCGGTCAGGCTGATGTTGTCGACGTCGATGTCGGTGATGTTGATGCCGTGCTCGTACGACGCGTCATAGGTCCAGTTCGTCCCGAGCACGTCGGCCTTGCCCTTCAGGCCCCCGACGAAGCGATATTGGCGACGATCGGTGTTCACCCTGATGTTCGGCAGGATCGCGTTGCTTAGGCCGTACTGGAAATTGGTGATGCCGTTCGCCGCGCAGGCGGCCGAGATCGACGCGGGCAGATAGGGGTTCGCGCACTGCACGGTCAGCCCGGTCTTCGCGGAGCCGGGATTGGGCTGGTTGTGCGTCTTCACCTGCGCGACGTTGGCGGTCATATAGACCTCCATGTCGGGCGCGACGTCGTAGCTGATGCGCGTATAGCCGTTGAGGCGCTGGATCGCGGATTGCAGCGAGGTGCCCGATCCGACATGCCCCGACTGGTCGCCGCCGACGCAGAAGCCGACGAAGCAACCGTTGACGTTGCCGGCCCTGTCCTTGGCCGGCACGCCGTTCGATCCGTACTGGAACGGGAAGGGCTGGCCGTTGGCGTCGAACGCGGTGCCCTGCAGCGGGCCGGCGCTGATCAGGCCGTATTTGGTGTATTGGTACGCCTGGCCATGATCGCGCACCAGATATTGCGGCGACCCGTTATTCATGATACCGGTGTTGACCAGGGTCGTCGCACGGTACCAGTCGCGGCTGCCGGCGAGATCTTCGCCGAAATTGCCCGGGCCGACGCCCTGTTCCTTGGCATATTCGCCGCTCAGGATGACGTGCAGCCTGTCGTTGGCGAAGTTCTTGCCGACCGCCGCCTGGAACAGCACCTGGCCGTCGTCGCCATAGGTGGTCACGCCGGTCTGGACGTTCGCCTTGAACCCGGTGAACTTCGTATCGGTGATGAAGTTGATCACGCCGCCGACCGCATCCGAACCGTAGGAGGCGGACGCACCGCCGGTGACGATGTCAACGCGCTTGATCAGCAATTGCGGGAACTGGCTGATGTCGGGCACGCCGGTGACGTTGGCACCGACGACGCGCTGGCCGTCGAGCAGCGTCAGAGTCCGGATCGTGCCGAGACCACGCAGCGAGAACGAGCTGAGCCCCTGCGATCCGCTCGACGTGCTGAACGTCCCCGTGTTGGCGCCGGTCGAGCCCTGGAGCGAGGGCAATTGCGCCACCGTCGTGAATATGTTGGGTTGCGCGTTCTTGAGGATCTGTTCCTCGCCGATCACGGTCGTGGGGGTCGGCGCGTTGAAGCCGCTCGACGTGATGCGCGTGCCGGTGACGACGATATCGCTGACCGAGGCAGGCGTCGGCGCGGTATCAGGCAGATCGGTGGGCGACGTCTCTGGGGTCGCGGCGAGTTCGGGGGCGGGGGCGGGGGCGGGGGCAGGGTCGACGGTCTGAGCCAGGGCAGGCGTGCAGGCCAGCGCGGTCGACAGCGCCATCAGGCTGGTAACGATACCATCAAATCGTCCGAAAAGTCGCCGGTCGCGCTTAGCCGTTGTCATCAGTCGATCCCCTATCCGCCCACGGTGCGTGCCGGTGATCCGGCTTGGTCATGCCATCGTGTATCGTCTGGTCTATCGCATCGCGTGCCGCGCGGCATCTACGACCAAGGTCGCAATCTGCGCCGGGCAGGCGGCGCCATGCGCGGCACCGCTCCCAGCGCAGGCACGGGCGCAGGTATGGTCAGAGGCAGGGGCATGATCGCATGTGCGGCGGTCATCGCCGGTTGCTTTTCGGCGTGGGCGCGGTTTTTCGGCACATCATGCCGGATAGGCGGTCGTGCCGGCTAGGACGACTGCGACAAAGGTCGTAATGGCCAAGCCCGCTCCGCCGCCCGATAGCGTAATGGCGGAGCAGTCGACGAGGGCGCGTGGTGCAGGCAAAGCGAGAGACTTCAGGGAACCCGGGTGGCGATACCCCAGGTGACAGCCTTGTCAGGGGCATCGTCGTCATGGGCGTGAGCGGCAGCGGCAAATCCACATTGGCCGCGCATCTCGCGCAACGGCTCGGTTGCCCGTTACTCGAAGGCGATACGTTTCATGCACCGGCGAGCATCGCCAAGATGCAATCCGGTCATGCGCTCGACGATGCCGACCGCTGGCCGTGGCTCGATCGCGTGGGGGCCGCGCTCGGTGACGCCGCGCTCGAGACGCAGACAGAGCACGGTGGCATGGCAGTGGCCGCCTGTTCCGCACTGAAGCGCAGCTACCGCGAGCGTCTGTCCGCGGCATCCGCCGTGCCGCTGGCGTTCGTGCTGCTCGATACGGCGCCCGCGGAGATCGCGCGCAGGCTGGCAACGCGGGCCGGGCATTACATGCCGGCAAGCCTGCTCGACAGCCAACTCGCCACACTCGAGCCGCCGGCACCGGATGAAAACGCACTGACGCTCGATGCGGGCCGGACGCCGGACGCGCTGGTGGCCGACGTGCTGGCATGGCTCGGGATCGCAGCGCCCCGATCGGAGCAACAGCGCGGCTGACCTGCCTGCCGAATGCGACAGTGGGCACCGAACCGGATCACGGCATCAGCCGTTTGCGCCCCTGCGACAAATGCCAGCGCATCGCGAGCGCAGCGCCATCCGCGTCCCGTGCCCGGATCGCCTCGACGATCGCATCATGCTCGTCCATCATCGCCCCGATGACCTCGGGCGGGCGCGAGCGGGAGATATCGACGCCGGCACGCAGGATCCGCATCACCTCCTCGTGGAGATGGTCGAACACCAGCAGGAACGCGGCGTTTGCAGTCGCCTCGACGATCGCGCGGTGCAGGACCCAGTCCTCGTCATGCGCGGGCGCGTTCGACAGCAACGCGCTGCGCAACGCCTCCAGCGCCCGTTCGATCGCCTCGAGCTGATGATGCGATCGGCGCGATGCCGCGAGCCGCGCGGCCTCCGCCTCCAGCACGAACCGCACTTCGTAGGTGCCGAGCGTCGTCGCCAGCGCGTCCATGGGCATGTGCGTGCCGAGCCGCTCGGACGGGCGGCGCTTGACGTAGGATCCCGCGCCCCGCCGTGCCTGGGTGATGCCATCGGACGCGAGCCGGGCCAACGCCTCGCGGACGATCGTCCGGGACATCCCGAACGTGGCGGCGAGTTGCGCTTCGGATGGCAGCCGATCGCCGACCGCAAGCTTGTCGTCGGTGATGATCCGGACGATCGCCGTATAGGCGCGATCCGCGAGCCGTAATTCGGTCACGACCGCACGTCCTGCGGTGGCATATACCCTGATCCCGCCATCGTCAGACGACATAGCTCAGCGCCATCACCAGCGCGAGGCCGACCACCGAGATCGCGGTCTCGAGCAGCGACCAGGTGCGGAACGTGTCCGCGGTACTGGTCCCGACATAGCTCTTGACCAGCCAGAAGCCCGGATCGTTGACGTGGCTGAAGAATACCGACCCTGCGCCGATCGCCAGCACGACCAGCTCGGGCGATACCCCCGAGCTGGCGACGACGCCGGGCATGATGCCGACCGCGGTAATCGTGGCCACCGTCGCCGAGCCCGCGGCGAGCCGGATCGCGACCGCCACCAGCCAGCCGAGCAGTAACGGCGAGATCGCGTACATCATCACCGTCCGCGCGAGCAGGTCGGACAGGCCGGCGGTCACCAGCACCTGTTTCAGCGCACCGCCGGCACCGATCGCGAGCAGGATCGCGCCGGCCGCACCCATCGTCTCGTGCCAGACCGCATCCTGAATCGCAGCCTCGCGCAGCCGCCGCCCGAACAGCAACGGCAGCGCGAGCAGGTTCGTCAGGAGCAGCGCGACGACTGGATTGCTCGCCGCGACCAGGCCGGGCGCGCCCTTCAGCGTCGGGATCATCTGGCCCAGTTCGCCGGTTGCGATGAGCAGGACCGGTAACAGCACGATTACCAGCGACAGCAGCCGCGAGGGCGTGGCGATCGCCAGTCCGGTATCGCGCAGCACCGGCGATGCCAGTCGCACGCCGCGGGTGGTGAATTTGGCCAGCAGCGGCCCGGCGACAATCGCCGTCGGGATCGCGATGAGGATTCCGAAGAGCATCGTCAGCCCGAGGTTCGCGCCGAGCGCCTCGACCGCAAGCAGCGGGCCGGGATGCGGTGGCACCAGCGCATGCACCACGCCGAGACCCGCCAGCGCGGGCATGATCAGCCGCAGCTTGGCCTGATCGCGCGCGGCATCGCTGGTCCCCGCGCTCATCGCGGACATTTCCTCCGCCGCCGCGACGACGATCGGCAGTAGCAGGACCAGCCCGGTCTCGAAGAACAGCGGCAGTCCGATGACGATCGCGATGCCGAGCGTCGCCCATGGCGCAGCGCGGGTGCCGGTCAGGTTCAGCGCGCCCTTGGCAAGCGACGCGGCGGCGCCGGACAGATGCAGCATCGCGCCCAACGACAGCCCCAGCGCGACGACCAGACCGGTGCCGCCGATAATGTCGCCCACGCCCTTTTGGACGGCCTTGGCAACATCGGGCAGCGGCAGTCCCGCCAGCAGGCCGACCGTGAACGCGCCGCACAACAGGCCGATGAACGGGTGCAGTCGCCCGCGCACGATCATCACCACGGCAAGCAGGATTCCCGCCAGCGCCGCAATGATCAGCCTCAGGTCGCCGCCGATCATCGGCGGGTACCCTCAGTCCTGGCGAGGCGCTTGCATGGTGGCGACATCGACATCCTTCCCTGCGATCCGACGGCGCGTTCACCTGTCGATAGGTATCGATCTGTAGGACAGGTATTTGCCAACTGCCAACAGAAAAGGCTTGATACGGTAATGAGCAGCGGAGCATAGTATAAACCTGTCCAACCGAATCTGTAAAAGCAGAATAGGGGGCCGAGAGCTTGAGCCTTGTTGCCGCGGCATCAGACCGCGGGGTGAAAGAGTGCGGCGTCAAAGCCGAAACGGTGGAGGATGATCATGGAAGCGACTGTTCGCGATGCTTGCCGACCCCTGCGCGCAAATGCTGCCCCGCCAGTGTCGCTGCGTCCTCCCCAGCTGACTCCGACCCAGATCAAGGTCCTGCGCGGCGTTCACTCGGGGTTGCTCAACAAGCAGATCGCCTATGACCTCGGGATCGCCGAGGCGACCGTGAAGGCACACATGACCGCGTTGATGCGCAAACTGAACGTGCGCAATCGCACGCAGGTGGCGATCGTCGCGCAGACCCTGGTGCTGCACCCCGCCTGATCGACCTGCGCCACAAGCCGAGCGTGCGCGCGTCCGGCGACCGGGTTCGACATGTGAGCGGACAATCCCGCTCCCAGGCTGGCGACCGCAAAATCGTCATCCGCAACTACGGCCCGTCATCGGGGATAGGATCGACATGACCATGAAATGGCTGCTGAGTGGTGTGGCATTGCTGCCCGTGCTGTTCCCCGTCGCGGCATTCGCGAAGACGAATTCGGTCTATCTCACCCGTCCCGACGATCCGCGCGCGGTGACCGTCAAGGGCGTCGGCGACGGGCGTGCCGACGACAGCGTCGCGCTCCAGCAGGCGATCGATGCGGCCGCAGCGGGCGGGAAGGGCGGCGTGGTGTTCCTCCCGTCGGGACGCTACCGGATCAGCCGCACGATCTTCGTCCGCTCGGCAGTCCGGATGTTCGGCATCGGCCCCACGCGTCCGGAGATCGTCCTCGGCGACAATAGTGCGGGCTACGCATCGGGCGTCGCGGCGATGCTGAGTTTCACCGGCGAGGATCAATACCGGGTCGGCAAGGCGCCGGTGCCGCCGCCCACCAGCGTGCCGTTCGACCCCGCGATCTTCGATGCGACCTCGAGTACCTTCTATTCGGCCCTGTCGAATATCGATTTCCGGATCGGCGACGGCAATGCGGGCGCGGTCGCAGTGCGCTTCCGGGTCGCACAGCATGGCTATCTGCGCCACGTCGACTTCCACATCGATTCGGGGCTCGCCGGGGTCTATCAGGCTGGCAACGAATTCGAGGATCTGCGGTTCTTCGGCGGTCGCTACGGGATCATCTCGGAGAAGACCTCGCCCGCGTGGCAGTTCACGCTGATCGACTCCGAATTCCAGGGCCAGCGCGACGCCGCGATCCGCGAGCACGAGGTCGACCTGACGCTCGTCAACGTCGCGATCCGCGATACGCCGGTCGGCATCGAGATCGATCGCGGCTATTCCGACTCGCTGTGGGGCAAGGACGTCCGGTTCGAGAACGTCACGCGCGCCGGAGTCGTCGTTTCGGCCGAGAACAGCGTCTTCACCCAGATCGGTTTCGACAATGCCGTCGGGATCAATACGCCGACCTTCGTCCGCTTCCGCGACAGCGGCAAGACGGTACCGGGTACCGGGCCACGCTATCGCGTCGCCGATTTCTCCTATGGGCTGAAACTGCCCGCGCTCGGCACGATCGGCGCGTATGCGACCGACGTGAAGATGGCGCCGCTGGGCCGCGTGCCGGTCCGCGCGACGCCGGCGATCCGCGCGCTGCCGCCCGTCAAGGACTGGTCGAACGTCCGCGATCTCGGGGTGAAGGGCGACGACACCACCGACGACACGGCGGCACTGCAACGCGCGATCGACACGCACCGCGTGTTGTATCTTCCGACCGGCCGCTACCGCGTGTCCGACACGGTGAAACTGCGCGCCGATACCGTTCTGATCGCGCTTCACCCCGGCCTGACGCACCTCTATCTCGTCGACGAGACCGCCGGCTACGCTGGCGTCGGCCCTCCCAAGGCGTTGGTCGAGAGTGCCCGGGGCGGCAATGCGATCGTCTCCGGGCTCGGGCTGTGGACCGGCGGCGTCAATCCGCGCGCGACCGCGTTGCTGTGGCGCGCAGGCGCCGCCTCGATGGTCAACGACGTCAAGATCCAGGGCGGGGGCGGCACCGCGCTGACCAAGGGAAGCCCGATCGGTTTCGGTGATCCGCGCGCGCGGTTCGATGGCCAGTCGCCGAGCATCTGGGTGACGGATGGTGGCGGCGGGACGTTTGCGGCGATCTGGTCGCCCAACACGCTCGCGTCCTCCGGCTTCCACGTGTCGAACACCAAGACGCCGGGCCATGTGTACCAATTGTCGGCCGAGCATCACTACCGCGCCGAAATCGTCCTCGACCATGTCGAGAACTGGGAATTCCTCGCGCCGCAGACCGAACAGGAGGTCCGCGACGGGGTCGATGCGATCTCGACCGAAATCCGGCATTCGCGCAATATCCTGTTCGCCAACTATCACGGCTATCGCGTCACCCGCTCGGCGAAGCCGATGGATGCCGCGGTGAAGCTGTATGACTCGGGCGATATCCGGTTTCGCAACGTGCATGTGAACGCCGAAAGCGGGTTTGCGAGTTGCGACGCCAAGGGGTGCGGTACGTATCTGCGCGCGAGCAAATTCCCGTTCGAGACCGCGATCAAGGACATCACGCGGCGCCAGGAAGTGCGCGAACGCGAGTTTGCGCGCCTGGACGTGCCGCCTGCAGTCACAAGCGCCGCGCTTGCCTCCGCCATCCCGGTGTCGACCGACGTCAGGAAGCTTGCGGACGGCTTTTATTCGATCGCCGGTGGCGCCGTCGATGCGCACGGCAAACTCTATTTCATCGACCGGCATTTCCAGCGGATCCATGGCTGGACCAAGGCCGAAGGGCTCTCGATCGTCGCCGACGCGCCGCTCGATCCGGTCAATCTGGCGGTCGATCGGTCGGGGCATCTGCTCGTGCTATCCTCGGCAGGGCGCGACGGTACCGTGTATAGCCTCGATCCCGCCAAGCCCGCGGCTGTTCAGGTGATCGCACCTACGCCTGCTGCCGGGGGAAAAGGTGCGGCGACTTTGCTCCCCGTCAACGTCTGGGCGAACGGCGAATTCGCCGACCGTATCGATCCCACGACCTATCAGTTCCCGACCATGGCGGACATGTTCGCGACCAAGATGGCAGAGCCCAAGCCCGAGAAATATCGCTCACCCGATGGATCGCTGGCGCTGCCTGCGTTCCGGGTCTGGAACCAGGGACCCGACGACCACCAGGGGTGGCGCTGGTCCGACACACTCGATGCCTATGGTCTGGTGTCCGCCGCTCCCGGCGCTCGCGTCGTCCTTACCAACGCGTCCGAAAACCGGACCTATGACGGTCTGGTCGGCGATCAGGGCCGGGTCACCGACCTCAAAATCGTCGCCGACCGGGGTGGCGAAAGCGCGGTCCGCGATGCCGCCGGGCAACTCTACGTCGCCAATGGGCAGGTGTTCGTTTACGCCGCCGACGGCACGCTGCGGCGGCGCATCGACACGCCGGAACGCCCCTTGCAGCTCGTCATCGGCGGCGACGACAATCATACGCTCTTTATCCTGACGCATCACGCCTTGTACGCGGTTGCGATCTGATCAGCGCCGCCCGCTACCGAACAAGGCCAACGGAACTGCCTCGCCCATCCGGCGATACCCGGCTTCGGATGGGTGAAGGTGGTCGCCTGAATCGACGGCGGGATCCAGCCTGGCCGGTTGCGCCGGGTCGCGCATGACACGATCGAAATCGATTACCGCATCGAACAGGCCGGATGTGCGGATGAACGTGTTGATGGCCTGACGATCCGCTTCCGAGGCTGGTCCCGGGTGATAATAGTCGTTCCCGCCGAACGGCGTGATCGTCGCCCCGATCACCTTGATGTCGTGCGCATGCGCGCGCGTTACGAGTTCGGTGTAGGCGGTGATGATCTGCGTCACGAGCGCGGCGTGCTGGGCGGGTGTCGCTGGCGCCTCCCGCGTGAGTACGCCGAGATCGTTGACCCCTTCGAGCAGGATCGCCCAGCGCACGCCGCTACGCGCGACGACGTCGCGGTCGAACCGCGCCATGAGATTGGGACCCAGCCCGTCGAGCAGGATACGGTTGCCGCCGATCCCGGCATTGACGACGCCGGTACCGCGGGTGGCGGGGGTGCGCCGCAACCGTTCGGCGAGAATGTCGGTCCACCGCGTGTTGCGGTTTGGCTTGACGCCGTAGCCGTCGGTGATCGAGTCCCCGATCGCGACGATCGTCCCTGCGTTGGCCGGACCCCCTACTTCGACATCGGCGAGTGCGTACCAATGCGGGGTTTGCGTAGCGCCTGCCAGGCTTGCATCGGCGACGTGATTGCCCGCGAGTGCGAAGCTGATCGCGCGCGCGCCGGGATGGCCGGTCTGCGGGGTCGCGGCTTCGGGCAGATACAGGCTGACGGCGAGATCGGCGCCGGCCGCGAGCGGCATCGCGACGGGATCGGAATAGAGTTCGGCTCCCGCGGGGATGACGGCATCGGCATGGCCGGCAAAGGTCAGTCGCACCCCGCCGACGATCTCGCCTGTCTGAGGCGACGAACTGCGCGCGATGTGCCCCGCAGCGATGGTGAGCGGCCGCGTTCCGAACGCGTTGGACAGGCGGACACGGAGGCGATCACCCCCTGCCGACAGCCGGATCACCTGACGCAGCGTGACCGCGCGTGCGCGATCCGCGGGCAACGCATTGTCGCCGTCCGCGATCATCTGCGACGAGCCCCAACTCGCGATCCACTGACGCGCAGGCGCAGTGTGGGCAGCATCCCGCGCGCCCGCACTGGCCGCGAGCAGGGCGGCTGGCAGAAGCGCTATCGCCCAGCGACTCATCGGCGCGACCCTTCGCCTGCAACCGTCTTCGACGTCGCTCGCATCGGGGCGGCGGCAATTGCGCCCGCGATCGCCGCACGCATCGGCTTGGCGACGAACCTGTCGTCATAGGGGCAGGGGCGGCGGCGGGCCTTGTCGGGGCGAGGCTCGAAACCTTCGATCCAGCTGTAGCGATCGGACATGCCCCATAGCAGCACGTCGCGGACCGCCGGGTATGACAGCATGAGATCGAGATACCCGCGTGTGAAATCCGCCACCGCGCGATCGCGCGCGGCGATGTCGCCCGGCAGCTTGTTGTCGCGAACGTCGAGTTCGGTGATCACGAGGCCATACCCCATCGCGGTCACCGCATCGAGGAAGCGACGCCATTCGCCCTCAAGCGCGGTGATCGCCGCGCGCGTATCGGAGCCCTGCGTCACGAGGTGAGACTGCACCCCGAGCGCGTCCACGGGCACGCCGCGCCGTTTGAAACCCTCGAGCAAATTCAGCACGCCGGCACAGTGTTTGGCGTTGCCGGGTTCCCAGCTCATATAGTCGTTATAGACAAGTTGCGCATGTGGGGCGGCAGCGCGTGCGGTGTGGAAGGCGAGATCGATCGTTGCCTCGGGACCGCCCAGCGCACGCGACAGGGCCGTCTGGTACAGCGTTGAATCCGCCGGATTCACCGCTTCGTTGACGACGTCGTAGCTGCCGATCTGCGCGTCATAGCGGCGGCAGACGGTGGTGATATGTTCGACCAGCAGACGCTCCGCCGCCTGTGCCGGGTTCGCGCCGAAATCATGACTTTCCTCCCACCGCGGCATCCATTTCGGCTGATGCCACAGCAGATTATGGCCGCGCACCGGCAGTCGGCTGGCCTTCGCCCACGCCATCATCGCGTCCAGATGGGCAAAGTCGAAGCGGGTCGCGCTTGGCCGGATCGCCTGCCACTTCATCTCGTTTTCCGGCACCAGCAGCCCGCAATCGCGCTTCAGCAGCGCGGCGTAAGCGGGGTTGGCGAATGATCCGCGATCCGCGCCGGGGCGTCCCCAGGCAAAGCACGACCCAAGCCGTATCCCCTTGGTCGAGGCGATCGACTGCAAGCCCGCTCCGTTACCGTCCAGCGATGGTATCGCGTCACCAATCTGGGCCAAGGCACGCCCGGCGGTCGCCGCGGAAACCCCAAGGCCGCCCAGCATCGCCAGCCCGTCGCGTCGCGTGATATCCACCGAACTCTCCTATTTTATCATTATGATAGCGATATCATTTGCGTGCTTGGAGGTGCTGTCAACCGATCAGGATGAAAATTGCGACCGGCCCGCGCGCTTGGTTTTGGTGGTCGGGCTCAGCGCCGAACGTCGAACCCTCCCTCGCGGAACGTCGCCAGATCGCGCGGCGTGGTCTCGCTCTGGTCGCCCGGTGTGGCATGTTTCAAGACCGCCAGCGCCAGCCCGGTTTGCGCCGCGTGGGCTGCGCCTTCGCCCCCCCCGATGTTAAGCTCGGCGAGAACACCGGCGGCGAAGGCGTCCCCGGTGCCGATCCGGTCGACGATGCCCGAAACTTCGATCGCGTCGGTCTCGATGATGTCGGTCGGCGTGTCGATCCGGGCGCGCAGGACGTTGCATCCGGCGTCGCGGACCTCGCGGGACATGGACGCGATGTGGCGCAGGTTCGGGAACCGGTCGAACGCCGCCAATGCCGCCTCGCGTCGGCCCTGCGGCGTGCTGCCATCGAGCGGACGCCGCAGCAGCAACGCGATGTCGCGGTGATTGCCGAACAACAGATCGGCATGGTCGACGAGCGGAAGAAGGATCGCGGCGGGGTCCGCACACCATCTCGCCCACATGCTCGCGCGGTAATTGCCGTCGAACGACACCGGTACGCCGATCGCGCGTGCGGCGGTCATCGCTGCCAGGCAGATGTCCGCCATCGCGGGACCGATCGCCGGATTGATCCCCGACAGATGCAGCCGCGCCGCGCCGGCCAGCAGCGCCGGCCAGTCATAGGCGGTCGCCGTCCGGGTCGCGAACACGCTGTTCTGACGGTCGTAGACGATCGCCGACGCGCGCAGCCCTGCACCGGGTGCGAGGTAATACAGGCCGAGTCGCCCGTCGCTGCGCGCGATCCGCGATACATCGACGCCGGGCCGGCGGAGCGCATCGATCGCGGCGTCGCCGACGACGTCGTCGGGCACCGCGGAAATGACGCCGCTGCTCCTGCCAAGACGCGCGAGCGCGACGGCGACATTGGCCTCCGCGCCGCCGAAATTCGCGTCCAGCCGAGACTCCCGGAACAAGGGACCGTGCCCCGGCGGGGAGAGCCTGAGCAGCAGTTCACCGAAACACAGTATCGGCCCGTCGGCGCGCATCATCGATCAGCCTTTTGCTTGGCCGCTTCACGTGGAGGCGGCCGGGGAATCATTGCGGGTTTCCGGGAGCATAGGGAAAGCGCTGCGCCTTGTACCACGCCAGATCGTGTGCGGGTGCGGCGGCGCCGGCGGGCAGCGGCAGGCCGTTGACCGACATCCAATAGGCCAGGCTCGCATCGCGCCACCACCGCGCTTCGCGCTCCTGCACCGCCAGATACGTCGCGGTCTTCGCCCAGCGTTCGGCATCGACCTGCGGCTTCAGCGCATCCCATCGCCGGCGCATGTCCGCGACATAGCCGGCGCCGGAATCGTAATCATGGACCATCTCCGCCCATAAGGTCCGCCCCGATCCCATGCGCCGGTCCCAGGAGACGTGGTGAAACCACAGCAGGTCGCGCTCTGGCGTCGTCGCCGGATCGGCGAGCGTGCGGGCGAGGGCAGGGGCGTATTGCGCGACCGCGTTGCTGCCCGTCTTGGTCCGGTCGAAGCCGATCCCGGCCTTGTCGGCACGGTGATAATAGACCGGGTTCCATTCGGGGCGCTTGAGATCGGCCACCCACGGAGCCGGGCCATAATGATGTCCCGTCGCCATGACGTGCGACAGGCCGAGCGGCGTCATGTAGTCCACCACGGCCTCACGCGATCCCATCATCATCGCGACCACCGGATCGACGATCTTGGCAGAGGGGGCAAAGGTCATCGCCGCCCATTCGCGCGCGACCGGTGCGGCGCCGAGCGTCGGATCCCACGCCATCTGCCCAAACGCGTACCAGTTCGCCTGGTTGAACGTCGAGCCCGCCCAGTCGCGGTCGCGGCCGATATTGGCGACCCCCGCCATGCCCGTCAGTGTGTGACCTTCGACCGACCCGTCGACGACGTCCGCAACGGTTTCGCCGGGCGTCTGCATCGTCTTGCTCGCCAGCGTCTCGGCGAACATCGGCCCGAGATAGGCGAGGTGCGTCGCGAAGCCGAGATATTCCTTGGTGATCTGGAATTCGATCATCAGCGGCGTCTTCGGCATCGCCCCGAACAGCGGGTGGAACGGCTCGCGCGGCTGGAAGTCGATCGCGCCGTTCTTGACCTGGACGATGACGTTCTTGGCGAATTTGCCGTCGAGCGGCTTGAACTCGGTATAGGCCTGTTTCGCGCGATCGTCGGGGTCGGTCTCGGCATAGACGAACGCGCGCCACATCACGATCCCACCATGCGGTGCGACCGCCGCGGCGAGCATGTTGGCGCCGTCGGCGTGGCTGCGATGATAGTCGCGCGGGCCGGGCTGGCCCTCGCTGTTGGCCTTGACCAGAAAGCCGCCGAAATCGGGGATGCTGCGATAGATCTCGTCGGTCTTCGCCTTCCACCACGCCGCGACCTGCGGGTCGAGCGGGTCGGCGGTCTTCAAGCCACCGATCTCGATCGGGGCCGAGAAGCGCGCTGAGAGGTACACTTTGATCCCGTACGGGCGAAACACGTCGGCGAGTGCCGCAGCTTTCGCGATATACGGCGCGGTCAGGCTGTCGGCCTTTGCGTTGACGTTGTTGAGGACGGTGCCGTTGATCCCGATCGACGCGTTGGCGCGCGCGTAATCGGTGTAGCGCGGATCGCGGAAGTCGGGGAGCGTCCACCAATCCCACAGCGACACGCCGGCATAGCCGCGCTCGACCACGCCATCCAGATTGTCCCAGTGGTTGAGCACGCGCAGTTTTACGCGCGGCCTCGAAGTCAGGGCGATCCGGTCGAGGCTGCCACCGGTCTGGAGGTGCCGCAGCAGCGCGAAGCTGCCGTACAGGACTCCGCGATCGGTGTTCGCGGTGACGAGGAGTGTGCGGCGACCGCCGATCGTGACCTGTCCGACGCGGTATCCTTCGTCGCCGAGCCCGGCCAGCGGCAAGCGGAGTGCCACGACGTCGCGATCGCTGGCGGTGGCCAGCAGGATCGGCGGCGGGCTCGTCCCGAACAGCCCCACGCCGCGCCGCAATTCTTCCACCGCCACGCGAAGCGTCGGCGTATCGCCGCGCGCGTCGACCGTCGGGGCATTCCGCGCAGGCGTCGCCGCGGGGGCGTGATAGCGCAGCCAGAGGTCGTAGCCGTCTTCGGCCCGCGCCGGTGCGGTCAAACCAATTACCGCGCCGAACAGCAGCGCGAACTTACCGATCCATCGGCCGAATTGCGTCATAATCCTCTCCCGCCGTTCCGCGCCACATTGACAGGATCGCGGATGATCAGCCATGTTATCGCTATCACGACGACGGCTTCGACAGCAATGCCGCGTTTCATATTAGGAGATAATCGTGGCCGATACTGAGACAGCAGGGATCGTAACGACCACGATGCGAGCCGCGATGCCGACCCGGCGCGACCTTTTCGGGTTGCTCGGCTCGGTCTCGATCGTGGGGCTCGTTCCCGGTGTCGCACAGGCCGCGGCGGCGACGCCGGTCTACCGAGACGCCCGTGCGCCGGTCGATCTCCGGGTTCGTGACCTGATGGCGCGGATGACGCTGGAGGAGAAAGTTGGCCAGACCATTTCCTTATGGGCGACCAAGGCGGATGTGATGGTTCCGGGCGGGCTCGATTTCGATCCGACGCGGGCAACCGCGGCGTATCCGGCGGGCTTCGGCCAGATCACGCGGCCGTCCGACAAGCGCGGCGGCCCGTCGATCGCGGTGACGGCCGGTGGGACCGGCGCTGCGTGGCGGGGGTCGGCCTCGACGATCGCGTTCGTCAACGCGGTCCAGCGCTGGGCACGCGGCACGCGGCTCGGCATCCCGGTGATCTTCCACGAGGAATCGCTGCATGGCTACATGGCGCCCGACGCGACGATGTTCCCGCAGGCGATCGGCATGGCCGGTGCGTTCGACCGCGACCTGATGCGGCGCGCGCAGGCGATCATCGGTCGCGAGGTGCGCGCGCATGGCAGCCACCTCTCGCTGTCGCCGGTCGTCGACATCGCGCGCGATCCGCGCTGGGGCCGGATCGAGGAGACGTTCGGCGAGGATCCGTATCTGTGCGGCGAGATGGGAGTCGCCGCGGTCGAGGGGCTGCAGGGCGACAGCACGACGCTGGCACCTGGCAAGGTGTTCGCGACGCTGAAGCACATGACCGGCCACGGCCAGCCCCAGGCGGGCAACAATATCGGCCCGGCACCGATCGGCGAGCGCGAACTGCGCGAGAGCTTCTTCCCGCCGTTCCGCGCGGTCGTGACGCGTACCGGGATCGGCGCGGTGATGCCGTCCTATAACGAGATCGACGGCGTGCCGAGCCATGCGAACCAGTGGCTGCTCGGCGACGTGCTGCGCGGCGAATGGGGCTTTTCGGGCGCGATCGTCAGCGATTACGGCGCGATCGAAGAGCTTGATACGATCCATCACATCGCGCCCAACGTGGCCGGCGCAGCGCGGCTGGCGCTGGAGGCGGGCGTGGACAGCGCGTTGCCGGACGGGATCGCGTTCCGCACATTGCCCGCGCAGGTGCGGGCGGGGACGGTGCCGATCGCGGCGGTCGACGCGGCGTGCGCGCGGATGCTCGCGCTGAAGTTCCGCGCCGGGTTGTTCGAGGAGTCGGCGGTCGATGCCCGCGCAGCCGCTCGCCTGACCGGCAACGCAGAAGCACGCGGCGTAGCGCTGGAGGCGGCGCGCAAATCGATGTGCCTGCTGACCAACGACGGCACCCTGCCGCTCGCGCCCAACGGCAGGATCGCGGTGATCGGACCGAATGCGGCGGTCGCCCGGCTCGGGGGCTATTCCGCGCCTCCGCGCCAGTCGGTGTCGCTGCTTGAAGGCGTGCGCGCGCTGGTCGGCGGCGGCGCGACCATCGTCCATGCGCAGGGCGCGTTCATCACCCAGAGCGAGGACCGGTCGCAGGACGAGGTGCTGCTCGCTGACCCGCAGAAGAACCGCGCGCTGATCGCCGAGGCGGTCGAGGTCGCGCGCGGGGCCGACACGATCATCCTCGCGATCGGCGATACCGAGCAGACCAGCCGCGAGGGCTTCTCCGCGAACCATCTCGGCGATCGCACCACGCTCGACCTGCTCGGCGAGCAGAACGCGCTGTTCGACGCGCTGCACGCGCTGGGCAAGCCGATCGTGATCGCCGCGATCAACGGCCGGCCGCCGAGCTGGCCCAGCGTGATCGCGAAGGCGAACGCGGTCCTCGAATGCTGGTATCCGGGGCAGGAGGGCGGCACGGCGATGGCCGAGGCGCTGTTCGGGCGGATCAATCCGGGCGCCAAGCTGCCCGTCACCGCGGTGCGCGAAGTCGGGCAGGTCCCGTTCTATTACAACCGCAAGCCGTCGACGCAGCGCGGCTATCTGTTCGCGGAGACGGCGCCGCTGTTCCCTTTCGGCCACGGGCTTAGCTACACGCGCTTCGACATCAGCGCACCGCGGCTGTCTGCGGCGAAGATCGGCATCGCCGGCAGCGTCGGGGTCGAGGTCGACGTCGCCAATATCGGGCAACGCGCCGGCGACGAGGTCGTGCAGGTCTATGTCCGCGATCAGGTATCCTCCGTCGCGCGGCCGGTGATGGAGTTGAAGGGGTTCGAACGCGTGACGCTTGCCCCCGGCGAGCGACGGACGTTGCGCTTCACGCTCGGCCCCGACGCGTTCGCTTTGTGGGACGTCGACATGCGCGAGGTCGTCGAGCCGGGCCTGTTCACGATCATGGCCGGGCCAAGTTCGGCACAGCTCAAATCCGCCATCCTCGAAATCGCCTGAAGGACCTGCGATGCCCAAGATCGTTTCCGCCCGCGTCATCGTCACCTGTCCGGGGCGCAATTTCGTCACGCTGAAGATCGAGTGTGACGACGGCACCACCGGGCTCGGCGACGCGACGCTCAACGGCCGCGAGTTGAGCGTCGCGAGTTACCTGACCGATCATGTCGTGCCCTGCCTGATCGGCCGCGATGCGCACCGGATCGAGGACGTCTGGCAGTATCTCTACAAGGGCGCGTATTGGCGGCGTGGTCCTGTGACGATGGCGGCGATCGCCGCGGTCGACACCGCGCTGTGGGACATCAAGGGCAAGCTCGCCGGGATGCCGGTGTACCAGTTGCTCGGCGGCGCGGCGCGCGATGCGTGCATGGTCTATGCACACGCTAACGGTACGACGATCGAGGACACGATCGCGGTCGCCAAGGTCGAGCAGGCGAAGGGCTACAAGGCGATCCGGCTGCAATGCGGCGTGCCGGGGCTCGCCTCGACCTACGGCGTCGCCAAGCACGGCGCGCGCTACGAACCTGCCGACGCCGACCTGCCGAGCGAGAGCGTCTGGTCGACCGAGAAATATCTCCGCGTCGTCCCCGAGCTGTTCAAGGCCGCGCGCGAGGCGATGGGCTGGGACGTTCATTTGCTCCACGATATCCACCACCGGCTGACGCCGATCGAGGCGGGGCGGCTGGGCAAGGCGCTAGAGCCATACAACCTCTTCTGGATCGAGGACCCGACGCCTGCCGAGAACCAGGAGGCGTTCAAGTTGATCCGTCACCATACCACGACGCCGATCGCGGTCGGCGAGGTGTTCAATTCGATCTGGGATGCGAAGGACCTGATCCAGAACCAGCTGATCGACTATATCCGCGCGACCGTCGTGCATGCCGGCGGCATCACGCACCTGCGCCGGATCGCGTCGCTCGCCGACCTGTATCAGGTGCGGACCGGGTGCCACGGCGCGACCGACCTGTCGCCGGTGGCGATGGCCGCCGCGCTCCATTTCGGGCTGTCGGTGCCCAATTTCGGCGTGCAGGAGCATATGCCGCATACCGACGAGACCGATGCGGTCTTCCCGCATGCGTACAGCTTCGACGACGGCATGATGCATCCGGGCGAGGCGCCGGGGCTAGGCGTCGACATCGATGAGGATCTGGCCGCGACCTATGAGTATAAGCGGGCCTATCTCCCGGTTGCGCGTCTCGAGGATGGCACGCTGTGCAATTGGTGACCGGGGCCGCCGCCGCGATCGAGAAGCCGCGCGGGAAAGTCCGCTGGATCGTCTGCGCGCTGCTCTTCGCCGCCGTCGCGCTCAGCTACATCGACCGGCTCGTGCTGCCGGTGCTCAAGCCCGAACTTCAAGCGCGCTACAACTGGAGCGAGCAGGGCTATGCCGATCTCGCGATCGCGTTCCAGGCCGCGTACGGCATCGCCTATGTCCTGTTCGGGCGGTTCGTCGACCGGGTGGGCGCGAAGATCGGCTATGCGGTCGCGGTGACGTTGTGGACCATCGGTCATGTCGCGCACGCGCTGTTCACCAGTGCCGGCATGATGATCTTCGCGCGCATCCCGCTCGCGATCGGCGAGGCCGGGGCGTTCCCGGCCGCACTCGCCGCGGCCAACGAATGGTTTCCGCAACGCGAGCGTGCGCTGGCGATCGGCATCTTCAACGCAGGCTCGAACGTCGGGGCGATCCTCACCCCGTTGATCGTGCCGGTGATCGCGGTGACGTTCGGCTGGCGGATGGCGTTCATCGCGACCGGCGCGCTGACCGTACTCTGGCTGGTCGCCTGGCTCGCTTTCTACCGCACACCGCGCAAGCATCCACGCGTCACGCCTGAGGAACTGGCGTGGATCGAGGCCGATCCCGTGCCCGCCGCCAAGCCGGTCCGCTGGCGCACGCTGCTGCGACTGCGCCAGACCTGGGCGTATATGCTCGGTCGCTTTCTTATCGATCCGGTGTGGTGGACCTTCCTGTTCTGGCTACCCGATTTCTTCAACCGGCAATACGGCGTGAAGATGCTCGATTTCGGGCCGCCGCTGGTCGCTGTGTACGTGCTGGCCGATGTCGGATCGGTCGCGGGCGGCTGGTTCTCGTCGCGGCTGCTGGCGAAGGGGGCGACCCCTAACCGCGCGCGGAAAACGGCGTTGTTCGCCTGCGCACTGTTCGCCCTGCCGATCATCTTCGCCGCGCAGGCGCCCGGACTCTGGTGGGCGGTCGCGGCGATCGGCCTCGCCTGCGCGTGTCACCAAGGCTTCTCCGCCAACGTGTACGCGATCCCCGGCGACCTGTTTCCGCGCGGCATGGGCGGATCGGTGATCGGTCTCGGCGGGCTGGCGGGCGCATTCGGCGGGATGCTGATGGCCAAGTTCGCAGGCACCATTCTGGCCGGCGTCGGCAGCTATGGACCGATCTTCGTGGTCGCCGGGTGCGCCTATTTCGTCGCGTTGCTGGTTATCCACCTGCTCGTCCCGCACTATACCCCCGTCGATCTGGAACGCCTCGCATGACCCATCCGCTACGCCTCCACCCCGATCGCCTGTTCCCCAGCGACGGCCGTACCCGTGACATCGCGCGCGCGCTGCATGCGGGCGTGAAGGACCTGCCGATCGTCAGCCCGCACGGCCATACCGATCCGGCATGGTTCGCGCGGGACGAGGCGTTCAGCGATCCAGCCTCGCTGCTGATCGTCCCCGATCATTATGTGTTTCGGATGCTCTACAGCCAGGGCGTGCCGCTCGACGCGCTCGGCGTGCCGACGGTCGATGGCAGCATGACGGAAACCGATCCGCGGAAAATCTGGCACATCTTCGCGGCGAACTACCCTCTGTTCCGCGGCACGCCGTCGCGGATGTGGCTCGACTGGGTGTTTGCCGAGGCGTTCGGGATCGACGTCCGCCTCGAACCTGCGACCGCCGACCTGTATTACGACACGATCGACGCCGCGCTGAAGACGCCAGCCTTCCGACCGCGCGCGCTGTTCGACCGGTTCGGCATCGAACTGATCGCGACCACCGAAAGCCCGCTCGACCCGCTCGAACACCATGCCGCGATCCGCGCGAGCGACTGGAACGGCCGCGTCGTCACCGCCTATCGCCCCGATCCCGTCGTCGATCCGGAAACGCCGGGCTTCGCCGCCAACGTCCGTCGCTTCGGCGAGACCGCGGGCGAAGATGTCGGCAGCTATGCGGGCTATCTCGCTGCGCACCGCTTCCACCGCGCGCGCTTCCGCGATGCCGGCGCAACCTCGACCGATCACGGCCACCCATCGGCAGCGACCGCAGACCTGACGCCCGCCGAAGCGGAAGCACTTTACGCCCGTGTCATGGCGCAGCCGACCGCCGCGGAGTCCGAACTCTTCCGCGCACAGATGCTGACCGAGATGGCGGCGATGTCGGTCGAGGACGGCATGGTGATGCAACTCCACCCCGCAGTCTCTCGCAGCCACAACGCCTCGGTGCTGGCGCGGTTCGGCCGCGACAAGGGTGGCGACATCCCGCTTCCCGGTGAATTCGTCCGCGCGCTGAAACCACTGCTCGACCGGTTCGGCAACGACCCGGCACTGACGCTGATCCTGTTCACGCTCGACGAGGACACCTACTCCCGCGAACTCGCCCCGCTCGCCGGCCATTATTCGGCGCTGAAGCTCGGCCCGCCCTGGTGGTTTCACGATAGCCCGGAGGGCATGCGCCGCTTCCGCGAGCGCGCGACCGAGACGGCGGGCTTCTACAACACGGTCGGCTTCAATGACGATACGCGCGCCTTTCTCTCGATCCCGGCGCGGCACGACGTCGCGCGCCGGATGGACTGCACGTTCCTCGCCAAGCTCGTCGCGGAACACCGGCTCGAGGAGGACGAAGCGCATGAGGTCGCCCGCGCGCTCGCTTATGATCTGGTCAAACAGGCGTACCGGCTGTGAGGCTGTCTACCGCCACGCTCGACCGGTTGCCCGCCGCCGTCGCGCGGCCGACCTACGACCGGACGCGCGTGACGCGCGGCGTGGTGCATCTCGGGATCGGCGCATTCCACCGCGCGCATCAGGCGGCGGTGTTCGAACAGGCGCTGGCGGCGGGCGATCTGCGCTGGGGCATCACCGGCGTATCGCTGCGATCCGCGGGCGTCCGCGACCAGCTCGCGCCGCAGGGCGGGCTCTACACGCTCGTCGTCCGTGACGGCGAGGGCGAGCGCTTGCAGGTCATCGGCGCGGTCATGGATGTGCTCGTGGCGCCTGAGGATCCGGCGGCGGTGGTTGCCGCGCTGGCGTCGGCCGACACGCATATCGTCACGCTGACGATCACCGAGAAGGGCTATAAGCTCGACCGCGCGACGGGCAGATTGCAGGCCGGCGATGCCGATGTCGCGCACGATCTCGCCTCGCTCGCCGCGCCGCGGACCGCACCCGGGTTCCTCGTCGCCGGGCTCGCGGCGCGCCATGCGGCGGGCACCGGTCCGCTGACGATACTCTCGTGCGACAATCTGCCGCACAACGGTACGCTGTTGCGCGATGCGGTACTGGCGATGGCGGCGGCGCACGACGCGGATCTGCGCGACTGGATCGCCGCCACCGTGACGTTCCCGCAGACGATGGTCGACCGGATCGTGCCCGCGACCACGCCCGCCGATATCGCCGCGTTGGCGGACACGCTGGGGGTCGAGGATCACGCGATGGTGAAGGCGGAGCCGTTCACCCAGTGGGTGATCGAGGATCGCTTCGCCGGCGAACGACCCGATCTGGCGGCGTTCGGCGTGCAACTGACCGATGCGGTGGCGCCGTGGGAGGACGCGAAGCTGCGGCTGCTCAACGGCGCGCATTCGGCCATCGCCTATCTCGGGGGGCTGGCCGGGTTCGATTTCGTTCACGAGGTCGTTGCGCAGCCCCAGGCACGCGCCTTTGTCGAAGCGCTGTGGGACGAGAGCGCGACGACGCTCGATCCCCCCGCCGCGCTCGATATCGCGCAGTACCGTGCGGCGTTGATGGCCCGCTTCGCCAATCCCGCGCTCCAGCATCGCACGCGCCAGATCGCGATGGATGGTTCGCAGAAGTTGCCGCAGAGGCTGTTGGCACCGATCGCGGACCGTCGCGCGGCCGGGCTGCCGGCGGACGCATTGGCGCTGGCGGTTGCCGCCTGGATGCGGTGGCAGTCGGGTATGACGGATTCGGGGGAGGCGTTTACGGTCGAGGATCCGATCAGCGATCGGCTCTGTAACGCGGCCCGTGGTGCGGATACGACGCAGGATCGCGTCGATGCGCTATCGGGGCTGATGTCTTTCCGACCCGATCCCAGCTTGCGCGGTACGGTGATCGCACATTTGGCGACGCTGGAAAGATCCGGTGCTGTATCAGCGATCAACGAGGCGCTGAAGTCTTAGCATCGTCGGTCTGGGGTCGACCCGGGATAAAAAATGGGCCGGAATTACCGGCCCATTCTCTTAGTTGCTGTCGGAATCGTTGTCGTCTTCGTGATCGATGATCAGATATGCAACACCCGCGATAACGCCAGCGCCGATGATCAGCGGAACGATGGTCGAATCCTGAAGACCGGCAAGCTTGCTCGACTTCGTGGTGGCGGTGCCGGTACGAACCGACGATGCAACCGAAAGCGACTGAGCGGCAGGCGCTGCGCTTGCTGCAACCGGAAGAGCCGTCATCGCAACGGCCGAAACGCCGAGAATCCAAGTTTTAATCATAAGTCACACTCTCATGTATCAGCCGGTGCGGCTGCCCCTTCCGAAACGATTTCGAGTCAGATGGGTTCCTGTCGACGACCATAAAGCGGGTTTCGTCCCGACCAAATGTTAGTCAATCCGTAGCGGAATACCCGGAAGCTGCTCTATAAACAAGAAATGATATGCTGCATTGCAACACGCAAAAAACGTGACTGTCATCGCCCCCACTTCACGGTTGCGTGAACCCGGGTAAGGCTATCGCGTCTTAATTCCCGTGATCGGTGAGCCCCGGTTTGGCGGGGTCGATGGCGCCGCTCTCACTACTGGCCCGGTAGCGGACAGTCCATTGCGGGTGGCCGTCCTCGCTCATCACGATGTCCGGGAGCACGACAGGGTCGCTGCCCGTCTCCACCCAGCCTGCGCCATGGCATTCGGCGCATGTCATGCGCTTGCAGCGAAAGCTGACGAGATCGATTTCCGTATTCCATTGCCCACGCCCCCTGCACACGGGGCATACGGCATCGAGCTCGCCGTTCCGTGGCCGGATCGGGATCGTGTCGAGCGCGTAGGGACTGCCGGGACCGTCGCAACGGACGATATTGCTGGCGTGGGGCATGCACTCTACTCGATTCGTTATTGGCGCGGACGGCCGCCAAAGTGGCGTTGAACGGCATGCGACGCGGTCCGCTGCGATCGTCACGAAGGGCGACACGGGCGTGCCCTTCGTGATCGGTCCGCCTTTAGAGCGCCTGTACTAGGCGGCAGCTTTTATACGGCTGGAGTGGTCAGGGCAGGGGTCTGCTGGTGCTGGACCACCCGCCACTCCTCGTGCTCCAGGCGACGCATCGTCGTCGTGCAATACGCGGTATAGCCGTCAGCGTTTTCGCGTTCGGCCTTGGCCTTGTAGGCGATGGCGATGAGGCCCTCCTGCGGGCGCATGATCTGTTTTTCGGTGAACGTGACGGTCGTCCACCGCGGCGTATCGGCCACCGTTTCGATCGCCTGAGCGCCGGTCAGGATGAAAGGATGTTCGGGCAGTACCATCACGCATTCGTCGTCGATCAATGCGTGATACTGCGCGGCATCGCCGGTCCACAGGCTTTCCTCGAAATTCCAAACTCGCGTGTCGTCCATCGTTCGTCTCCTCTGTCGGGGAAGGAGCGTCAGGCGCTTTAAAACGTTCCTCGATACCGCTGAAAACACGATCTATTTCCGCAGGCTATTTTCCGCAGGACGGTGAATGACCCGTAATTTTCCGCAGACTGTGGCGGCTGGCATGCGTCCATGTTGCGATGTGAGGGGTTGCCCAGAGAAGACCCAAACAAGACTATAGCCCAGACAAGACCTGACGATCGGCACTGGCGACCTGGGCGTTTGGCACGATCGCGCGCATATGGAGTTCCCCGATGCCTGTTTCGTCCCGTATCGCGATCGTCGGCGCCGGTAACGTCGGCGCCACCACCGCCTATGCTCTGATGTTGCGCGGACTGGTCGCCGAGATCGTGCTGATCGATACAAATACCGATCGTGCCACCGCGGAGGCGACCGATATCGCCGACGCCAACGCTATCGCGCGGCCCGCGCGGATTTGGGCAGGCGACTATGCCGACACCAGAGATGCTAGCATCCTGGTGATTACCGCCGGAGCGGCCACGGCTGACGGCGAGGCGCGCACCTCGGTTGCCGGTAAGAGTGCCGTCATCGTGCGAGCCTGCGTGGAGGCTGCCATGGCGGCGGGGTTCGAAGGTATCCTGGTCGTCGCATCCAACCCGGCCGACGCCATGGCCCAGGTGGCGCAGACGACTTCGGGTCTGCCGGCGGCGCGGGTGATCGGGACCGGGACGCTACTCGACAGCAATCGCTTCAGAAAGCGCGTCGCGGACCAGCTGGGAATTGCGCCCGGTGCGGTCGAAGGCGTGGTTCTGGGCGAGCATGGCGATAGCGAGGTCATGGCCTATTCCAGCGTTCGCATCGGCGGGCTGGATCTCGACGGCTATCTGGCCGGACAAGCCTTCGATCGCGCAGCCGTTGCCCATGAGGTCGTGCGCGCCGGCTATACGATCAGTCACGGCAAGGGGCATACGTCGTTCGGCGTTGCCACCGCGATCGTTCGGATCTGCGAGGCCATCCACCGTGACGAACGGATCGTCCTGCCGGTATCCGCCATGCTCGATGGCCAGTACGGAATCGATGCAGTGTATCTCAGTCTGCCGTGCCTGATCGGTGCCGCAGGGATCGTCCGGATCCTGACACCCGAACTGGCGGCCGAAGAGGTGACCGCGCTACGGGCGTCCGCCGATGCGCTGCGTCATACGCTGACCGAATGCAAATAGGGCCGAATGCGAATAGGGCCGCACCGATCGACGCAGCCCCGTTCGTCCGTGTTCCGCCGGCGCGAGTCCGTCGGTAGCGACGATTAATTGTCGCGTTCGGCCCGCTTGCGGTCGGCCTTGCGCGCACGGCTCACGGCGGCGGCATGCTCGCGAGCACGCTTTTCCGATGGCTTCTCATAGTGCCGGCGCAGCTTCATCTCGCGGTAGACGCCTTCGCGCTGCAGCTTCTTCTTCAGGGCACGGAGGGCTTGGTCGACATTGTTGTCGCGAACGATGATCTGCATGGAAGAGAGGCTTTCGGCGCGCAATGCGCAAGGATGAGTCGCGATCGCTTTATGATGCGACGCCGTCGAAGCCAAGCCTGGAAATGCATCGCCGCAGGCCATTCGGTGCAATCCGGTGTGGTCGTGGGCCCGATATCGCGCTGATTTCCAACCCCGGCACCGCTTCGTGGCGCACTGCGTAGTTCCCGAGGGTCACGGGGCCAAGGGCTACCCGCTAGGTTCGGCGAGACTTCAGATGCCGCCGTCGTCCGCCAGTGCAAAGCGGGCGGCGGGCGGGAAGCTTTGCTGCAAGGACGTTGCGATGATCGTCGACGAGCGTAGTTCCACCGACCACAGGCATGCGGTGATCGTGTGCCATCCCGATCCGTCGAGTTTCAACCACGCGATCGCCAACACCTACTGCGAAGCGGTCCGTGCCGCGGGGCAGAGCGTCGTGATGCGCGACCTGTATGCCATGCGATTCGATCCGGTGCTGTCGGCAGCCGAGCGGCCTACCCATCGCCCCGCCGCATATCGCCCGGATGTGCTCGACGAACTCGCCGTGATCGACGGCTGCGCGGTGTTCGTGCTGATCTATCCGATCTGGTTCGGCACGCCGCCGGCAATGCTGAAAGGCTATGTCGAGCGGGTGTTCGGTGCGGGCGTACAACCCGAGGCGCTGCAAGGCCGGTCGCGGACCGACCTGCTCGGCGGTAAGCGGTTGCTCAGTTTCTCGACGTCGGCGGCCAGCAAGATCTGGCTCGACGAACAGGGGCAGGGGCAAGGCCTGAACAGCGTGTTCGACCAGTATATCGTCCACGCCTTCGGGATGCGATCGCAGGAGCATCGGCGGTTCGCCAATATCGTGTCGGGGCTGAGCCCGCACTTCGCCAACCAATATCTGCAAGAGGTTTCGGCCCAGGCCCGACGCACCTGCGCGCAAATCGCGTTCGGCGACGAGGCACTGCTGTCCGATCCCGCACTCATTGCCCGGATCGGTCGCTGACCATCGCACATTCTCCAGGAAACCACATGACCCGTATGCCGCACGCAGCTGTCGCCTTCCCGTTGACGGCGTTCGTCCGCCCGACCGTGTCCCGTCCATGTCCTGTTCCAATGAAGGAAAGCCAGTCATGAGCGATCTCGCGACACGGTCGTCAGCCTTGGCGCCGATCACCACGCACGCCAAGGCGCACCCGCTGTCCCCGGATATGCTGCGTCGAATGGACGCGTATTGGCGGGCTGCGAACTATCTGTCGGTCGGCCAGATCTACCTGCGTGACAATGCGTTGCTCGATCGGCCGTTGACGATCGCCGACGTGAAGCCGCGGCTGCTCGGGCATTGGGGGACGACGCCCGGGCTGAATTTCCTGTACGTCCATCTCAACCGGCTGATCGTCGAGCATGACCTCGACATGATCAATATCATCGGGCCGGGGCATGGCGGGCCGGGGCTGGTCGCGAATACCTATCTGGAGGGCTCGTATACCGAGCGCTATCCGGCGATCGAGCGGAGTCGGAGCGGCATGCACCGGCTGTTCCGGCAGTTCTCGTGGCCGGGCGGTATCCCGAGCCATGTCGCGCCGGAGACGCCGGGGTCGATCCACGAGGGCGGTGAGCTCGGTTACTCGCTGGCGCATGCCTATGGCGCGGCGTTCGACAATCCGGACCTGATCGTCGCGTGCGTGGTCGGGGACGGCGAGGCGGAGACCGGTGCGCTGGCAGCAAGCTGGCATTCGAACAAGTTTCTCAATCCCGCGCGCGACGGTGCGGTGCTGCCGATCCTGCATCTCAACGGGTTCAAGATCGCCAACCCGACGATCCTCGCGCGGATCGACGGGCATGAGCTCGACGCGTTGCTGCGCGGCTATGGGCATGAGCCCTATTATGTCGGCGGGAGCGATCCGGCGGCGGTCCACCAGCAACTCGCCGCGGCGCTCGACAAGGCGTTGGCGAAGATCCAGGCGATCCAGGCGGCGGCGCGGGTCGAGGGCGTGACGCCCGAGCGGCCGCGCTGGCCGATGATCGTGTTCCGCACGCCGAAGGGTTGGACCGGGCCGAAGTTCGTCGACGGCAAGCCGGTCGAGGGCACGTGGCGCGCGCACCAGGTGCCGATCGCGGACTTCAAGGATCCCGAGCATTTGCGCCAGCTCGAAGAGTGGATGCGGAGTTATCGGCCTGAGGAGCTGTTCGACGCGAACGGCAAGTTCCTGGAGGAATACGCATCGCTCGCGCCGACCGGGCATCGGCGGATGGGCGCGAATCCGCATGCCAATGGCGGCGAGCTGATGGTGCCTTTGTCGCTGCCCGACTTCCGCAGCTTTGCAGTGCCGGTGGACGCGCCGGGCACGGTGAAGGCGGAGGCGACGCGGGTACTCGGCCGCTATCTGCGCGATGTGATGAAGCTCAATCTGGCAAGCGTGAACTTCCGCCTGTTCGGGCCGGACGAGACCGCGTCGAACCGGCTGGCCGACGTATACGACGTGTCGGGCAAGGTCTGGATGGCAGAGATCGATGCGGTCGACGAGCATCTCGGACCCGACGGCCGGGTGATGGAGGTGCTGAGCGAGCATCTGTGCCAGGGCTGGCTCGAAGGGTATCTGCTGACCGGGCGGCACGGGCTGTTCTCGTGCTACGAGGCGTTCGTCCACATCGTCGATTCGATGGTCAACCAGCATGCCAAGTGGCTGAAGACGACCAGGACGATCCCGTGGCGGCGGCCGATCGCCTCGCTCAACTATCTGCTGACCTCGCATGTCTGGCGGCAGGATCACAACGGGCTGTCGCATCAGGATCCGGGGTTCATCGATCACGTCGCGAACAAAACCGCGGACGTAACGCGGATCTACCTGCCGCCCGATGCGAACTGCCTGTTGTCGGTCGGCGATCATTGCCTGCGCAGCCGTGGGTATGTGAACGTGATCGTCGCGGGGAAGCAGCCCGAGTGGCAATGGCTCGGAATCGACGCGGCCGTGCGGCATTGCACCGCGGGTGCGGGGATTTGGGAATGGGCGGGCAACGATGCCGATCCCGACGTGGTGATGGCGTGTGCGGGCGACGTGCCGACGCTGGAGACGCTGGCGGCGGTGACGCTGTTGCGGGAGTATCTGCCCGACATCCGTATCCGGGTGGTGAACGTGGTCGACCTGATGGTGTTGCAGCCGCGCTCCGAACATTCGCACGGGCTGGACGAGCGCGAGTTCGATGCGCTGTTCACACGCGACACGCCGGTGATCTTCGCGTTCCACGGCTATCCGGCGATGATCCACAAGCTGACCTATCGGCGGGCGAACCACGCGAACATCCATGTCCGCGGGTACAAGGAAATGGGCACGACGACGACGCCGTTCGATATGGTCGTGCTGAACGACCTCGACCGGTATCGGCTGGCGCTGGATGCGATCGAGCGGATTCCGCGGTTCCAGGACAGGGTGCCACGCGAGACGGCGCGCTATTGGACGACGATGGAGCGGCACAAGCTGTATATCGCCGAACAGGGCGACGATCTGCCGGAGGTGCGTGACTGGCAATGGGCGTAGTTCTGGCGCTCAATAGCGGATCGTCGTCGCTGAAATACGGGCTTTACGCAGTCGATGGCGATCCGATCCTGCTGGTTGGTGGGACGATCGAAACGCCCGACGATGATGGCGACGATCACGGGCGCTTTTTCGATACGATCGAGACCGCGTTGCAGCGCTCTCCGGCTCCGACGGTGATCGGCCACCGCGTCGTTCATGGCGGGCCGCACCGCAACGCACATTGTCGGATCGACGATGCGGTGATGGCGGATCTGGAAGCGGCGTGTGCGTTCGCGCCACTGCATGGGCCGGCGTCACTGGCGTTGATCCGGGCGGCGGGGGCGCGCTATCCGGGTCTGCCGCAGGTCGCGTGTTTCGATACGGCGTTCCATGCGGGGATGCCGGACGTCGCGAGCACGCTGCCGATCCCGCGTGCGTATCGGGCGGGCGGGGTGCGGCGCTATGGCTTCCACGGGCTGTCCTGCGAGTCGATCGTCCGGCAGCTCGGTGACGACAGTCCCGCTCGGCTGGTGATCGCGCATCTCGGCAATGGCGCGAGTGTGACCGCGGTGCGCGACGGCGGCTCGATCGACACCAGCATGGGGCTGACCCCGTCCGGCGGCGTGATGATGGCGACGCGAACGGGCGATCTCGATCCGGGCGTGCTGCTGTATCTCCTGCGCGAGACCGGACTGGATGCCGCGGCCTTGGCGACGCTGGTCGATCACGCATCGGGAATGGCTGGGGTCTCCGGGCTGTCCGGCGACATGCGCGTTCTTCGCGCCGCCGCGACCGACGAGGCTGGCCTAGCGATCCGGATGTTCGAGCGGTCGGTGTGTAAGCAGGTCGCGGCGATGATCGCCTCGTTGGGCGGTGCCGACATGGTCGTGCTCACCGGCGGGATCGGCGAGAACGATGCGGCGACTTGTCGAGCGATCCGTGCGGGGCTGGCCTGGGTGCCGGGGCTCGACATCCGCATCATGCCCTCGCAGGAGGACGCGCAGATCGCGCGCCATGCCGCCGCGCTCGGCTGACGAAACCAGGGAGTACGTGCTTTCCGAGGCCCGACGGCTTCGCCCGCCCGCGCTATTGTCTTGATACGGATCAGCCCTTCGATACCCGCATCGTGCGGCGGCGAGGGCGGACCGGCGGGGACTTCGCCATGAACGCTATCCATACCGAGATGCTCTATTTCCAGCGCCGTCTGGACGCTACGCGCGCGATGGCCGACGCCGCGGCGGGGCCTTGCGCGCGGGTGGCGCATGAAACGCTCGCGCGGTTGTATGGCGAGACGCTGGCGGCACTGGGCGCGACACTGCCCTGCCTGATCGCCGAACCGGTGGCGGCGATCCCGCGGCGTGTGTTGCGGGTCGAGCGCGTGGCGACGCCGTCGACGCTGCGCAAGGCGACAGCCCGGCCTCGTCTTACGCTGAAGCTCGCCTGCTGAGGCGACGCCCGACGTGGAGCACGGAAAGGCCGGGGGGTATTCCCCCGGCCTTTCGTTTCAGCCCTCGGCATTCCAGGTGGACCAGCCGTGATCGATCGAGGCGGCGATCGCGGTGAGGAGGGGGGCGTCGCCGGTGGCGCGGTCGAGGATGCGGTCGCCGTGGCGTTCGGCGGCGTGGATCAGCGCAGGCACGGGAAGTCCGCTATCGAGCAGGATCGCCTTTCCCCGCCAGCCCGAGGCGCGCATCGCGTGGAGCGCGGCCAAGCCGCCGCCTTCTGCGCCGCTGTCCTCTTCGCCGTCACCGGCGACATCGACGACGATGCACGAGACGTCGCGCGAGCGCGGATCGGCGAGCAGCGCGGCGCAGGTCGCGTAGGAGCGGACGTCGTAGCGTTCTGAGACCAGCATGATTTGGCGCGCGCGGCGGATCACGGGGTCGCCGTCGACCAGCGAAATGCCGATGCCGTCATGGGTGTAGGGGGGCTGGTCAATCATCGGGCGGTCCTTTGTCCCGACCGGGGATGACACGCGTGTTGCGCCGCGTCTGTACGTAGAAGGCGAGGGGGGCGTCAGGCGGGCTCGGCGGTCTCGCCCAGCCCCGCCGAAAACGCGATGCGCAGGACGTCCGACAGGCTGCGCGCGCCGAGCTTCTCCATCAGATTGGCGCGGTGGACCTCGACCGTGCGGGTGGCGATGTCGAGGTCGTAGGCGATCAGCTTGTTGGGGCGTCCGAGCACCATGCCGTCGAGCACGTCGCGTTCCCGAGGGGTGAGGGCGGCGAGCCGGACGATGGCGTCGGCGGCGGCGAGGTGCTCGCGATCGGATCGTGCGGCGTGCGCCAGTGCGGACTCGATCGCCGCCAGCAACGCGCTGCGTTCGAACGGCTTTTCGAGGAATTCGATCGCGCCCGCCTTGATCGCGCGGACCGCGAGCGTCACGTCGCCGTGGCCGGTCAACATGATCACCGGCAGCGCGATGCCGGTCTGGGCGAGGCGCGCCTGCACCTCGAACCCGTCGAGATCGGGCATGCGGACGTCGAGCAACACGCAACCCCGCGTCTCGCGCGTGACGGCCTTGAGGAAGTGCGTGCCGGCGGGATAGGTCTCGACCGCGTAGCCCGCCTTGCGCAGGAGGAAGCCTACCGACTGGCGGATCGCCTCGTCGTCGTCGACGATGTGGACCGTTCGGTTCTTGTCAGTCATGGGTTTCGCCTTCAGGGAGTGGGGCGAGGGGCACGGTGAAGTGGAACGCGGTGCCGCCGCTCGCCACGCCCTCCGCCCAGATCCGCCCGCCATGCGCCTCGACGATCGTCCGGCAGATCGACAGGCCGAGGCCCATGCCGTCCTCCTTGGTGGTCGCGAACGCCTCGAACAAGCGCGCACGGACGGCGGTGTCGATGCCGGTGCCGGTGTCGGCGACGGTGATCTGCATGCAGCCCTCCCGTTCGGGCGCGGTGGCGATCGTCAGCACTTTGCACGGCGAGCACGCCATAGACTGGATCGCGTTGCGGATCAGGTTGACCAGCACCTGCTGGATCTGGATGCGGTCGACCAGCACCATGACGTCGCCCGGCGCGACGAGCCTGGTCACCGTGATGCCGGCCTCGTGCGCGCCGAGCAGGCCGAGGCTGGTCGCCTCCTCGACGAGCAGGTCGAGCCGCTCATCGCGGAACCCGGTGTCGCCGCCGTCGACGAACGCGCGCAGCCGCCGTACGATCGTCCCCGCGCGCAACGACTGCGCCGCCGCCAGGTCCAGCGCCTCGGCCACGTCGGCCAACAGCGGATCGTCGCTGTCCTCGATCATCGCCCGCGTCGCCTCGAGATAATTGGCGATCGCGGTCAGCGGCTGGTTGATCTCGTGCGCCAAGGTCGACGCCATCGTCCCCATCGCACTGACGCGGGAGACGTGAACGAGTTCGGACTGGAGTTCCTTCAACCGCCGCTCGGTGGCGTGGCGGTTGGTGAGGTCGCGGATGAAGCCGGTGAAGATCCATTCGCCGCCGATCGACGCCTCGCCGACCGCCAGTTCGATCGGGAACGTCTCGCCCCCTTTACGCATCGCGCGTTCGAGACGGACGTTGCCGATCACGTGACGCTCGCCGGTATGGCGGTACTTCCGCAGGTGCGCGTCGTGGTCGCGCGCGTCGGTGTGCGGCATCAGCATCGCGACGTTCTGGCCGACCACCTCGCTTGCGGTGTAGCCGAAGACGAGTTCGGCGGCCGCGCTGAACGAGGCGACGATGCCGTTCTCGTTCATCACGATCATCGCGTCGGGGACGGTGTTGAGGATCGAGCGAAGGTGATGTTCGCGTCGGACGATCGCGGCCTCGGCGGCCTTTTCGTGGGTGATGTCGCGAATGACCTTGCCGAAGCCGCGCAGCGCGCCGGCCTCGTCGTGCAGCGCGGTGATCGTGACCGCCGCGAGAAATTCGGAGCCGTCCTTGCGGACCCGCCAGCTTTCCTCCTCGATTCGGCCGCAAGCATGCGCGCGGGCGAGGTCGGCCTCGGGCTTGCCCGCGGCGATATCGTCTGCGGGGTAGAAGATGGCGACATCGCGGCCGATGATCTCCGCCTCGGCCCAGCCCTTGATCCGCTCGGCACCACGGTTCCAGATCGTCACGCGGCCCTGCGGGTCGAGCATGTAGATCGCATAGGTCGTCGCGCCGTCGATCAGCAGCCCCAGTTCCTCCGCCAGCGTCGCATCGCCGCGCGCGACGGATGCGGCAGTGCCGTCGGGGGATTGCGACGCGATCATGCGGGCGGTGCGGTTGCTCGTGGCACGAAGCGGCAAGTCATTGAGACGGGGGCCTTGTCCTGCGGACGATTCCGATCCGTCGGGCGTCGAGGTTTCGACCTCCGACATCGGAACATGACCCATGTTAAGCGAAATATCCACTATACGCTAATAATCCTTCGATAATCGTGATTGCGGACAATATCGTCCCGCCGATCGCTATTCTTGGGTTCACCGCCGCGAACGGCCGCAAATACTTGCCGTCCCCGGTCATGGCTCAGTGCGACAACAAGGTGCAGCGCCGGTCGCGCAGCAACAGGTCGCGGGTGACGCCGCCGAACGCCCATTCGCGGATCCGGCTATGGCCATACGCGCCTGCGACGACGAGATCGGCCTCTACCTCGTCGGCGACCGCGGCGAGCGTGTCGATGCTGGTGCCCTTCATCCGCGCGACGATCTTGTCCGCGTCGATGCCGTGGCGCGCGAGCCAGGCGGCGGCATCGGCGATCGGCGCCCGTGCGTCGATCGCGTCGATCGCGACCTCGGCGATGACGACGCGGTCGGCGGCGTGGAGCATCGGCAGCGCATCGCTGATCGCCCGGCGGCATTCGCGGGTGTCGGTCCAGGCGACCATCACGGTTTCGAACGTCGCGGTGGCGCCGCCGTCAGGCACGACCAGCACCGGGCGGCCCGCGCGCAGGATCAGATCGCCGGTATCGGCATGCGTGGCGAGGTCGGCGAAGCCTGGCCCTGCGCTGGTGATGACGAGATCGGCGGCGCGCGCATTCTCCGCGACGACGTGCGCGATGTTGGCCAGCGTCGGGATCGAGCGCCATTCGAGCGTGTGCCGCGATAGTCGTTCGTGCGCGTGGAACTCGGTCTTGGCCCGGGCCAGTTCGCCGGCGACGATGTCGCGCTCGATCACCGCATAGTCGCCGCCGAGATAGCCGTCGCACGTGCCGATCTGGACCGGCTGGCACGCGGCGATGCCGATCACCGCCGCGTCATATTGGTCGGCGAGCGTGGCCGCGACGTCGAGCAGGGCGGCGTTGGGGTGCCCGCCATCGAGATGCACCATCAGGGTCGAATAGGTCATGCGCGGTCTCCCTCTTTCGCCGAGCTTTCGGCGTTCGGGCGGAGGCACGAAAGGATCGGGAATTACGCAGGTGGTCGGCAGGGCCCCAGGCATGCGTAGTTCCCGATACTGTCGGCGATCGGTCGCATCGATAGGCTCGCGATCATCGGCCGGGCATCCCCGCGTCGCTTCAGGAGAGTGTCATGTCCCACGACGCAAGATTGCAGAAGGCCGTACTCGCCGAACTCAACTGGGATCCGAGCGTGCCCGCCGGCCATATCGGCGTCACCGCGAACAACGGCGTCGTCACGCTCAGCGGCCACGCCGGCAGCTATGCGGCGAAATACGCCGCCGAGCGTGCCGCGGCGCGCGTCGACGGCGTCAAGGCGGTCGCGGAGAAGATCGAAGTCCAGTTGGAGGACCGCTTCAAGCGTGGCGACGAGGCGATTGCCAGCGCGATCGTCGAGCGGCTGTCCTGGGACACGACCGTGCCGCACGACAGCATCAAGGCGCAGGTCGAGGACGGCTGGGTCAGCCTGCGCGGCGAAGTGCGCTGGCATTTCCAGAAGGACGCGGCCGAGGCGGCGGTGCGGCCGCTCGCGGGCGTGGTCGGCGTGGTAAACCACATCACGCTGAAGCCGCGGGTCGACGTCACCGATGTCAGCAACGATATCCGCACCGCGCTGCACCGGTCGTGGTTCTTCGACGGCGACACGATCAAGGTGTCGGTCGATGGCGGCACGGTGCGGCTCACCGGATCGGTCGATTCCCCGCACGACCGGATGGTCGCCGAGCGCACCGCGTGGGCGGCGCCGGGCGCCGTGAAGGTCGAGAACCTGCTCGAAATAGCATGATGGTTCGCGCGATCTCCAGCCACGGCGCCAGCGACGGCGAACGTCATGTCGTCGACCGGATCGGCTGGCTTCGCGCGGCGGTGCTCGGCGCCAATGACGGGATCGTGTCGACCGCGAGCCTGATCATCGGCGTCGCGGCGGCGTCTGCACCGGGTGCGGACCAGACGAGCGCTATCGTCATCGCGGGGACGGCGGGCCTGGTCGCCGGCGCGATGTCGATGGCGGCAGGCGAATATGTCTCGGTCAGCGCGCAGGCGGATACCGAGAATGCCGAACTTGCGCGGGAGCGGCGCGAGCTGGTCGATGATCCGGGCGGCGAGCGGGCCGAACTCGCGGCGATCTACGTCGCGCGGGGGGTGGGCGAGGCTACCGCCACGACGGTCGCTGCGCAGTTGATGGCGAAGGATGCGCTCGGCGCGCATGCCCGCGACGAACTCGATATTCCACTTGGGGCACGGGCGCGGCCGGTGCAGGCCGCGTTCGCGTCGGCGGCGAGCTTCACCGTCGGCGCGGCTTTGCCGTTGCTGACGGTGTTCGTGGCGTCGCCGGGGCTGCTCGTCTGGGCGGTGGGGATCGGCTCGTTGCTGTTCCTGGCGCTGCTCGGCGCGATCGGCGCGAAGACCGGCGGCGCGATCGTCTGGCGCGGCACGCTCCGCGTCACCTTCTGGGGCGCCTTCGCGATGGCCGCGACCGCGGCGATCGGCACTTTGATCGGTGGCGCGGTGTGATGGTCGAGCGCAGGGCGTCTGGTTCTCGCCCCGGCGTTCGCACCTACCTAGTCGCCGATGCCGCTAGGGCAGGCCGCGGATCGCCGATTTCGCGACGATGCCGCGGTGCATGACGAAGGTCACGCGTTCAAGCTGCGTGACATCGTTTAGCGGCGACGTGGCCACGGCGATGATGTCCGCGGTCTTGCCGGGTGCGAGCGTGCCGATGTCGTCGCGTCCGAGCAAGTCGGCGGCACCGATGGTCGCCGCGGCGATCGCCTGTGTCGGGGTCAGCCCGTTCTGCACCATCAACGCGAATTCGGTCGCATTGTCGCCGTGCTTCGACACGCCGGTATCGGTTCCGAAAGCGACTTTGACCCCGGCGGCGTAGGCGCGTCGGTGGCTGGCGGCCATCGCGGCGGCTGCGGCCTCCGCCTTGACGATCGTGGCAGGCGGCAAGGCGCCGCCGCGGGCCTGGGCGAGTGCCGCGACCGGCGCGATCTCGGTCGGCACCAGATAGGCGCCCTTCGTCTTGAACAGCCGGATCGTATCGTCGTCGAGGAACGTGCCATGCTCGATCGAGTCGACGCCGGCCTCCAGCGCCGCCTTGGTCCCCTCCGCCGCGTGACTATGCGCGGCCACCTTGCGGCCTAGCGCATGGGCGGTTTCGATGATCGCGCGCATTTCCTCCGGTGTCATCGCCCGGCCCAGCCCGCCGCTGACGTTGGACAAGACACCGCCGGTCGCGGCGAACTTGATCACGCGCCCGCCCAGCGCCACCTGCGCCCGCACCGCACGGCGACAATCATCGGGACCGTCGCACAGGTTCACCTCCCTGGAATGGACCATGTCGGCGAATTCCTCCGCGAGCCCGTTGCCGCCATCGCCATGCCCGCCGGTCACCGAGATCATCTCGCCGGCGTTGGTGATGCTCGGCCCGTCGACCGTGCCGGCGTCGATCGCATCGCGCAGCGCGCGGATACCGCGCGGGTCCCCGCCAAGATCGCGGACCGAGGTGAAGCCCGCGTCAAGCGTCGTCCGCGCATTGGCGACCGCGGTCATCTCGTCATCGAACCGATCGCGGTTCAGCGCCTCGAGCCGTGCGCGCATCGGATCGCCGCCGATACCCCAGAGATGAACGTGCATGTCGACCAACCCCGGCAGCACGAACGCCGTGCGCAGATCGACCAGCGTGGCGCCTTGCTCGGGCGCGACGAAGCCATCGCGCAATTCGACGACCTTGCCATCGCGAACGACGATCGTCGTGTTGCCCCGCGGGGTCTGCCCGGGGCGATCGAGCAGTGTTCCTGCGTGGATATAAACAGTCTTGGACGGCGTGGTTTGGCCCGACGCCGGTATCGTTGCCGCCATCAAAAAAGCGGCCATCGAGACGGTTGCCGCCAGACCGATCAGACATGCCTTGATCATGAGTATCTCCCCCGTTGCGGCATGCTTGCCGAAGCGCGACGCGGCTGCAAGGGATCATTGCCGGGATTGGCGGCAAACGGAAAAATCGTGCCGCCGGTCGACGGTCTGCGCGTCCTTGACGATCGTAAGGCCGGCTCCCGCATCACCCGAACAGGCCGCCGACGAAGCTGGTGTCGGGTTCCCGGCAAAGACGGGCGGGCACGTCGGAATCGTGCCGACCGTGCTCGACCCCGCAGACCGTCTCGTCCGGGCGCATATCAGCGCGCCGGTTTGAGAAGGTCGTGCATCGCCATCCAGCGGGTGAAGGAATCGAACCATCCGGTGCTCGTGGTCGGTTTCGGGTACATGCCGAAGCCATGGCCGCCCTGCTCGAACAAATGGAACTCGACCGGGCGCTTCGCCGCGCGCCAGCTTTCGATCAGCCCGAACCCGCCACTGCCGAAGAAGGGGTCGTCGGCGGCCAAGGCGACGAACATCGGCGGGGCGTCGGCGGGCACCGTCATCGTCGCCAGCGGACCATAGATGTTGCCGATAAACGCAGGCTTCGCATCACCGCCCGCAACGGTCGTCGCCATCGTCAGCATCGCGCCGGCGGAAAAGCCGATCATGCCGATCCGCGACGGGTCGACATGCCATTCGCCAGACCGCTGACGGACCAAGGCGAAGGCGGCGCGCGCATCCGCGATCTGAGGGGCCAGGCCGGCGATCATCGCATCGGGCTGGGGCCGCGGCGCGCGTGCGCCGGGCGAGAACATCTCGGTCATCGACCGTTCGAAGGCAGGCATCGCGACCGGCGTGGGGTTGAGCCGATATTTCAGGACGAACGCCGCCACGCCCTTTGCGGCCAGCGCACGGGCAACGTCCCACCCCTCATTCTGCATCGACAATGTGCGGAAGCCTCCGCCCGGCGCGACGATCACGGTGGTTCCGGTAGCCTTGGCGGGATCGGGCAGGAACGGAGTCAGGGTGGCGACCGTCACGTTGCGCGTGAACACGCTGCCATATTGACTGTGCCAAGCCTCCGGGGCGGTCGCGCCGGGCAGCTTGCCGGTGCCGAGTTCGATCGCGCCCGATTGCGCGGGGACGGCGATCGGCACCATCTTGTCGCTTTGTGCGGACACGGGCATCGCCATCAGCATCGCGGCGGTCAGGCCGATCCGGGCGAAAAGCACGCGTACGTCTCTACCGGCCGCAGTGACGCTCAACATACGAATCATGCCCGCTCTCCCTGTGTTTTATTCTTGATTCACCATAGTAAAGAGAGCGCTATCATTGTCCAATATTATGCAACGCTGCGAAGATGACGTGTGTCGATGCAGGCGAGGATGGGGCGTCGCTGGTCGACGGCATGGCGCGTCAAGCCCGGCGAGCGCGCCGGATAAAGGCTATCAACCGGATGGTCAGATCGCGCTGATCCGTTGCCACCTGCCGCTGCGCTTGGCCGACCGCCGTCTGGCCGTTCTGAGGCTTCGCATTGGCATCGCGTATCAACGACTTGATATACCGGTCTCGATCGGCGGAGCACGCGGCCAAAGCGTTGACGGCTATTGCGGCTTCGCTTTTCGTACCGAGGCTTTCGACCTGAGCGACTGTCTGGAGGCAGCTTTCCCAGGCCGATTTCGCCGACGACGTACCAGGGGCTGGGCCAGCAAGGGGGGCGGGGTTCAGGGCGAGCGTCAGTAGGAGCGGTACGAGTATCATCGGCATGGCTCTGCCTCAATCGATCGGCCTCGCATAGGCCCGGTACGCGTCGCGTCCGTCCGAATTTGAACCATCACGGTCGCGGTCGAGCGCCGATCGTCTGGCGACGAGCGTCGGCAGCGGATTCGAGGCGGCCTCTGTCACCGCTTACGGTGCGAGATCACGACGATATCGGTTGGGCTGTCGTCGGACGAGAATGCGCTGCATTGACAATCCTTTATTCAATCAGCCATCGCCCCCTCCAAGACCAGGCCGCGACATTGCCGCTGGCGCTTGGATAAGTGGGTGAGGGTTATGTCGGTCGAAGTGACGGGTGCGCTGGTTGGCTGGAAGAGGGTGCCGTCGAGCAACGGGATCATGCTGACGATCCAGGTCGCCGGGACCGCCGCGGATTATGAGGCCGGGCGTCTGACGCGCGTTTCGGTTGCCCTGAACGACCGCCAGCTGCGGTCGCTCACGCGCGATCTGGGTCGCGCGTCGGTCTCGCGGGGCCTGGACCTTCGAGCACCGCGCCGCTGGTGGCGGTTCGGAAAAGCGAAGGTCACGTAGGCGACGCTGCGCGGGCAACGGCGGCGCGCGTGCGCGTCTCGTGAGACGAGCGAGGCAAAGGTGCGGATGATCCACCAGATCGTCGGACGCCGCGGTGCCGCTGGAAGAAGGCTATGCATTGCCCCTGGAACATCCCGGCAGCGGCCGACACGACTACAGAGGGGTATCCAGGGGGATGCTGGCAGCGGAACTGATAGAACATCCCGGCATTGAGCAAAGGTCGTAATCCCGGGAGCCAAGTCGATGAAGTACATTGTCCTGCCGGCCATTATGGTATTGGCCAGCACGCCCGCGGTGGCGCAAATCAATCGGTCGTCGCCCTATCCCACCAGCAGGCAGATAACCGCTGCTGGGAATAATTATCAGCTGCGAACGCGGGACGACGGCAGTTTTCCAGTACAGAATCTGGCTGACCGGCGAAATGTGCAGCGGGTATGCCTTACGCGTTTTAAAACCGGGAACGTCGAATGCCGAACCCGTGCAGAATGGGAACGTGTCGCCGCACGTCTGGGGGCCGAGAAGCGCTGACGACGCACAGGTGCATATCGCGCACCTATCGTCAGGTTGGAGCGGTCTCGCGGAAATTGGATATCAATGAAGTAGGTGCGCAAAGGCGCCGGGTGTAGGACTCGAAATAGTATCGTGCGAGGGGCCTAAGTGATGGATATCAAATCATTCGACCGGCTTTATCCGTCGCCCGCGCACGCTGCTGCCGCCGACCTGAGAGACCGCTACGCCCCAAAAACGCTCGTTACCAAGCAAAGCGCGTTTTACCGGAATCGGTCGGGTGCAATCACCGTCATCGTAGCTTTGGCAGGGGCGGTCCTCGGCGGGCTTGTCTATACGCTCAAGCCGGCGGTCGACCGGGCTGCAAAATATTCGATATCCGCCAACCTGCCGACACCGACGCCGAAGAGCGCAACGCAACCGGTTGCACCCGAGTCGACTGCAACCAGGCCGGTAACCTCGGTCCAGGCGCCCTCTGCACAGCGTATGGCGGGGCTCCATCGGAGTAACTCCGCTTCCGAAACCGCGAAGGTCAGTCCGGCAAGCAAAGGCTCGTCGAAATGGATTGCAGATCCGCTGTCAGGCGATGCTCTGGCTGCGGCGTTGATCGTGGACAAACGCCGGACGGTCGAATTGAATGCGGAGCAACTCCGGTTGATAGCCGCGGATCGACAAGCGCGGGGCACAGCGCGACCAGACGATAGTGGCGGGGACGCCGAGGACCGCGATAGAACTACCGACAGGAATACCCCGGCATCGTCCCGTGGCAGCTAGGTTTGGGCTTCGTCCCGTCACGATCCCGCCAGACCATAGGTCCGGAAGATACTGCGA
This sequence comes from Sphingomonas fucosidasi, assembly GCF_036663855.1. Taxonomy (NCBI): domain Bacteria; kingdom Pseudomonadati; phylum Pseudomonadota; class Alphaproteobacteria; order Sphingomonadales; family Sphingomonadaceae; genus Sphingomonas; species Sphingomonas fucosidasi. The sequence goes on along the minus strand of NZ_JAXOJR010000002.1, from coordinate 57,267 downwards.
CGCTCCCCAGGTATCCGATACCGATCACGGCGCTGGTCTATCTTTGCGTGAAGCGGGCCTTGGACCGCCAGGTGCAAACGACCAGGATAACGATATCCCGCTGACGTCGCGGCCAGCCTTCTTCAATCGCGCTTGTCACACGCACTCGTCGCGGCACTGTTCCAGTTTGGGATTGGCGAACGCTTGCTTAACGTTTTGGTAAGTGACATTGTCTGGGCATCGCAGCGGGTTGAGCATTCCCAAGACGCCTCCCCGCTGCGGTATCATATCCTAGGATAGTTTTTATCTGATCGTGGTTGCGCGCATCTTTAGTGACCGCCAAAACGTTAAAAGCGAGGTGGCCAAGAGATGGGAAGCTTGGGTATGCTCGGTATGCCGCTGTTAATTCGGCGGCGTGTAGTGATCGCTAACCCGCCGCGGCGCTTCGGCTCATCGCGGCGGCTCCCGATCTATGACGTTCTGTCCAAGGAAATGACCGATGGGTCTATTGCGTGCCGCCTGTATGTTAGCGATCTTAGTTTCGGCGGCGATCGGTTTCCGGTCGTATAATGCGGGCAGCCAGATCGTAGCGCTGATCCCCTTGGCGATCGGGATTGCCGCGCTGATCGCTATCGCGCCTTTTGCCGCATACACGCGCACCAGCCGAACGCGCGTCATGAGGGCCTGCATACTTTACACGATCGGCAGCGGCATCTCGTTCGTGCTCGCTGTTGCCTTGGATCCGACGGTGCCAAACCTCATGACCCTGGTGTTGCCGGTTCTCGGCGCCGCATTGTCGGTCTGGGCGTACCGGACCCGGGGCCGTCACCGCGTCGTCGGGTTCGCAAACTATTATCGAGGATAGTCGTGCCTGCGACATCCGGGGTCGGGATTGGTTTACCGGCACAGACCTCACGATTACGAGTGCTGGGTGGCCCCTGAACTAGCTTGCGATCGCCATGCCGAAGAACCGCGCATCCTTTCGGTGCGATGCGACGAAACCCGACCGGGTAGGGCGGACAACTCCCAGCGTCGCAACGATGTGCGCAAGTAGCGGGTTAGCCCGCGTGCCATAATGTCGAGGTGGGGCGGGACAGTAGGCTTTTTCGTGCAGCCCATGTAAGCAACGGCTGCAAAAGGAAAGTGCAGGGTAGGCGCGACGTCGATCTCATCGCGGTGAGCGACGCCGCACCTTGCAGTTTCAGGCTTTGACCAGTTCGAGGCGGATGTTGGCAGCGGCGCCTTTCGGCTTGTCGATATTGACCTCGGTCACGGTTCCCGGGTCGATAGGCCATGTGAAGGTTGCGGACTGTCCCGGCGCGAGCTTTCCGGTCGAGCCGTAATTGGCTTTGTAATTGCTCTTCTTTACGCTGAGCGTAGCCACGATATCTCCCTCACCGATCGCGCGAACGATGTATTTCGCGCCGGGTTCTGGATTCAGGTTCCAACTCTGCTTCTTCCATTTGAAGCGATCAGGATCGTTCTCGGCGTGTGTGTAGAGAAGCTGGCGAATGGTTCGGGCGTCGGCGGTCGCCTCGGCTTGGTAAAGGTCGGACGCCGCGCTGTACCGGCCGAACGTCTTTGACCCGTTGTAGCCCTGCCAGGGGCCGCGCATCGACAGCAGGTTCATGGCGCGGAACGGCGTAGGAGTGAAACGTTTGCCGTCCCGATCCAGATAGCCGCTTTGTGCGATCACCTGACGCAATGCAGCCTTGATCGCCTGCATGTCGGGACTGAATGCGGCCGTATATTTACCCGCGACCATGCACTTGTTCCAGCCGCTGCCGGTCTCGGCATAGAAGTTCAGCGAGCCGACCGTCGCATCGACGATATACCCGCCGTATTTCTTCAATGTCCGAGCAATCGCCCGCGATTCCGGGAGGCCCAGCCGATCGACATTGAAGTCGGCCGGCAGTATGAGGAGCGCGCCCATGGGGAAACGCTGACCTTTGACGCCCTTGTATGTCGTTGCGCCGCTGTAATCCTCAAGCGTGGCTGGCCAGACGGGTCCCGGCATGAAGGCGTTCTTGTCCATCCCGATCGCAAGGGCGTGCGGCACGATGTCGAGCCCGAGTTCGGACGCGAGCAACAGGCCGCCAGCCGTCGAGCAGCCAGCCGCCCGCACGTTGTCCCGATGGGATATCGTGCCCCAACCGCTGCCTTTCCACGATGTTCGCGTATATTTACCTGCACGCCAACTACCAGCAGTCCTGCGGAGCTGGAAAAAGCTGTGAAGCGTCCCGCCGATATGTGCCGGCGGGCTAACCTCCCGTAAAAACACGCGATAGCTCAGCCGATACAGGGTATTGCAGATACCCAGGTGAGCGACGTGCCCCCGATGAAGTGGGTCAAGGCGGTTTGCTAGCCTTGTGTCCGTGTTCCTCGGCAAGCGAACGCGGTTTTTCGGATCGCCACAGGCTTCTTGGCAAATGCCTCAGGCTGCGGCGGCAGTCAGTCGCAGATCGCGTGCCTCCGCCGATGTGATGGGGCGGTCGCGACCGGCGCATGTGATGACCAAACCTTCGACCTCGGCAGGATCGAGCGCGCTGAACGCCTGGACCATCTGCGCGAGCGATCCGGATGCGATCGGTTCGCTGTTTTGCGCGTCGTCGTCGTTGTCATCCGTTTCCCGCACCAGCTTGGCGGGCATGTTCAACATGGTTTTTAACACGCTTACTATCTCCGGGCCCCGGGGAGATCACAGACGCCCCGGGAAGATCGCAGACGTGGAGCGTGGACAATGCCGCGTCCAGGCTGCCGCAGCCCGGTTTGCGCTGGCACCACTGGCCTGCGCGACGAACTGCCGCTCAGCAGCACCGCAGCCCTGCCGCGCGCGCGCCGTGGCCCAACATCAGCTAGCCGCAGTTCGGCAGCTTGTCGGAATACCCCGTTCGAAATGTCGTCAGAAAAACTCCGCCATCGAGACACATCATGTCATGGCAATGTGGAGTATGGTGGACGCACTTGGGCTCGAACCAAGGACCCGCTGATTAAGAGTCTCACGTTCATGTATACGCTGTGCTTCGCTACGCTACGCTAGACATTGCTAAGCTATTGATAACTGTGAATTAGCGATACGCTACCGTTTAATACCTATTGCTGTAGTTTGCTGCAACGTGCTACCTGTCTGCTACTTGTTGGAGAGCAGTAGTGAAGGCGAAACTGACGGTCCGTAGCGTCGAGGGGATCGAGCCCGGAACTGTAGACTTGATTGTTTGGGACACGGAGCTCGCTGGCTTCGGCTGTAAAGTGACCCCAAAGGGCAAACGGTCGTACTTCCTGTATTACCGCACCCAAGCGGGACAACAGCGCCGACCCACGATAGGGGTGCATGGTCCAACACGCCCCGAGGGTGCGCGCGAGATTGCGCGCCGCTGGCTCGCTGATGTGGCTCAAGGCAAGGACCCGTCGCAGACTCGGACGACCGAACGTGCCTCTCCTACGGTTCGAGACTTGTGCGAACGCTATATGGAGGAGCACGCCGAGACCCGCAAGAAAGCGACTTCGATACGGAATGATCGGCGATTGATCGACAACCACCTAATTCCGACTCTTGGCACAAAGAAGGTAGGTTCTGTATTTCGGCCAGATATAGCAGGACTGCATCACTCGCTTCGCGCCACTCCTTATGAGGCTAATCGCATGTTGGCGATGACAAGCAAAATGTTTGGCCTTGCCGAACGTTGGGGTCTACGGGCGGACGGATCCAATTCTGCAAAAAACATCGATCGCTACAACGAGGAAAAGCGGGAGCGCTATTTGACCAGCGCTGAAGTCGCCCGCTTGTGGACGGTGCTTCATTCTACTGATGCCGCTTTGACGGCCTCACCTAGTTCGATAGCCGCAATAAAACTGCTGATGCTAACCGGCCGCCGATTGAACGAGGTTCTAGGGCTGCGATGGGCATGGATTGACCTAGACGCGAACCTTATGCGTCTGCCCGACACAAAGAACGGCGCGTTGCTCGTGTCACTTGGCGCCGCCGCCGTTGCTATTCTCACAGAGCTAAAGGCGAGCGGACGCGATGAGGTTTTCGTGATTGCAGGTCAGCGCAAAGGAGCAGCCCTAGTGAACTTGCAGAAGCCGTGGCGCGCGCTGCGCGCCCTTGCAGGTTTAGAAGATGTTCGGATCCACGACTTGCGACATACATATGCCAGTATCGGTGCAGGTCTCGGAATGAGTCTCCCGCTGCTTGGTCGATTGCTAGGTCACACACAGGCGGCGACAACGGCGCGGTATGCTCATCTAGCGCAAGACCCGGTGCGAGCTGCCGCTGATGCAATCAGTGAAGAGTTGATGCGAGTGGCCTGCGTTGTAGCGCAACCGGCGTCGATGGCATAGCGATAGGCATTAGCTCCTGAAGTTTCGACATAACGTAACGACCCAATTGGGCTTGACCAAAGCGTCGTTGACGCAGGTTTTGGGTTCGCTGATAACCCGGTCATGATGATACTATTCATGTCGCTGATGCTCCAAGCTTCGCCTGCCCTGATACCGCTCTGGCATGGTCTCGAAAAAGGTATGACACCAGAAGCGGCGGCCGCTGCCCTGAGGGGTATCGACGGCATTTCGACCGTTCAAATTGAACGTAAGAAGGGGAGGGAAGCAGAGCTAAAAATAGAATACAGTGAGGCGGGGATATCTGTAGGTCCCCGTAAGGTCAAAGTGGATCCATCGTTCGTTGATGACCGCCTAAGTACCGTAACGTTGTCGCATACCGACTGTGACGAAGCCGCCGAGCAGGCATTAATCGATTTCGGCAATGGCTTGCAGAGTAAATACCCGAACCGTCAGCGCGAGACGGTTGTGAATGACAAGGGCGTCGTAGAAGGCGTTCGCCAATCCTATTTTAATGCTGCAACCCGTGTAACCGTTTCTTTAGTATTTTATGACCCTGAGACGATCGAAAGGAAGAGCGTCCGAGCTTACGAAAAGGAACGTTCAGCGAGGCGTCAATGCTATTCGAATGGCGGTAAGCTAACGACAATTTATCTCGAATATCGATCGCAAGTTGAGTTTACTAGCGAACAGCGGCAAGAATCGGACGAGCGTGAAAAAATGAAAATCAACACGGCCGATGGGTTATAATAAGTGGAGCGCGTTAACCGCTCTGTCGCAGCACTCAAACTCAATCAGTTACAAGGGCCGCCAGCGCGGCAAGTCGCGATATCCGCTTGAGCCTTCGCGTGGCGTAATTCAGTATCAAGTTGTTCGTACGCAACCGCTTTGTCCGCCTGACGCTGATCAGCCACGTATTTCACGAATACGAGCAATAAGATAACAACTATCCAGATCGGCTTTTTCTTCTTCACAACGCCTCCGGTTTGAGCCGGGCGTTGGTATCCCTGCACTCGTACAAGGCCCTGCCGCCTTTGGGCGGATGCCTTGGACATAGCACGGCAGGCACCCGGCCGAGAAGCTCGACCGGACGAATGCCAAAGAGGATACCAAACCCCACGCACGGATTTGGCCGTGACGCGTGCAGACGATGGCAGAGCGATGGGCGTCCCGCAATGGTTGGCGTGGATTGTCTTTGATCGCGCGTGGTGCAGCGCGGTTAACGCGATTGCCCTGGTTCGCGCCCAAACGCGCGATAATACGGTCCTTCTACATAACGGAAGGATGTAAAAGTGCTACAATCCCCACTAATGACGAACAGTGAAGCCGCTGAATATCTTAAGCTATCTCCTCGAACATTGGACCGTTGGCGCTGGTCGCAACGGGGTCCGCGATTTATGAAACTTGGTGGTGCTGTTCGTTATACCATGGCGGACCTAGAGAAATTCGCTGGCCTAGCCGGAGATCCGAAATGACACAGTTGAAACTATTTCCTGTGTGGCAGAATTTCGAAAACCTACACACTGATAATCGTATGGCCCTAAATTATTCTCTCCCACCGGAGCGCAATTTTGACGCCTACTGGATTGAGAATAAGTCCGTGGAAGAGGCGAAACGTCTATTCTCTGGCCCGAAGGGATACTTCTACGCTGAAGAGTGGTTGAAGGATGACGTTTTCATATCGTATCGGCGTGCCGGTCGCTTTGTTTGTGTCCGGCGGCTTGTATCGAAGCCGACAGAAAAGCTATCCGAGCTCTTCCAACTCGACCTCGCCCGCCCGTTGATGTGGAACCCAGAGGCTACGCATCGTGATTTGAAAACGTCCAAAGCCCGAGCGGTTCGGATGCGCGCCGCCGGTCTGGGCGGATTTCAGTGGTGTCTAGATCACAATAACGCGCTCTGGGTAACTCGCATTACCCTCGGCTCATGCTGAAGGATTTGGCAGTATGAAACGAATGGGCCGCTTGTTTTATTTGCCACTTGGCGAGCACGAGGTAATCTGTCCGAGGCCGAACGAGACGATCGACGCGCTGTACAAGCGGCTATCGCGCCTTGCTCGAAGCTATCGAACGGAGAACCGAGCGTTTCGCGTGGAGAAACGGGTAGACGGAGTTTTCTGGTGGCGTGTCGAACCCGGACAGCAGACAAAGCTCGCGTGGTGGTACCGCCTACCGGTCGGAGCGTCGATCGTGATGAAGCATGACGCCGGGGCGGCCGACTTAGCATCCGCTAAAGCCACGGCTCGTCACCTACGACGGAAAGGGGCAGGTACATTTGCGGCCTCTCTCGACGGGGCCGACTTGATAGTTCGCCGGCTACCAGTTGATTCAGAGGCCTCAACAGCGAAGGACCCGTAAAACGGCGCCAGATATAAATCTCAAGTTCCTCCCTTTAGAGATCTCTTTCTCGATAATCACTCAGTGATATAGGTATCTATCTATAATCAATCATTTGGCTTGAAGAAGAAGAAGATAAAAAAGTAATAGGAAAAATAACTTCTTAAGGGGCAAAGGACTTGCACATAAATGGCTTTCTTTTACGCGATCAACCGTATTGCTCCGTAGTAGTAGGAACCCCGTAAGGCCCCCGGCTTAATGATTGGCGCGAGCGATGCTGCAGGAGCTTCATAGAAGCCGAAAGGCACTCCGCGTGAGGTATCGGTGACCTACCATGTCAGAGACCGCCACGGAGCTTTACAGTCGCGCTGGAAGAGGGCTGTTAGCTGCGGCCTCTCTTTGATCGTCCGGCACCGATGCTGATTCATTGCATGGGGAGGGGACAGCCTCCGCTCAGTTTACCTGGGAGCGCCCCCTCGCTGAAGCCCAACGCAATCGGCCGGGCCGTTGGCCTTCTGGCAGGTTGCTTATGGCTTAGGTTAGTAACTAAGACATCGGCATGGGACATGACGCGGAAGTCGAACGGTTTATAGAGCACTGGCGCGAGACCGGTGGATCGGAGCTGGCGAACACGCAGAGCTTCATCAACGCCCTGTGCCGACTGATCGGCGTCGAGCCACCGCATGGTAGTCGCGCCGACGATGCCCACAACGATTACGTGTTCGAGCGGCGCGTGTTTCAAGACAACGGCGACGGCTCTAAAAGCTTCGGTCGCATCGATGCCTACAAGCGCGGTGCGTTCATCCTAGAAGCCAAACAGGGTAGCGACGCCGACCGCGCCGCAGCCGAGCGTGGCGAGGATGATCTCGACCTGTTCGGGCAGACCGCCACTGTGCGCATGAAGCGCGGCACTGCACGTCGCGGCACGCCGGGCTGGGCGAAGGCGATGGTGCAGGCGAAAGGACAGGCTGAGCGCTACGCCAAGGCCCTTCCTGTCGATCACGGCTGGCCGCCGTTCTTGCTGATCACGGACATTGGCTACTGTATCGAGGTCTATGCCGACTTCACCGGTAGCGGGAAGGCCTACGCACAGTTTCCCGATCGGTCGCGCTACCGCATAATGCTAGAGGATCTTCGCGACCCCGACGTCCGCACGCGTCTCGCCGCGGTCTGGACCGATTCCAAGAGTCTCGATCCTTCGGCTCAATCGGCACGTGTCACGCGCGAGGTGGCCGACCTGCTCGCTACCATCTCGCGCAGGTTGGAGGCGCGGGGCCATTCGGCGGAGGCAGTCAGCGGCTTCCTGATGCGACTGCTGTTCACAATGTTTGCCGAAGATACCGGCGTACTGTTGCCGCAGGACAGCTTCAAGACACTGCTACGCGGTCAGTTAGACCATCCCCAGCATCTCCATCACCAACTGTCGTCGCTGTGGGCCGCGATGGACAAGGGCACGTTCGCGCCCGCGCTCGGCATCCCGGTCAAGCGCTTCAACGGCTATCTGTTCAAGGATACCGCCGCCCTCCCGCTCAATCGCGACGAGTTACTAGTGCTGATCGAGGCGTCAGAGAAGGACTGGACCGAGGTCGAGCCCGCGATCTTCGGCACGCTTCTCGAACGCGCGCTCAGCCACAAGGAGCGTGCTAAGCTCGGCGCGCATTACACTCCGCGCGCTTATGTTGAGCGCCTTGTAGGCCCTACCATTATCGAGCCGCTCCGCGCCGACTGGGCGGGCATACGCGTCGCCGCCGCTGAATTGATTGATCAGGGCAAGTCCGGCGAAGCTCTCCACACGGTCGAGGCGTTTCATGGCCGCCTTGCCGCTACCCGCGTACTTGATCCAGCGTGCGGCACCGGTAATTTCCTTTACGTTGCCATGGCGCGGATGAAGGAGCTGGAAGGCGAGGTCCTCGACCTGCTGATGGACCTAGGTGACACGCAATATGTCGCCGAACTAACTGGCCACACCGTTACCCCTGAGAATTTTCTGGGAATCGAAATTAACCCGCGCGCGGCAGCGATCGCGCAGCTGGTGCTGTGGATTGGCTACCTGCAATGGCATTTTCGGGTGAACGGGAAAACCAGCCCGCCGCCCGAACCGATCTTGCGCGACATCCGCACGATCGAGAATCGCGACGCGCTGATGGACTGGGACGCGCGGGTGCTCGAGCGCGACGAGACTGGGGCGCCCGTTAAGCGCTGGGACGGCGAGACGATGAAGATCCACCCAGTGACGGGAAAGCCAGTGCCCGACGAAGCCGCGCGGGTGGAGGTTTATCATTACGTCAAGGCGAAGGCGGCGACATGGCCCAAGGCGCATTTCATTATCGGAAATCCGCCATTCATAGGCGGCAATGACATTCGGCCGCGGCTCGGTAACGGCTATTTCGAAGCGCTGTTCCGCTCGACGAACGTCCCAGAAAGCGCTGATTTCGTCATGCATTGGTGGGACAGGGCCGCGCTTGCTGTGCGCAAGGGCGGAACTCGTCGCTTTGGGTTTGTCACCACAAATTCCATCACGCAGTTATTTAGCCGCCGCGTCATTGTTCCACATCTTACCGCCAAGGACCGGGTATCTATTCGCTTCGCGATTCCAAACCATCCGTGGATTGATGAAAAGGAAGGAGCAGCCGTACGGATCGGGATGACGGTAGTCGAGTTAGGCGAGTCCGAAGGGGCGCTGTTTGATGTAATAAATGAACGAGAGGCGCCCGAGCACATCGCGTTTGCGCAGCAAGTCGGAATGATAGGTGCTGATTTGCGTGTCGGTGCTGCAGTTTCGGATGCCTACGCGTTGAAGGCAAATGACCGATTGTCGGCAAAAGGTATTATATTTTTGGGTGACGGGTTTTTGCTGCCACTTACCGAACAAAAGATTTTTGAGTCTTCAGATGATGCTTTTCTGATAAAGAACTACGTTAGTGGACGGGATCTGACAGGTAGAGCTAGGAATATAAAGATTATCGATGTCGACCACCTGAATGATACCGATTTGCTTCGGGACCATCCAAATATTTATCAGCGATTGGTCAATCTCGTGAAGCCGTTTCGCGATCAAGATCGGGATCAGGCTAGACGGAGTATGTGGTGGAAATTTGGACGGCGAAACACAGATCTTCGCTTATCACTCAGCGGCATATCTCGCTACATAGGTACAAGTGAGACCTCTAAAAGACGAACGTTCCAGTTTGTTGAAATGCCAACACTGCCCGATCAAACGGTTATTGCTATTGCGCTGGACGACGCTTTCGCGCTTGGTGTACTTTCTAGTAGTATTCATGTTTGTTGGGCACTTGCGGCAGGTGGGCGTCTAGGTGTCGGGAACGACCCACGCTACAATAAGACCCGGTGCTTCGACCCCTTTCCCTTCCCTGCCGACGTGCCCGAACTGCTAAAGGCACGGGTCCGCGCCGAGGCCGAGGCTCTCGATGCGTTGCGCAAGCGCGTGCTTACTGAGCATCCCGACTTGACGCTGACAAAGCTCTACAATGTATTGGAGGCGTTGCACGCAGCGGACCGCGGCGGGCCCGCGCTGACCGATAAGGACCGCGACGTTCATGATCGCGGGCTGGTAACGCTGATCCGTAAGCATCACGATGCGATCGATGACGGTGTCGCGGACGCGTATGGCTGGGGTGAGGCACAACGCGCGGGCACGCTCGACGACGAGACGATCCTCACTCGGCTAGTCGCGCTGAACGCCGAACGCGCCGCCGAAGAGACGCGCGGGTTGATCCGGTATTTGCGACCTGAATTTCAGGACCCCGGCTACCGGGCGCCGATCTCTGGGGCATTCGATCTGGGTGAGAGCGCCGCTGCTGCACAAGACAACATCATTCTATGGCCCGCGACTTTGCCCGAGCAGGTCGGTGCGGTACAGCAGGTCCTCGCCGCCGCCGCCACGCCGTTGGCAGCGCAGGAGATTGCGCGCAGCTTCAGGGGCAAGCGGGCGGCTACCGTTCGCCCAGTGCTTGATGCTCTCGCTGGCCTCGGCATGGCACGCCGGCTAAAAGACGGACGTTACGCCGCTTGAACTATACTCATTGCCTGCCGCACATGAGTCAACGATGTGCTAGCCTTTGCCGTAGTAATTGCAGCTTACTGCGAAGCAAAATGAAGGGAGCGGCGTTCAATCTCTGAGAATTCATGAACAAGGTGTATGCGACCAAGTTCTGTAGCTAATCGTCGATCTAGGCATTCCTCCTCCCGGCCACCATGGAAAGAGCTAAGAGGATTCCACTCCGCTGGATAATAAAGACGTAATACTATCATGATAAACGTCAGCGGATCTAGTGGTCTAGACAGCGCCCATCTATTGTCAGTGTGTCGCCCAATATGCAGGTGGGCTGCCGGGTGTGATATCTCGCGATACTGAGCGACAGAATATTCGAAGCGCAATGGTGGGATTGAACCATAGTAAGGCAGTTCGTCTAGCAGGCTTGTCACTTCTTCGTTGTCCAGCTCGCCGAGAGATTCTAACGTCTCCCAATCAGACACAGTTTTTTGCGCCACATCAACGCCAGACAACCATGGATTTGGTAGATACGCGAGTCTCCAAGAGGTTTCGCTATCCCAACTAAACTGAAATACCGCGTAATCATTTAACATCACATTATACTGAGATAGCGAAACCGCAGCGCGGTATATTTGGGAGTAGGTAGACTCCATATTTAAGGCTACCTCGTTGAAATCTCTGTTAACTGGCAAAGATAAAGTTGAAGAAACCGTCCTTGTTAGTTTCAAATTATGATGTACTAGGTCGACTGCTTGAACAATCCGACGCCGAAAATCTTCACCGCGCATTGCGAGGCTGTCCAAGGATATCGACAAGGTCATCATCGGTGAGGCCTAGCTCGTCCTTAACCTTGTTCATCTCCTCTCGGGCTCGCAGAAGCCGCGCGTCGCGTTCGGCGAGATCGCGCTGAATGGTCTCGATTTCCAACGGGTCGGGCATTGTAAAACGTAGCTCGGGCGCATTCGCCATAGCTTGATTCATTTCGCGAAGTAGGGGGATGAACTTTTCTCCCTGACCGGTTACACGAAGCCACCCTTTTGTCCGGGTGAATGCTGTAAAAAGGCGGTTTCGCCCAGTGCGACTGCGCAATGGCACGCCGTCGCAACCTAATACGGCAACTACCGCCGCCTCGTTGCCTTTTGCCCGGTAGACTGTCGAAAGCGTAACCTTCCCCTCAATCATAAATGGGGGCTCGCTGAACCTGTCGGCGATTATATTGTTCGACTGAATTCCTACGGCAGCGAGCTTGGCCCCTAGCTCTGAAAGATAAACCTTTGCCGCTCTGTCATCGATAGCAATGGCCATGAGCTCGTGCGGCTCAAGGCCGGAAGCGATGAACCGTTGAAACTCGGCTACGCAATAGTCGACTTCCTCAGTAAGATTAGCTTTGTGCACGCCCTCGACACTTGGAAGACCAGCCGGGGCGGTAAGTATTGCAGGACTGTTGCGGTCGGGACGTCGGATGACGGTAGGAGAGCCAGGTTGAAAATTGCCTGCCAATACCTCATAGCCTACGTCTTCCCAGTGGGCGCCATTCTGCAGCATCTGAACCGGCTTCTCGCTATAGATGCCAAATCCAATTGCGTGCGCCAACACAAGTATGTCTCGTTGATTTCGGTAGCATTTCGGGAGTACGAAGTCGTTCGTCTCCGCTGTTGCAGGTACTGATCGACGCAGCGATATTCTGGGACGGCCGTCTCCATCAATGCCGAAAAGCTCTTCGGGCGTGCGAACCCTTACATCAAAAATATCCTGTAGTTCGTCATACGCCCAAATGATCTGCTTTGAATCTCTTGGCCCTCTCGTCAAGAAAAAAGCACATTTGATAGAAGCCCTCCGGAAAATCCTGACCTTCGTCAATAAGAACCAGATCATAGAAAGGAACGATTCTGCCGGTCGCGACTAATGCCTTGCAAACGTAATCAAACGGATTCCGTTTTCCTTGAACTTCGCCGAACGGAATGGGAGAGATGCCAGCGCGCAGGGCTGCTTCGCGATAAACGCCCGGCAAATTCTTCTGGCCCCAACCATGTTGTATATCGATCCTGCTCCAATCAGGTTCACCCTCCGCGAAATGCCGGTAAAATCGCGTTATAGAGCGCGTCAGATGGTCGCGTAGGCTTCGGGTGTAATAGGTTACAAGAATGCGAGCTTCTGGGTTCTCAATATGGGCCAATGCTGCTTTCATGGCGAGGATGACCGTTTTACCCGAGCCGGCAAGTCCGCGTATTCTTTGAGGACATGGAAGGCTGGTCAGCGCGACGTGACGTTGTTGCGCATCAAATTTATGTATCTCCTGCTCCAGCTTGGCGAACGCAACTGCTGCTGGCTTCGTATCTGGGTTTTCAATATGCCGGCGACTGGGGCGGCTTAGCGCCTTGGCCCCCTCAAGGATGGAACGCGCTTCGTCGATCGCGCGCGCTTGTAACCGTTGATTTTCAATGCCCTTTACGAGATTGAGAAGGCCGGGTTCCGAGCTGGCTAGCTCGGACTGTTGCAGCGGTAGACCATCAAAACCCGGCGCGTAAACCACCGGTGTGACATCGAAGCTGAGCTTGCGGTTCTTGCCGCGAAGCGCTGCGCTTTTCAGCATTTGCGCCTCAGCGGTCGCCGCCGCTTGCGCGATGCTATCGTCGGCCTCGACCATGATAATCGGAGTCGGGTTGCTAAGGTAGCGAATGAGCAACAAGCCTGTCCGCTCGCTGAGCAGGGCTAGGTCAACAGGGTGGCCGACGGCCTCATAATCCTGAAACTTGGGCCAACCATAGTAGAGTACCCCGTTTTCGATGCCCAGATCGGCAGCGTTGAGTTGGAGGGCCGTGATCGCGGCTTGGATCGCAGGGTAGCGGGCTTGGTCCGTCCGGGTCGGTATGAATTCGAGTGCCACTAGCTCTTCCCTGAAACTGAAGGCGTAAGCCTACCCGTTAGCAAGCTAGCGAGAAAGGACGTGTCGCCCTTGGGAGATTTATAGAACCCAAAAACACCGAAAAATATGATGTGATCCCGCAGAGGGGATTGAGATAGGCGCGGGCATTAGTCGGAAAAAAGGGTGGTACCCTTGCGCCTGAAATCAGCCTGCTACCTATTTGCTACCTGATCTCGGAGCTGCCCAATCAAAGGGCCGCTAAGTCATTGAAAAGATGGTGGACGCACTTGGGCTCGAACCAAGGACCCGCTGATTAAGAGTCAGCTGCTCTACCAACTGAGCTATGCGTCCATTCCGGGGCGGTTTTGAGTGGCGCCCTGGTGTGGCGCCCCGCTGCTGGAGGCGCGCTGTTAGCAGACTCATCGGAGGCCGCAACCCCCTTTTCGTCGATCCGAGTCCGTTTTCGTCGATCGAGCCGTTTTTTCGCGAAATAAGCCGAATTATCCGGCCTACCAGCCGACCGTCTTGCGGTTCTGGCGGTCGATCGACATCAGGATGCCGAGGCACAGCAGCACGGTCATCTGCGCCGAACTGCCGAAGCTCACCAGCGGCAACGGGATGCCGACGACCGGCGCAAGGCCCATCACCATCATCAGGTTGATCGCGACGTAGAAGAAGATCGTGGTGGCGAGGCCGGCCGCGGTCAGCCTGGCGAAGCGGCTGTTGGCGCGCTGGCCGACCTCGATCCCCCAGCGGATCACCAGCAGGAAGGCGAGGATCAGCAGGCACCCGCCGACGAGCCCCCATTCCTCCGCCATCGTCGCGAAGACGAAGTCGGTATGGCCTTCGGGGAGGTAGTCGAGATGGCTCTGCGTGCCCTGGAGGAAGCCCTTGCCCCAGATCCCGCCCGAGCCGATCGCGATCTTCGACTGGCTGATGTGATAGCCGGTGCCGAGCGGGTCGCTCTCGGGATCGAGAAAGATCAGGATGCGGTTGCGCTGATAATCGTGCAGCAGGAAATTGATCGAGAGCGGGATCGCGATCGCGGCCGCGATCGCGCCGCCCATGAACAGCCGCAGGGGCACGCCCGCGAGGAACATGACGGTCGCGCCGCCCGAGCAGATCATGAGCGCGGTGCCGAGATCGGGCTGTTTCATCACGATCGCCGCGGGAACGGCGATCAGCAGCGCGGCGGGCCAGATCCCGCCGAACCGGCGCGTCTCGCCGGGTGGGAGCATGTCGTAGAATTTCGCCGCCGCCAGCACGATCGCGGGCTTCATGAACTCGGACGGCTGGAGGCGGATGAAGCCGAGGTCGAGCCAGCGCTGCGACCCGCCCGAAACCTTGCCGAGGATCTCGACCGCGATCAGCGACAGCACGATCAGCGCATAGGCGGGCAGCGCGACGGCCTTCCACGTGCGCTCGGGGATGTAGGACAGCCCCATCGCCCCGGCGAGCAGCACGAAGAAGCGGATGCCCTGCGACAGCGCCCAGGGCCGCAGCGATCCGCCCGCCGCCGAATACAGCACGATCTGCCCGAAACAGCCGATCGCGATGACGAGGATGATCACCAGCCAGGGAAGCTTGGCGAGCGGTTCGGGGACGATACGGTTCATCGCGTGCGCCTGATGGGAGTCATTCGGTCGGGATTCATTCGATCCGGGATCATTGCTGGCGTTCCCGCGTATCGTCCTCGGCGACCGTGCTGCCGGGCGTGGTGAGCGCCTCCTGCGTCGCGTTGGCCATGTCGGTGGCGTTGACCACCGCGGGCGCGTCGCTGGGCACGATCGCGTCGGTCTTGGTGGCGATCGCCGCGGGCGGGGCGGACTGCGCCTTGCGGTACGTCTCCGCGGTCGCGGCCATGCGCGTGCGGATATCGCCGCCCCAGGTCGGTTCGACCTCGGCGAGCGATTTCAGCGCACGGTCGCGGTCGAGCATATAGGTCATGATGTCGCGGGCGATCATCGGCGTGTCGAGGTTGCGCACGGTGTGGCCGTTATGCTCCAGCACGACCGCCAGCGCATAGCGCGGATTATCGGCGGGCGCGAAACCGATGAACAGCGCGTGGTCGCGCATCTTGAACGGCAGCTGGCCATTCTTCAGCACGCCCGAGCGCCGTTCCGCCATCGTGATGCGGCGGACCTGCGCGGTGCCGGTCTTGCCCGCGATCGCGACGCCGGGAATGAGCAGCTTGGCCGCGCCGCCGGTGCCGCCCTGGTTGATCACGCCGAACATCGCGTCGCGGACGCGCGCGAGATGCTCGGAATCGATCGCGAGGGCAGGGGAGTCGCGGTGGACGTGGTTCGCCAGGATGCTCGGCTGCAACGCCCGCCCCGACGCGAGCCGCGCCGCCATCACCGCGAGCTGCAACGGGTTGGCGAGCACATAGCCCTGGCCGATCGACGCGTTCAGCGAGTCCGCGACGGTCCAGTCGTGCTTGTACTTCTTCAGCTTCCACGCCGGATCGGGGACCGTGCCGTAGCGCTGCGTCGAGAAGGGCAGGTCGAACTTCTGACCAAGCCCCAGCACGCGCGCGACCGGCGCGATCGCGTTGTAGCCGACCCGGCGCGCCATCTCATAGAAATAGATGTCGCAGCTCTGCATGATCGCGTTCTTGAGGTCGAGCGGACCGTGGCCGCTCTTCTTGTGGCAATGGAACACGCTGGTCCCGAGCCGCATTGCGCCCGAACAATTGATGCGGGTCGACGGATCGACGCCCGCGTTCATCAGCGCGAGGCCGTTCATCGGCTTGACGGTCGACCCCGGCGGATACAGCCCCTGCGTGACCTTGTTCATTAGCGGGACGTGATCGTCGTCGCTCAGCATCTGCCATTCGAGATGGCTGATCCCGTCCGAAAAGCTGTTCGGATCATAGGCCGGCATCGACACCATCGCGAGCATCTCGCCGGTGCGGGTGTCGATCACCACGACCGATCCGGAGTTGGTGCCGAGCCGCCGCGCGGCATATTCCTGAAGCCCCACGTCGATCGTCAGCCGCGCGGTCTTGCCGGGCACGTCGGGCTTGGTGGCGAGCTCGGCGACCAGCTTGCCGCGCGCGGTAACCTCGACGCGCTTGGCCCCAGCGATGCCGCGCAGTTCGGGCTCGAGCATCTTCTCCAGACCGTCCTTGCCGAGCTTGAAGCCGGGCGTCACGAGCAGCGGGTCGCGCGTCTTCTTATACTGCTCGGCGTTCGGCACGCCGACATAGCCGGTCAGATGCGCGACCGCGGCGCCCGCCGGGTAACTGCGCGCGAACCCGCGGGTGGGGGCGACGCCCGGCAGTTCGGGCAGGCGGACGCTGACCGCGGCAAACCGCTCCCAGTCGAGATTCTCGGCGACCTGGACCGGCTGGAAGCCCGCTGCGTGCTCAAGGTCGATCGCGATCCGCTCGACTTCCTCGGGCGGCAGCTGGAGGATGCGGCCGAGCAGCGGCAGCACGCGCTCCTTGTCGCGGAGGCGATCGGGAATGATGTCGACGCGGAAATCGGTGCGGTTGTTGGCGATCGGTACGCCGTGGCGGTCGACGATCCAGCCGCGGCGGGGCGGCAGCAGCGTCATGTTGACGCGGTTGCTCTCGGACAACATCGTGTAGCGCTCGTTCTGCGCGACCGACAGCCACGCCATCCGGCCGGCGAGCATGAGCCCGACCGCGCCCTGCGCCGCGCCCAGCATCCACGCACGCCTGGAGAAGGTGTACGCCTGCGACATCTCGGTGACGATCCGCGGGGTGTTCCTCACTCGCCGCCCCGCTTGTTCTGGATGAACGCGACGATCCGCGCGGCGAGCGGGAAGCAGAGCATCGTGACGACGATCTGCGCGATCAGCACGGTATCGACATGCGCGCCGACCGGTACCGCGATGAACCGCCCGCCCAGGATGCATGCCGCGATCAGGCCGCTCGCGATCAGCCAGTCCTGCCAATAATCGCGGAACGCCAGGCGCTGTTCGAGCATGTCGATCGCGACGAACGCGAGCGACCACATCAGCACCGCGCTGCCGAGCGGCTGGCCGCTGACCAGATCGTCGAACAGCCCGAGTGGTGCCGCCGCCCAGGGCCGGAACGCGAACCGCGCGAGCAGCCGCCACGCCAGCAGCATGACGAACCCGAACGGCGGCAGCAGCGGGATCGTCGCGACCACCGGGATGATCGTGACCAGCGATCCGGCCATGACCGTCGCCCAAGGGATGGCCCGCGCGCGGCTGGCGGGCAGCTTGGTCTCGAACGGCTTGTAGTCGACGCTGTCGACGACGCGGGGGCGGCTCATCGCGGCACGCTCACTGCGGGGCGATCGGGCGCGGCGGCGGGACCGGCATGAACACCTTCTCGACCAGCGCGAAATCGAGCGTGTCGGGATCGGCGAAGGTGCGCGCCATCACCGAATCCGAGCCGGCCTTGGTGACGCGCGCGACCGGCACGCCGGGGCCGTAGATGCCGCCGGTGCCGGTCGTGACGAAGATGTCGCCCGCGTTGAAGCGGACGTTGGTCGCGTTGACCGAGCGGATGTCGATCATCCCGTCGCCGCGCCCCGCCGCGATCGCGGGCAGGCCATCGCGGGTGCGGCGGACGGGGACGATGCTGTCGCCGTCGCTCAGCAACAGCACGCGCGCCGCGTTTGGCCCGGTCTCGACGACCCGCCCGATTAGGCCATCGGGACCGCGTACCGGCATGCCAGGCTTCACGCCGCTCCACCGGCCGGCGTTGAGCAGGGCATAACGCCGCCCGCTCGACGCGCTCGAACTCACGAGGCGGGCAGTGACCACCGGCTCCGGCGAACGTTCGCGGATCGCCAGGAGGTTGCGTAATCGACGATTGTCATAGGCGATTGTCCTCGCCCGCATCAGCAGCGCACGGGTCCGCTCGCGGTCCGCCCGAAGCGCGACGTTCTCCTGCTTCACGAAGAAGTAATTGCCGATCGCACCGGGGATGCCCAAGATCGACGACCCGACCGCAGCGAACCCCGTAGAGACCGGCGTGGTGACGCCGGCGACGCCCATCCGGAGTGCCGAAAACGCAGGTGGATTGAAGGTGGACGCGACGAGCAGCACCAGGCCCACCACCGCTCCGGCGACGGCGAGCACATAGCCTAGGAACACACTATATTGTCGACGCCGGGAAAACCCCGTGCGCCGGTCGCGGGCTGGCGCCATGCGCCTGTCCCCCTGTCCTCTGGCGTCGCCGAGGCGCAGGCGGCGATCCCCACGACTCGAACGGCGCGATTTCATATCCGTGTGTCTTACAGCAAAACCAACCCTTTAGCCGCTCATCAGGACACCGCGGAACAGCGGGTCCTCCAACGCACGACCAGTGCCCAGCGCGACGCAGGTCAGCGGGTCCTCGGCAACCGTCACCGGTAGGCCGGTCTCGTCGCGCAGCACCTCGTCGAGCCCCTGCAGCAACGCGCCGCCGCCGGTCAGCACGATGCCCTGGTCGACGATGTCCGCGGCCAGTTCCGGCGCGGTGTTCTCGAGCGCGACACGGACGCCCTCGACGATCGTCGCGACCGGCTCGCTGAGCGCCTCGGCGATCTGGCCCTGGTTGATCTGGATCTCCTTGGGCACGCCGTTGACGAGATCGCGACCCTTGATCTGAATGATCATGCCGATGCCGTCGACCGGCGGCTTGGCGATGCCGACCTCCTTCTTGATCCGCTCCGCGGTCGCTTCGCCGATCAGCAAATTATGGTTGCGGCGCACGTACGAGACGATCGCCTCGTCCATCTTGTCGCCGCCGACGCGCACCGACGTCGTGTAGGCGAGCCCACGCAAGCTCAGCACCGCGACTTCGGTCGTGCCGCCGCCGATGTCGACGACCATCGAGCCGATCGGCTCGGTGACCGGCATGTCCGCGCCGATCGCCGCCGCCATCGGCTCCTCGATCAGCCAGACCTGCGACGCACCCGCGTTCGAGGCTGCATCGCGGATCGCGCGGCGCTCGACCTTGGTGGAGCCCGACGGCACGCAGATCACGATCTCAGGCCAGCGCGCGAACTTGCGCGGACCGTGCACCTTCTGGATGAAATACTTGATCATCTGCTCGGCGACGTCGATGTCCGCGATCACGCCGTCGCGCAAAGGCCGGATCGCCTCGATGTTGCCCGGCGTCTTGCCCATCATCATCTTGGCGTCGTCACCGACCGCCTTGACGCGCTTGATCCCGTTGATCGTCTCGACCGCGACCACCGACGGCTCGTTCAGGACGATGCCGCGGCCACGGACGTAGACGACGGTGTTCGCGGTGCCGAGGTCGATCGCCATGTCGTGCGACATGAACTTGAAGAAACGCGAGTAGAAGGCCATTCAATCAGGGTCCCGTAATCCTGTCCGCCGGACGGGCGGACCGCCAGCAAAACATGCGCACACACATCATCTCGCGGAGCCCGCCGGTGGTTTCGAGCACCGGGTGCCTATACTATATTAAGTGGCGTTTGCGGGTCGCGGGATGCCGTCGCTTGGTCTAGACGCAAACCCATGTCAATACGGCGTCTCCCCGAGCATCTGGTCAATCGCATCGCCGCCGGTGAAGTGGTGGAAAGACCCGCCAGCGCGTTGAAGGAGTTAGTCGAAAACGCGATCGACGCAGGCGCGGGGCGTATCGCGATTATCCTTGTCGAAGGAGGCACTTCGCGGATCGAAGTGGCCGATGACGGCTGCGGCATGACCCCTGCGGACATGGCGCTGGCGCTCGAACGGCATGCCACCTCGAAGCTGCCCGACGAGTTTATCGAATCGGTCGTGACGTTGGGCTTTCGCGGTGAGGCGTTGCCCTCGATCGCGAGCGTCGCACGGCTGACGATCGAGAGCCGGATTCGCGGCGCCGAAGGCTGGGCGCGGACCGTCGACAATGGCCGTGTCGAGCGCGAAGGCCCCGCCGCGCTCCCGCCCGGTACGCGGGTGGTGGTCGAGGACCTGTTCGCCCGCGTCCCCGCCCGCCGCAAGTTCCTCCGCTCCCCCCGCGCGGAGTACGCCGCCTGCCTCGACGTCGTCCGCCGGCTCGCGATGGCGCGGCCCGACATCGGCTTCACGCTGGAGCATGACGGCCGCCGCGCGCTGTCGGCGATGCAGGTCGAGGATCGGCCGGGCAGGGTGGCGACGCTCACCGATCGCGCGCTCGCCGACAATTCGGTCGCGATCGACCTCGAACGTGAGGGCTTGGTGCTCGGCGGCGTCGCCAGCCTGCCAACCTACAATCGCGGCATCGCCGACCACCAGTATCTGTTCGTCAACGGACGGCCCGTAAAGGACCGCCTGCTGATGGGCGCGATCCGCGGCGCCTATGCCGAGATGCTCCCCCGCGACCGCCACGCCGTGGTGGCGCTGTTCCTCGACATCCCCACCGATCAGGTCGACGTCAACGTCCACCCCGCCAAGACCGAAGTCCGTTTCCGCGACCCCGCAATGATCAGAGGCCTCATAGTCTCGGGCTTACGCCGAGCGCTCGACGCCGCCGGCCACAGAAGTCAACGCGCCAGCGAGTCCGCCCTTTCCATGTGGCAACCTGAAAACTTCTCCTCTCCCCCCGGGGGAGAGGAAGGGGCCCGTCCGCAAAGCGGATGGGAAGGTGAGGGCACGCCCCAAAGACTAGCGCTAGAAAACCGCCACTATGGCTCGGTAAACGATTTCCGCCCAACCTTCTTCGCGTCACCTCCACAGGCAAGAGCCGAACCCGCCTGGGCACCCCCACCGCAGACCACAGCCTTCCCCATGGGCGTAGCCCGCGGCCAGGTCGCGAAAACCTACATAGTCGCCGAAGCCGAAGACGGCCTCGTCCTCGTCGACCAGCACGCCGCCCACGAACGCCTCGTCCTCGAACGCATGCGCGCAGCCCTGATCGGCGGCACCATAGCAAGCCAGGCCCTCCTGATCCCCGAAGTCGTCGAACTCGACGAATCCGCCTGCGACCGTCTCGAATCCCGCGCCGAAGAACTCTCCGAATTCGGCCTCGATCTCGAACGCTTCGGACCCCACGCCATGCTGGTCCGCGCTACCCCAGCCTTGCTCGGCCAAAGCGACCCCAAAGGCCTCGTCACCGACCTAGCCGACGAACTCGCCGCCTTCGACGAAGCCCTCTCCCTAAAAGAGCGCCTAGACGCAGTAGCCGGCACTATGGCTTGCCACGGCTCCGTCCGCGCCGGCCGCATATTGTCGGTAACGGAAATGAACGCGCTGCTCCGAGAAATGGAAGTCACCCCCCATTCCGGCCAATGCAACCACGGCCGCCCCACCTGGGTAAAACTCGCACACGGCGATATCGAGAAGCTGTTCGGGCGGAAGTAATCGGGCTTTACGCGGCTTTGCGGGGGCGTCCGCCCTTCGCGCCATTCGCCCGTGCTGCTGCGGCCTTGGCGGGCGATGTCGCCTGACCCGCATGTCGAGCCAACTCACGCGTCATCCAGTCACGCGTACCGAACAGGCCCGACACCAGCGCCGGTACGTAGAGATCGGCATCGAGAGCCGGCCAATGGAGATTGAACCCCAGACCGTCGACTTCGACGTCGGCAAGCTGATCGTCGGTCGCGCCATTCAAATCCTGGACGAGTTGGGCCGGGAAGGCATAGGCGCAGCCGTTGGTCAGTTCGAGCGTCACGCGCCCGGTTGCGTGATCGTACCGGGCTTCTGCCGCCCGCACCGCGTTTTTCATCAAGTCCTGCCCACGCGCTTCCGCCGCGTCGAACTGCGCTTCAAGCTGGGGGTCAGTCTTTTGAGCCATGTATCGTCTCCCATGCCGCGAGAAAGTGCGCCTGATGCTCCATCGCTTCAGCCATCAGGCGGCGCAGGTCGGCGCGCTTGATGCCGATGCTCTGGACCATCTCCGGCTTGCCATCGGCACTGAGCAGATTGATCTTCGCCTGTCCTGCGCCGGTGATGTGAACGTGCGCGGGTTCGTGATCCAGGGTGTAGATCACGAACCGAAATCCGAGAGCGCGATGAACCACAACCATTACTACAAATAACCCATCTGATGGGTTTGTGCAATCGGGGCGGCGATGTGTGCTTGGTCGGTCCCACTAGAGATTGACATGCGAGGAGTAGTTATAAGGTCAGGCCTGACATTGGCATTGTCGCGCCATTCAGGGCACAGGGCCGCAAATGGACTCCCTCTCTCTATTCGGCCTAGCCGCAGTCTCGTTCACCCTGCTATGCTACGCCAAGGAGGCCGGGTCGCACTGGTGGACGCTGGGCTTCGCGTTCGGGTGCGTGCTCGGCTCGGTCTACGGCTTCCTGCAGGGTGCGTGGCCGTTCGGGGTGGTCGAAATCATCTGGACGGTCGTCTCGTTCCGCCGCTGGCTCGCGATGCGCCGAGACGTGCCCGCGCCAATGGAACCGCTTGCTTGACAGCGCGTTGGCGCGCGCTTATTCGAACTCTCCCCGACACGACGGTTCCGGCGGCGCTTGTTTGCGTTCGTCGCTATCGTGCGTTTCGGTTCATCGCTAAGAGATGGGGTTCGTGCAGCCATGCCGGACCTCGTGGAGCAGGAGAACCAAGTTCATGGCACGTATCGCGGGTGTTAATATCCCGACCAACAAGCGCGTGGTGATCGCGCTGACTTACATTCACGGCATCGGTTCGACCAAGGCCAAGGAAATCGTCGCGAAGCTCGGCATCGCCGACACCGCACGTGTTCAGGACCTGACCGACCAGGAAGTCCTGCACATCCGCGAGACGATCGACGCCGATCACACCGTCGAGGGCGATCTGCGCCGCCAGACCTCGATGAACATCAAGCGCCTGATGGATCTCGCCTGCTATCGCGGCCTGCGTCATCGCAAGGGCCTCCCGGTCCGCGGCCAGCGCACGCATACCAATGCGCGCACCCGCAAGGGCAAGGCCAAGCCGATCGCCGGCAAGAAGAAGTAATCCACTTTTTCAATGGATTACTCCGCCGGCGCTGGTCCCTACAGACCGCCCGGCGTCACGCAGATACAGGTCAGGAAATACACCATGGCACGCGAACCTCAGCGCATTAAGCGGCGCGAGCGCAAGAACATCACCTCTGGCGTCGCTCACGTGAATGCCAGCTTCAACAACACCATGATCACGATCACCGATGCCCAGGGCAACGCGATCTCGTGGTCGTCGGCCGGCGCAATGGGCTTCAAGGGCTCGCGCAAGTCGACTCCGTACGCGGCCCAGGTCGCAGCGGAAGACGCCGGCAAGAAGGCCGCCGAGCACGGCGTCCGCACGATCGAAGTCGAGGTCAAGGGCCCCGGCTCGGGTCGCGAATCGGCCCTGCGCGCGCTTCAGGCAGTCGGTTTCCAGATCACGTCGATCCGCGACGTGACCTCGATCCCGCACAACGGCGTGCGCCCTTCGAAGCGTCGTCGCGTCTGATTCTCCGCCTCCCGTGCGCGGTTGATCGCGCCGCACGGGTGTATTTTATTGGTCGGCGGACACACCCGTTCGCCGGCCCCCAAATTAGGGGAAGCATGTGTCTGTCAACGCAAAGAACTGGCAGGAACTCAAGAAGCCCAGCGGCCTGGAGAAAAAGGCCGGTGGCGACACCAAGCGCAAGGCGACCTTCATCGCCGAGCCGCTCGAGCGTGGCTTCGGCCTGACGCTCGGCAACGCGCTGCGTCGCGTGTTGCTTTCGTCGCTGCAGGGCGCGGCCGTCACCTCGATCAAGATCGAGAACGTGCTGCATGAGTTCTCGTCTCTGGCCGGCGTCCGCGAGGACGTGACCGACATCGTCCTCAACGTGAAGCAGATCGCGATCCGCATGCAGGGCGAGGGGCCCAAGCGCCTCCAGCTCTCGGCAACGGGTCCGGGTGAAGTCAAGGCCGGCGACATCGCCGTCTCGGGCGACATCGAGATCATGAACAAGGATCTCGTGATTTGCCACCTCGATGAGGGTGCGACGCTCAACATGGAGCTGACCGCCGACATCGGTAAGGGTTACGTGCCCGCGACCGCAAACCGCCCGGCCGATGCGCCGATCGGTCTGATCCCGGTCGATGCGCTGTACTCGCCGGTACGGCAGGTTTCGTACAAGGTCGACCCGACCCGCGTCGGTCAGGATCTGGATTACGACAAGCTGACGCTGACGATCGAAACCGACGGCACGATCACCCCTGAAGACGCAGTCGGCTATGCCGGTCGCATTCTCCAGGACCAGCTCGCGCTGTTCGTCCACTTCGACGATTCGTCGGTGACGCGCTCGTCGGCCCCGATCGGCCAGGCAGCACCCGCTGCCGGTGGTGCGGAGCCCGCAGGCGATACCCAGCAGATCAACCGTTACCTTCTCAAGAAGGTCGACGAGTTGGAACTGTCGGTGCGTTCGGCGAACTGCCTCAAGAACGACAACATCATCTACATCGGCGATCTGGTCGGCAAGACCGAAGCCGAGATGCTGCGTACGCCTAACTTCGGCCGCAAGTCCTTGAACGAGATCAAGGAAGTTCTGTCGTCGATGGGTCTTCGCCTGGGTATGGAAATCCCAGGCTGGCCACCTGAGAACATCGAAGAGATGGCCAAGAAGCTCGAGCAGGAGATTATGGGGTAAGCGCTTCCGGATCCCATGCCGTCACCCCAGCGAAAGCTGGGGTATCGCGGTTCGGGTCCGGTCCGCTCCTCATGGAGATCCCAGCGTTCGCTGGGATGACGGTAATTTGGGTGGGCTCTTCGTCCCCACCAGCTCCCGGGTACCTCATACGGCCCCTGAACGAACGAAAAGGTATTAAACATGCGCCATCGCGTAGGCGGCCGTAAGCTTCAGCGGACCTCGGCCCATCGTCTTGCTCTGTTCCGCAACATGAGCGCCGCGCTCATCAAGCACGAGCAGATCACCACCACCGTCGCCAAGGCGAAGGAACTGCGTCCTTACGTCGAGAAGCTGATCACGCTCGCGAAGAAGGGTGGCCTGTCCAACCGTCGTCTCGCGCACGGCAAGCTGCTCGACGATGCGCAGCTGATCAAGCTGTTCGACGTTCTGGCGACCCGTTATGCGGATCGCAACGGCGGCTACACCCGCGTCATCAAGGCCGGTATCCGCATGTCGGACGCCTCGCCGATGGCCGTCATCGAGTTCGTCGACCGCGACGTCTCGGCGAAGGGCCAGGATTCGGGTCCGGTGATGTCGGACGAGGATTACAACGAAGCGGCATAATCTGTTTCCGCCGAAGCGCTGACCTTCCAATCCTCCCCCGCCAGGGGGAGGTGGCAGGCACAGCCTGACGGAGGGGGAGGCGGCGACAACCTCGGTTGCGTGTCCTCCCCCTCCGTCACCTTCGGCGACACCTCCCCCTTGCGGAGGAGGATCAGATTTACCGCCGATCAGAGGCCGCGTTTCCCATCCGGGAGGCGCGGCCTCTTTCGTTAACGCGTCCATCCGGCTATGCGCCCGACATGGAGCACCCAGACAGCATTCTCATCGTCGATTTCGGCAGCCAGGTAACCCAGCTGATCGCCCGCCGCGTGCGCGAGGCTGGCGTCTATAGCGAGATCGCCCCCTTCCAGTCCGCCGAGGCCGCGTTCGACCGGATGCAGCCCAAGGGAATCATCCTCTCGGGCGGCCCCGCCTCGGTCACGACCGAGAACTCACCACGCGTGCCGCAGCGCTTCTTCGAGGCGGGCATTCCGATCCTCGGCATCTGCTACGGCCAGCAGGTCATGTCCGCGCAGCTTGGCGGCAACGTGATCGTTTCGGGCGACGGCGGCGAGTTCGGCAGTGCGTTCATCGAGGTCAAGTCCAACTGCGCGCTGTTCGACGGCCTGTGGGCGGAAGGCGAGCGCCATCAGGTCTGGATGAGCCACGGCGACAAGGTCGACGCGATCCCGCCCGGCTTTACCCCCGTCGCGGTCTCGACCGGCGCGCCCTATGCGATCGTCGCCGACGAGGCACGTAAGTTCTACGGCGTGCAGTTCCACCCTGAGGTCGTCCACACCCCCGATGGCGGCAAGCTGATCGCCAACTTCGCGCGCCACGTCTGCGGGCTCAGCGGCGACTGGACGATGGCCGAATTCCGCGAGACCAAGATCGCCGAGATCCGCGCACAGGTCGGCAACGGCCGCGTCATCTGCGGCCTGTCCGGCGGCGTCGACTCCGCGGTCGCGGCGGTGCTGATCCACGAGGCGATCGGCGAGCAGCTCACTTGCGTCTATGTCGACCACGGCCTGATGCGCGCGGGCGAGAGCGAGCAGGTCGTCAGCCTGTTCCGGGGCGCCTACAACATCCCGCTGATCCACGTGAACGTCGAGGAGCTGTTTCTGAGCGGCCTCGCCGGGATCACCGACCCCGAGCTGAAGCGCAAGTTCATCGGCAAGACCTTCATCGACGTGTTCGATACCGAGGCGAAGAAGCTCGGCGGCGCGGAGTTCCTCGCGCAGGGCACGCTGTACCCCGACGTGATCGAGAGCGTCAGCTTCACCGGCGGGCCGTCGGTGACGATCAAGAGCCACCACAATGTCGGTGGTCTTCCAGAGCGCATGAACATGAAGCTCGTCGAGCCGTTGCGCGAGCTGTTCAAGGACGAGGTCCGCGTACTTGGCCGCGAGCTCGGGCTCCCCGAGATCTTCGTCGGCCGTCATCCGTTCCCCGGACCCGGCCTTGCGATCCGCATTCCCGGCGAAGTCACCAAGGAACGCTGCGACATCTTGCGCAAGGCGGATGCGATCTACCTCGAGGAGATCCGCGCGGCCGGGCTCTACGACACGATCTGGCAGGCGTTCGCGGTGCTGCTCCCGGTCCGCAGCGTCGGCGTGATGGGCGACGGCCGCACCTACGACAACGTGCTGGCGTTGCGTGCGGTCACCTCGACCGACGGCATGACCGCGCAGGCGTTCCAGTTCCCCGGCGACTTCCTGCCCCGCGTCGCGACCCGGATCATCAACGAGGTCAAGGGCATCAACCGGGTGACCTACGACTACACCTCGAAGCCCCCCGGCACGATCGAGTGGGAATAAGCTAGACGCGCACTGCGCAATCCTCCCCCGGCAGGGGGAGGTGGCTGGCGCTTGCCAGACGGAGGGGGAGGATAAGATGCAGAGGTTACCGCTTACCGCCCCCTCCGTCAGGCTACGCCTGCCACCTCCCCCTGGCGGGGGAGGATCGTCAGGTCGTCGGGCCAAATCACTCGTCGGCGCACTCGCAATCGCCGCCAGCGCCCCGTTGCTCCTCGGCGCCGCAGATCCGCCTGCCTGGACACGTCCCCAAGTCCCGTTCCCCATCGCCGGCCCTATCACCTATGTCGGCAGCGAAGGCATCGCCGCCTACCTGATAAAAACCAGCGCCGGCGCGATCCTGATCGACGGCACGCTCGTCGAGAACGCAGGGATGATCGGGCGCAACATCGCCAAGGCGGGCGTCCGCCTTCGCGACGTGAAGCTGATCCTCGTCACCCACGCCCATTTCGATCATGCTGCCGGAGTCGCCGCGCTCAAGCACGCAACCGGCGCGCGCGTTGTCGCCGGCATCCGCGACGTCCGCGCGCATGAAACCGGCACGCCGCCCGGCGAGACCAACTATGGCGTCATCCGCTTCCCGAAAGTGCACGTCGATCGCGGCATACGCGATGGCGAAACGGTGACCCTCGGCACCACTACGCTGACGGCGCGCGCGACACCCGGGCACACGCCGGGCTGCACGACCTGGACGATGCGTATCCCCGCCAAGCCACGAGAGCTCGACGTGGTCTTCCCATGTAGCGTCAGCGTCGCGGGCAACCGCTTGATCGGCAACCGCGCCTATCCCGGCATCGTCGCCGACTACCGCCGCAGCATCGCGATGCTCGGCACGCTGCATGCCGACATCGTCCTCCCGTCGCATCCCGAACTGGCCGACGTGATCGCCCGCGGCAAGCGCCGCCAGGCCGGTGACACCACTGCGTTCGTCGACCCCACATTGCTCCCGAAGATTGTCGCGAAGGCCAAGGTCGCGTTCGACGCTGATCTCGCCAAGCAGGCACGCTGAGCGGCGATGCTGGTCCTGTGCGGCATCGCGGTGATCGTCGCCGGCTTCCTGCTCCGGTTCAATCCGCTGCTCGTCGTCGCCGTCTCCGCGCTCGTCACTGGCCTGGCCGCCGGCATCGCACCGCTCGCAATCCTCGCCGCGTTCGGCAAGGCGTTCAACGAGAACCGCTACGTCACCGTGATCTACATCGTCCTGCCGGTAATCGGACTACTCGAACGCCACGGCTTACAGGAACGTGCCCGGCTCGCCATCGCTAAGCTCAGAGGCGCGACCGTCGGGCGCCTGCTGATCGGCTACCTCCTGTTCCGCCAACTCACCGCAGCACTCGGCCTCACCTCGATCGCAGGCCCGGCACAGAGCGTCCGTCCTTTGGTCGCGCCGATGGCCGAAGCCGCCGCCGAGGCGCAAGGCGTCGCGCCCGGCGGCGACCGCATCCCCGCAATGGCGGCGGCGACCGACAACATCGGACTGTTCTTCGGCGAGGACATCTTCATCGCGATCGGGTCGATCCTGCTGATGAAGGGCGTGCTGGAGGGCTACGGCATCGTCATCCAGCCGCTCCACCTCTCGATGTGGGCAATACCGACCGCGATCGCTGCGTTCCTGATCCACGGTTTCCGCCTCTGGCTGCTCGATCGCAGACTGGCGCGAGCCCGATGATCGGCACCGGCTTCATCTACGGCGTCGCCGGTCTGATGTTTGCGGCCTTTGCGATCCTCAGCGCGACCGATCGCGCCAACCCGAAGCGTTTCGGCAACGCGGCGTTCTACGCGGTGCTGGCGATCAGCTTCCTGCTAGGTGGAAAGCTCGGCGATATCGGCAACGGCGTTCTCGTCCTCGCCCTTGTCGCGATCGCTGGATCGGGCGCGATGGGGCGGGGCGGGCGTGCCACGACCACATTCGACGAGCGCCGCGCCGAAGCCGCAAGGCTCGGCAACCGGATATTCCTGCCCGCACTGATTATCCCCGCGGCGGCACTCGGCGGCACCGTCCTGTTCCGCGCCGTCCCGAGCCTCGTCGACCCCAAGCAGGCGACGCTCGTCGCGTTGACCTGTGGCGTCCTGATCGCGCTGATCGCGATGCACCTCTGGTTCCGCCCCCGCATCGCGACACCGCTCGCCGAAGGCGTCCAGCTGATGGACGCGATCGGCTGGGCCGCCGTCCTCCCGCAGATGCTGGCCAGCCTGGGAGCGGTCTTCGCGCTCGCCGGCGTAGGCGACGTCGTTGGCAAACTCGCCGGCCACGCGATCCCCGAAGGCAGCCTGATCGGCGCGGTGCTAGCCTATACGCTCGGTATGGCGCTCTTCACGATGGTCATGGGCAACGCCTTCGCGGCGTTCCCCGTCATGGCCGCAGCGATCGGCATACCGCTGCTCGTGCGCCACTATGGGGGCGATCCGGCCGTAGTCGCCGCGATCGGTATGCTCAGCGGGTTTTGCGGTACGCTGATGACGCCGATGGCCGCCAACTTCAATCTCGTCCCCGCCGCGCTTCTCGAGCTCAAGGACAAGAACGCCGTCATCCGCGCGCAGATACCGACCGCCTTGCCGTTGCTCGCGGTCAACATCGGCCTGCTCTACTGGCTCGGCTTTCGCTGAGCCGTCAGCCGAGCTTCCAGTCCCAGCCGAGCGGATCGCCGTCCATGACCTCGACGCCCGCCGCCGCCAGTTCGTCGCGGATCGCATCGGAGCGCGGGAAATCCTTCGCCGCGCGCGCGTCCCGCCGTTCATCGAGCCGGGCGTCGATCGTCGCCTCGTCCAGCTTCGCATCGGCCGGGCGGATGCGCAGATCCTCGCGGCGGATCGTCGCGAGGTCGAGGCCCAGCACCGCGTCGAAATCGATCAACGCGTCCAGCCGATCCGCCGGCGCGACTCGCTTGTCGCCGAGCATCTCGTCGAGGATCGGCAGCGCGCGCGGCGTCGAGAGATCGTCCGACACCGCGGCATCAAGACGATCGCGATAGGCGAGGGCGCTCCCCGAGGGGCCACCCGGCGGTCGCTGGCGCAAGGCGTCGACCGTTATCGCCAGCCGCTTCAGCCGCGTCTGGGCCGCGGCGAGGTTCTCCCACGAGAATTCGAGCTCGCTGCGATACTGCGCCTGAAGGCACATCAGTCGGTAGGCGAGCGGGTGGAAACCGCGATCGATCAGCGTCTGCAGCGTGGTGAACGCGCCCCCCGATTTGGACATCTTGCCCGACCGCTCGACCAGGAAGTTGTTGTGCATCCAGAGCGTCGCGCCGGTATCGCCGCACTCGCAATGCGCCTGGTTCTGCGCGATCTCGTTCGGGTGGTGGATCTCGCGGTGGTCGATCCCGCCGGTGTGGATGTCGAACGTCGCGCCGAGATATTTCTTGCTCATCACCGAGCATTCGAGATGCCAGCCCGGCGCACCGCGACCCCAGGGCGAATCCCATTCCATCTGGCGGTTCTCGCCAGCGGCCGACGTCCGCCAGATCGCGAAGTCCTGCGGGTGGCGCTTGCCTGCGACCGGATCGATTCGTCCCTCGCCGTCATCGTCCTGCGATCGCGCAAGGCGACCATAATCGGGCACCGTGGTCGTATCGAAGTACAGGCCGTCGGGCAGGACGTAGCAATGGCGCTCGGCAATCGACTCCGCGAACGCGATCATCTCGGCGATGTGATCGGTGGCGAGCGGGAATTTGCTCGGCTCGCGGATGTTGAGGTCGACGAGGTTCTGCTTGAACGCATCGGTATAGTGCTTTGCGATCGCCCAGATATCCTGGCCGCTCGCACGCGCCGCCGCCTCCATCTTGTCGTCGCCGACGTCCGCGTCCGAGGTCAGATGCCCGACATCGGTGATGTTGATGATGTGCGTGAGCGGATAGCCCTTCCACGTCAGCACGCGGCTCAGCGTGTCGGTGAAGACATACGCGCGCAAATTGCCGATATGTGCGTAGTTGTAGACCGTCGGCCCGCATGAATAGATGCCGACATTGGTCGGATCGATCGGCCGGAACGTCTCGATCGCGCGCGAGAGACTGTTATAGAGCGTAAGGGGAATTCGGGTCATGCGCCGCTCCTAGCGCTACGGTACGGGTCTCGCAAACGACGCGATTCAACGGGGGCCGGGTGCACAGGCTTGAAACCTCGGGCAGGCGCTGGTAGGGGCCACGGTTCATGCGGCGCGGACCTGTTCGCGACGGCTAAATCTATTCGACCGGAGCTAAACGGGTTTATGCAGATCATCGTACGCGACAACAACGTCGACCAGGCCCTTCGCGCGCTTAAGAAGAAGCTGCAGCGCGAAGGCGTGTATCGTGAGATGAAGTTGCGCCGTCATTACGAGAAGCCGTCCGAGAAGCGCGCGCGCGAGCGTGCAGCAGCGATCCGTCGCTCGCGCAAGCTCGACCGCAAGCGCGCCGAGCGTGACGGCGCACGGTAAGCGTTGACCGGTCCCGCGGATCGATCGTCATCGTGCGATCGGGTGCGGGATCACGATGTTCGGGGTTGTGATCGTCGCAACCCCGTGATGATTCAGTCGCAAGACTTTACAACGGCACGCGCGGCGCTCCGGCGTGACCAGATGACCGGGGCCAGATCCGATGTCGACCGTCACCGCCGTGCCGCTGCAGCCGACCAAGCGCAGCTATCTCGTCTATCTTTGGGTTGGGATCGCGCTCGCGTTGATCGCGGCTGTCGCGCTAGCGCGGCAGGGTGATGATCCGTTGGCGCGCAACGCTCGTGCCCGCGGTGTCGTGGTGACGGCATCGGGTCTTCAGTACAAGGTGCTGGCGCCGGGTAAGACTGGCGCTGCGAAGCCGACCGATGCGGACGTTGCGCTCGTCAATTACGAGGGCAAGCTGCTCAACGGCACTACCTTCGACAAGTCGCAGCAGCCGACGCCGATGCCCGTCACCGGCGTGGTTCCTGGCTTTTCGGAAGCGCTCAAGCTGATGCCGAAGGGCGCGAAGTATCGCTTCTGGATGAAGCCCTCGCTTGGCTATGGCGACAAGGCGACCGGGCCGATCCCGGCGAACTCGACGCTCGTATTCGACGTCGAACTGCTCGACTTCCTGCCGCAGAGCGTCGTCCAGCAGATGCAGGCGCAGGCCCAGATGCAGCAGCGCGGCATGCCGGGCGGCGCCCCGGGTGCTCCCGGTGCGGTCCCCGTCCAGCCTTGATTTCGGCTAGGCTGGCATGGAGTCGCTGCGCCGTTCGGTCGGCGCGCGACCCGTCGGCCTTGAAATCGCCTGATGTAGAGCTTGTCGGGTTTCATCCTCGGTGAGGGCTTGATGAAGATCAGTACGGGTCCCGATCTGTTCTTCTAGGTTCGGCCACGGTACGAGGTCGAACGAAGAGGGGACTTGGATGATCTCGGGTAAATTTCTGTTGGGTCGTGGCCGGCACGAACTGAGCGACGAAGAAAAGCGGGTGCTGGAGGACAGCATCGGGTCGGTGCGGCAGGTCGCCGCCCGGAAGCAGATCGTACGCGCAGGCGCGATCATCGAGACCAGCACGTTGCTGCTCGAAGGGTTCGTATGTCGTTATATGGACGACCGTGAGGGGCAGCGGCAGTTGGTCGCGGTGCATGTCCCGGGCGATTTCGTCGACCTGCATGCCTTCCCGATGAAGCGGCTCGATCATGACATCGCAACGTTGGGGCCGGTCAAGATCGCCTGCTACGATCATAATACGCTGCAGGCGATCACCGAACGCTATCCGCACCTCACCCAAAAGCTCTGGTTCAGTACGTTGCTCGACGCCGCGATGCACCGCGAGTGGATTTTCAGACTGGGTCGCCTGGGTGCCGAGGGTCGGGTCGCGCATCTGTTCTGCGAACTCAACGAACGGCTCGAGATGGTCGGCCTTGCGGCCGATGGCCGGTTCATGCTGCCGATGACCCAGCCGGACATCGCCGAGGCCAGCGGGCTGACGGGGGTACACGTCAACCGCGTGTTGAGAGCACTGCGTGAAAAAAATATGCTGACATTCAAGGCAAATGAGGTCCGTATTCTGGATCGGAAGGCGCTCGCAGCCGTTGCGGAGTTCGAACCACAATATCTGTACGGCTCCAAAGGCGACTGACTGTAACCAAGCAGCCTGTCGAGGGGACCGCTGCCGGGAGCGCGATCATGTTGGAGCCTGAAACCATCCCCGGCGTCGCCGCGGCGGAAAACGGCGTGGTCACCCTAGATGGACCCGATGGACTGGCGATCGCGATGACCCCCGAGGCGGCTGCGGAGACGGGGCGGCGGCTGATCGCAGCGGCCGAAATCGCGGCGACCCAGGCGACTGACGAACTGCCGCTGGACTGAGCACCAAGCATGCCTGGCGAGCCCGGCGGGGGCTAATTACCCCGCGCGGCTTCCTCTGTGTGACTTTATCACTATGCTACCCGGTACATCGACCGGGAGATCCATGTGCAGTTTCTATACCTCGCCGCCAGTGCCGTTGCGCTGATGGCGTCTACATCCGTCGTCGCGCAGACTGGTGCAGCCACCATGACACCCGCCGCGAACCCCTTGCTTGCCGACTGGACCGGCCCGACCGGTGGGGTGCCGCCCTGGGACAAGGTTCGTCCCGAGCTGTTCCCGCAGGCGTTCGAGACGACGCTGGCCGAGCGCACCGCGGACTACCGCAAGATCGCCGACAATCCGGCCAAGCCGACCTTCGCCAACACGATCGTGCCGATGCAGCTTGCCGGCAAGCGCTACGGCCAGGTGATGACGCTGTTCGGCGTGATGACCGGCAACATGAACACGCCCGCCTACCAGAAGCTCGACCGCGAATGGTCGCCGAAATTCTCCGCGGCATCGGATGCGATCACCTTCGACAAGCCGCTGTTCGCGCGGATCCAGGCGATTTACGATACGCGCAATTCGAGCGGGCTGAACGCGCAGCAGATCCGGCTCGTCACCCGGATCTACGACAGCTATGTGCGGCAGGGCGCCAAGCTGAACGATGCGCAGAAGGCGCAGCTTTCGCAGTATAACCAGCAGCTCGCGACCGCGTTCTCTACGTTCGGCGAGAAGCTGCTGGCCGACGAGAGCAAGGCAATCTCGGTCACCGACGAGGCGCAGCTTGCCGGGCTGCCCGACAGCGTGAAGGCGGTCGCGAAGGCCGCTGCCGCCGAGCGGAAGCTGCCGGGCTTCGCGATCGTCAACACGCGGTCGGCGGTCGATCCGGTGCTGACCTATGCAACCGACCGTGCGCTGCGCGAGAAGGTGTGGCGTGCGTTCGTCAACCGCGGCGACAATGGCGATGCGAACGACACGAACGCGACGATCGCGCAGATCGTCAAGCTGCGCGCCGACCGCGCGCACCTGCTCGGGTTCAAGACGCATGCCGACTGGCGCATGCAGGACACGATGGCCAAGACCCCCGCCGCGGCGATGGACCTGATGATGCGCGTCTGGCCCGCCGCGAAGGGGCGTGTCGCCGAGGAGGTTGCGGACATGCAGAAGGTTGCCGGCACGTCGCTGACGATCGAGCCGTGGGATTACCGCTTCTACCAGGAGAAGGTCCGCAGGGCGCGGTACGACCTCGATCAGGCGCAGCTGAAGCCGTATTTCGAGCTCGGCAACATCATCCAGGGATCGCTGTACGCCGCCAACCGGCTGTACGGGCTGAACTTCAAGGAGATCACCGGCACCGTTCCCGTGTTCGAACCGAACATGCGGGTTTGGAGCGTGACGGACAAGGCCGGCAAGGACGTCGGGCTGTTCTATCGCGACGATTTCGCGCGGACCGGCAAGCGGTCGGGCGCGTGGGCGAACACGTATCGTGGCCAGCGTGGCCTCGCGCCGGCGCAGCTCGTGCTGTCGTCGAACAACAACAATTTTGCCAAGGGTGCGCCTGGCGAGCCGATCCTGATCAGCCTCGACGATGCGCAGACGCTGTTCCACGAGTTCGGCCATGCGATCCATGCGATGCTCCAGAACGTCTATTATCCGGGGCTCGCCGGCACGCCGCGCGACTTCGTGGAATATCCGAGCCAGGTGAACGAGCATTGGCTGCTGACCCGCGACGTGCTCGACAAGTACGCGCGGCATTACCAGACCAAGGCGGCGATGCCGCAGGACCTCCTCGACAAGATCGAGAAGTCGCGCACCTTCAACCAGGGCTTTGCGACCACGGAGTATCTGTCGTCCGCGATCGTCGACATGAAGATCCACACCGTGCCCGACGGTGTGATCGATCCAGACAAGTTCGAGGCGGCGACGCTGGCCGAGATCGGCATGCCGAAGCAGCTGGTGATGCGTCACCGCGTGCCGCAGTTCCAGCATCTGTTCGCGTCGGACAGCTATTCGGCGGGCTATTACAGCTACCTCTGGTCCGAGACGATGGACGCGGACACCTTCGCGGCGTTCGAGGAGGCGGGCAGCCCGTGGGACAAGGCGACCGCGGACAAGTTCGCCAAGGTGCTGTTGTCGACGGGTAACGAGACCGATCGCGCCGAGGCGTATCGCGCGTTCCGGGGGCGTGATCCTGACGTGAACGCGCTGCTCAAGAAGCGCGGGTTCGCCACGACACCAGCGGCGCAGGGAGCTAAATGATGGCGAGCAGCACACTTCCGCCTGAGAAGAACCACCGTCTCAAATCGATCCTCGGCGGGTCGGCGGGCAATCTGGTCGAGTGGTTCGACTGGTACGTCTACTCCGCGTTCGGGCTGTATTTCGCGCCGGTGTTCTTCCCCAAGGGCAATTCGACCGCGCAGTTGATGAGCGTCGCCGCGGTGTTCGCGGTCGGCTTCCTGATGCGGCCGATCGGCGCGTGGGTGATGGGCATCTATGCCGATCGCCACGGGCGCAAATCAGGCCTGACGCTGTCGGTGACGCTGATGTGCGCGGGCTCGTTCCTGATCGCGATCACGCCCGGGTTCGCGACGATCGGCTGGATCGCACCTGCGTTGCTGATCCTCGCGCGACTGATGCAGGGCCTCAGCGTCGGCGGCGAATATGGCGCGAGTGCAGTGTACCTGTCGGAGATGGCGGGCAAGTCGCGGCGCGGCTTCTTCTCCAGCTTTCAGTACGTCACGCTGATCGCGGGGCAGTTGCTCGCGCTCGGTGTGCTGCTGCTGCTGCAGTCGACGCTCAGCGAAGGGCAGCTCGACGCTTGGGGGTGGCGCATTCCGTTCGCGATCGGGGGCGTGCTCGCGCTGGTCGTGTTCCGCATCCGTCGCGGGCTGCTTGAGACCGAGAGCTATCAGAACGCCAAGTCGGATGGTGCGCCGAAATCGAGCGGGTGGCTGTTGTTCAGCAAATACCCGCGCGAGGCGTTCACCGTGCTGCTGCTGACCGCGGGCGGTACGCTCGCCTTCTATGCGTACACCACGTACATGCAGAAGTTCCTGGTCAACACGAGCGGGTTCAGCCGTGAATCCGCGACGCTGATCATGACCGCGGCGCTGGCGCTGTATGCGGCGTTCCAGCCGTTGGCGGGGGCGTTGTCGGATCGGATCGGGCGGAAACCGCTGATGGTCGGGTTCGGGATCGCCGGCGTGCTGTGCACGGTGCCGATCTTCACCGTGCTCGAGACGGCGACCAACCCGTATCTGGCGTTCGGCCTTGTCGTTGGCTCGCTGTTCATCGTTACCGGCTACACCGCGATCAACGCGGTGGTGAAGGCGGAACTGTTCCCGGCGCATGTCCGCGCGCTGGGCGTGGCTTTGCCGTATGCACTGGCGAACACGATGTTCGGCGGGACGGCGGAATATGTCGCGCTGTGGCTCAAGAACGAGGGCATGGAGCGTGGATTCTATTGGTATGTGACGGCGATGATCGGCGTGTCGCTGATCGTGTACCTCCGCATGAAGGACACGCGCACGCATAGCCAGATTTTGGAGGATTGAGGCGGGTGAACGATCCTCCCCCGCTAGGGGAGGTGGCTGGCTCTTGCCAGACGGAGGGGGAGGTAAGGGATCACCGCTGTTGCGCGTTCCTCCCCCTCCGTCGCCTTCGGCGCCACCTCCCCCCCCTGGCGGGGGAGGATCGTCCGAAGTCTAACGCGGTAGTTCGATGATCGCGTCGAGGCCGCCTTCCGCCCGGTTGACCAGGCGGATCTCTCCGCCGGCCTCGCGCACGATCGCCTGCGCCAGGGCCAGCCCCAGTCCGATTCCCCCCGTCTCACGGTTGCGCGAACTCTCCAGCCGCGTGAAGGCATCGAACACATCGCCCATCCGGTCCTCCGGAATGCCGGGGCCCTGGTCCGCCACGACGATCGCGACCGACTGCGTACCGGCCTCGACGCGCACCTCCGCCGAGACGCCGTATTTCACCGCATTCTCGATCAGATTGCGCACCGCACGGCGCATTAGCGATGGCCGCAACCGCATCCGCAGCCGGTCGGCTTCGACGAAGCTCACCTCGCAGCCGAGATCGCGAAAATCCTCGACCACCGCGTCGACCAAAGCGGCCAGATCGACATCGGTCGGCGGCTCGCTCGGGCGCCCGAGCCGCGCCAGCGACAGGATATCGTCGAGCGTCCGGTTCATCTCCGCCACGGTGTCGATCATCTTCGCGCGATCGGTATCGTCCTCGACCGACTCGATCCGTACCCGCAACGCCGCCAAAGGCGTGCGCAGGTCATGGCCGATGGCGCCAAGCATCCGGTCCTTCTCGTCGAGCATCCCCGTCACCCGCAGCCGGAGCGCATTGAACGCGGTGATCAGCGCGGCGACGTCGTCGGGGCCGCGTGCGGGCAGCGGCGGGCTCGGCTCACCCGGTCGGAACCGCTCCGCCGCCTCGCGCAGATCGCGCAACGGTCGCGACATTCGGCGCACGATCCACAGCACCGGCAACAGGACGACGATGTAGAGGATCGCGGTCTGGCTCAGCAACGCGACCAGAAGGCGCCAGCCGGGTTGAGGCCAGGGCGCGGTGATCGTCAGCCAGCCGCGGCCGGGCTGTTCGAGTGCGATCAGCAACGTGGCACCATCGCGGTTGCTACGGCGGACCCCGGCTCGGTGGCGGGTGTTGAGATCCCCATCGGTGTCGGACGCCGACGGCTGGAGCCCGGTATCGATCCGTCCGACCGTGACGCCCTGATCCGCGAGTTGGCGGCGTAGCTCCGCGGCTACCTCGGGGTGGCGCTCATACCCCGATGGCGGGATCGGATTGGCGGCAAGCCGGCGAACGCGACCGCGGTCTGCAACGAGGGGACGACCGCCATGCGCCTCCCGGTCGAGCGCATCGGCGATCCGCGTCGCGACCGGCCGGGTAGCCTGAGAAAGACGAAATTCGATCCGATCGCGCAGAACCAAACCGAAATTGATCGCCTGCGCGACGAACAGCGCCAGCGCGATCAGTAGCGCCATCTGGCCCGCGAGGCTCCGCGGCCACGGCCGGATCATCGGTAGGGGATCACAAACGGGTCACTTCGGCAGCGAGCGTATAGCCGCCGCCCCAAACCGTCTTGATCAACTCCGGCGTCTTGGCATCCGCCTCGATCTTGCGCCGAAGCCGACTGACCTGATTGTCGATCGCGCGGTCGAACGCGGCGGCCTCGCGCCCCTGCGTCAGGTCGAGCAACTGGTCGCGCGTGAGCACCTGGCGGGGCCGCGTGACGAGCGCGAGCAGCAGATTATACTCGCCGGTCGACAACGGCACCGACACGCCCTCGCGGTCGACTAGCGCGCGCTCGCCCGATTTCAGTACCCAGCCGGCAAAGGCATAGGCGTTCGCCTCGGGCGCATGCTGGCGCGCGCCGCCCGCGGTCGCGCGGCGCAGGATGACCTTGACCCGCGTCGCGAGTTCGCGCGGCGAGAACGGCTTCACGACATAATCGTCGGCGCCCATTTCGAGCCCGACGATCCGGTCGGTCTCCTCGGTGCGGGCGGTCAGCAGGATCACCGGTACGTCGCTGGTCGCGGCGATATGGCGGCACAGCGACAGCCCGTCCTCGCCCGGCATCATGATATCGAGAATGACGAGATCGATCGCATAGGCGGTCAGCCGCGTCCGCGCGCTCTCCGCATCGCTCGCTTGCGTGACGCGAAACCCCTGTTTGGTGAGGTACGCGGCCAACGGCTCGCGGATCGAGCGCTCGTCGTCGACGAGCAGCAGATGCGGCATATCTCCCATCGGGGCAGTGTCTAGCATGGCGGCTGTCCAGGGGAAGCACCGGGACGCGGTGCCTCCCCCCTTTCCGGATTATCGAGCAGGGGCGGGGGCGGGGACGGGGGCGGGCGCGGGCACTGGTGGCGTGACGCCCTCGCGGCGTTCGCGCCGGTCGACGCGGCGCATCTCGGTGGCATTGGCGCGCTCGGTCGCGTCGATCGTGCCGTCGTGGTTGGCGTCCATCCGATCGAACCGCTTGAGCGCGCGTGCCTCGAACTCCTCGCGCGTCACGCTGCCGTCGCGGTTCGGGTCCATCCCGCGACCCATGCCGTCATGCTTGCGACCGCCCGGCGGGGGCACGGGCACGTCGCGACCGTTCGCCACCATCCGGTCGTGCATCGCGGTGCGATAGGCGCGCATCTCGCCGGCACTGACGCGGCCGTCGCGGTCGGTATCCATCTGCGCGAACCGGGCGTCGGCCTGCGCGATCGCCTCGGCGCGCGTGATGACGCCGTCGCGGTTCGCATCCTGCCGCATCGGCGGACGGGGCGTAGCGGGGCTAGGGGCGGGTGCGGTCTGCGCGCTGGCAGCGGACGTGATCGCGCTGGCAGCGAGCATCAGGGTAAGGACGGTCTTGCGCATGTCGGACTCCGGCTGTGTGGGACGAATTCCCACTGAATGACGCCGGTCTAAACCCCGGTTGTCGCAGCGTTTTGCCGCCGGGCTGCCAATGTGTCGCAAGATATGTCGGGCGCGCACGCCCCCTCCGCCAGCGTCAGGCGAAGATCGCGACGCTCTGCATCTGTTCGGCGACCGGCGTGCCGTCGGCATTCCAGATCGCCATCTGCTGGCTGGAGCTGCCGTCCCGCGTGTAATCGGTGGTCGCGCGGAGCAGCCACCAGCCGTCGCTCGTCACCGGCTGCGGCCCGAGGATGTTGAGCAGCCATGTCATCGAACTGAGCGGGGCGGGGCCGCCGAGAAGCTTCAGCGCAGCGGGGGGCAGGCAATCGGCGAGCGCGACCAGTTCGACCATCGGATCGAGCCCGTCACGTTCGACCAGCCTTGCCCAGCGCAGCCACTCGGCGGGGCTGACACTGTCGTCGCGGCGGTCGAGCAGGTCGAAATTGCGCGAGAATGCCACCTCGCTGTGGCCGCGGAAGGTCTGCGTGTCCGGGCCGGGCATCGGGAAGTCGGGCGCCCCGCCGGTCTGATGATCGACGCGCGACTCCACCGCGCCCATGAATACGAAGGTCGCGCGCAGGCCCAGCCCGGCCGCGCTCTCGACATCCGCCTGGACGAATGCCGCGTTGCGACCGCGCCGCAACCGGCTCGCCCGGATCGTGATGTCACCCGACAGCGGCCCGATGAACGACACCTGCGCGGACCGCAGGGGCGGCAGGTCGGTGTCGGACTTCTGCGCGGCGTGGAGCGCGAGCGCGGCGGAGAAGCCACCATACGCCGTGCGGCCTTGCAGCCAGTTCTCCGGCACGGTGCCGCGCCAGCCGCCCTCGGTCGGCTCCAGCGCGTCGATCGCCTGTTTGAGACTGGTCATTTCTGATCCTTTCATCCTTCGTCATCCTGGGCTCGACCCAGGATCCAAAGCCGCGCGCCGGAGCATTCGTGGCTCTGGATCCTGACTTTCGTCAGGATGACGGAAGGGAGGCCGCTAATTGATCGCGGAGTTCGCGCTTGAGCACTTTGCCGATCGCGCTGCGTGGCAGTTCGTCCGTGACGTGGAGCGCCGACAGCCGCTGCGTTTTGCCGAGCTGCGCGTTCGCCCACGCCAGGATCGAAGGCGCATCCTCGCTTGCACCATCGCGCGGGACGTAGAAGCCGACCGGAGTCTCGCCCCAGGCCTCCGACGGCATTCCGATCACCGCGCAGTCCGCCACTGCCGGATGCTGCGCCAGCACCGTCTCCAGGTCGGACGGATAGATGTTGAACCCGCCCGAGATGATCAGGTCCTTCTTCCGGTCCATCAGCGTGAGGAATCCGTCCTCGTCGAACCGCCCGACATCGCCGTGGCGGATATAGCGGTTGCCGGCTTCGTCATACCATTCGGCATCGCGCGTCGCTTCGGAGCGGCCGTGATAGCCGTTCATCATTGCGGGGCTGCGACCGACGACTTCGCCCATCTCGCCCGGCGCGACCTCGTTGCCGTCGTCGTCGATCAGGCAGATCTCGTGGCCGGGCATCGGCTGGCCGACGGTGTGGAGCTTGGTCGGGTTGGCGGTCGCGTTCAGCGCGCAACTCGCGCCGCCCTCGGTCATGCCGTAGAATTCGACCAGCAATCCCGGCCAACGCGCGACCACGTCGGCCTTCAGCGCGGCGGAGAAGGGGGCGCTGGTGCTGGTCTTGAAGCGGAAGGCCGACAGGTCGAAGTCGTCGAAATCGGGCAGCGCCATGATCCGCTGATACTGGACCGGGACCAGCATCGTGTGCGTCGCGCGGTACCGGTCGGCGAGTTCGAGATACGCGCGGGCCTCGAACTTCTTCATCAGCACCACCGTACCGCCCCAGCCAAGCGTCGGCAGGAAGCTTACGAGGGTGGTATTCGAATAGAGCGGGGTGGCGATCATCGTCACCGCGGTGTCGAACCCCGCTGCGGTGTTGCGTGAGATATGCGCCCAGCGCATCGCGTGGCTCTGGACGATACCCTTTGGCGTGCCGGTGGTGCCGGACGAATAGATGATGTTGAACGGGTCTCCGGGAGCAATTGCGACAGACGTCGGCTTGGCGTTCTCGGGTTCAAGCCAGTCCTCGAAAGCCTGAAAAGCTTGTTCCCCCGCAAAGGCGGGGGCCCAGTCTGGACCCCCGCCTCCGCGGGGGAACAAGATCGGGCGGGCCGTCAGTTGCTGTCCCTCCAGCGCTCGCGCATTCTCCGCGTCGAGGAACACCACAGGCGCGCCACTATCGGCGATCATCGCCGCGATCGCCGCCGGTGTAGCGGACGGCGCGATCGGCGTCGCCACGCACCCCGCGCGTACCGCACCAAGGAAAGCGGCTGCATAGTCCGTCGTCGGCGCCGCGACGATCGCCACCGCGGTCCCCTGCGCCACCCCGTCGCGCTGCAACGCCGCCGCGACCCGGTCCATCGTCGAATCGAGCGTCCGATAGTCGATGCTGCCCTGAGAATCGGCAACCGCGGTGCGATCCCCCCGTTCGAGCGCATGCGCGTGGATCAGATCGGGCAGCGTGGCGAAGCCCGTGGCGAGCATATCTGCGGCAGTCGTCATTCGCGCATCGCTAGGCGAACCCGTCCGGCAATGCCATACGGTATATTCGAAAACCGAAATCGAGGAGACGCTCATGCTGTTCTACGATAGCGCGCTGCCAGCGCCCAACCCGCGTCGCGTCCGCATCTTCCTCGCCGAAAAGCATGTCCGCGTGCCGATGGCGCAGATCTCGATCCCCAAGGCCGAGCACAAGTCGGCCTCGTTCCTGTCGGTTAATGCGCTCGGCCAGACGCCCGCGCTGGCGTTCGACGATGGCCGCGTGCTGACCGAGAGCGTCGCGATCTGCCGCTATTTCGAGGTGCTGCATCCTGAGCCCCCGCTGTTCGGCCACGGCGCGCACAACATCGCGGAGATCGACATGTGGACCCGGCGGATCGAGCTGCGGCTGATGACGCCGCTGTCGATGGTCTGGCAACACACCCACCCCTGGACCGCGCGGATCGTCCAGCCGCAATATACCGAGTTCGGCGAGAGCCAGCGCCCGCGCGTTCTGGCGGCGATGACGGAGTTCGATCATGCGCTCGACGGCCGCGACTGGCTCGATGGCGAGCGCTATACGATCGCCGACATCGTCCTGCTGACGACGATCGACTTCGCGAAGTTCGTCGGCGTGACGATGCCAGACGAACTGACGCACCTGAAGGATTGGCATGCCCGTGCGTCGGCTCGTCCGAGTGCGCAGGCATGAGCGATGCCTTGCAAGGCGCGGTCGCGGTAGTGACGGGCGGCGGCACCGGGATTGGCGCAGCGGTCGTGCGGCGGCTGGCAGCGCGCGGCGTGTCGTGCGTCATCAACTACGCGACCAGCCGCGACGAGGCCGAGGCACTGGCGGTCGAGGTTGGGCAGGGCGCGATCGCGGTGCAGGCGGACATCGTCGGCGATGCTGCCTCCCGAGCGCTGGCCAAGGCAGCCACAGACGCGTTCGGTCGGATCGACTTCCTGGTCAACAATGCCGGAAAGACCAAGTTCGCCGCGCATGAGGATCTCGACGCGCTCGACGCGGAGGACTTCCTCGACATCTACCGGCTGAACGCGATCGCACCGTTTCAGATGGTCCGTGCCTGCGCCCTGGCGTTGCGCGCAAGCCCGATGGGCGCGGTCGTCAACGTTGCGAGCGTCGCGGGCGTGTTCGGCATGGGATCGTCGGTCGCCTATGCCGCATCGAAGGGCGCGCTGGTGACGATGACGAAGAGCCTGGCGCGTGTCCTGGCGCCGGAGATTCGGGTCAATGCCGTCGCGCCGGGGTATGTCGCGACCGGCTGGTACGAGAAGAAGCTGGGCGAGGAGGGA
The DNA here is from genome assembly GCF_036663855.1 of Sphingomonas fucosidasi. NCBI lineage: Bacteria > Pseudomonadati > Pseudomonadota > Alphaproteobacteria > Sphingomonadales > Sphingomonadaceae > Sphingomonas > Sphingomonas fucosidasi. The sequence continues at coordinate 13,287 of NZ_JAXOJR010000002.1, read as the reverse complement.
TTCGCGAAACTCAACGCCAAGGTCGCGTCGTCGGTGCCGATGGGTTTTGCGACCGGGCCCGACGACGTCGCGGGGCCGATCGAGATGCTGCTCGATCCGATGAGCCGGGCGATGACGGGCGAGGTGTTGCTGCTGGATGGCGGCGGGCATCTCGACGTCGCTTTGTCGCGGCGGCCCGGTCGGGACGGGTGAGGGGTGCGAGCTGTAAGACCTGAACGACCGTGGGAAGCGCAACAACTTCAATCCTCCCCCGCCAGGGGGAGGTGGCGCCGTAGGCGACGGAGGGGGAGGGCACGGAACAGCAGCCGCTCCTTTACGCCCCCTCCGTCTGGCAAGAGCCAGCCACCTCCCCCTGGCGGGGGAGGATCGTTACGTCAGACTAATCTGGGTGAACGAGAGGCTAGTCGAGTATCGAGCGGTTCCGACCGCCAAGCTCCCACCCCGGCGAAGGCCGGGGCCCAATGGGCGTGGCTTTAGCAATTATGCGCTTCCGCTGCTCAGCGACGTCCTCCAATTGGGCCCCGGCCTTCGCCGGGGTGGTGTCATCATCTGGACGTGGCGGTAGTCCAGACGATTGCCGAGCAGTAGGGAACCCCCTACCGAGCAGCCGCAGTCTGCCCGAACAGCGTCTTTTTCGCCTCGTCGGTCATCGGGACGCTGATGTCATGCACCGCCTTGCCCTTCTCATACGCCGCGATCGTCGCGGGCCGGGCTGCGATCGATTCGAACCAGCGATTCAAATTCGGGAAATCCTCCAGCCGCTGGCCCTGTGCTTCGTACGGCACGATCCACGGGTACGCTGCCATGTCCGCGATCGAATACTCGCCCGTGATGAAGTCGCGCCCTTCGAGCCGGCGGTCGAGCACGCCGTACAGTCGGTTGGTCTCCTTCACGTAGCGATCGATCGCGTACGGAATCTTCTCCGGGGCATACCGATTGAAGTGATGATTCTGCCCGAGCATCGGCCCCAGCCCCCCCATCTGCCGCATCAGCCACTGGTTCACCGCAGTCCGCCCGCGCAGGTCGCCGCCGCCGAACCGCCCAGTCTTCTCCGCCAGATACAGAAGGATCGCACCCGATTCGAAGATCGCGATGGGTTCGCCGCCATCGGCGGGTGCGTGATCGACGATCGCCGGCATCCGGTTGTTCGGCGCGATCTTCAGGAAATCGGGCGCGAATTGTTCGCCCGCACCGATGTTTGCCGGCTTGATCGTATACTCGAGCCCCGTTTCCTCGAGCAACAGCGTGATCTTGTGGCCGTTGGGGGTGGGCCAGTAAAACAGGTCGATCATCGGGGCACTCCGTCGAGTGTGTCGTCCCGCTGATGGTGCAGGCCAGCGCGTGCAGCAAGCGCGACACGGCTGTCGGATTTTGCCAAGAATGCGGCGGCGGGCAAAAGTCGCTTTGCAACGCCGCGAATCTATGCGAGGGGGCCGCATACCCGGTATTCAGATTGCCCGGACGCTTCGCTCCATCGACGATGCGGAGACGAGCCCGGCCACGACGTTGGAGAGGGGATAAGGCGGAAGAGCGACCCGAATGAGGACGCATCTTCCGCCGTCCTTCTCGCGAACCACCGATTATATCCCGAAACTCGCAAGACCTTACTTCGTCGCGACAATTCCGCCCGGCATCGTCATGCACTCGGCTCGTCGCAGATGTGCGGGGATTGCAGCTTTAGCTTGTCTGGTACGCTCCCCATGCCCTAGCGTAAGGTCTGTTTCGACTTCGAGGTATTGCCGATGGCCGTCGCGTATCAGTCCCATCCCGAGATCGCCGATGCCTTGGCGATGAAGCGACGGGGCCTGACGCTCGCGCTGCTTACCTTCACCTATTTCTTCAGTTACATGGATCGCCAGATCCTCGCGATCCTGCTGGAGCGGATCAAGGCGGACCTGTTGCTGACCGATACGCAGCTCGGGCTGCTGTCGGGGCTCGTGTTCGCGATCTTCTATGCGACGCTGGGAATCCCGGTCGCGCGACTCGCGGATCGGACCAGCCGCCGCAACATCATCGCCGCCAGCCTGACGATCTGGAGCGCGATGACCGCGCTGTGCGGGCTCGCGCAGAATTTCACGCAGCTGATGCTGTTCCGGATCGGCGTCGGCATCGGCGAGGCGGGGTCGAGCCCGCCCAGCCATTCGATCATCGCCGACCTGTATCCGCCCGAGAAGTGCGCGAGCGCGATGGCGGTATATTCGCTCGGCGTGGTACTCGGCGCAGGCTTCGGCACGCTGATCGGCGGAGTCGTCGCGCACTCTTACGGCTGGCGGATCGCGATGATGACGGTCGGCCTACCGGGGATCGCGCTCGCGGTCCTCGTCCGCCTGTTCATGGTCGAGCCGCGCCGCGGCCTGTCCGATGCCGCCCGCGCGACCGAGGTGAAGCCGATGCCGAGCGTCGCGCAAGGCTTCGCGTCGATGTGGGCGAGTGCCCCGGCGCGGCATCTGGTCGTCGGTGTCACGCTCACGTCGATGATCGGCTACGCGCTTACCGGCTGGGGGCCGAGCTATATGCAGCGCTCGCTGGGCGTGTCGATGCTCGATATCTCGCGTTATGTCGCGTTGCCGGGGGCGTTGTTCGGTGCGGTCTCGGCGCTTGCGGGCGGCAAGATCGCAGACGTGCTGGCGAAGCGCCACGGCCTGCATGTCCAGGCTTGGGTCGTGCTGGGGATGAAGGGGCTGTCGCTGCCGTTCGCGCTGGCCTTCTACCTGATCGATGCGCCGGCAATCGCGATCGGCAGCTATTTCGTCTCGCTGATCTTCGCCAATTCGTATCTCGGGCCGAGCTTCGCGCTGATCCAGCATCTCGCGCCGTTGCAGATCCGCGCGATGTGGGCGGCGATCACATTGCTGGTCATCAACCTGGTCGGGCTGGGGCTGGGGCCGACGCTGGTCGGGTGGCTGAGCGATCTGCTGAAGCCGGGATTCGGCGAGGATTCGCTGCGCTATGCACTGGTGATTATCGTGCTGATGACGCCGTGGGCGCTGTTCCATTACTGGCGCGCGGGGGTTCTGCTGAAGCGGGACGAAGATTTGGCCAGATAGGCGCCCGCTCCGTCCGTCATCCTGACGAAAGTCAGGACCCAGGATCGTAGGGGACGGCGTCTGTAACTCTGGGTCCTGACTTTCGTCAGGATGACGGCGTGGGCGGGGGGGGGGGCGCTCCCTGTGCGGCCGCAGGATGATTGAGGGGTTACTGCTTACTCGAGCTATCCGTTGGGCCCGTCTTCCAGCATCCACGCCAGCGCCGTCGCCCGGTCGTCGAACACCGCCATGTCGTCGCGCACCGACGCGATCCGCTTGACCTGCAACCGCGCGAGCTTGCCGTCGGTATACAACGCGGCCTTGCGCGATTTCAGCGGCATCGACACCGCGACGCGTTGCAGCATCGCGATCACCTCCTGCGGCTGGATCGCGGACTTGGAGAAGTTGCAGAGCAGCATGTGACGCTTGCCGGTCGCAAGCACGCGCCGTCCCTCGCGCTCCAGGTCGCGCAGAAATTCCTCGACATGCGCGATCGTCCAGAAGCCGGACGCGTCGACCTCGATGATACCCGTCGCAAGATCGGTTGTGATAGTGTGCATGCCGCCTCCGTGGAGGCGTGGAAATCGGCCGTCCGCGGTTAACGCCGCGTAACCAAACCGTTCCGGCTTCGAACGTCGACCAGTCCGGGCAGAACGGTCAGGCCTTCGCCATCCGATCGTCGAACAGGCCGTACATCAGCGTCGAGGCGTACATCGCGATCGCCCGCTCGCGCGGCATCGTCGAGGCCCATTTGCGCATGTCGAACGCCGCATTCTGGAGCGCCATCAGCGCCTGCGCCGCGATCAGCGCATCGACGGCGCGGATCGAGCCTTCGCCGATCCCGTCCATCATCATGCCCGCATAGCGCCGCGCGATGCCGTTCGAGCGGTCGACCATCGCGTTGCGCACGCCGACCGGCAGGCCGCTCAGCGCGGTGGTGCGCAGCAGCGGTCCGCGCTCGGCGAACTGGACGTCGAGCAAGGTCGCGACGGTGCTCGACAGCTTGTGCCAATAGCTCCCGCCCTCGGCCTCGCCGCGGCTCTGCGCATCGGCGATCGTGTCGAAGCTGCGGCGGTAACAAGCGATGACGAGATCGTCCTTCGCGTCGAGATGGTGATAGAAGCTGCCCTTTGTGACGTTCAGCTCGGATGCAATCTTCTGCACCGAGGCGCCGCGATAGCCGAGCTCGTTGATCAGGCGCGTCGCGGCGAGCAGGAACGCCTCGCGGCCTGGTTCCGCTTCGTCATGGCTGAGATCGAGCAGGGTAGGGGACCAGCGCGCATCCTTGCCCGCGATGCCGTGCGCAAGGACGTCCATCAGCCGCTCCTCGACGCGCCCATATTGATCGGGCTCGTACCGCGTCAGCCAGATCGGCAACCAGAACGTGTTCTCCAGCAGCACATGCGCGCGTGCGCCGTTGAGATCGGTCTGCGCGCGCGACGAGGTCGGCCCCCACAACAGGCGCGTGCGGCGGAACACCTCGCGCCAGCCCGCCATCAGCCGGCCACGCATAGGCTCCTCGGTCGCACGCAGATCGGAGAGGACCGCGAACGCCTTCTCCTCGCCGCGCTGAATCCGCCCGAGCCGGTCCATGTTGAGCGCGAGATAACGCCGCACGCGCTCCTCCGGCGTAGCCTCTTCCATCGCCACGTCGAGCATCGCGATCAGCGATTCGAGCGTGTTCTCAAACGCAGCGGCGGCAAGGTCTTCCTTGCGCTTGAAATAATAGGTAACGCTCGTCGTATTGAGCCCGACGCGCCGCGCCACGTCCGCGAACGTCATGCCCTTGGCACTCTGTTCGTTGATCGCTTCTGCCGCCGCGGCGAGGATCGCGTTACGCTTCGCACGGAAGCGCTTGGTCCCCTGTTCGCTCTCGTCGCTGGCCTCTGCCGGAACCTTCATCGAAACACCCTAACAGCTTCGATTTGAAGATACAGTGCTTTTTAGGCGCTTTCAGGGCGGACTTGAAAACATGCTTTCCGAGGCCCTCCGCACGCTTTACCGAATACGCGGTATGGTCTAACCCGCCTCCAAAGCGATGACGAACGGAGAGCCCGCATGGATTTTACGCTGAGCGAACGAGAGACGTATTTCCGGGATCGGGTCCGGGATTTCATCGACCAGAATATCCGCCCGCGACAGGCCGATTACGACCAGCAGGCGCATGAGGGCGAGCGCTGGAAGGTGATTCCGGTGATCGAGGAGATGAAGGAGAAGGCCAAGGCCGCGGGGCTCTGGAATTTCTTCATGCCGCCGCATTCGGGCCAGACGCACGTCGACGATTCGTTCGAATTCGAAGGCACGCAGCTCACCAATCTCGAATATGCGTTATGCGCGGAGGAGATGGGCAAGGTCAGCTGGGCGAGCGAGTGTTTCAACTGCTCGGCGCCCGATACCGGCAACATGGAGGTGTTTCACCGCTATGGCACGCGCGAGCAGAAGGACCGTTGGCTCGGCCCGCTGATGCGCGGCGAGATCCGTTCGGCGTTCCTGATGACCGAGCCCGCGGTGGCGTCGTCGGATGCGACCAACATCGAGACGTCGATGATGCGCGACGGCGATCACTACGTCATCAACGGCACCAAATGGTGGTCGTCGGGCGTGGGCGATCCGCGCTGCAAGATCGCGATCGTGATGGGCAAGACGAGCTTCGAGGGTTCGCGGCACCAGCAGCAGAGCCAGATTCTCGTGCCGATGGATACGCCCGGCGTGACGATCAAGCGGATGCTCTCCGTGTATGGCTATGACCATGCGCCGCACGGTCACGGCGAAGTGGTGCTCGAGAATGTCCGCGTGCCGGTCGAGAACGTGCTGCTTGGCGAGGGCCGCGGGTTCGAGATCGCGCAGGGACGGCTCGGGCCGGGCCGTATTCATCACTGCATGCGCACCATTGGGGTCGCCGAGACCGCGATCGAGGCGATGGCGCGGCGGCTGCTCGACCGGGTCGCATTCGGCAAGCGGATCGCCGACTTTTCGGTCTGGGAGGAGCGCATCGCCACCGCCCGCATCGACATCGAGATGACTCGTCTGCTCTGCCTCAAGGCGGCGGACATGATGGACAAGGCCGGCAACAAGTCTGCGCAGATCGAGATCTCGATGATCAAGGTCGCGGCGCCGAACATGGCTTTGCGGATCCTCGACGATGCGATCCAGGCGCATGGCGGCGGCGGCGTCTCGGGCGACTTCCGCTTGGCGCATGACTGGGCGGCGATGCGGACTCTCCGGTTCGCGGATGGCCCGGACGAGGTCCACAACCGCTCGATCGCACGCAACGAGTTCGGGAAATACGGCGACTTCCGCAAAGGTGGCGTGTCGAGCGGGGATGTCGGGGTGAGCCGGTAAACCCACCCCCATCCCCCCGTTCGTCCTGAGCGAAGTCGAAGGACGCCCCCCGCCCGTCATCCCAGCGAAAGCTGGGATCTCCCCATTCAGGTCGCAGCGCCCGCCAACTGGGATATCCCAGCTTTCGCTGGGGTGACGGGATTATTGGCAGACGGGCGGCGGCGCGACCGGCGGCGTGAAAGCGATTGGGGCTAAAATGACGACTACAGAAATCAACGAAAGGCAGACATGAAAGCCGCAGTCCTTTTCGAAGCCAACACCCCGCTCAGCATCGAGGACGTGACCGTCTCGAAACCGACCGCGCACGAGGTTCTGATCCGCACAATGGCGGTCGGCGTATGCCGCTCAGACCTTCACTTCGTCGACGGTGCCTATCCGCACGCGATGCCGACTATCCCCGGCCACGAGGCGTGCGGCGTGGTCGAGGCGGTCGGCGACGAGGTGCGCGGCGTGAAGGTCGGCGACCATGTCGTCACCTGTCTCTCGGCCTTCTGCGGCCAGTGCGAGTTCTGCGTCACCGGGCGGATGTCGCTGTGCATCGACGCCAGCGTGCGTCGTCCCAAGGGCGCCGCACCGCGCCTAATGCTCGGCGACCGGCCGATCGCGCAGATGCTCAACCTCAGCGCCTATGCGGAAATGATGCTGGTCCACGAACACGCGTGCGTCGCGATCGATCGCGACATGCCGATGGACCGCGCGGCGTTGCTCGGCTGCGCGATCACGACGGGGGCGGGGGCGGTGTTCAACACCACCGACGTGACGCCGGGCGAGACGGTGTGCGTGGTGGGTTGCGGCGGTATCGGCCTCGCGGCGGTCAACGCGGCCAAGATCGCAGGCGCGGGGAAGATCATTGCGCTCGATCCGGTGCCTGAAAAGCGCGCGATGGCGGAAAAGCTCGGCGCGACGCACAGCATTGATGCATTGTCCGATACCGCCGCCGATGAGGTCGTGGAGATCACCAAGGGTGGCGTGCATCACGCGATCGAGGCGGTCGGGCGTACGCAGTCGGCTGCCACGGCGGTGAAGGTCCTGCGACGCGGCGGCACTGCGACGATCCTCGGGATGATGCCGCTTGGCGAGAAGGTCGGGCTGTCGGCGATGGATCTGCTGTCGGGCAAGCGGCTGCAGGGCGGCTTCATGGGCTCGAACCGCTTTCCGGTCGACATCCCGCGGCTGGTCGACTTCTACATGCGCGGGCTGCTCGATCTCGACACGATCATCGCCGACCGGATGCCGCTGGAGCGGATCAACGACGCGTTCGACGAGCTTCGTCGCGGTGACACCACCCGCAGCGTGATAACCTTCTCGTGAGCGACGCATCGACAAGCATGGTCGGAACGATCGAAGTCGGCGAGCGGGACAAGCTCGATCTCGACGCACTCGGTTGGTGGATGACCGCCAACGTGCCGGGCTATGCCGGGCCGCTCACCTACGCGAAGTTCGCCGGCGGCCAGTCGAACCCGACCTACCGCCTCGACACGCCGGAGCGTGCCTATGTCCTGCGTCGGAAACCGTTTGGGCCGATCCTGCCCAGCGCACACGCCGTCGACCGCGAATACCGCGTGATCGCGGGGCTGCATCCGACCGGCTTCCCGGTCCCGCGGCCCTACGGCCTTTGCGAAGATGCGGCTGTGATCGGCTCGGCCTTCTACGTCATGGAGATGGTCGAGGGCCGGACGATCTGGGACGGCGCGATGCCCGGCGCGACCCCGCCCGAGCGGACTGCTCATTACGAGGCGATGGTCGACACGCTCGCCGCGCTCCACAACACCGATTACGCGGCGGCGGGGCTCGGCGACTACGGCAAGCCCGGCAATTATTTCGAGCGCCAGGTCGGTCGCTGGACCAAGCAATACCGCGCCGCAGAGACCGAGCACATGGAGTCGGTCGAACGCCTCATCGAATGGCTCCCGCGCACGCTCCCCGAGCAGACGCGTACCTCGATCGTCCACGGCGACTACCGCATCGACAACATGATCTTCGCGCCGTCAGAGCCGAAAGTCACTGCTGTTCTCGACTGGGAGTTGTCGACTCTCGGCGATCCGCTCGCCGACTTCTCGTATCTGCTTATGAGCTGGGTGACCGAACCCGAGGGACGCTCAGGTGTGCTAGGCATGACCGGGCCGGAGACGGGCATCCCGACGATCGAGCAGGTCGTCGAACGCTATTGCGCCGCGACCGGCCGGGACGGCGTCCCCGATCTCAACTGGTATTTCGCCTACAACCTCTTCCGGCTGACCGGCATCGTCCAGGGCATCAAGAAGCGCATCGTCGACGGCACCGCCTCGAGCGCGCAGGCGGAGAAGACGGTGGCGAAGATCCACGGGCTGGCGGACGCGGCCTGGGGCTTCGCAGTGAAGGCGGGGGCTTAGTTCATGCCCCCCAATCCTCCCGTCATCCCAGCGAACGCTGGGAACTCCCGGTTTGGATCGGAGCACCAGCCAACCGGGATACACCAGCTTTTGCTGGGGTGACGGAATTGGTTCGGGATAAGTCGCTACGGGAGCAGAAGATGTCGCAGTTCGATCTGACCGGGATGGTCGCCATCGTCACCGGATCGTCGCGCGGGATCGGCCTCGCATCCGCGCGCGAACTCGCCGGTCACGGTGCGAAAGTCGTGATCTCCAGTCGCAAGCAGGACGCCTGCGACACCGTCGCCGCGGAGCTCAACGCCGAGCACGGCGACGGTACCGCGATCGCGATCGCCGCGAGCATTTCCGACAAGGCAGCCCTCCAGCACCTCGTTGACCAAACGCGAGCCCACTTCGGCCGCATCGACACCCTCGTCTGCAACGCCGCCTCGAACCCCTATTACGGCCCCCAAGCCGGCATCGCCGACGACCAGTTCCGCAAAATCCTCGACAACAACATCGTCTCCAACCACTGGCTGATCCAGATGGTCGCGCCCGAGATGCTGGAGCGCCGCAGCGGCAGCATAATCATCATCTCGTCGATCGGCGGCCTGCGCGGCTCGCCGGTGATCGGCGCCTATTGCATCAGCAAGGCCGCCGACATGCAGCTCGCGCGTAACCTTGCGGTCGAGTTCGGCCCGTCCAACGTCCGCGTGAACTGCATCGCGCCGGGCCTGATCAAGACCGACTTCGCGCGCGCCTTGTGGGAAGACCCCGACCGGATCGAGGCGGCCAATACGCGCGTCCCGCTCCGCCGAATCGGCGAGCCCGAAGAGATCGCCGGCGCGGTCGTCTTCCTTGCCTCGCAGGCCAGCGCGTTCATGACCGGCCAGACGATGGTCATCGACGGCGGCGTCACGATCTAACCGGAAGGGAACCCCATGCGTTTCGAGAACAAGTCGATCATCGTCACCGGCGCAGGATCGGGCATAGGCCGCGCCGCCGCGCTCCTGTTCGCGGCTGAAGGGGGCAAGGTCATCGTAGCCGACAAGACCGAGGGCGCGGATGAAACCGCCCACTTGATCGCCGAGGCAGGTGGCACTGCCAAACCGATCCGCATTGACGCTGGCCTTGAAGAAGACGTGATCCGCACGATCGCGCTCGCCTGCGACAGCTTCGGCGGGCTCGACGTCATGTTTGCTAACGCAGGCATTTCGGGCGGCATGGCGAACCTGTTCGATACCGACGTCGCGCTCATCACCGAAGTACTCCGCGTCAACCTGATCGGCCCGTTCCTCGCGATCAAGCACGCCGCCCCGCGCATCGCCGAGCGCGGCAAGGGCGCGATCGTCCTCACCGCCAGCGTCGCCGGCATCCGCTCCGGCGCCGGCTCGCCTGCCTATTCCGCGTCGAAGGCGGGGGTCATCAATCTCGCTGCCGTCTCCGCGCAGCAACTCACCGGCTCGAATGTCCGCGTCAACGCGATCTGCCCTGGCCTGACCGAGACCGGCATGACCAAGCCGGTGTTCGATTACGCGCGTGAGGCCAACAAGATGGACCGCGTCGGCCGCCTCAACCCGCTCCACCGCGGCGCGCAGCCCGAGGAACTGGCGAAGGTGGCACTGTTCCTCGCCTCGGACGACGCCAGCTACGTCAACGGCCAGGCCATCGCAGTCGACGGTGGCCTGTCCTCGAGCCACCCGGTGACGCGACAGGAGTATGGCAAGACCGCCGCATGACCCGAAGCGCGGACGAGGACCCGCCGCTGTCGACGCCCGACGGTCGTTATATCGTCGTCCGCGGTCGGTTGTGGCGCAAGGCGAACCCCGATCTGTCCGATGCGGATCGGGATCGATTCGTGCATGATCTGATGAACGCCCGTCGTGCGGTGGCGCGGGCTCGTCGAAACGACGATGCGGACGCCGAACAGGCGGCGCACGCTGCGGTTGACGTGGCCAAGCGGCATCTCGGCGAAAGAGGTCCGGTGTGGTGGACGGACGAGGCTCCCGATTTTAACCGACATATGGCTAGGACGACCCCCTATGCGGCATGGTTCGCTACAATAAAGGCGTCCTGTCTATAAGACGGCTGCCTCGTTCAAGTGTCTACGATGACACGAAATTTACTATAGGATGCGGCGATGATCTGCATCGAAACGGGTGGGTAATCGCCTTAACCCACGGCAATGGAAGGAACGGGCGGCGTTCGAAAGCGTCCTTCGCCCTATGGAAATCCAGCAATCATCTTTATTCCCCTGGCGTCACAAGGATCAGGACGCGCACGTCGCGCTGCTCCGCGATCACATCGCCGAGGCCAGTTTTCCGTGCGTCGGCGCGAAAGCCGCGGTGGCCAAGGGGACCTTGGAAGTGCTGTCGTGCAACCGGATCGACAGTGCGTGGGACGACGTTCGTATCCATGACGGGTTATTGACCTTTGCGGCGGCGTACCGCGCGGACTCGGCGCTGTTCCGGAGTTTCGCGGTTGTGTTCGACGAGCCGGTGACGTTCGACGAGCCGACCTTCGAGCGGCATTTGTGGAACCGTATCCAGTCGATATCCGACAAGGATGTCTGGCGCGGGCAGGATTACGACAAGCGAGTGAGCGCCGATCCGGACAGCCCGCATTTCTCGCTCAGCTTTGGCGGCGAGGCGTTCTTCGTGGTTGGCCTGCATCCCAATGCCAGCCGCCCCGCGCGACAGTTCTCGCGTCCGACGATGGTGTTCAATCTCCATGATCAGTTTACGACCCTGCGCGCGCAAGGCCGTTACGAGACGATGCGCGAAAAGATCATGGTTCGGGACGAGGCGATCGCAGGATCCCGTAATCCCATGCTCACGCGCCACGGTGAAATGAGCGAGGCGCGTCAGTATAGCGGGCGTTCGGTCGACGATGTGTGGCGCTGCCCGTTTTCCTATCAGGGGTCGTCGCAGTGAATGGCGTGACCGATGCGCTCGCGGTGGTCGAGATCCCCGAGCGGAGCGGCACGGCCTTCCGGTTGGGGCACGGCGAGATCTTGACGGTGATCGATCCGCGGGGGGAGCAGGTCGCGGATTTGCTGGCGTTCGCGGCAGACGATCTGGACGAGGTTATTTCTTCGGGCAGGACGCTCGATTATGCCGAGACGATCTATCTGACGACCGGGCATGTGCTGTATTCGAACCGCTCGCAGCCGATGCTGGAGATCGTCGCCGACGATGTCGGGCGACATGACTTTCTGCTGACGCCGTGTTCGTACGACACGTTTCATCATTTTTATCCGACCTTGCCCCCGCATCGCGGCTGTTTTGGCAATCTCGCTGCGGCTTTGGCGCCCTACGGCGTTCTGCCTGACCGGATTCCTACCGCGTTCAACTGCTTCATGAACGTGCCGATCGATGCGGAAACCGGGAAACTGCAGGTCTTGCCGCCGATCAGCAAGGCCGGCGATCAGATCGTGTTTCGCGCCGCGATGGATCTCGTGATCGGTCTCACGGCCTGTTCGGCGCCGGACTCGAATGGCGGGACCTTCAAGCCGATCCATTATGCCATCGGTCCGAATCCGCGACTGACTTAGGCTTAGCGGCTTTGCCCGTTGCGCCTGTGTCCGGTGCCTCGAGCAAGCGATCGTGACTGCTTGCGTAACGACTTTGTGGGGACCATTTGATGGCTGCGGGCGTTGAGCGTCCGACCCCATAAAGGATAATCCCCATGGCTTTCGAACTCCCACCGCTACCGTACGCCTATGACGCGCTCGAGCCGGTGATCGACCAGGAGACGATGAAGTTTCATCACGACAAGCATCACGCCGCGTACACCGCGAAGCTGAACGAGGGCGTCGAGAAGGACTCGGCTCTCGCCGGCAAGTCGATCGAGGATATCCTCGGCACGATCTCGTCGCAGCCGCCGTTGGTCCGCAACAATGGCGGTGGTTTCTGGAACCATGATTTCTTCTGGAAGACGATGGCACCTAAGGCCGGCCAGGCCCCGTCGGGCAAGCTGGCCGAGGCGATCGATCGCGATTTCGGTAGCCTCGACAAGTTGAAGGAAGAGTTCAACACCAAGGGTGCGGGGCAGTTCGGGTCGGGTTGGGCTTGGCTCATTTCCGACGCCAGCGGCAAGCTGAAGGTCACGAGCACGCCGAACCAGGACAACCCGCTGATGGACGACGCCAAGGAGCCCGGCACGCCGTTGCTCGGTAACGACGTCTGGGAGCACGCCTATTACCTGAAGTACAAGAACGATCGTCCGGGCTATCTGAAGGCCTGGTGGGATATCGTGAACTGGGACGTCGTCGGTGAGCGCTACGCGAAGGTCGCGGGCTGAGCCCAACTCGAACAAACCTACCCCAATAACCACCGTCACCCCAGCGAAAGCTGGGGTATCCCGGTTGGCGGTTGTCTCAGCTAGAACCGGGAGATCCCAGCTTTCGCTGGGATGACGTGTTTAGGTTGGGATGACGGATAGTTAAGTTATGAACCGCCCCGGGTCTGCCGGAGGCCTTGGGTTGTGAGTCACGCCGCCATATCGATGTTGTCTGCGGCAGCATAATATTGGTGTTCGGCTTCGGCAGGCGGGATGTTGCCGATAGG